>DASZMX010000082.1:0-135080 GCA_035551475.1 Verrucomicrobiia bacterium
AAGCAAGTCAATCGAGGCGGCCCCGGTGGAAAGGTCATTATGCAATACGACGGTTGTCGTTGAACTTCCCAAAAACCCGCTCCAGCCAGGCAGCGCCGACGATATTGGCTCAACGGACGGCCCCTGTCCGACGGTGGCAGATTCAAAATCCAGATTCTGGAATGCCTGTTGACCGAACCCAAAACGAATTCCCGCAAAGAAGAACAAGGTGATCAGAGGAATTCGTGTTTTCATGGTTTGCCCTGGCTAACTTGGAATGGATCGTCGATGACAAGGCTTCCTGAGCATGAGACGCCAATAAACCGCAAATACGGCGCCGGCAATTCCAGTCAAGATGAGCGGGCTTGGTTCCGGCGCGACGGTGGTGGAAGAGAACGATATATTGTCCAACTGCAACAAGCTTGGACTCTGACCAGGCAAACCATTCGGGAGATTTTCCGTAATGCTCAACGTCTCGTTTTGACCAGCGAACTGGCCGATATTACCCCCATAGACAGTGTGGCCTGACACCGTTTGGAGCGCCGTTAAATTGACAGTCTGGCCTCCCAGCGTCATTGTAAAGCTGGAGAACTCCTCTGTGGCATCCAGCCTGATCGATTCTGTCCCGAGTGGCACCAGGCCTGTTTGGCTAAGGGTGGAAGTGGTGGTGAACGCGCTAAAAATATCGACCCCGTACGTACCTTGGGTCGGTGCACCGGCTTGGTTGTCGACCAGTGAAATCAAAGGGGCGCCGGTGCTTATAAAATCATATCCGACCTGAGTTTGCAGAGTCGTTCCAACATACGCTTGCCAACCAGGCAATGCCTTCGAGGTTGGAATTAGGATGCTCTGTTGGGCCCCAAATACATTCGCCGCCTCAAAATCCAGGTTTTGAAACGTCCCTTGAGTAAACGCCAAACGAATTCCGGCAAAGAACACGGTGAATAGGAGAATTCGTATTTTCATAATGTGCTCTCGCTAACTCGGAATGGATCGCCGCCGCCAAGGTTTCCTGAACATTAGGAGCTGATATAACGCGAACATGGCGCCGCCAACTCCGAGCAAAACCAGCGGACTCGGTTCAGGCACGGCGGCGGTGGAAAATGTGATATTGTCCAACGCCCAATCATTCACGTTGTCGTTGTTCAGGGCGGAGAAGGTCAACTGCTCAGATTGGCCGCTCCACGCAGATATGTCAGCGCTGTAAAGGGTGTAATTTGCGCCGCTTCCCACGGCAAAGAATGGCACGGCCTGGCTGCCAATTGAAAGCGCAAGGGGACCCCCGCCTGGTTGCGCCTCGAAAGTCAAAGATTCTGTGCCGACGGGAATTAACCCGGTTTGTTCAATGGACGCGGCTGTCGCGCTGAGACCTCCTTGTAAAAGAACGCTATAATTGCCAGCAACGTGGGGAAAGCCATCTCCGATGAGCGTGCCAAGAGTGGCGCCCGTTCCCGGAGCGTTATAATTGACGGCAGATTGTGGCACGCTGCCGTAAAATACGCTCCATCCGGGAAGCGCTTGTGCTACCGGGATGTTCTCCGCATAAGGCGGTCCGAGACCTTGAGTGGTTGGCCCTGGATTGGCCGACTCAAAATCCAGATTTTGGAAGAGGCCCTGTGCATCGGCGTTTAGCGATGCTCCGACGCCCAATAAGATAAGAATCAATCTCATTGTATGGTCGGGCGCACTCGCCGATTTAAAGCAAACACAGCTCCGCCAAATCCAACCAAGAACAGGGAGTTTGGCTCCGGCACGCTGGTTGTAGAAAACGTAATATCATCCAGCAATAGACTCGGGAACGAGGAACTAAACACCTGCGTGAATGTTAATGGTCCTGTTTCTCCGGCAAATTGAGACACGTCGGCGCCATACAGATTATAATTTGGGCCGGATGACAATAGTATTGGTGACAACGTATTCCCGCCGAACGAAACCAAGAAAGCGCCTGAGCCCGGACTTTCGGATGCTTTAAACTGGATTGAATTAATTCCAGAAGGAATGGCGCCAGTTTGGGTGATGGAGGTATCAACGGCGCTTCCAGAAATGCCGGCCTGCAACATCACGCTATAATTTCCGCTGATGATGTATGAAGCGGCAAACTGCGGCCCAAGGATATCAATGCTGGCCGCGCCAAGCGTCAAATCATTGTGCAACACCTGAGTCGCTGGATTACCGCCAAACGAGCCACTCCAACCAGGAAGGCCGGATGTAATTGGGACAGATCCTCCTGCTTGACCTTGCGGCACAGGCGCGAGGTATATCCCCGCTTGCTCGAAGTGCAAATTAACGAACCCCTGAGCCTCACCCGCGGAAGCGACAGAAAAACCAATCAGCAATGAGACTGCCCATTTCATTTTCATCGTCGCATTGTGAACGGCGCTGATAATTCAAAAGGCGCTGATGCCCTGAGCGCTGTTGTGCTTACTTGTATATAATTGATTGCCGAAAGGCAAGTTTGCAACGACCGCTCATGATGATGCGGAAGTGGCAGGCGGTTTTGATCGAGGGGCGATTGGTTTCGCCTTGCCAGTGTGCGCGGTTAATGGTCGAGTGGGTCAAGTCCTTGGTGGAATTGGCCGATGGAGAGGCGCGGCTGTTGCGCGTGTCCGGCGGAACGGCGACCGTGCTGATTCCAGCGCATGAAAAAACGAATTTGTTTCGCGGGATTTGGCGAGGCGGAAGTCGAGGCGCTGCAACCAGCGCTGGCGGCGGCGGCTTCCCGCTGGGAATGCGTCTTTTGCCCCGATGGCGCGTCGGCCATCGAAACCCTCGGGCGCGATTCATTCGCCGCCGTGGTGGTCGATCTCCGCATGGAAGGCATGAGCGGCGTGGGGCTCTTGCAACTGGCCGCCGGGAATTATCCGCGCACCCTGCGTTTTGCCCTCGGCGATTTCGCGGACCGCGAGGCGGTTGTCAATAATATCGGCGCGCCGCACCAGTTTATTTCCCGCCCGTGGAGCCTGGAGGAATTGCTCGCCATCGTGGAGCGGAGCCTGGCGCTGGATTCCTGGCTTTCCAGCGATAAATTGCGCGCGTTCGTGCCGCAATTGGGGCGTCTGCCAAGCCTGCCCGCCACTTACTTTGAAATTTTGCGCCGGGCGGAATCGCCCAAGGCCACGGTGGAAAGCATCGGCGAAATCATCGCGCGCGATCCGGCGTTGACGGCGCGCATCCTGCAAACGGTCAATTCCGCCGCCGCCGCCGTGGGCGAGAAAATCACCGACCCCATCGACGCCGTCTCGGTGCTGGGCTTGGACACGGTGAAATCGCTCGTGCTGTGCCTGCAGGTGTTCAATCCCTCCGCGTCCGCCCCGACGACCGGCATCACGCTGGACGCGCTTTGGCGCCATAGTTTCGATGTCGCGCAGCTTTCGCGCAAAATCGCCCTGCGCTACACGAGCGACGCGCGGGTGGCGAGCGACGCTTTTACCGCCGGCTTGCTGCATCGCGTGGGCCAGATTGTTTTGACCACCAACATGGCCAAAGAATACGGCGACATCGTGAATGAAGCGTGCGCCGAGAAGCGTCCGTTGCACGAGGTGGAGCTGGAGAAATTGGGCGTGGCCAGCGCGCAAGTGGGCGCCTACCTGCTCGGGTTGTGGGGCATGCCGTGGCCGCTGGTGGAGGCGGCGGCGCTGTACATCGAGCCCTCGCGCTCGACGGGACGCGAATTTTCATTATTGACAGCCGTGCACGTGGCGGATGCCTTGACGCAGGAGGAGAAACCGCTGGCGGAAGGTTTGCCAATTCCCAAGCTGGATCGCAGCTATCTCAAGGCGCTGAAACTTCCCGAAAAACCCGACGCCTGGCGCAAGGATCTCGCCGGCGGCCAAATGACCGCGCCGGTGCGCCCCGATGAGCCGGCGCCCAAACCCAAGCCGCGCCCCGCCAAAACGTCCTCGGATGCGCCGCGCCCCACCATGGCGTGGATTGCCGTGGCTGCGCTCGTCGCCGCCATTGGGTTGGGCGCCTGGAAATGGTATTCCACGCCGAAGGAACAGCGCAAAATTCCTTTTCTCGCCGCCACGCCGAAACAGGAGTCCACGCCTGATCCCAAGACTGCGACCCCGGCCGAGACGACGCCCGACGCGGCGCCGGACACTTCGGCCCTCGACTCGATTAAAATTCAGGCGGTGATTTATAGCGCGAAGAAACCGGTGGCGCTCATCAATGGAAACCCGGTCTCGCCCGGCGACCGGGTGAATGGGGTTTTGATTTCCGCCATCACCTCTTCCAACGTCGTGCTCTCCATCCAGGGACAGCAGCGGACCGTCAAGTGGAAATAGTTCCGCAGGCTTAAGCCGGCGTTTCTTCCTCGTGCTTTTTGGGCGCGTAGGTGTGCGTGGCGTAGCCGTAAAAAACTTCCGCCGCTTCCATCATCGTCTCGGACAATGTGGGGTGCGGATGCACCGACTCCGCGAGGTCGCGCACGGTGGCGCCCATTTCAATGGCGAGCACGCCTTCCGCGATGAGTTCGCCGGCGCCATGCCCCACCATGCCCACGCCGAGAATGCGCTCGGTTTCGGGGTCAATAATTAATTTGGTCAAGCCATCGGTGCGGTCATACGTGAGCGCCCGGCCGGAGCCGCCCCACGGGAATTTCGAAACTTCCACCGCGATGTTTTTGGCCTTGGCCTCGGTCTCGCTCAGGCCGCACCAGGCCAATTCGGGATCAGTGAAGACCACGGCGGGAATCACCACGCCGGTGGAAGTGCTGGCTTCGCCGACAATATGCTCGATGGCGACGCGCGCTTCCTTGGCGGCCTTGTGCGCCAGCAGGACGCCGCCCGCGATGTCGCCAATCGCCAAAATGGAGGGATCGGTGGTTTCCTGTTTGTCGTTCACCTTGATGAAACCCTTTTCGTCCTGCTCCACCTTGGTGTTTTCCAGGCCCAAATCGTTGCAGCGCGGCACCCGCCCCACCGAGACCAGCACGCGATCGTAAAATTCTTCCTTCTCCACCTTGTCAGGGCCGACGGTCACCGTGCGGATTTTTTTGCCCTTGGTGGACATCTGCGTGACCTTGGTGTTGAAACGCAACTCGCGAAAATGGCTTTGCGCGTATTTCAAAACCGGACGCACCAGGTCCGGATCCGCGCCGCCGAGAATGCCGGGCAACGCCTCCACCACCACTACTTTGCTGCCGAGATTGGAATAGACCGTGCCCAATTCCATGCCGATGTAACCGCCGCCGATCACCAGCAAATCCTCGGGAATTTCCTCCACTTCCAACGCCTCGGTGGAAGTCATGATGCGCGGATTGCCGAGATCAAACACCTTGGGCAGCGCGGCGCTGGACCCGACCGCGACAATCGCCTTGTCAAATGAAACAAAACGCTGGCCTTCCTCCGTCTCGACCCGCAACGTCTGGGAGCTTTCGAAATAGCCGCGCCCCGTCATGACCTGCACGCCGCGTTTCTTGGCGAGGAAACTCAATCCGCCCGCCAGCTTGTCCACCACGGCGTTTTTCCACGCGCGCAGCTTGGTCACATCCACCGTGGGCGCCGCGAACGTGATGCCGCGATGCTCCGATTCCTTCGCCTCCAAAATCATCTTGGTGGCGGTCAGCAGCGCCTTGGAAGGGATGCAGCCGCGGTTGCAGCAGACGCCGCCGAGCTTTTTGTCCTGCTCGACGAGGAGAACTTTTTTGCCCAAATCGGCGGCGTAAAAAGCCGCCGCGTAACCGCCGGGCCCTCCGCCCAACACCAGGATGTCTGTCTTTATGAAGTCCACAAATTTAAATTAAACTTGACACAGCTTTTCGTCAAAGGTTTCAAAACCCTTCTTCAATTCGAGCGCGAAGTGCGCCGCCGCCCCGCCATCAATGGCCCGGTGGTCGTACGAAAGGGCCAGGGGCAGCAGCAGGCGCGGCTCGATTTTGCCGTCGCGCACCACTGGTTTCAGGGCGCCGCGCCCCACGCCCAGGATGGCGACTTCCGGCAGGTTGATCACCGGCGTGAAAAAGCCCCCGCCAATGCCGCCCTGGTTTGAAATCGTAAAGGTGCCCCCCTGCAATTCTTCCATCGAGACCTTGCGATCGCGCGTGCGCGCGGCCAGGTCGTTCAGCTCCTTGGACAGGGTGACGAGATCTTTCTTATCGACATCGCGCAGCACCGGGACGATCAGACCTTGCTCCGTGTCCACGGCCATGCCGATGTGGATGTATTCCTTGAAAATCAATTCGCCCGCCGCTTCGTCGATGCTGGTGTTGAAGGCGGGATATTTTTTGAGCGCGTCCGCCACAACCTTCAGCACAAAGGGCGTCAAGGTCAGGCGCGTGCCCTTTTTCTCGAAGGCCGGCGCGTATTTTTTGCGCAAGGCGTCCAGGGCCGTGATGTCCGCCTCTTCAAATTGCGTGACGCGCGGCACGGCGCTCCAGCTCTGGCCCATGCGTTCGGCGATCACTTTGCGCAGGGGCGTCATCGGCCGTTTGGCGATCGGGCCCCATTTGGAAAAATCGACGCTCGGAGGCGCGGGTTTGGCGGCGGCGGCTCCGCCCTTCAGCGCGGCCAATTTTTGCAGACGCTGAATATAAGCGCGCACATCGGCCATGACGATGCGGCCGCCCGCTTCGCTGCCGCGAATTTTGCGCAAATCAATTCCCAGCTCGCGCGCCATGCGGCGCAGGCTCGGGGCGGCGGCGGGCGCCGGGCCGGTCGGCTCGCCCTCGGGTTCTTCCTCGGGCGCCTCTTCCTCTTCCGGCGGCGGCGCGGCGGCGCGCGCGGGTTTCGCGCTGGGAGCCGGGGCGGCCTTGGCGGCGGCGGGTTTCGCGGCGGGCGCCGCAGCGGCGCCAGCGCCATCCAGCGCGAGGATCACCTGGCCGACGGAAATTTTATCGCCGACGGACACCACGATTTTGGCGACTTTGCCCGCGGCGGGCGCCGGCACGGGCGCGACGGCTTTGCCGGTTTCCAGTTCAATAATGCCCTGGCCCTTGGTGATTTCGTCGCCTTCCTTGACCAGGATGCTGACGACACTGCCGGAATCAACGCCCTCTCCGAGCGGAGGTAATTTCAAATCCATAGAATTGACCTAAAACGCAACGAGTTCAGGAAACGCTTTTTCGGGGTCGATTTTCAAGTCCCGAATTGCTTGGGCCACGACGCTGCGTTCGATCTGCCCTTTTTGCGCCAGCGCATAAAGCGTGGCCACCACCGTGCTTTCGGCATCGACTTCAAAAAACCGGCGCAACCGCGAGCGCAAATCGCTGCGGCCAAATCCATCCGTGCCGAGGGTGGTGAGTCCGCCCGGAACCCATTTGTTAATCTGGTCCGGCACAATCTTCATGTAATCCGAGACGGCGATGAACGGGCCGGTCTCGTTTTCCAACAACGCCTGCACGTAGGGTTTGCGCGGCGCCGCTTCAGGATGAAGCATGTTCCAGCGCTCCGCCAACAAGGCCTCATTGCGCAAATTCTTATAGCTCGTCGCGCTCCAGACATCCGCCGAGACGTCGTATTTTTCCTCGAGAATGGTCTGCGCCTTCAACGCTGAAAGCATGATGCTGCCGCTGCCGATGATTTGGGCCTTGTGCTTTTTATGGGCGGCGCCAGGGCGGAATTTATACAGGCCCTTGACGATGCCTTCTTCGCAGCCGGCCGGCATGGCGGGCATCGGATAATTTTCGTTGTAAAGGCAAAGGTAATAAAAAATCTCTTCGCCTTCCTCGAACATCCGCCGCATGCCGTCGCACACGATCACCGCCAGCTCATACGCGAAGGCCGGATCGTAAACATACAACGTCGGCACCGTGCTGGCCAAAATCGGCGTATGCCCGTCCTGATGCTGCAAGCCTTCGCCGTTCAAGGTGGTGCGCCCGGAAGTCGCGCCCAGCAAAAAGCCCTTCACCCGGCTGTCCGCCGCGAGCCAGATTTCGTCGCCCACGCGTTGCGGGCCAAACATCGAATAATAAATGTAAAACGGCAGGAGGTTCACGCCGAGATTGGCGTAAGCGGTGCCGGCGGCCACGAACGACGCCATCGAACCCGCTTCGGTGATGCCTTCCTCCAGAATCTGGCCGTCCTTGGCCTCGTGATAAAAGCTCAGGCCCTTCCTGTCCACCGGCTCGTAAAGCTGGCCCTTGGAGGAATAAATTCCCACCTCGCTGAACAGGGGATCAAGTCCGAACGTCCGCGCTTCATCCGGGATGATCGGCACGACGTGCCGTCCCACGGTTTTGTCGCGCAGCAGGGAGCCGAGCATGCGCGCAAAAATCTTCGTCGTCGAAGGCTCATTGCTGCCGGAGCCCTTCGCGAACTCCGCGAACGCCGTCTCGAAACGCGGCGTCTTCAACGGCTCCGCTTTGGCGGCCCGTTGCGGCACGAAGCCGCCGAGCTTCTTCCGGCGGTCCAGCACATATTTGATCTCCGGCGAATCCTTGGCCGGGCGATAAAACGGCGTGTCCACCACGTCGTCGTCCGCCAGCGGAACGTCAAAGCGCGTGCGGAATTCCCGCAGCTCTTTTTCGTTCATCTTCTTCTGCTGATGCGAAATATTGCGGCCTTCGCCCGCTTCGCCGAGGCCGTAGCCCTTGACGGTTTTGGCCAAAATAACGGTCGGGCCGCCTTTGTGCTCGGTCGCCGCCTTGTAGGCCGCATAAACCTTTTTGGGATCGTGGCCGCCGCGCACGAGGTGCGTCAATTGGTCGTCGCTGAAATGATCCACCAGCCGCAGCAACTCGGGATATTTGCCGAAGAAATGCCGCCGGATATAACTGCCCGGCTCCACGGTGTATTTCTGGTAATCGCCGTCCACTGCTTCTTCCATCCGCTTGACCAGCAGGCCGCTCGTGTCCTGGGCCAGCAATTCGTCCCACGTCGAGCCCCAAATCACCTTGATCACGTTCCAGCCCGCGCCGCGGAACATCCCTTCCAATTCCTGGATGATCTTGCCATTGCCGCGCACCGGGCCGTCCAGCCGCTGCAAATTGCAGTTGACGACCCACACGAGGTTGTCCAGCTTTTCGCGCGAGGCCAGCGTCAGGGAGCCGAGCGTTTCCGGCTCGTCGGATTCGCCGTCGCCCACATACGCCCAGACCTTTGGCTCCTCCGTCCATTTGCCCAGCTTGCGCGCTGTCAAATACCGGATGAACCGCGCCTGGTAAATCGACATCAACGGCCCCAGCCCCATCGACACCGTGGGAAATTGCCAGAAATCCGGCATCAAATACGGATGCGGATAGGACGAAAGCCCGCCGCCCTCCGCGAGTTCCTGGCGGAAATTGTGCAGATGCCCCTCGTCCAGGCGATATTCCAAAAAGGCTCGCGCATAATTTCCCGGCGTGGTGTGGCCTTGGAAATAAATCAGGTCCGCCGGCCGGCCTTCCGTGTTGCCGCCGCGATAAAAATGGTTGTAGGCCACTTCATAAAGCGTGGCCATCGAGGCGTAGCTCGAGATGTGGCCGCCCACGCCGCTGTCGTTGCGGTTGGCATTGACCACCATGGCCATGGCGTTCCAGCGCGCCAAACTTTTGATGCGGCGCTCCAGCTCGCGATTGCCCGGATAAGGCGGCTCCTGTGAGGCGGGAATCGTATTGACGTAAGGGGTGCTGACCGGCTTCGGCACGTCCACACCCGCGGCCCGCAGGCGTTTCGCGAGGTCTTCGAGGAAGCGGCCCGCCTTTTCACTGCCCTGGTCTTTCAGGAAATGCTCCAGCACATCCTCCAGCGAGGCCAGCCAATGGCGTTGCTCCGCCGCCGGCATTTCCGGCGCCGTCTCGGCGCGTTCCGCCCGCGCGGCGGCCGTGGAGGTTTTTCCCGGGATTTTAGTTTTCGCTGCTTGCATGTCCGATTACGCTCTCGAATTCAAAATCAAAATTCATCATTAATGTAACGGCCTAAAAGTGAAACAACCACGCCCAAAGACAGACAAGATTAAATGCTCCCTGCGGCTCTGACAAATCAAATACTGCGGAAAATATGCTGCTGGGACGCCACGCTCCCGACCCCCGCCGCCAACCTGGCCGCCGACGAGGCCCTGCTCAACGCCTGCGAGGCGGGCGGCCCGGAGGCGCTGCGCTTCTGGGAGCCGCCCGCGCCTTTTGTGGTGCTCGGCTTTTCCAATCACGCCGCGCGCGAGGCCAACGTCGAAAACTGCCGTCGCGATCACATTCCCATCCTGCGGCGTGTCAGCGGCGGCGGCGCCGTGCTGCAAGGGCCGGGCTGCCTTAATTATTCCCTCATCCTGCGCCTTGACCGCCATGAATCCTTTCAGACCATCCCGAGTTCCAACTCGCATATCATGGCGCGGCAACGCGACGCCGTGGCCGCAGTCCTGGGCCGGCCGGTGGCCATCGAGGGGACGAGCGATCTTTGCCTGGGCGCCCTGAAATTCTCCGGCAATTCCCAGCGGCGCCATCGCGGAGCGTTGATTTTTCACGGCACGTTCCTCCTTCGTTTTGACCTTCCCGCCATCGCACGCTACCTCGCTATGCCCTCGCGCCAGCCGCATTACCGCCAGGAACGGTCCCATGCCGATTTCCTGACGAACGTTCCCGCCCCAGCCAGCCAGCTCAAATCCGCCCTGCGCGCCGCGTGGGAAGCCGATGAAGATTTAACCGACTTGCCAGATTACGAGAAGCTGGTCGCCGAAAAATACTCGCGCGACGAATGGAACCTCAAATACTGACGCCTAACGGGTGTTCTTGGTCACGTATTTGACGCGCAGCCGCGCTCGTTCCGCGTCCAGCGCATCGAGGCGCTTGCACGCCGCGCGTTTGGCCACGGCGAATTGACCCGAGGCGTTGCGCACCGAATTTCCTTTGCGTTGCAAGTCCTGCGTCTCCTCCACATAGCCCGAAAGCGCCGTGATATATTGATCGATCAAAGGCTGCAAATCGGGCGTGGCGCGATAGCGTTGCGTCAGCATTTCCAAGATCGCGCGGCGCGCCGCCGCCTGCGATTCGCTCACGTCCCATTTCGTGATGGCTTCCTGCATCGTAATGCAGGCTTCGGCGGGCAGGCGACCGGAAGCCAGCCGCACTTCCACCGGCACATCCAGCGTGAGTTGCAGGCGGCGCCAGACGTCAGACGAGGACGCCATTTCGCCGCTGTTCGCCTCGCGAAAGGCAATGGCCGTGACTGTCCACCATTTTTCCACCGCTAACAGGCTCGCGAAGTCATTGTGGAATTCCGTCAGGAAAACAGTTTGCCAATTAAGTTTCTGGCCCAGGTGCAAAAGAGTGTTCCGCAAGGCTGCCTGCCCGTCCTTCAAGGCCAGCAATTGCTCCACGAAAAATTGCGAGCACGCGCGAAAAAACGCCTTGCCCTCGGGCGTTTGCAAACCTTCCGGCCAGCTTAATTGTTGAAACGTCAGCGGTTCCCGCGCGCGCAATTGCCGGCGGATGTTGCTGGCGCCCTCCAAGGTCAGCCGCTCGCCACGCATTTCCATGCCGGGCTGCAGCAAAAAGGTCGGCAAGTTATTCGCCGCCAAATCCGCGCTGATGCCCTCCACCAGCCACAGCGGAATCTCGGCCGTTTGCGCTCCCGCGTGACGATTGGCCGCTTCCACCAGCAGCGCGCCGACAATCGCCCGCACCAGCGATTCGGGCGGCATGGTTTTCGGCAATTCCAATTGATAGGACCACGAATGGCGGCCGCGCGACGCCACCAGCTCCGGCATGTCATTGGGGGACAAACGTGGGTTGATCCACAATTCGATCCGCGATTGCCAGGCGTCCGTCAGGCCCAATTCCGCGAGAAATTTCTCCTTGATCCGCTCGCACGACACCGCCACCAGCGCCGGCTCCAACGTCACCGGCGCGCCGTTCGTCGCCCCCGTCGCCAGATGCGGCGCCAGCACAAAGGCGGGCGACCCCATTACCGTGGTCTCGCGCGGCGCCGCCGCCTCCCGCAGCGAAATTCCCTGGCGTTCGCGCACGGTGAATTGCCCGGAAACGCTGTCCACCGAATACACCCGCATCGCCGGCTGCGCCCCCGCCGCGCCGCCCGCCAGCAGGACGCCCATCAAGAGTATTCGTAATTTAATCACAACGCCTGCCTTTCACCTTCATGCCCCTTGTTCCTGATTTCCTGAGCTCCAGATAATGGGCAAAAAATTAAACTTGTCAATTCGCCCCCCGCTGGTAGGTTGTCCGGCCTTGATTTTGTATGAAAGCTGATATTCACCCGAAATACATGGATGCGGAGATTCGTTGCGCCTGCGGCAACGTCATTAAGACCCGCTCCACCAAGCCGTCCGTCATGGTCGGCATTTGCAATGTTTGCCACCCTTTTTACACCGGCACGCAAAAGTTTGTGGATACCGCCGGGCGCGTGGACAAGTTCCAGCAGCGCATGGTGAAGACCCAGGCCGCCCAGGCCGCGGCCGCCACCAAGAAGAAAAAGAAGTAGCTCCCTTTCCATGCTTCCGCCCGCCGAAGGCCCCGCCCTTTGGCGGGCGGTTGCTTTTTATTGGCGAGGTCGTCCATGAACCTGCGGCCCTACATCGAGAAATTCACGGCCCGCCTCAGCGAGGTCGAAGCCTCGTTGAGCGACCCCAAGTCTTTCGGCAATTCCCAGAAACTCCAGGAATTGTCGCGCGAATATTCGCGTCTCAAGGAATTGGCCGCCGCGGGCGACCGCTTTCTCAAGGTCACGGCCGAGCTCGCCGCCAATCAGGAGACCCTGAAGAACGAGCCGTCCGACAGTGAAATGGCGCAAATGATGCGCGAGGAAATCGCCCAGCTCCAGGCCGAGGAGGCTCGCCTCACGCGTCAACTGCAATTTGGCCTCGCCCCGCCGGATCCCGCCGACTCCCGCAACACCATCATTGAAATCCGCGCCGGCGCCGGCGGCTCCGAATCCGCCCTTTTTGCCGCCGACCTTTACCGCATGTACACGCGCTACGCCGAGGACCGCGGCTGGAAGGTCGAGCCGATGGACAGCAGCCCCTCCGATCTGGGCGGTTTCAAGGAAGTCATTTTTGGCGTCAAGGGCGCCGATGTGTTCAAGCGGCTCAAATACGAAAGCGGCGTCCATCGCGTGCAACGCGTTCCGGCCACCGAAGCGCAGGGCCGCATCCATACCAGCACCGCCACCGTCGCCGTGCTCCCGGAGGCGCAGGAGGTCGATCTGGAAATCCGCCCCGAAGACATCGAGATCAATGTCTGCCGCGCTTCCGGCAAAGGCGGGCAGGGCGTCAACACTACGGATTCCGCGGTGCAGATCATTTACAAGCCCACCGGCATGATCGTCCGTTGCGCTGATGAGCGTTCCCAGCAAAAGAACAAGGCCCAGGCCATGACGGTCCTGCGCTCGCGCCTGCTCGAAATCAAGGTGGCCGAGGAGAACGCCAAATACGCCGCCTACCGCAAGGAGCAAGTCGGCACCGGCGAGCGCAACGAGCGCATTCGCACCTACAATTTTCCGCAAAGCCGCGTCAGCGATCATCGCATCGAATTGACGCTCTACAATCTTTCCACCTTTATCGATGGCGACATCGACCCGATGATCGAGCCCCTCATGGCCAACGACCTGGAGGAGCGCCTCGCCGCCCTGAAACTTTAACCTTTTATTTGACGTGAATTCCCCGCGAGCCCTTATATTTGACTGCGACGGCACCCTGGCCGACACCATGCCCCTGCACTGGCGCGCCTGGCAGGCGGTCGCCCGGCAATACGACCTGCATTTTCCCGAGGAGCGCTTTTACTCCCTCGGCGGCGTGCCCTCGCGCGACATTTTGAAAATGCTCAGTGAAGAGCAGAACCGCCCCCTCGATCCCATCGTGGCTTCGCGCGAAAAAGAATCGCATTACCTTCCTTATCTCCACGAAGTCCGGGAAATCGCCATCGTCGTCAATATTGCCCGCGAAAGTTTTGGCAAAATTCCCATGGCCGTCGCATCCGGCGGCATCAAGCCGCACATCACCAAAGTGCTCGAGCATCTTGGCATCCTTCATCTCTTCCAAGCCATCGTCACCAGCGAAGACGTCCAGCGCCAGAAGCCCGCCCCCGACATCTTCCTCGAAGCCGCCCGCCTCCTCGGCGTTCCCCCGCAGGACTGCCGCGCCTTCGAAGACACCGACCTCGGCCTCCAGGCCATCCGCTCCGCCGGCATGGAAGCCATCGACGTCCGCGAAATGCTCAAGACGGCACCGGCGCATTAATTTTTCCCGGCAAAAGTTTTAGTTGCCCGCGCCTCCGTTTTATTCGATAGTTAACCATATGGTTAAATTTTCACCGCGTATTTTGGATCGGACTTTTGCGGCCCTGTCGGACCCGACGCGCCGCCGCATTTTGCAGCGGCTGGCCCAGGGCGAAAGTTGCGTCACCGATTTGGCGCGGCCTCATGCGATGTCGCTCCCGGCGATTTCCAAGCATTTGCGCGTGCTGGAAAAGGCCGGGCTGATTCGGCGGCGGCGCGATGGGCGCGTGCATCGTTTGCAATTGGACGCAGCCCCCATGCGGCAGGCCCGGGAATGGATTGAGGAATATCGCCGGTTTTGGGAGGGCAGCTTTGACCGCCTGGACGCCTACTTGGAAAAACTCAAAAAGGAAAATCATGAACCCGAAAAATAGTCCCGTGACGCCGTTGGTGGTGGAGCGAACGTTGCATGCGTCGCCCGCGCAAGTCTGGCAGGCCCTGACCACCGCCGCCGCGCTGCAAAAATGGATGTTTGACATCAAGGAATTCAAACCCGAAGTCGGCTTTGAATTTCAATTCACGGTGGAGTGCAATAATTTCACCTACATTCATTGCTGCCGGATCGTGGAGGCCGTTCCGCAAAAGAGGCTCGCCTACACTTGGCGCTTCGAAGGGCATGAAGGGGATTCGGTGGTCACCTATGAGCTTTTCCCGGAAGGTGGCGGCACGAGGGTCAAATTAACCCACGTCGGCCTCGGAACCTTTCCGGCTCTCCCGAACTTTGCGCGCCACAACTTCGAGGAAGGTTGGACGTTCCTGCTGGGCCAATCCCTCGCCGAATTTCTGGAGGGGCCCACCAAGAGCGATCCCGCGTGCGAAATAGTCGTTTACCGCGTTTTCGACGCCCCGCGCGAACTGGTCTGGCAAGCGATGACCGATCCTAAACACGTCATTCACTGGTGGGGGCCCAACGGCTTCACCACCACGGTGGAACAAATGGATGTGCATGTCGGCGGCATTTGGAAGTTCGTCATGCACGGTCCCGACGGCGTAAATTATCCCAACAAAAGCGTGTTCCTGGAAGTGGTGAAGCCCGAACGCGTGGTTTACCGGCACGGCGGCGGGCGCGAGCACGGGCCAGGGGCGAGTTTTATTGGAACCTGGACCTTTGAAGCCGAGGGCGCCGGCCAGACCAAAGTCACCATTCGACTGGCTTTCGCCTCCCCGGAAGAGCGCGAGTTCGTTATCAAGGAATTCTCGGCTCTCGAAGGCGGGAAACAAACGCTCGGGCGTCTGGGCGAATACCTGCCCAAAATGCCGCCGCTCCATTAAAAATCACCATTCGGCGCCACTTTAGTTTTTCAACGCATCTGCCGATATACAGTCGGCTAAGTCGGTCTTTCCCTGACCGCGAGCGGAATTCTATGAAAACTAATTTGGAAGCATACATCGCCAACATCAAACATCTCCCGGCGGCGCCGATTGTGTTGGTGAAGCTCATCTCGCTGTTCCGCCAGTCGGATCAGGATGTGGACGCGGTGGTGCAATTGCTCAGCCAGGATCCTTCGCTGACCGCGGAAGTCCTGAAGCGTTGCAACAGCGCCTCCGTTTCCGGCGCCGAACCCGTCCTCGATATTTTCGACGCCATCATGCGTCTGGGCTTTTACGAAGTTTACCAGACCACCGTGACTTTGTTTGGCGCCAAGACCATGGAAATGTCCAAGACCGGCAACGTGATCGCCGTTGATCAGCTTTGGGATCATTCCCTCACCACCGCCCTGGCCTCGGGCCGGTTGGCCAAGGATTTGGGCGAATCCGAAGGCATCGCTTACACCGCCGGCCTCCTCCACGACATCGGAAAAATCGTGCTCGCCACCGCCGACGGCCCGCGCTATTCCGAAATTTTGCGCCGCGTCGGGACGACCGGCGGCGCCTTGGAAGACGCGGAAACGATCACGTTCGGTTTCGGCCACGGCGCCATTGGCGCGCAGCTCCTATCCAACTGGGGTGTGCCGCTGGATGTTTCCATGCCGGTTTTCTGTCATCACCGCCCCAAGGAAGCCGAATCCTTCGAGCGCCTTTCCGCCATCGTCAGCCTTGGCAACCTCATGGCCCACAGTTGCGCCGATCAACCCGACAAAAACGCCGCCCCCGATCTCGCCCCCGCCCTTCCTGCCGCCGAATTTTTGCAAATCGGAAACGACCAACTCGTCGTCCTCCTCGAAAACGTCCGCACCGAAATCGCCGGCCGCGAACGGCTGTTCGCCTGACAACCTGCATTACTTCCCTCGCGCCACGCGATAGATTACGTTGAAGGGATGTTGGTCTAGGATGTTGGGGTAAATGCCTTTTACTTTGTCGGGGTTGAAGTAATTCAGACCCACGTAAAAATAGATGGGGATGATGGGCAGTTCGTCGTGGACGAGGATGGTTTCGGCTTGGCGCAATAAATCGGCGCGTCGCTTTAAATCCGTTTGGCGGTTGGCCTCGTGCATCAGTTTGTCGTAGGCGGCGTTTTTCCAGCCGGTGCGGTTGTTGCCGCTGTCGCTCAGGAACAAATCCAGGAAGGTGTTGGGGTCGTTGTAATCTCCCACCCACATGCTGCGGCTGATGTCGTAGTTGAGGCTGTTTTGCGCCGCGAGGTAGGCCTGCTTTTCCATCTGGCGCAATTGAATGTGCACGCCCAATTGCTCTTCCCACATGCTCTGGATTTCGCTGGCGATTTTTGCGTGCAAATTCCCGGCCGTGTCAATTAGATATTCCGCCACCGGAAAACCTTTGCCGCCGGGAAAGCCCGCGGCCGCGAGCAGTTTTCGCGCGGCGGCTGGGTCGTAGCCGAGTCCTTCCGCCCGTTCGTAATGGGCGGTGCCGTCCGGGACGAGGTGTGTCGCGGGCGTCTCGCCGCCGCGCAGGATTTTGCGCGTCAAATGCTCTTTATCAATGGCCATGGCCAAGGCCTGGCGCACGCGCGGGTCGTTGAAGGGCGGCTTCGTGGTGTTGACACGCAGAAAATAGGAGCCGAGATAGGGAAAGGTGTGAAAATCCGGGCGTTTCTCCAGGATGTCGAGCAGCTCATTCGGCAGGTAATCACGGTCCCAGATAATGTCCGCCACGCCGGTCTCGTACAAATTCAGCGCGGTGCTCGGCACGCTGACCGGGAGAAAATCAATTGTCGCGCTTTTGGTGTTGGAGGCATCCCAATAGAACGGGTTCTTGCGCACGCGGATTTTATCGTTCAACCGCCATTCCTCGATCACGTAAGGGCCGCTCGTCGGGAGGTTTTTTTCGCGCAGCCAATGATCGGGATCCTTGTCAATCACTTGACGCGGGACGACGGCCAGCGTTTGGAACGCGCACAAATCCAAAAAGAAGGCGGTGGGCTGGTTCAGCTCCACGCGCACGGTGCGTTCGTCCAGCGCGCGCACGCCCACTTGCGAAAAATCCTTCAATTTGCCAGTGGCGAACGCTTCCCCGTTTTTCAGGTAGAAAAGCTGGCCGGCGTATTCCGCCGCGGTCTTGGGATCAAGGGCGCGGCGCCACGAGTAAACCACGTCATCGGCGGTGAGGGGGACGCCTTCCGACCATTGCAAATGATCGCGCAAATGAAACGTGTAAACGCAGCCATCCGGTGAAATCTCCCAACGCTCCGCCAGTCCGGGCGTGGCTCCCGCCGTGTGTGGATCGGGCCGCGTCAGGCCCTCGAAGAGCGCGCTAATGATCCGCAAATCCTCGAGGCCCGTAGCTAAAGCCGGGTCGAGCGTTTGAGGATTGGGCCCGTTGACGATGACCAAGTCCGCCTGCGGTTCACGCGCAGAACAGCCGGCGACCAAAAGGAGCGCCGCCAGAAAAAACGCGCCAGCGCCGACGTGACGGGGCGGCTTCGCCCCCTCCCATCGTCGGTGGCGCCAGGTCATTTGCTCGTGGCCGGAGCGTTCGTCAATTGCAAGAAAGGCGTGGCGCCGGCCGCGGGCGTCGATTTGGGAGCGGTGGTGGGCGCGGGAGCGGGCGTTGTCGCCGGAGCCGCTGCGCTGGAGCTGGAAACAGGAATGGAGCCGCTGGAACCCTGACCGAGCGCCTTGATCAGCGCCGCGCCCGCGGTTTCATTGTTCATGTGCGAACTCAACATCGCCATGACAAGAGCCAGGCCGAAAAACGCGCCCGCCACGTACTTCGTGATCTTCGTCAGGACATTGCCCGAGCCGGCGCCGAACAGCGCATCCGTGGCCGCCGCGCCGAAAGCCAGGCCCGCGCCCGCTTCCTTTTTCGGCAATTGCAGCAGCACCAGGCAAATTAAAATGACGCAGTCCAAAAACATCAGGACTGACAACAAAATGACCAACAAATTCAGCATAAATTCCTAACGATTCTTAAATTGAGTTTTTGATTATATCAGAAAAACTCCGTACGTCCAGCGAAGCTCCGCCGACCAGCGCGCCATCGACATCCGGCTGGCTCATCAGTTCGCGCGCATTCGCCGCCTTGACGCTGCCGCCATATTGAATGCGCACCGCCCGCGCCACCTCCGCATCAAACAACGATGTCAGCACTTTGCGGATGAACGCATGCGCCTCCTGGGCTTGCTCGGTCGTCGCCGTTTTTCCGGTGCCAATGGCCCAGACCGGCTCGTACGCCACGACGGTTTCCCGCATTTGGTCCGGGCTCAAGCCCGCGAGGCTGCCGCGCACCTGGGTTTCCAAAACTTTTTCCATCTGGCCGCCTTCGCGTTCCGCCAGGGTTTCGCCCACGCACACGATGGGCTTCAGCGAGGCCGCGTGCGCCGCCAGCGCTTTCTTGGCGATGAGCGCGTCGCTTTCTTTCTGGTATTGACGCCGCTCGGAATGGCCGAGAATGACATAGCGCACGGAGAATTCCTTGAGCATGCCCGCCGCGATTTCCCCGGTGAACGCGCCGTAGTTGTTCTCGCTCATGTTCTGGGCGCCGAGCCGCAAATTGGAATCCAACACCGCCTGGGAAACCTCGCTCAAGGCGGTGAACGCGGGGCAAATCACGATGTCCACTTCCTTCACGCTGGACAGCTCCATCTTGAGCCCTTTGACCAGGGCGAGCGCCTCGGCCACGGTCTTGTTCATCTTCCAGTTGCCCGCGATGATTAATTTGCGTTGTTTGTTCATGGGAATATTTATTTATCTGACAAGGCCGCGACCCCGGGCAGTTCTTTGCCTTCCAGGAATTCCAGGCTGGCGCCGCCGCCGGTGCTCATGAAAGTGACCTTGTCGCCCAGGCCGGATTGATTGATCGCCTTCACGCTGTCGCCGCCGCCAATGATGCTCTTGGCGCCGTTTTTCTGCGTGGCTTCCACCACCGCTTGCGCAATGGCCAAGGTGCCCTTGGCGAAACGCGCGTCTTCAAACATCCCCATCGGCCCGTTCCACAAAATCGATTTCGCGCCGCGCACCACTTCCGCGTATTTCGCGCTCGTGGCCGGCCCGATGTCCAGGCCTTCGGTCTCGGGCGGAATCGTGTCGCCGGGATTGACTTTGGGATCGCGAATCTCAAACACCGGCTTGCCCTTTTTATTCAATTTGCCCGTGTCCACCGGCGTGCCGATGATGTTGTCGGACGGCAATAAAAATTGCACCTTGCGCTCCTTGGCCTTGCTCAACGCCGCCAGAGCCAGGTCGGTCTTGTCGGGTTCCACCAGCGATTTTCCCACTTTGAATCCCATGGCCAGCTTAAAGGTGTAAGCCATCGCGCCGCCAATCAGGATCGTGTCGGCTTTTTCCAGCAGGCGATCGATCACCTTGATCTTGTCCGAAACTTTGGCCCCGCCCAAAATCACCACGAACGGACGCGGCGGCTGGTCCAATTCCGCGCCTAAAAATTTCAACTCGCGCTCCATGAGCAATCCGGCCGCGCTCTTGCCGCCGCGTTGGCTGATCACGCGCGCCACGCCTTCGGTCGAACCATGCGCGCGATGCGCCGCGCCGAAAGCGTCATTCACATATACGTCCGCCACCGCGGCCAGCTTTTCCGCAAACGCCGGATCATTCGTTTCTTCCTCATTGTAATAGCGAACGTTTTCCAGCAGCAAAATCTCGCCCGGCTTGAGCGCATTGGCGGCCGCCGCCACTTTGTCGCCGATGCAATCGTCCACGAACGCCACGGGCTTGCTGATCATTTCGGCCAGCTTGTCCGCCACCGGCCGCAAGGACATCGACGGCTCGCGCTTGCCTTTCGGGCGCCCCAAGTGCGCGGCCAAAATGATCCGGGCGCCCTTCTCGATGAGCAGCCGCAATGTCGGCAGCGTCTCCTTGATGCGGGTGGTGTCGTTAATGACCATTTTCCCGTCTTTTTCCTCCATTGGGACGTTGTAATCGACTCGCACCAAAACCTTTTTCTGGCGCACATCCAAATCGTTGACGGTCATCTTAGCCATAAGCGGGTTGGACAATAGATCACGGGGCGGCTGATTCAAGAATTAAAAGAGCTAACCTTTGACTTCCGCTTCGGTTGTTCCGATTAAGGAAACTGGAAAATTGTCGCTGTGGCTTACAAAGCGCGCTGCGTCGTTTACTCCAGTTTGCGGTGCGCCTAAAACCCTGCCGGGCATATCTTTGCAGAATTCTTCGCTTTTATTTTCCCAGGAATCGAGTCGGGAGCCTTTACAGTCCTTGGATTGCGCTGTTGAGAAGCAAAATAAATGCCTTGCCCTAAAGTGTTTGTGTCTAGGTCGATGCGTCCACTGCCCTGACGATGTGTAGGGTTTGGCATGACAGACGCTACGGGAAACTCTTTACGCGTCATGGTGACGCAAAAAAACTCAACCAAAACAGAGAGACACACATCGAATGAAATTACTTAAATTGAGCCTGATCGCGGGAGTGGCCGCGGTCGCCCTTGGCGTTTCCTTAAATGCCAATGCCATTACTGTCAGCAGCACGACCTACACCTTCTCCGCCAATCCCCTTGACCCGATCCCGGACGGCAGCACCTCCTTCGACGGCAGCTGGATTACCATCGACAGCACCGGCAATATAATTAATTGGGATCTTGTTGATGTCGGCGCTGGCGGCGCCGCCGATTCCAACCTTCCTTTGACTACCAGCAACAGCCATGTCGTCAGCGGCGGAGGCTTGAACGGCGACCTGTTTTACTTCACCATCGCCAGCAATGACACCTCTGACATCGTGGCCTACTTTGAAGGCCAAAACGATCTCGAAGGCGATCTCGATGGCACTGGCCATTTCGGCTCGCTCTATGACGGCTTTGGCGACCCCATCGGCACTTGGAGCGGCGGCGCGGTTCCGGATTCGGCCAGCACCGTGGCCATGTTCGTCGGCGCGCTGACCCTTCTCGGCGTGCGCAAGTCCTTTTCGCGCCGCAGCTAATTTGTAACCATACAAATCTTCACAATCCCCGCGTTTCGGCGCGGGGATTTTTTTTGGCCTTGGTAGCATTGACTTCAACGGCGTAGGGCAAGACTTGCTCGGCCATGGCAAAACGGCGATCAAGGCTTGAGTTGGGGCAATTCCGAGGCACTATATCTGCATGACCTACGTGACGATCGAGGCGGAAATCGTGGATGGCAGGATTCTTCCGGTGGAAGGAGCTAAATTGCCGGAGCGGGGACGCGCCTTGATAACACGGAGTCCTGAGACGCCTCATCGTACGGATTGGGACGTGATCGAAAGGTTCCTTGGGCGTTCTTCGTCGGCCCGAGATGGACAGCAGCGCCTGGCAACGCGAAGGACGCGGCGAGTGGGATCGTGATTGATGCCTATTGGGATTCAGGAAACAAGTGCATGTTTGTGAATGCGATTGAAACAACCGGCGTAGTAGATGCGCAACATCAGTTGCGGCTCGACGAGCCGCTGCCTCTCCCGGGGCACAGCCGCGTTCGTGTGATCGTTCTAGCGCCGGAAGCCGATGATTTCCCGGAGGCGATTTGGGTGAAAGCGGCCTCAGCCAGCCCTGCGTTCGATTTCCTGAATGATTCGGCGGAGGATGTTTATACCGCTGCAGACGGCAAGCCCTTCCATGACCAAGGGTAAAATCGTTCTCGTGCCGTTTCCGTTTGATGACTTGAGCTCCGAGAAAGTCCGGCCGACACTTTGTTTGACTGACCCAATCGGCGCCCATCGTCATGTGATCGTCGCCTTCATAAGCAGCCAGGTCCCATCTTCCCTCACTGGCACGGACATCGTCTTTAATCCCAGCCAAAAAGACTTTGCCGCCACAGGATTGCGCGTTCCATCTGTTCTGCGATTACATCGCCTGATCACTCTGACAAGCATGATGATTCGCCGCGAATTGGGCCAATTGTCCCCGGATTGGCAGCGCGATGTAGATCGAAAGCTAGCCGCCTTGTTCGGGCTTACAGCCTCGTGATTTTTCGTGCCCCGGGGATTTTTTGGCCGAAATAGTTGGTTGCTTTAAAATGTCGCGTCCCTATTGTTTTCGCATGGGCGATCCCATCGTCTCTACAACCACGCTGTCCGAAGAGCAATTGCGGGAGTTGAACAAAAAACTTTCCCACATGCGGCACGAAGTCAACAATCAGCTCTCCCTCATGGTGGCCGCTCTGGAACTGGTGCGGTTTCGTCCCGAGATGCGCGACCGCATGATGGACACGCTCGCGCAGCAGCCCGCCAAGATTCAGGAGGAAATCGCGCGTTTCTCCGCGGATTTCGAGCAAGCCTTGGGCATCATCCGCTCTTGAGCCGCGCGCCCGCGCAGGCCGCTCTCTATCAAGCGTAACCTTTCTCCAGGTCTTGCCGTCTTATCCCGCATGAAGAAACTATCCATACTTTGTCTCACCGTCGGCCTGTTGGCCCTTGGCGCTCCTGCGTTAATGGCCCAGGAAACCACCAATTCCGCCCCCGCCACCGTCCATAAAGATGGCGGTCAACGCCGCGCTTACCTGGAGCTCATCGGCTTGAAGCGCGAAGATCTCAAAGGGCTCTCCCGCGAGGACAGGGATGCCAAAATCAAGGAAGCTTCCCAAAAGAAGCTCAGCGAATTGCAGCAAAAACAAACCGCCGGCACGATCACCGACCAGGAAAAGAAAGACATGGCGCTGATCGAGAAGCGTCTCCAGCACGTCGCCAAGCCCAAGCCGGCGGCCAACCAATAATTCCGTCCGCTTTAGGGGGCGGAATTCGCCGGCGCTTTAGCCTTTGAATTCCGCCCCGTCCCAACGCAGATTGGCGCGATGGACCCGACGGATGCGGAATTGATCGCCGCCGTGCTCGCCGGCGATGCCGCCCGGTTCGAGCCTCTCGTCGTCAAGTATCAACCGCGCGTCTTTGCCACCGCCCGCCGCTATGCGCGCCGCGAAAGCGAGGTGGAAGACATCGTCCAGGAAGTTTTTCTCAAGGCGTTCCAGAAGCTGGCCACCTTTCGCGGCGACGCCCCGTTCGAGCATTGGCTCATGCGCCTGGCCGTTCGCACCTGCTACGATTTCCTCCGCTCCCATCAGCGCAATCGCGAGCATGCGTTCACGGACCTCAGCCCGCCCGAGCAGGATTGGCTGGCGCAATTCGGCGCCGCGCCCGATGGGGCGGACGACCGCGCCGACGCCGCCCGGCAACTCGTCGCGCGCGTCCTGGAACAGCTTTCCGCGCCGGCCCGCCTTGTCATCACGCTGCTGGAAATTGAGGAGCGTTCTGTCAAGGAAATCGCCGAGCTCACCGGCTGGTCCGTTCCGCTCGTCAAAGTCCGCGCGTTTCGCGCTCGCGCCGAAATGCGCAAAATTCTGGCCAAAATCGCGAAAGACCAATACCTGTAACCACGCCCATGCCCCCAGCGTCCTATTAAATGTTCGATATGAATTTGAGCGACCTGCAAACCAAATTGCTCCGCGCCGCGCGCCAGGCGCCGCCGCGCGACACGGTTCCGTATGCGTTTGAAAAACGGATCATGCACCGCCTTGCCTCCGCGGCGCCGGAGAATCCCTGGGCCGCCTGGGGCTCATCGCTGTGGCGCGGCGCCCTGGCTTGCATGGCCGTCACCATTCTGTGCGCCGTGTGGTCCTATTCCGGCAGCCGTCCGGCGCCCGTGGCCTCCACCGATTTTTCCCAGGATCTGCAATCCGTCGTTTTCGCTTCCATGGGCCAGCCTTCCGAGGACGCCTGGTGAACCCTTGGAAAGTCATTTGCGCCACGATCCTGATTTTCGTGTGCGGCGCCATCACCGGCGCCTTGCTGGTTAGAAACGCCTCCCCGCTGGCCCATCCGGCAACTTTGGCCGAAGTCAATCCCGCGCCTGTTCCGCCTGCCGTGGCCATTGACGCCGTCACCAATACCAATGTCGTTTCCCGAACGAATGTCGTGTGGGCGCCCCTTCAAGCCCAGCGCATGGGCCTCATTCGGCAAATGGTCAACCGCCTGCACCTCGATCAAGGCCAGCGCGATCGCATTGCACAAATCATCAAAGCCAGCCAGGAACGCAACAAGGAATTGTGGGAGCAAATCGCCCCGCAAATGAAAGAAGAGCTAAAACGCGTCACCGAAGAAATCCGCCACGAACTCGACCCCGCCCAAGACCGCCGCTTTATGGAGTTGCTGCGCGAAAACCGCCGCCATCCCGATCCGAATCATCTTAAGGCGCCGCCCGCCGCTCCGGCCCCGACCAATCTGGAAGTTCCTTCGCCGGCTTAGTCCGAGAGCGTCCGGTAAAAGCGCATCTTGACCGTGGCCGCCAGCGGATCCTGATAGGTGATCCATTGGTTCTGCACGGCGTTGGTTTGCAGCACCGTCACCCAGTTTTTCAAATCCGTCGAAGCCTGCACGGTATAAGTATGGCCGGGCGCCACCGAGAAATTCATTTGCGCGGGCGCATGCGCGGACACCTTGGCGGACATCGTCATGCCGCCGGGCACAATGTAGGAGATTGGCGTGGAAGGCGCGCTTTGGGCGAACGAGTCATCGTAGGCTGTCACGTAAAAGAAATTGGTGTCTCCGCCGCGCAGGCCGGAAAGGGAAATGCTCGTGCCGGCGCCGGCGTCGATGGGCGGCTGGTAATTTACGCCGTCCGCGCTGGTGTAAACCATATAGCCCTTGGCGGCGGGCGTCGCGTTCCAGGCGAGCGTGACGGTTTGGGCGGCATAAACGCTCGTGGCGGTCAACGCTTCCATGCCGAGCACCAAGGCCACGACGATGGGTTGCTTTAGCAAATTTGCGAGGCTGCTTTTCGAGGTTCCATTCACGCTTTATTTGATTTGCAGCGTGCGTGCCAAGCCTGCAGGCGGCCACGGGCGTCACTCCTAACTTGCGTGTCATCAGGTGTTTGCGCCTGTCGAAGCCGCGCGGGCCGGATTTGGCGCTTTTGTCAATCGAACTCCCTTCGGACACTGCTTGACTTGTTCCGGGACAAAGCGCTGATTCGCACAACTTTAAATTGCGAAACTGCGAATTCTCATCGCGGCTTTTCGCAGCCCGTTTCCCTCGGAAGACCCCTTTTCGGCGCTGTTTCTTCTCAAAACTTAAACTGCGCCACGGCCAGCCCCTTCACGCCCGGACGCGCCGCGAAAATTCCGCCCGCCAATGGCTCTCGCGCCCGTTGCTCCGGCTGCAAATGCTCGTGCGCCGTGGTGATGTATAATGTCGCCAAATCTTCTCCGCCAAACGCGCACGAGGAAACCTGCGACACAGGCAATTCCACCTTTTCCAGCGTTCGCCCGGTCGTGCCGTCGAGGCAAACGACGCTGCTGCCGCCCCACAGCGCCACCCAGACATTGCCCGCCGCGTCGCTGGCCATCCCATCCGGAAAAGCCTCGAATTCCGCCCATTTTCGCCCGGCCGAAATCCGGTCGCCGTCGCAATCGAACACTTCCACGCGGCGCGTCCAGCTGTCCGTGTGATACATTCTGCTGCCGTCCGGCGACCATGCGAGCCCGTTGGAAATCATCCTTTCAGTCAATACTCTTTTCGGCCGCAGCGCGCCGTCCATCACGTAAAGCCCGCCCGTCGCCGCCTCCTGTTTCCGGCTCATGCTGCCCACCCAGAACCGCCCCGCCGGATCGCATTTGCCGTCGTTGAAACGGTTGCGCGTTTCCTGCTCCACCACGGCGATTGTTTCCCATCGGGCGCTCTGCCAATCATAAAATCCCAGCTCGCCCCCGGCGCCGCAGAGCCAGCGCCCGTCCGCGCACGGCGCGGCGCAGCCCAAACTCGGACGCACCTGGCGCTTTTCGCCCAGGCGATGCAATTCGCCCGCGTTAATGTTGACCCACCACAGGGCGCCTTTGTGCCACACCGGACCTTCCGCCAATTCATGTTTTCCGTCACACACCAATTCTGCGCGCATGACCACGATGCTACGGCGCCGCCCCGCTTTGTTGTCAAACCAAACGCTGCCAGATTTGATTGCGGTGAGCCGGAAATCGATTATCCTTTTTCCTTAATATGAAACAAATTTTCACTGCCGGGGCTTTTTTCTCGCTCCTCTGCGCCGCGGTGGCGCAGCCCGCTCTCCCGCCCACGCCTGAGGCCGGGCCGAAGATTATTTTTGACTCACAAAATTACGAATTTGGCAAGGTCACCCAAGGCGCTTTTATCCGCCATGATTTCGTCGTGAGCAACGGCGGCAATGCCACGCTGAATATCACCGACGTGCATCCGGGTTGCGGCTGCACCACCGCCGGCACATGGCCGCACGAGTTGGCGCCGGGGCAGTCGGGCATTATTCCCATTCAAATCAACAGCCAGAATCTTTCCGGAAAAATTCGCAAGTCGGTGACGGTGTCGTCCAACGACAAACGCAATCCCACGATGCTGGAGCTCGGTGGCGAAGTGATCAAGCCGGTGGACATCACGCCCGCCTACGCCATGTTCCGCCTGACGACCGGCGAAACGAACGTCGCTCCCTCCACGATTCGCATCCTCAATCGCACGGAGAACCCGATCCAAATCACCAAGGTTTTCAGCGACACCACGGCCTTTAGCGTGTCGGAGCCCAAAATGCTGACGGATGGCAAGGAGTACGAAATCACCGTCACCGCCGTCCCCCCGGTTTCTCACGGAACCAACGGCGTGATTTCGGTGGCGACCTCCTGGAGCAATTACGTCATGCGCATCCCGGCATATTTGACAGTGCAACCCGCCATCATGGTGCAGCCGCGGACGATCACTGTCCCCGCCGAAGTTGATCGTCCGATGCAATTCACCGTCACTCTTTACAGCAGCCGTCCCAACGACGTCTTTAGCGACCCCAAAGCGTCCGATGACCGGATTGGCGTCACGCTCGGCAATTCCATGCCGGGCCGCGCGGTGTATGTGCTTAAGGTCACCATTCCGGCCGGTTACAAAACGACGCCTGGGCACCCGGCCACGGTTTCAGTGAAAACCACCGATCCCCAGCAATCGCTCGAAGTCATTCCGATTCAGCAGGCGGTTTCGCTTTCCACAATACCGTCGAATGACGCCATGGTGCGCTCACGGCAGGCGATGCCCGCGGTGAGTTCCAGCGGCGCTCATTAATCTGCGGAAATAAAATGCGGCTGGCTCAAATCCAAAAGATCCTTTTGGAAGCGCTGGCCGTAGGCTTGTTTGGCGCTCTCGTATCGTTCGCCGCCAATCAAGTGTCGCCGCGCGGGCTCGCTCTGAACCGCAATTATTTTCCCCAAGGCGTTGCCGCCGCCCGCACCAACGCGCCCGCGCCCGTTCCATCCGCGGCCGATGATCCCGTCACCGCCCGCCTCAAAGGCAAAGGCCTTTCTCCGCTGACCTTCGCTGAGACCAAAAAACTCGTCGGCCAGCCTGGCGTCATCTTTGTCGATGCGCGCGACGAGGAAAAATTCGAAGCCGGCCACATTCCCGGCGCCTACCAATTGGACCCGTATCACCCGGAAACCGCCATCGGCGCCGTGCTGGCCGCTGGCCAGGCCGCGGAAAAGATTATTGTGTACTGTGCGGGCGGCGAATGTGAAGACGCCGATTCCGTCGCCATCCTGCTGCGCGACGGCGGAGCTCCGGCCGACCATGTGTTTGTCTATGGCGGTGGCATGACCGAATGGACGGCGCAGCATCAGCCGCTGGAAAAAGGCACCCGCCCATGAACGGCATCCGCGCCACCTGGATGCAGAAAGCGGGCGCCGCCGCCCGCATTTTTCTCGGGGCGCTCTTTCTCTACATGGGCGCCACCAAGGCGCTGCATCCCGAAGCGTTTCTCAAGCTGGTGCGTCAGTACGAACTGACAGACAATCATCTGGTGCTAAACACCATCGCCGCCACGCTGCCTTGGTTTGAAATGTATTGCGGGCTTCTCCTCATCTGCGGCGTGGCCGTGCGCGGCGCCTCGCTCATCCTGGCCCTCATCCTGATGGCGTTCACCGCCGCCATCTGGCAGCGCGGGCTGCATCTGGAAGCCGTCCGCGGCATTCCTTTTTGCGCGGTGAAATTTGACTGCGGCTGCGGCAACGGCGAGGTCATGGTTTGCCACAAAATCACGGAAAACCTCGGACTCATTTTGCTTTCCCTGTGGCTGTTCGCCGGGCAGGGCAGGCTCTGGGCTGTCAAATACAGCCTGGGCCGCGCCTAGGAAATCATTTCGCGGGCAGCACGATCTCCGCGCCTTCCCGCGCCGCTTCCACGATCAGGGGCGAGCGCCGATTGGCCACCATCTCCCGCGCCCGCTCCACCATCTTCGAGACATGCTCATCGTTGTGGTCGGGATCGTGATGGAAGAGGCAAAGGCGCTTGACGTTGGCGTGCAGGGCGAAGGCCACCGTGTCCTCCACGCAGCTATGGCCCCAGCCGACTCGCTGCTCGTATTCGGTCGCGCTGTATTGTGAGTCCAGAATCAGCACCTCCGAATCGCGGATAAAATCGATGACATGCTGGTCTTCCTCCGGCGTGGTCTGCCGCTCGGAGCGCGTGAGAACGTCGGTGTCGCGGATCCAGCGGGCGCGCAGGCGATGAAATAGCTCCACGTCCGGAATATAGGTGATCGATCCACCCGGCGTGATCAACCGGTAACCGGTGCACAAGCCCGGATGGCTGACGAACTGCGCCTGGATGGCCACGCCGTCGATTTGAAACTTCAGTTCCTGCAGTTCCTTGATGCAAATGTTCCCCGGCATCTGCTGCATGCTGATGGGAAAGTATGGATTTTCCATTTGACTGGAGAGCGTGTTCTCCAGGCCTTGGCGCGCCCCTTTAAAGCCGTAAATCGTGACGATGTTTTTGGGATTGTAGGCCGGCAGGAAAAACGGGAAACCCTGGATATGGTCCCAATGCGTGTGCGTGATCAGGACATTCAGGCGCATGGGCTTGTCCTTGAATTCCTCCTCCAGCGCGAGGCCCAGGCGGCGAATCCCCGTCCCGGCGTCCAAAATGATGATCTCGGAATTGACCCGCACTTCCACGCAGGAAGTGTTGCCTCCGTATTGCACTGTGTCCTGGCCCGGAGTGGCAATGGAGCCGCGCACTCCCCAAAATTTCAGGCGGGTCGGCGGCGCGGAGGAAATGCCCGGGGGGTTGGCGTCGGGGGTTGAGCCGTTCACAATTGTTCCATTATCGTCCGTTTCCCGGTCTGGGAAGCTTTTGGTTTTGGCCGACCATACCTGCGCAGCGCACGCAGAACAAGCCTCAGTTTGTCAGGGTCGCTCCCAGAATGCAAGCGTCTGATTGACAGTTTGGGTCGGTAAAAGAGAAGGGGATTGCGCGGAACTTTCGCTCGCACGCAACCCCCATCCTTGGCGAATTCTGCAAAGGCTTAAGCCACTTCGATTTTGCGCGGTTTCACCTTTTCCGCCTTGGGCAACTGCACCGTCAGAAGACCCTGCTCGATGCGCGCCGAAATTCGGGCGCCATCAATTTCCGGATCCAGCTCGAACACCCGCCGGAAATCGGCGTTGCTCGACTCCCGGTAGAGCAGCGTGCCGGGGACTTGGGCCGTTTGACGTCGCCCTTCCAACGTCAGAACGTTGGCTTCCAGGCTGACCGTCAGGCCTTGTTTGTTGACACCGGGCATCTCGGCTTCCAGGACATAGCCCTGGTCCGTCTCAATGATGCTCACCCCGGGGGTGACATACTCGCGTTCAGCGGAGGCGGGTTGGACTTCGGTTTGGGTTTCTTTTTCAGCGACTGCGTTCATAAATAATTCTCTTTCGTTGACGCCGGGCCGCAGGGGCCGCCGGCGCGGTTTTTGTGTTTGTTAGTTGACTGAGATCGGGATCTGGCGCGGCTTCGCCTTTTCGGATTTCGGCAAGGTCACCGCCAGAATGCCATCCGTGTAGGTCGCCTTGATGGTTTCGGGATTCACTTCCGCCGGGAGGCTGACCGTGCGATGAAACCGGGTCAGGAGCCGCTCGGAGCGGAAACCCTGGCCGGCATTTTGTTTCTCGTCGCGCCGACGTTCCCCTGAGATCGCCAGAATGCCATCCTGCAAGTTGATCTGAATTTCCTCCTTCTTCAGGCCAGGCAACTCGGCTCGCACCGTGATATTGTCCTTGTCCTCGAAGACCTCCAGCGCCGGACCAGCCGCGCCGCGTCCAAAATTTTGCGCGCGCAAAGCCTGCCCAAAAGCGTAATCAAACAACTGATCCACTTCATCCCGCAGCGTCGAAGCGCTCCGAAACGGAGATAAAGTCCAATTTTGTGGTTTATGCCATCTTGTTAAAGTCATAGTTTGTGTTTCCTTTCTTAATCTGCAAGTATATATAAGCCCATGGCGTGCCAATGTGCTTCTAAGATGCAACTTATTAAATTATAAAGACTTGCATAAACAATGGTGCGAATCGATGGCAAAATTACGAGCCTTTCTGGCTCAGACCTGAGGATTTGTAAGCGTCAAAATGGCGCGGCTATTGCCCCAGCCATTTTTGCAGCAGTTCAAAAGAAGTCGAGAGCTGCCGGGCGCTTTTGCAGGCTTCGTGTTCGATCGAGATAAACCCACTAAAGGGCAGGCCCTTAAACGGCGGTTTAGCCGTGACGAAGGAGCGGCGCCGCAGAATCTCGAGCCACGGACGAAAGAATTCTTCTTTACTCTGGCAGGTCAAAAATAAATCGCTTAAGTGCCCAATTCCATGATCGCTGATATGGGCGTGCACCACGCGATTTAAGACGGCCGGGGTGCTTCGCAGCCATTCGCTGGTGATTCGCTTCGTCTCTCCTGGATTGGGGCGGGAGAGAATCGCCCAGTGGGGAATATCAAGATTGACACCCATCGTGCGCTTCACCCCCTCCGCCGGGTGCAAAGCGATGGCCTCGCAGAGCGTCTCCAAGGTTTCCGCGCTATTGACGCGGAAGAGCGGGCCGGGCTCTAATTCGATGGCAAAAAGGACGTCCGCCGCCAGGGCTTCGTCCGCCACCGCGGCAAAATCGGACAGGACGCCTTCGACATTTTTCCTATAGCTGCTCCGCGGCAGCATGCCGAAACTCAGACGTTGGTCATCCGGAAGCCGGTCCTTTTCGGGAATATGCTGGTCGCGCCGCTTGGCCACGCTTTCCACCATGCTGCCCGAAACTAATTCGATGACAAACGGGCGTTGCGCAAAGCGGGGGAGATGCCGGGCGGTCTTGACCAGGAATTGTATGGCGTGCAAGGCTGCTTTCCGCAGGGACTCGTCCGGCGACGTGATTTCGGGAAAGAACGTCGCGATGGCAATGACGTGCCGGTGGGGAAAGCTATCTCTTAACCACTCGCCGAATTTTTCTGCCTGGTCATCGGCATCCACGCGCTCACCCATGCCGGCCAGCACGTGCAGCGCGCTGGGATGGCGTCGAAATTCCTCGCCGAAATATTCGCTCAAATCACCGTGCATGCAGGCGTAGTATTCGATGAATTTCGCCTTTTCCGGCAGAAAGTGTTGCACTGCGTGGCGGCCGCGAAATTCGAAAGACGATATCAGCGCTGGGAGAACTTCTCCGAGTTCGTCCTTTTTAGGGGGAGTTGCCTCGGACTCCGTTGTGGTTGTAGTGGTCGTGGCTGACGTTGGGCGGGTTGGGGCAGCCTCGCAGGGATTCCAATTCCAGGCGCCATCGCCGGAGTAAGGCAGTTCCAAAACGCCGCGCAGGAGATCAAACGGTCGGGCGGCGTTCGACCGAAGAGAGCAGAGTATCGAGAGGTCAACCTGCGCGTCCCAAACTTTGATCAACTTATGGATGCCCGCTCCCATTCCCTTTTCGCGGACTCCAACCTCCAGCCAGACCCATCGTTTGCCTTTTTCCGCCCACGGCATCCGGTTGGACAAATTCTTTAACTGTTCCAAATGCGGGCCGACCTTCTCCGCTTGCGCAATGGTAAAAAACTCCAGCAACCGGCCCTCCAGGCGCGGATCATCCAGTTGCATGAGGTAAAAGGATCGTTGCTCGGGAAGTGTGCGGTAGCGGCTGAACGCCGGATAAAACGCCATGATCCGCAGCAAGCCATCGTGTTTGACTTCCTGGTCATCGATCCAATTCAACAGCGGAACTGTCACCGCCGGCGGAGTGACGCTGATAATTTGTGGATGCAGACCCTGGCTGGAACCGCCTTCAATGGTGCGGGCTTCGGGCGCGCGATAGCCGGCCGATAGCAAAACTCTGGCATTCACGGACGTGAAAGGCATGAAGGACGAATCCTGATAAATATAAGTGGATTCGGGAATGTTCCATTGGGCGGCGTGATTGGCGGAATGTTTTATTCGCTCTGGCCGCAAATGCTTTCGCTTGCTGCATCCGACCACGGTGATGGCATGGTGTTCGGCGACGGTTAGCGGAGTGACCTTGGCGTGGCCGGCGTCCCATGGTGGCACGGTGGCGGCGACTTTGCCCGGCTCTGTTTCTGGTTCGAGCGGAAGCGCATCTTCCTTGCTGGGCATGCGCGAGGGATCCAGACACATCACGACGGGAAACCCCGAGGCGACGTACGCGTGCAGGCATTCCTCGATCTGGTAGGCTTGACGAGGTTGCGCGCGGTCATTGCGCTCTGCGCCCGGAGGCTGGTTGTAGTCCTGAAATTGCAGCATGGAGGACAGCCCCACCTTTTGAAAGTATTGCACCATTTCGATTTGGTAGAGGCCGCGAATCGGCAGCAGCGGCGTCGCTGTGTTGGTCAGGAGGGCTGTAACCTCCCCAAGGCCGTGGACCTGGCTGGCGTGCTGGTGCATTAGCAAGGTGGAGATAAAGCAGCAGGCTTGGGCGCAGAGTCCCACGCCAAACGGCGGCGTCCGCAAGTAGGGAATGCCTTCCGGTCCGCGCCAGGCTTTGTCATCCGCGTCGCTGGATTCAGGCGGGTCGGTCTCGCCGAAAAGGGGCGCCAACTGCGCTGTGACCAGGTGATAATCCACTTTCGAAAACCGCGCGGGCGGCATGAGAAAACTTTCCGCCACCGACGGGCATTTCTCGATATTGAGATCCGAGATTTTGGCTTTCTCCCATTCTTCCACCGTGGCGCCCGGTGGAAAGGGGAAGTGCCCGTCGGTGGAAACATAACGCTTTTCCAGAACGGTTTTCAATTGCTGCAAACGCCGCAGATTAAGAAAACCCTGGGAGCCCAGGTCATAACGAAAGGCAAAGCGCGGACTGCTGCCGCCGTGAAGCACGTCCAATTCGGTGCGGATCAATAAGGAAGGGGCGAAGCGCAAAGTGCGGTTTAGTTCCTTTTGATTGACAGCCAGCCAAGTCGACGCCGTGTGCCAGGTGGCCGAACTGGCCGAATTGTCGGACAGCCACCAGGTCAGGCGCCGCAATTCGTCCTCGATCAGGGCGCTTAATTCATTCCGAAAATCTTCCCACAGCACAATGTTGGGGGCAGACATCGGTTCCGGGGCGGGAGCGGATGTTGGTGTCGGCATGGCTAGTGGCCCGAGATCATGCGGAAACCAAGGTAAAGATCAACCCAAAACCATCCCCATTTAATTGACACTTATCGTCGGCGGGGGCTGGGGGAAAGAAGGCGGCCCGCGTTCTGTCAACTGCAAAAAATCCAGGCGGAGCGACGGAACTAAATCACTTTGTCGACGTCGCTGGTCGAAGTGGTGCAGTGGCCCTCAAACTCGGAGCCATACTCGTTTAAAACGGTGTCCAGCACACCCATGGCGTGGCCGTAGAATTCAGGCGCGGCGGCATTGAGATTGGGCCGCACTTTGTCGGCGACGTCCGGGCCGAAGTCGGACGAAACAAATTCGAGAAACTCGGTTACGTTCATGGCAGTATTCCTGGGGGAAGGGTTTAAGGTTTAGGTTTCGGCGTGTTGATGGTGTTGGAAGCAGAGAGCGCAGGGCGCGCTCATGGCCCATGAGATGCGAAGAGTAGACGTGTGTGGTCGCCGCGGGAGCGGTTGTTTTCCGCGCGTCGAACTGTTTGTCTAGACAGACCATAGTTCCAAAACCATCGCCAGCATGCGCCCAATCGCCCTCTGTGTCAATAACTAGATTTGGCGCCGTATCTCGTAAGGCGGGCTGGTTCAACTACGCTGAACCGCGTCGCCGGGTCGTCGTTGTGCCATATTGGCCAAAGACCACAAGCCCAAATGTAGGGCCTCTGCGCCCACGCGCGACCTGTCTCCGCCCTCCGGCGTCGCCTGACCTTGGGTCGTGCTTGCCAAATCGACGGGCGCCGGACATTAATCCTGCGCGCGCATGAACTTTGGATTCTGGAATTTTTATCCGTTCTACAATCGGAACCGGATGTTCACGCAAGGCGCTTCCGAGACGGGCGATGATCTGGCTTACCCGACTGTGCTGCTGGGACAGCGATTGCGCGCTTTGGGCCATGAAGTGGCGACGCTCGACATGCAGCCGCTCGCCTGGTTCGACCAGGTTTTTTTTATTGACTACCCCACCTTGCTTAATGCCCGTTTTCGCCGGCTCCTGCGCGAGCGGCATCCGCATGTTCATTTGTTCGCCTCCGAGCCGCCCATGATTCGGTCGAGCAATTATTCCACCGCCACCGCCGCGCGTTTTGAAAAAGTCCTGACGTGGCGGAAAGAACTGTGCGCCCGCAATCCCGTCAAATATACCTTGTGGCATCTGCCAAATAAATACCGCGAGCCGGCGGCGGCGGAGCCGTTTGCCAGCCGCAAGCTTGGCGTGATGATTAACCGGTTCATGGCGTTTCACGATCCGCGCGAACTTTTTTCCGAGCGCGTCCGCGCCGTGCGCTGGTTCGAGGCCCACGCTCCGCAGGACTTCGATCTTTTTGGCTCGGATTGGGACAAGCCGCTTTTTTCCGGACGCCTGGCGAAGGTGAACCTGCCCCTGCGCTTGATGTATCGACGCATCGCGCCGTTGCGGCGGCTGAAGCTTGCCCGCTATCCATCGTTTCGCGGGCCGGTCGCCTCCAAAAACGAAACGCTGCGCCAATACCGTTTTTGTTTCGCGTACGAAAACTGCGCGGAGCCGGACTATCTTTCAGAGAAATTATTTGACTGTTTTTTCGCGGGCTGCGTGCCGATTTACCTGGGCGCGCCCAATGTGCTGGAAACCATCCCCGCTGAAACATTTATTGACAAGAGGAAGTTTGGATCCTACGCAGAGCTGCACCGATATTTGGCGGCGATGCCGGAAGCGGTTTACAATCGGCATCTGGAGGCCGCGCGCGATTTTCTACACAGCCCGGCGATGCGGCCTTACACGGCGGAGGGATTTGCGGACAATTTCATCGCCAATTTTGCCGCTAAAACTTGAAGCCCACGCCGCTGACCAGACGGACGTCGTTGCGCTGGCGCCCCGCCGCCGGCACGTTGTTATAATAATCCTGCAAAACGGTGCGGAGGGTGAAGGACTTCGTGATGCTTGCCTCCAGGCCGAGCTCGAAATTGACGAGGTAATTGTTGAACGCGTTGATCTGCGGCATGATTTCCATCGTCTCCCAGACGCGCGCCGCTTTGTTGAATTTGTATTCGTAGCGCTCGCCAAAACGGAGGATGGCGTAGCTCTCGATGACGTCGTCCTGGCGCGTGTAAATGTAGCCGGGGCCGAGCTCCAAGCCCAGCAGCGTGTTCGTCGTCTTCATCGCGTAATATCCAATCAGCGGCGCGGCGGTGAGGCGGTAATGAATGTCCGCAATCCCGTCGTGAAACGCGTCCAGGCGCAAGCCTTCGAACATGCGCTTGGTCAGGGTGTGATTGTATTGCGCGTTCGCATCCGCTGATTCTGTGGAAGCCACTCCTTCCGAAGTTCCGTATCCCACGTTCCCGTCCAGGATCAGTTCATTGACCGCATGATCCCAGAAGGTCACCGTATGGGCGCTGGCCGAGGCGAGAATCGTCCGGCTGTTCCCGCGCGTCAAGGTCAGCCCCACCGCAATTGTGCCGGACCAAGGTTTATTGGTCGGAACCACCACAATGGGCGCAAACGGCGACGGCGTGTTCAAAAAATCCGGCAGGGCGATCGTGTTGGTGCGCAGAATCGGCTGGCCCACCGCCGCCAGCTCGCAAAAAAATAAAAAAATGCAAAAAAAACGAAACATGCGCCTTCTTGGACGTCTCCCGCCGCCGCTTCATTGTGACAAAGTTTGAGTAAAAGCAACAATTCTTTCGTGAAGTCGGACGGCCCGCCCCAAGCCCCCTGGCCTCGCTCGGTTCGCAGACCTAACCGCTCTCGCCTAAGCGCATCTAAGAACCCGTTTGACCGTTCAGCCTTCGCCATGGTGATAAACAACGAGGAGGGTCTCTGTTTCCTCTGTTACCTCATGTTAAAAATGCTTTTTCAGAAAGCCAGGCCTCCCAACAAACTGGCCAAAATTTTTTTAAACAGGAGGTAACAGAGGCAACAGAGGGGAAACTTTTCGTTCTGCTACCGCTTCCCCGTTGATGGTCGATCCGCTACGAAACAGTTGCGCAGTCAATAATTTTGCGAGAGGCTCGTGGAATGAAGAGAACGCTCCTGGTAATGGTCGCCACCGCTCTATGCACTGGGATCGTGTGCAGTGTCATTCAGGGCATGCGCACGGGCGTGGAGCGGCTATGGCTGGTAAGCGCTGTCAAGGTCCCAGGCAACAAGGCGATTGCTGACATTCAAGCAAACATGAAGGAGGGCCAATATGGGTTGGCGGCGGCAAAGCTCCAGGCATTCAAGGCGGCGTGGGAGCGATTTGACAGCGGGCCTGATTCGTTCAGCGGTCGCGGGATTGGCGATATTATGGCGACTTTTTCCGAACTCGACGTCGCGCGCGCCACAAACAGCCTGCTGCATCATTGAGGAGCTCATTCCGCAGATGGGGCGCGCCGATAAAGTGTTGCGCCCCTGCTCTTCCGCTGGTGGGAGCGATTGGCCCTTGGAGAATCTGAGCGGGTGGACAGTTTGGGAACCGAGAGTTTCCGAGGGCGCTGGATGCCATTATGTCGGAAAAAAGGCGTTGACATCATTTGGGGTGGAGCTTAATCTTTGCCACGAGTCAGTTATCGGGCTTTGAAATGATGAACCATGCCCTGAGGCTCATTTTTGTAAAAATGGGCTCGGGGAATGGGTTTTTGTCGTTTTGAGCGGTCAGGAGCAATGAATATTTGGCTTATGCCCATGTAGCTCAGTTGGCAGAGCACGTCCTTGGTAAGGACGAGGTCATCAGTTCAATCCTGATCATGGGCTCCAGATAACCGGATCGTTAGGCGTAAAACAAATTAAAGCAGGAGAATTTTTTAATGGCTAAAGAACAGTTCCAAAGAACGAAACCGCACGTCAATGTCGGCACTATCGGCCACGTTGACCACGGCAAATCGACCTTGACCGCCGCCATTGTGGAGTGCCAGAGCAAAAAAGGCATGGCCTCGCCCATCAGTTACGCGGACATCACCAAGGGCGGCACGGTGCGTGACGCGACCAAGACGGTCACGATCGCCGTTTCGCACGTGGAATATGAGTCGCCCACCCGCCATTACGCGCACGTGGATTGCCCTGGCCATGCGGATTACGTCAAGAACATGATCACTGGCGCGGCCCAAATGGACGGCGCCATCCTGGTGGTCAGCGCGGCGGACGGCCCGATGCCCCAGACCCGCGAACACATTCTGCTGGCCCGTCAGGTCGGCGTTCCGGCGGTCGTCGTGTTTCTGAACAAGGTTGATTTGGTCGATGATCCGGAATTGCTGGATCTCGTCGAAATGGAAATTCGCGATTTGCTGAGCAAGTATCAATTTCCGGGCGACAAGACCCCGGTGGTGCGCGGCAGCGCCACGGCGGCCCTCGCGGGCAAGCCGGAAGGCAACAAGGCCATCGACGATTTGTTGGCGGCGATTGACGCTTTCATTCCGTTGCCGACGCGTGAAATCGACAAGCCGTTCCTGATGTGCATCGAAGACGTGTTCAACATTGAAGGTCGCGGCACGGTCGTGACTGGTCGTGTGGAGCGCGGCGAGCTGAACAAGATGTCGGACGTGGAAATCGTCGGGCTGAAGGACACCCGCAAGACGGTGGCGACCGACATCGAAATGTTCCGCAAGTTGCTGGACAAGGCGAGCGCGGGCGACAACGTCGGCGTCCTGCTGCGCGGCACCCGCAAGGAAGATGTCGAGCGCGGCATGGTTCTGGCCAAGCCGGGCAGCATCACCCCGCACACGAAGTTCAAGGCGGAAGTCTATGTGCTTTCCAAGGATGAAGGCGGCCGTCATACGCCGTTCTTCACGAATTATCGTCCGCAGTTTTACTTCCGGACGACGGACGTCACGGGCACGGTGCAATTGCCGACCGGCGTGGAAATGGTGATGCCGGGCGACAACGTCTCGGTGGACATCGAATTGATTGCGCCCGTCGCCATGGAAAAAGGCCAGCGCTTCGCGATTCGCGAAGGCGGTCGAACGATTGGGGCCGGTCGTGTGTCCGACATCGTAACCTAAAATTTGCATGCGTGAAAACAGGCGCGCGAAGAGCGCGTTTGTGGGGGGAACCGGACCACTCGACGGCAGAGGGCGGTAGCTCAATTGGTAGAGTAGCGGTCTCCAAAACCGTTGGTTGGGGGTTCGATTCCCTCCCGCCCTGCCACGAGGGTTAGCGCGACCAGGGTCGCCTTAGTCGGAGGGGTGGCAGAGTGGTCTATTGCGGCGGTCTTGAAAACCGCTGTGCGGGAAACCGCACCGGGGGTTCGAATCCCTCCCCCTCCGCCATGGAAAAGAGAACGAAATGATAGAACTTTTGCCAACAATTATCGTGCTGGTGATCGCGATGGCCATCTTCGTATGGCTGTGGCGGCAGGGCGCGTTTCTGAAGGTGTCGGCCTATGTGCAGGACACCAAGGAAGAATTGAAGAAGTGCACCTGGCCCACGTGGGACGAGCTGATGGGCTCGACGGTGGTGGTGCTGGTTTCCGTGGCGTTGCTGGGCGCCTTCACCATGGGCGTGGACTTTGTCGTCGCCAGCCTGGTCAAGTTTCTCGTTTAAGGACTAATCCAATGCCAAAGAGCCAATGGTTCGTCATCCATACTCTGTCCGGTCAGGAACAGAAGGTCAAAGAGAGCATTGAAAAGCGTCTCAAAGCAGAGGAGATGGGCGAATTCATTCAGGAAGTCCTCGTGCCGGTGGAGAAGGTGGTGGACGTGCGCGGCGGCAAGAAAACGGTGACCAGCCGCAAGCTGCATCCGGGCTATGTTTACATCCAGATGATCCTGCTGGATGACGAAAAAAGAATTTTGGACCGGCCCTGGTATTTTATCCAGGACACGCCGGGCAAGATCGGGATTGTGGGCGGGGACCGCCCCATTCCGGTGACCGAGGACGAAATGGCGACGATCAAGGCGCAGATTTCGGAATCGGAAGAAACAGAAAAACCGAAGGTGCATTTTGAAGTGGGCGAGACCGTCAAGATCAATGACGGCCCGTTCCTGAACTTCAGCGGCGTGATTGAAGAGATCGAGCCGGATCGCGGCAAGTTGAAAGTCACGGTGAACATTTTCGGGCGCAATACCCCAGTCGAGCTGGAGTATTGGCAAGTCGAGAAAGCGTAGCATTTTATGGCAAAGAAAGTCACAGGTCAGATCAAGTTGCAGATTCCGGCGGGCCAGGCCAATCCGGCGCCCCCGGTCGGCCCCGCGCTCGGTCAGCAGGGCGTGAACATCATGGCCTTCTGCAAGGAATTTAACGCCACGACCAAGGAGCAGGCGGGCATGATCATCCCGGTGGTCATCACCGTTTACGCCGATAAATCTTTCACGTTCATCACCAAATCGCCCCCCGCCGCCGTGCTGCTCAAGAAGGCCGCCGGGATTGCCTCCGGCTCCAAGGTCCCGAACAAGGACAAGGTCGGCAAGGTCACGCGCAAGCAGGTGATGGACATCGTCAAGTTGAAAAACAAGGATTTGAACACAGCTTCCGAAGAAGCCGCGTTCCGGATGGTTGCGGGCACCGCTCGCAGCATGGGGATCGAAGTTCTCGAATAATTAACCGCGGGAGAGTCCCGGTTTTGGCCGGGGTTCGTTTGCACCGCAAATCTGTATGCCCAAAAAGCCCAGCAAGCGTTACACGAAAGCCCTCGAATTGGTCGATCCGCGGAAATTGTATCCGCTGAAATCCGCCGTCGACACACTTACCAAATTTCCCAAGGCCAAATTCAACGAATCCGTTGATCTGGCGTTCAAATTGGGAGTTGATCCGAAACAGTCCGACCAAATGGTGCGCGGCACCGTTCCCCTGCCGCACGGCAGCGGCAAGACCGTGCGCGTCCTGGTTTTCGCCCGTCCCGGCTCTGCCGCGGAAGCGGCGCGCGCCGCCGGCGCGGAGTATGTCGGCTTCGAGGACTTGATCAAGAAATGCAATGAAGGCTGGACGGATTTTGACGTCGCCATTGCGACGCCCGAAGCGATGATCGAGGTGCGCAAGCTCGGCAAGGCCCTTGGGCCGCGCGGCTTGATGCCCAACCCCAAAACCGGCACCGTGACTGAAGACACCGCCAAGGCGGTGAAAGAAGTCAAGGCGGGCCGCGTGGAATTCAAAGTCGATAAAGGCGGCAACATTCATGTGCCGGTCGGCAAGGCTTCCTTTCCGGCGGATCAAATTGTCGAGAACGCGCGCGCGGTGATCGAAGCGGTCTCCAAATCCAAACCGTCGAGTTCCAAGGGAACATTCATCCTGAGCTGCACCCTGTCCGCGACCATGAGCCCGCCGGTGCGGGTCGATGTGCGCGAATTCCTGCAAGCCGCCTAACCTGGAGAAATATTATGCGCGCTGAAAAACAAAACATTTCCGTCGAATACGTCAATCGCCTCAACGCCTCGCCCTTTTTTATCGTCGTCGATTACAAAGGGTTGAAAGTGGGGCCGATCACCGAGCTGCGCAAGCGCCTGAACAAGGCCGGCTCGGAAATGCATGTCGTCAAGAACTCGATTTTCAAGGTGGCGGTCAAGGAAGCCGGTCTGGGCGATCTTGGCGCCACGCTGACCGGCCAACTGGCCGTGGTTACGGGCCAGCGCGACGTTTCGTCCGCGGCGAAAATCGTCAAAACGTTTTCGGCCGAATTTGACAAGCCGAAAATTCGTTTTGGATATTTAAAGAACCAGCGTTTGGAAGCGGCGGATGTGGTGGCCCTGGCGGATTTGCCGTCCATCGAAGTCCTGCGCTCCAAGCTCCTCGGCGTCATCATGGCGCCGGCGACGAAGCTGGCCACGGTCATCAACACGCCCGGGACGCAACTGGCCCGCGTGCTGCAGGCCAAGGTGGACAAAGGCGACGCGGCCCCCGCCGCTTGAACAATTTCGCTTTTCCTGGTGAAAAGCGGAGCAACAACGAAAACAAAGTAAATCGTCGGCCGGCGGGCTCGCTGGCGAAACGCATCCGCGGCTGCGGATGGCGACGAGACTGAAAGGTAACATGGCTGATATCGCAGGATTAGTGGAACAACTCGGCAAATTGACGGTCATCGAGGCCGCCGATTTGGTGAAACAACTTGAAACCGCGTGGGGCGTGACCGCCGCCGCGCCTGCCGCGGCTGCCGCTCCTGGCGCTGCTGCCGGTGGAGCCGCTGCCGGTCCCGCCGCCGAAGCCAAGACGGCTTTCGACGTGATCCTTGTCTCCGTTCCGGCGGACAAGAAAATTGCCGCGATTAAAGCGGTGCGCGAAGTCAAAGCGGGCCTCGGCCTGGCTGACGCCAAGGCGTTGGTCGAAGGCGCTCCGAAGCCGGTTTTGGAAGGAGCCAACAAGGCTGATTCCGACGCCGCCAAGAAGAAGCTCGAGGACGCTGGCGCCAAAGTTGAGATTAAATAAAAACGGTTTATACTGTGGAGCGGCGTAAGGTTCGCTTGCGCCGCTCCTGTTTAACCGTAGCGAGAGTTTCTATTAGCAAAGTCGTTCGTCTCGAAGAGAATTTTGGGCTCGGCGCGTTTTCCAGTCTGGAGGGCGGGCCTGTTGTCGTTTGTACTGTGAACAAAGCCCTGGTCAACCACCAGGCATACTGAGAGGTAATAATGCCGTCACGATCACCTGAACGTGTCCACTTTGGAAAAATCAAAGAGGTCCTTGCCCCGCCTAATTTAATCGAGTTGCAGACCAATTCCTACCGGGAATTCCTGCAAACCGACACCCCGCAATCCAAGCGGAAGAACACCGGGCTGCAAGCGGTCTTCACCGAAGTGTTCCCGATTGAGAGTTATGACGGCAAATGCGTGCTGGACTTTCACAGCTACGAAATCGGCGAGCCCAAGCATGACTGGCTCGAATGCCTGCGCGAAGGCATCACCTTCGGCGCCCCGCTGCATGTGACCTTCCTGCTCAAGGAGGAAAAAGCCGCCAAGGAAGAAAAAGTTTTCATGGGCGAGCTGCCCCTGATGACCCCGCAAGGCACGTTTGTCATCAACGGCGCTGAACGCGTCATCGTCAGCCAATTGCATCGCTCGCCCGGTTTGGCTTTTGAGGCCAGCCAGCATCCCAATGGCAAGACGCTCCACTCTTTCCGCATCATTCCCGATCGCGGCTCCTGGTACGAAGCGCAATTCGACACGAGCGACATGCTTTATGTCTATCTCGACCGCAAAAAGCGCCGCCGCAAATTCCTGACCACGACTTTTTTCCGCGCCCTCGGTTACGGCACGGATGCGGAAATCCTGAAGCTGTTCTATGACATCGAGGAATTGAGCGTCAAGGACGCCGAGAAACTCGAGGACATTCAGAACAAGGTTTTGATCGAGGACGCCATCGACGATGACAAACAGATTGTCGTCGCACGCGCCTTCGAGCCGCTCTCCAAGGCCGTCGTCAAGCAGATCGCCGAACTCGGCGTGAGCAAGATCCGTGTGGTTGACACGACCGTCGATGACGGCATCGTGATCAAATGCCTCAAGAAAGATCCGACCAAGAATGAAGAAGAGGCCCTCAAGGATATTTACCGCCGTTTGCGCCCTGGGGATCCGCCCACCGCCGCTAATGCGCGCGCGCTGATCAAGCGCCTGTTCTTCGATCCGAAGCGGTATGACCTCGGACGCGTCGGCCGTTACAAGATCAACCAGAAGTTGGGCATCAAAGGCGGCGATTCCCGCATCCTGACCAAGGAAGATTTGGTGGCTGCCACCAAGTATTTGCTGCGCCTCAAAAAGGGCGAAGGCAGCCTGGATGACATCGATCACCTTGGCAGCCGCCGCATCCGCACGGTGGGCGAATTGCTCGCCAACCAATGCCGCGTCGGCCTGGCGCGCACGGAGCGTTTGGTCAAGGAGCGCATGACCTTGTTTGATCAAAGCCTCGAAACGATGTCGCCGCAGAAGCTCATCAATCCGAAAGCGCTCTCGGCCGTCATCCGCGATTTCTTTGGCCGGAGCCAATTGTCGCAGTTCATGGATCAAATTAATCCGCTCGCTGAATTGACCCACAAACGCCGCTTGTCGGCGCTCGGGCCGGGCGGGTTGTCCCGTGACCGCGCTGGTTTTGAAGTCCGCGACGTGCATCCGTCGCACTACGGCCGCATCTGCCCGGTGGAAACGCCGGAAGGCCCGAACATCGGCTTGATCGCGTCGCTCGCGACGTTTGCGCAAGTCAATGATTTCGGGTTCCTGGAAACGCCGTATCGCAAAGTCGAAAAAGGCCGCGTCACCACGCACCTTGATTATTTGACAGCCGATCGCGAGGAAAACTATGTCATCGCCCAGGCCAACGCCGCGATTGATGACAAGGGCAATTTCCTCAGCGACCGCGTCACCTGTCGTTCCAAGGGTGATTTCATCGACGTGGAAGCCGACCAGGTGCATTACATGGATGTTTCGCCGAAGCAATTGGTTTCGGTGGCCGCCAGCTTGATTCCGTTCCTGGAGCATGACGACGCGAACCGCGCGTTGATGGGCTCCAACATGCAACGCCAGGCCGTGCCGCTGCTCGTCACCGAGGCGCCATTCGTCGCCACCGGTTTGGAAGAGCGCGTGGCCCGCGATTCGCGCGCCGTGCTGATGGCCGAAGACAACGGCAAGGTCGCTTCCGTCAACGGCAACCAGGTTGTGGTCACGCCGGACGGCAAAATGCCGGACACCAAGAAAAGATTGCGCAGCGATCCGGGCAACGGCATTTGGGTTTATCCCATTCGCAAATTCATGCGCTCCAACGCCGCCACCTGCATCAATCAAAAGATTCTCGTGGCCAAGGGCGACGCGATCAAAAAGGGCCAGGTCATTGCCGACGGCCCTTGCACGCAGGGCGGAGAACTGGCCTTGGGCCGGAACGTCCTCTGCGCGTTCATGCCTTGGAACGGCTACAACTTCGAGGACGCCATCCTCATCAGCGAGCGTATCGTCAAGGACGACGTGTTCACGTCGATTCACATCGATGAATTCGAAGTGGGCGCCCGCGACACCAAGCTCGGGCCGGAAGAAATCACGCGCGACATCCCGAACCTCGGCGATGAAGCGTTGAAAAACCTCGGGCCGGACGGCGTCATTCGCGTCGGGGCCGAAGTGAAGCCCGGCGATATTTTGGTCGGCAAAATTACGCCCAAGAGCGAAACCGAACTCGCGCCGGAGGAGCGTTTGCTCCGCGCCATCTTCGGTGAAAAAGCCGCGGACGTGAAAGACACCTCCCTCAAGGTTCCCTCGGGCACTTACGGGATTGTCATGGACGTCAAGGTTTCTTCCAAGAAAGAGCGCGAAGTCGAGGCGGCGAAAATGATCGCCCCCGAGAACAAGCGCGCCGCCAAGGAAGTCCAGGACGAACACAAGCAAAAGGCCGATGAATTGCGCGAGCAATTGACCGAAGCCTTGAGCAACATTTTGCTCGGCGAAAAAATTCCGCTCGACGTCGTCAATTCCGAGACGGGCGAAATCATCATCCCGGCCAACCGCAAGATCACCAAGACGCTCCTGCGCAAATTGGCCCAGGTGTATGATCGCATCGAAATCGATCCGTCGCCGATCCGCAACAAGATCAATGAAATCATCGGCGCCTTCAAAAAGAAGTTCGATGATCTCCAGATGCAGCACGATGAGGAAATCGAGCGCGCGGAAGCCGGCGAGGAAGTCGATAGCGGCGTCATCAAGTCCGTCAAAGTCTATATCGCGTCCAAGCGCAAATTGTCGGTCGGCGACAAAATGGCCGGACGCCACGGCAACAAGGGCGTGGTCGCCAAGATTGTGCCGGAAGAAGACATGCCGTTCCTCAGCGATGGAACGCCGGTGGACATTGTTTTGAACCCGCTGGGCGTGCCTTCGCGCATGAACGTGGGACAGGTGTTGGAAACGCACTTGGGCTGGGCCGCGCGTTTGCTCGGCTTGAAATTCGCCACGCCGGTGTTCGATGGCATCAAGGAAAAAGACATTCGCGGCTACCTCAAGGACGCCAAGTTGCCCGAGCACGGCAAGACCAAGCTCACCGATGGGCGCACCGGCGAAGTCTTCGACCAGGAAATTGTCGTCGGCTACATCTATATGATGAAGCTCGGCCACTTGGTCGCGGACAAGATCCATGCCCGCGCGGTCGGCCCGTACTCGCTCGTCACCCAGCAACCGCTGGGCGGCAAGGCGCAATACGGCGGCCAGCGCTTCGGCGAAATGGAAGTCTGGGCCATGGAAGCCTACGGCGCGGCTTACAGCTTGCAGGAATTGCTGACCGTCAAGTCCGACGACGTGCAAGGGCGCACGCGGATTTACGAGAGCATTGTCAAGGGCGACAACTGCCTGGAAGCCGGCGTTCCCGAATCGTTCAACGTGCTGGTCAAGGAAATGCAGTCTTTGGCCATGGACGTCAAGGTTGGCTACAACAACCCTGTCGAGCAAGCCGCCGTCGCGCAAACCGTGGCGCTGGCCAGCTTAAAGTGATCGGAATTTTGAGTTAAAAGCCGCCGACCGCGTGGTCCGCGCATGAAAAAGAACTTATGACTAACAGCAAAGAAAACGCCCGTGAATTGCTCGGCTTGGACAAGGTCAACCAGGTCGATAATGTCGCCATTTCCGTGGCCTCGCCGGAATCCATCCGCGCCTGGTCGAAAGGCGAAGTCAAGAATCCGGAAACGATCAATTACCGCACGTTCAAGCCGGAAAAGGGCGGCCTGTTTTGCGAGCGCATTTTCGGCCCGGTCAAGGATTGGGAATGCTCTTGCGGCAAGTATAAGCGCATCAAGCATCGCGGCGTGGTGTGCGATCGTTGCGGCGTGGAAGTCACCCTGGCGCGCGTGCGCCGGGAGCGCATGGGCCACATCGAGCTGGCGGTGCCGGTTTCGCACATCTGGTTTTTCAAGTGCATGCCCTCGCGCCTCGGTTTGGTGCTGGACATGACGGCGCGCAATCTCGAGCGCGTTATTTATTACGAGGATTACATGGTGATCGATCCCGGCTCGACGCCGTTGAAGATTCACCAACTGCTGAGCGAAAACGAATATCGCGAAGCGCGCGAAACCTACGGCCCTGACGCGTTTGTCGCCAAGATGGGCGCCGAAGCGGTGCGGGAAGGTTTGGCGAACGTGGACCTGCAAAAGCAGATCGATCATCTGGCCATCGCCATGACCGAGACCAAGAGCAAGCAGATCCGCAAGAAGATCGCCAAGCGCACCAAGCTGCTCAAGGCGTTCCTCAGCACCAAGGCCCGCCCCGAATGGATGGTTTTGACCGTGCTGCCGGTGATTCCGCCCGACCTGCGTCCGCTCGTTCCCTTGGAAGGCGGCCGTTTTGCGACGTCCGACCTCAACGATCTTTATCGCCGCGTCATCAACCGCAATAACCGGTTGAAAAACCTGCTGCAGCTCAAGACCCCCGAGGTCATCATCCGCAACGAAAAGCGCATGCTGCAGGAAGCGGTGGACGCTTTGTTTGACAACGGCCGCCATGGCCGCGCCGTCACCGGCGCCGGCAATCGCGCCCTCAAATCGCTCAGCGACATGCTGAAAGGCAAGAGCGGGCGTTTCCGCCAAAACCTGCTCGGCAAACGCGTCGATTACTCCGGCCGTTCGGTCATCGTGATCGGGCCGGAATTGAAGCTGCACCAGTGCGGTTTGCCCAAGAAAATGGCGCTGGTGTTGTTCGAGCCGTTCATCATCCGCCGCTTGAAAGAGCTCGGCTATGTGCACACGGTGCGTTCCGCCAAGAAAATGATCGAGCGCCAGTCGCCCGAAGTCTGGGACATTTTGGAAGAAGTGACCAAGGGCCATCCGGTGCTGCTCAACCGCGCGCCGACGCTGCATCGTTTGTCGATCCAGGCTTTCGAGCCGATCCTGATCGAAGGCGAAGCCATCCGCATTCATCCGCTGGTTTGCACGGCGTACAACGCGGACTTCGACGGCGACCAAATGGCCGTGCACGTGCCCCTCTCGGTGGAAGCCCAGATGGAAGCGCGCATGTTGATGATGGCGCCCAACAACATCTTCAGCCCGTCCAGCGGACGCCCCATCATGACGCCCACGCAGGACATCACGCTGGGTTGCTTCTACTTGACAACCGAGCCGCGCACGAAAAAGGAAAGCAAGGCCTCCATGCTCTTCGGCTCCAAGTCCGAGGTCATTTTCGCCTACGACGACGGCAGCTTGAAAATCCACGACCGCGTGCGTTTGGCCAACCCGGATCGCGGGACCAAGACCAATTACGGCGACGCCGAGCGCGCCGCCATCGAGACGACGGTGGGCCGCGTGATCTTTTCGGAGATCTGGCCGCCGGAGCTGGGTTTCTGCAACAAGGTCATCGGCAAATCCCAGTTGGGCGATCTCATCTGGACCTGCTACAAGATTTGCGGCCACGAAAAGACGGTCATCATGCTGGATAAGCTCAAGGAATTGGGCTTCCGCTCGGCGACCCGCTCCGGCTGCTCCATCGGCATCGATGACATGATCATCCCGAAGGAAAAGGACCAGGAAATCCACAACGCGCAAAAGCAAATTGCGGAAGTGGAAAAGCAATATCGCAAGGGTGTCATCACCCCGGGCGAGCGCCTCAACAAGGTCATCGACATCTGGACGCATTGCACCGACCAGATTGCCAACGTCATGTTGCGCACCTTGGAATCCAACCAGGGCAAAGCCGAGTTCAACCCGGTTTCGTTGATGGTGGACTCCGGCGCGCGCGGCAATCGCCAGCAGGTTCGCCAATTGGCGGGCGTGCGCGGCCTCATGGCCAAACCCAGCGGCGACATTATCGAAAAACCGATCTTGTCCAATTTCCGCGAGGGTTTGACTGTGTTGGAATATTTCATCTCGACCCACGGCGCGCGCAAAGGCTTGGCCGACACCGCGCTCAAGACCGCTGACTCTGGCTACATGACCCGCAAATTGGTCGATGTCGCCCAGGACGTCATCATCCGCATGCCGGATTGCGGCACGACCAATGGCATTTGGGTGCAGGCGATTTACGAGGGCGAAGACGAAGTCGTCAAGCTCAGCGAACGCATCGTCGGCCGCGTGGCGTGCGACGACATCATCAACCCCGGCGACGCCAAGCAAGTCATCGTCAAGGCCAACGATATGATTGACGAAGTCAAGTCGCGCCTGGTGGAAAGCTCGGGCGTGGAGCGCTTGCGCATCCGCTCGGTGTTGACCTGCGAGGCCAAGTTCGGCATTTGCGCCAATTGTTACGGGCGCAATCTGGCCACCGGCGGCATGATCAAGGAGGGCGAAGCCGTCGGCATCATCGCCGCGCAATCCATCGGCGAACCCGGCACCCAGCTCACGATGCGCACGTTCCACATCGGCGGCACGGCGTCGCAGGTGTTCAAGCAGCCGCAAATTAAGGCGAAGTTCGAGGGCATTTTGCGCTACAACGATCTGCGCCTCGTCGAACTCGAAGACGGCAGCATGATCGTCTTGAACAAGAACGGCTCGGTTTCCATCATGGCGGAAGAGGGCGGGCGCGAATTGGAAACGCACAACCTCGTCATTGGCTCGGTCATTTCCTCCAAGGAAGGCGGCAAGGTCAAGAAGGGCGAAGCGTTCGTGCAATGGGATCCGTACAATGTGCCGATTCTCTCGGAAAAGGCGGGCAAGGTTAAGTTCGTCGATATCATTGAAGGCGTCACGATGAAGCAGGAAGTCGATGAAACCACGGCGCAGGAAGCCATGGTCGTCATCGAACATAAGGAAGATCTCCATCCTTCCATCGTGATCCTGAGCGACAAGGGCGACACGCTCGCCAATTATCCGATTCCGTCCGGGGCGCACATCGTCGTGAATGAAGGCGACAAGATCGTCGCCGGCACGCTGATGGCCAAAACGCCGCGCAAAACCTCCAAGACCAAGGACATCACCGGCGGTCTGCCGCGTGTGGCCGAGTTGTTCGAGGCGCGCCGGCCCAAGGAAGCGTCGGAGATTTCCAAGATCGACGGCCTGGTGGACTTCGGCCCGAGCGTGCGCGGCAAGCGCACGATCTTGATCAAAGATCCGCAAACCGCCGTCGAGGAAGAGCATCTCATCCCGATCGGCAAACACGTCATCGTCTTCAAGGGCGACTACGTCAAGAAAGGCCAGCAGCTCACGGAAGGCCCGATTGATCCGCACGAGATTCTCGACATCTGCGGACCGCAGGAATTGCAGGAGCATTTGGTCAACGAAGTGCAGGAAGTTTATCGTCTCCAAGGCGTGACGATTAACGACAAGCACATCGAGATCATTGTCCGCCAGATGTTGCGCAAGGTCCGCGTGACGGAGCCCGGCGACACCGAATTCCTCTGGGGCGAACAGATCGACAAGATCGAATTCGAGAACGAGAATGCGCGCGTCGAGAAAGTCGGCGGCAAGCCGGCCGAAGCGCAACCGGTGCTGCTCGGCATCACCAAGGCATCGCTCGAAACCGAGAGCTTCCTCAGCGCCGCTTCGTTCCAGGACACCACGCGTGTTCTCACCGAAGCTGCGACGATGGGCAAGATGGACATGCTGCGCGGCTTCAAGGAAAACGTGATCATGGGTCACATTATTCCCGCCGGCACTGGCTACAATCTGCACCGCCGTCTCGAGCTCAAGCCGTTGGTCGAGCCGGTGCCGATGGAAGAGCCGATCCTGGAAGAGACGCCGCTGGTGGGCTAAGAATCTCGATCAGCTCTTCTTTGGAGAGCTGAATCGGATTCGCCTTCATGCTGCTGGTTTGCAGGGCTTTTTCCGCAATCGCGGAAAAATGCCCCGGCTCGACGCCATACGAAGAGAGCGGCGGAATGGAAAATTCCGCCGCGAAATCCTCCACCCACGCCAATTCCTCCAGCCGCTTTAACGCGGGATGCTGCGGCGCGCGCGCCCGCAGCGCCTGGCGATTCATACGGATCACCGCGGGCAGCAACAGGCCGCACAAGGCGCCATGCGGCGCGTCAAACATTCCGCCGATGGGGCCGGCCAAGCCATGCACGGCGCCGAGCCCCGCATTCGTCAGCGCCAACCCCCCCAACAAACTGGCGACGCTCATATCTTCGCGCGCGGAGGCGTCCTGGCCGTTTTGCACCGCGACCCGCAACGATCGCCGCACGCGCCCGATGCCTTCGCGGCAAAACGCGTCCGTCACGGGATTCGCGCGCTGGCAGACCCACGGTTCTATGAGCTGCGTCAGCGCGTCCATGCCGGTAAACGTCGTAATCGCTGGCGGCAAACTATGTGTCAACAATGGATCCACGAGAGCGATGGCGGGGAGCAAATAGGGGCTGCGCAAACTGACTTTCAGTTTGTGCTCGTGGGAGCTAAGCACGGAGTTGCGCGTGACTTCGCTGCCGGTGCCTGAAGTGGTGGGAATGGCGAGGCAGGGCAAAGAAGGGCGGGCCAGCGGTTTGTTTTTCCCGATGATTTCGACGTAATCCAGCAGCGAGCCGCCATTGCCCAACAGCGCCGCCACCGCTTTGGCCGCATCCAGCGCGCTGCCGCCGCCGTAGCCGATGATCACGTCGCATTTTTCCGCGCGGGCTTGCGCGGTTGCTGCTTCTGTCAAATCAATGGATGGCTCGTGCGCGACTGGAAAAACGTTGGCCGAGACTCCGGCGTCTGTGAGCGCGTGGAGAATGGGCGCGGCTCGTTGTGGATTGCTGCCCGTGACCAGGAGCGCCCGGCTGCCGAGGGAGCGCGCCAATTTTCCCGCCTCCCGCGCCACGCCGGCGCCAAAGACAATCCGGTTCGCCGTGGCAAATTCAAATTTCATGGAATTTCCGCGAGCCGCACGCTGGTGCGCGGCTCCGCCATCATCGGCGCCACCGTGTCGCGCCATTTCAGGTAATGTGCGGTTTCCTTGTGCGCCCGCGCCGCCGCTTCATCGCGATAATGCTCCACCAGCACGAACCGGTTTGGATCATCGACGCGCCGCGAAAATTCAAAGCGCGCAATGCCCGGCTCTCGCACGCTCGCCTGCGCGTTCTCGCGCGTGGCGATGATAAACGCCTCGGCGCATTCGACCCGCACGTGGATTTGAATGTGAACAATCACCACGGCTAGGAATCACTTGCGAGTCGTGCGCCGCTGCGCTATTTCAGGCGATTGAAAGTCCCCTGCAGGATTTCCCAATCTTTTTTGCCGGCGAATTTCGGGCGGATTTGGGCGTTGATGTCCGCCTCCAATTTATTTTTCGTCGGGCGATTGGACTTGTAGAAAATGCCGAAATGCCCGGGGAAATCTTCGCCCGCCAATTTGTAGGCGGCGTTTTCGTCGGTGACATCGTGCTCGGCGGGGACGAGTTGAAAGTTGCCGCCTTTGCGCGGGTTGGAGGCGTCAAACGCGCCTTCATAAAACTCCACACATTCGCTCAGGCACTCGATCACGCTGAAGCCGTCATGGTCCATGGCCGCTTCCATCATTTGCAAAAGATGGTTCGGATTGGTGTGCGTCGCGCGCGCCACGAAAGAGGCGCCGGAAGCAATCAACTGTTTCATGGGATTGATCGGGCGATCCACCGCGCCCCAGGTGTCGGTCTTGCTTTTGAACCCGAGCGGCGAGGTGGGTGAGGTCTGCTTTTTCGTCAGGCCATACACCCAGTTGTCCATGATGACGTAGGTCATCTTGATGTTCTTGCGCGCGGTGTGGTTCAAGTGATTGCCGCCGATGGAAAAGGCGTCGCCATCGCCGCCGAACACAAACACATGCAGATCGGGGCGCGTGAGCGAAATGCCGCTGGCAAAAGGCAAGGCCCGGCCATGAATGAAATGCGCGCCGTGGGCCTGCACGAAATAAGGGAAACGGCTCGAGCAGCCAATGCCGGCGATGGTGGTCACCTTCTCATGGTGCATGCGGCGCTTTTCAATCAGTTTGAAATAAAGCGCGAGCACCGAGAAGTCGCCGCAACCCGGGCACCATGTCGGATGGTCGGCGGCGATTTCTTTTTTGGTCAAGCCCTTGCGCTCCGGCAGAGCCGCGGGGGCGGGGGGAGTTTGGACGCTGGAATCGGTCATAAATCTTTAACGGGATTGCTGAAATTATATTTTACTCAAGCCTTGGGCGAGATCGGCCTTGGCGCGTTCAAGGATTTCGCGCACGCGGAAGGTGAGGCCGTCCGTTTTGTTCAAGCCGCGGATTTTCGCATCCACGAAACGCGCGCGCAGCAAGGCGCAAAGCTGGCCGTAGCCGTAAAGGCCCTCGTCGTTCATTTCCACCACGAAGACGTGGTTGAAGCCCGCGAAAATATTTTCCAAGCCGGGCGGAAGCGGGCTGATGTGCCGCAAATGCACGGCGGAAACGCTGTCGCCGGCGGCGCGCGCGCGATCGACCGCTTCGTGAATCGGGCCGTGCGTCGAGCCCCAGCCCACCAGCAGGATGTTGCCTTCGGGCGGCCCGTAAATGGCCGGCGTCGGCAGGGTGGCCGCGAGTTTCTGCAATTTCTGGCGGCGGCGCGCCGTCATTTTCATGTGCACCTTGGGCGAACCGCTGGGATGCCCCATTTCATCGTGCTCCAGGCCGGTGGCCAGCGGATAGATGCCGTTGGCAATGGGTGTGCCGGGAGCCAGGCGGGGGCCGAAATTCTCGGCGTTCACCGGGTACGGCTTGTATTCTGCCACCGGGGTGAAGTCCGGCGAAATGTCCTGCCACAACTTTTGTAAATTCGGCTCTTCAAAGGCCTCGATGCGGGTGGCCAGCGATTGATCGCTCAGAATCAGCACGGGCACGCTGTATTGGCGCGCAATGTTCACCGCTTCAATCGCGGTGTAAAAACAATCCTCCACCGTGGCGGGCGCCAAAACCACGCGTGGCGAATCGCCGTGCCCGCCGAAGCAGGCAATGTTCAAATCGGATTGCTCGACGCTCGTCGGCATGCCGGTGGAAGGGCCGCCGCGCTGCACGTCCACGATGACGACCGGCACCTCGGCCATTACGCCCCAGCCCAGGGCTTCCGTTTTCAGCGAAATGCCGGGCCCGCTCGAGCCGGTGACTGCCACGCGCCCCGCCCAGCCGGCGCCCAGCGCCATGCAAACGGAGGCAATTTCGTCTTCGCACTGCACAAAAGTGCCGCCGTATTTCGGCAATTCCCGGCGCAACAATTCCATGATTTCCGACCACGGCGTGATCGGATAGGCGGCGCCGAAACGAACGCCTGCGGCAATCAACCCATAGCCCAGCGCCTCGTTGCCGGTCATCACCAATTGATGATTGTCCTTCTTTTTGGGCTCGGTGAATTGGAACGTCTCCAGCACGTTGCCCAGCGAATAAGCGTAGCCGGTCTGGAACGCCAGCATCGCGTTCTTGACAATGCTTTCGTCCTTGCCGGCAAAACGCTCCGTGATGAGGCGTTCGATCTTCGGCACGTTCAAGTCAAACATCCGCGCGATCAAGCCGAGTGAGAAAATATTTTTGCCCTTGTCCTTGGCGGTGCCGCCGAGGGCTTCGACCGTGCGGGTCGTGATGGGCACCGGGACGTGGCGGTATTCGTTTTGCCATTCCGGCTTGGGCTGCACGTGGTCGGAATCATAAAGGACGATCCCGCCCTTGCGCACATGGCTGACGTGCTCCTCGTAGGAATGTTGGTAGAACGCCAGCAGCACATCGGATTCGTCGCCCGCGCTCAGGACTTCGCCCGAGCCGATGCGGACCTGGAACACGGACGGGCCGCCGGAAATGGTGGCCGGAATGGTCATAAAGGTCATGACCTCCTGTTCGCTGCGGCCCGCCAGACGTGCGAGGAAGCCGCCGATGGCTTGAATTCCGTCCTGTGAATTTCCGGCAAACCGGATGACCGCCTCTGAAATCTTCCGAGGAACGCTGCCGCTGGGGGCGGGAGCGGTCGATGTAACTTCACTCATGTCTTTAGCTTGATTAATAGCGCCGACAAAAAAAGGGCCAAGCGGCCCGTTCCGTCAGCAAAAGTGCTTTGCAACAATCAGGCTAACACCCGTATATAAGAATGTCAAATGCCCAAAAACCCACTTAAACAATTGATAATCAATAGTATAAGAAAATTCTTATGGGTCGAATCGGTTTTCAAGGCTAAAATATTAGTTGAGCTACTTTATCTTGGTGCCCGGTTAACCCGAAGTCATTTCGCCGCCCCTGCTACGCAAGTCGGCGCTGGGTTTTTTCACCATTCGGCGCTACTCTGCCCGCGCGTGAATTTTGCCGATTTCCTGCCCCAACCAAGCAAGGCGGTAATCGGCTTTTTGTTGCTGCTGGGAGGCGTTTCCGGGGGATGGGGAGCCGGGGCGCATCGCGTGCAAATCGATGATCCCGCAGCCGAAAAAGAGATGCTCGCCCAAGGCGCGTCCCTGCTGGCCGATTATGGAGCTTATCGCATCTATGACACGGATGTCATCCCGCCCGGCGCTCAACCGCGTGACGAATATCGACGCTTGTTTTTGAATGCCGCGCCGCTCGACACCGCCGTCGCGGCGCGCCGTCCGCTCACGAATTTTGCCGGGCGCCATTTGCATCTCGTGCAATTTTCCGGCCCCGTGAAACCGGAATGGCGCCGGCAACTGGAGGCCATGGGCGTGCGGATCGTGCATTATATCCCGCAAAACGGCTACCTGGTGTACGGCGAGGCGGAGGCGTTGCGCAAGTTGCCGTCGGCCGGCCATGTGCAATGGGAAGGAGGCTATCTCGATGAATATAAAACCCAGCCCTCCGCCCGGCGGCAGGCCGGCATCGGACTGTTCTCGATTCAACTGTGCGCGGACCCGCCGGTCAATGCGGGGACGCTGCAGGTTTTGCGCCGTCTTGCCCGCGGCGATCTGCATCCGCGTCATGTGCTTGACTACATCAATTTGATCGCATCGTTACGCGCCGCCGACTTGCCGCTGGTGGCCGCCTGTCCCGATGTCGTCTCGATTCACGCGTGGTCAGCCCCGCAACGCGTGGACGAGCGGCAGGATCAAATCGTGGCGTCCAACCTCACGGGGAACATTCCCAGCTCGCCCGGTTATCTGGCGTGGCTCGCCGGCAAAGGTTTTACGCAGGGGCAGTTCGACGCCTCGGGTTTTGCCGTGGATATTTCTGATAGCGGGATCGATAACGGTTCCACGCAGCCGAATCATTTCGGGCTTTACGAAGGCGGCCAGACCGCTGGCGCCAGCCGAATTATTTACAATCGATTGATCGGAACGCCCAACCCGCCGGACAGCACCATCGCCGGCTGCGATGGCCACGGCACGCTGGACGCCCACATTGTGGGCGGCTACGACAATTTCGCCGGCTACCCGTTTAGCGATACGTCCGGCTACCATTATGGTTTGGGTGTCTGTCCGTTTGTGCGCATGGGCTCCTCGGTGGTGTTCGATCCGGAAACCTGGACGTTTCCCGATTTGGGGGCGTTGCAATCGCAGGCTTATCAGGACGGGGCGCGCGTCAGCAATAATAGCTGGGGCGATGACGGCCATCGCGGTGGCTACGACATCGAATCGCAGGAGCTGGATGCCCTGGTGCGCGACGCCCAGCCCGCGTCTTCGCCTTATCCCACGCCCGGCAATCAGGAGATGACCATTGTGTTTGCGGCGGGCAATACTTCACGCAACGGCACCATCATTGATGAACCCGGCGGCACGGCCAAGAATGTCATTTGCGTCGGCGCGGCTGATGGCGTCCAGCCCTTCAACGATGGTTACAACGATGACGGCGAAGCCGTCAGCGCAAGTCAAATCGCCAGCTTCTCCGACACGGGGCCTTGCAATGACGGCCGCCTGAAACCCGATCTCGTCGCGCCCGGCACGCATATCACCGGCGGCGCGCCCGAAGCCAGCTCCCCCGACACGGACGGCACGGCGGATTCCTGTTTTTTTAATTACGGCGCGCGCTACGGCTTTGGCGTGACCGGCACGGGGAATGGGAATCCATTCTTTCCCGCCGACCAGCAATATTATGTGGTGTCCGACGGCACCAGCCACGCCGCGCCGGCGGTGGCGGGCGGATGCGCCTTGCTGCGTCAATACTTTATTAACCAGGGTCTCGCGCCTCCCTCGCCCGCCATGACCAAGGCCTTCCTGATGAACTCCGCGCGTTATCTCGCCGGCTCGACCGCCAACGATACGCTGTGGTCGCCGAAACAGGGCATGGGCGAATTGAACCTGGGCGCGGCCTTTGACGGCGCGGCGCGTTTGTTGCGCGACGAGCTGAGCGACGACCTTTTCACCGCCAGCGGGCAGGCGCGGACGTTTCACGGCAGCGTCGCCTCGGCCGGCCATCCATTTTTGGTCACAGTGGCGTGGACCGACGCGCCGGGGAGCACGACTGGCGCCGCCTACAACAATGATCTCGACTTGACAGTGGATGCCGGAGGCCAGGCCTATCGCGGCAATGTTTTTTCCGGGCGTTGGTCCATCCCCGGCGGCGCGGCCGACTTCCGCAACAACGTGGAAAGCGTCTTTCTTCCGGCAGGCGTCACCGGCCCATTTACGGTCACGGTGACGGCGGCGAGCATCAATTCCGTGGGCGTGCCGAATGTCAATAATGCGCTGGAGCAGGACTTCGCGCTGGTGATTAACAACGCCCTCGGCGCCGGGCCGGCGGTCATCGTGCCGGCGGGCGCCACGCTCAGCGCGGAAAATTGCGTTCCCGCCAACGGCGTGATTGATCCCGGCGAAACTGTGACGGTGCGCCTGGGCTTGCGCAATTCGGGCCTGGTCAACACGACCAATTTGGTGGCCACGCTGCTCTCCACCAACGGCGTGCAAGCGATCAGCGGCCCGCAGACCTACGGGGTTCTTGCCGCCGAGGGGCCGGCCATCGCGCTGCCCTTCACGTTTATGGCCACGGGCGCTTGCGGCTCCACGGTTTCAGCCACGCTGCAACTGCGCGATGGCGCCGCCTTGCTGGGAATGGTGGATTTTTCCTTCACGCTTTGCCAGCGGAGTACGGCGCTCACGGAAAATTTTGCGAACGCGGTTTCCCCGACCTTGCCGGCCGGCTGGCAGACCGTTCCGTCCGCGGGCACGGTGGCGTGGATCACAGACACCAATGGGGCGGTGTTCGCCGCCGCCGCGACCAACGCCGGCGTGACCGACCTGATCTCCCCGCCCGTGATGATTCACTCCGGCGACGCGCAATTGTCCTTCCGCCAGCAATTCAACCTGGAACTGGATCCCAGCGATTCCACCCTCGCGTTTGACGGCGGCTTTTTGGAAATCAGCATGGGCGGCGGCGCCTTTGCGGACATCCTCGACGCCGGCGCCGCGTTCGTGACCAACGGTTACAACACCACCATCGCCAACAATAGCGTTGACAACAACCCGTTTCCGGGACGGAAATGCTGGAGCGGCGGCTCGGCGGGATTTCTCTCCACCGTCGTGCAATTGCCCGCCAGCGTCGCCGGCCAGGCGGTGCAATTCAAATGGCGTTGCGCCACCGATTATCAAAACGCCTACGGTTCGGTGGGCTGGTGGCTGGATGACGTGACCGTGTCGGACGGATTCAGCTCGGTCTGTTGCGGTTGCCCCGCTCCCCCTTTGCTCCTGAATCCAAATATCATGGGAAGCAACTTCGTGTTTTCCTTCCAAACTGCAACCAACCGCGCCTACACCGTGCAAGCAACGGATAGTCTGACCAACGGCGCCTGGAATTCTCTGCCCGCCATCCCGGGAGATGGGTCTCCGAAAACGGTCACCAACGCGCTCGCCCCTGGCGCGCGCTTCTACCGGGTGGAAGCTCAATAAAGCCGCCATCAGCAATATACCTTGACATAGAACTATCGAGGTAGTATTACCGTGGTAGTTATGAAATACCTTCGCCTCGGTGATTTGCAATTGCGAATTCTTCAGGAGTTGTGGGGGCGAAGCTCCGCCAGCGTGGCGGAAGTTCATGCTGCTATAGGCTCCAGCCTCGCCTACACCACCATTGCCACGATGCTCCGAAAAATGGAACAGCGCGGCCTAGTCAAGCATCGCGAGGAGGGCCGCGCCTTTATTTATCACGCCACAGTGACGGCCGCCGACGTAAATCGCAGCGCTGGGCGGCATTTTGTGGATCGTCTGTTTGAAGGCAGCCTTGCAGGCGCCGTCGCGCATCTGCTGCAAACGTGCGATGCGAGCCGAGATGAACTGGAGAAACTGGAAAAGGCGGTGGCGCAGGCGAAGCGGAGGGCCAAATGACTCCCACCTTGGGCGCGTGGACCCGGTTAGCTGGGGTTTTGGCGGCGGAAATCACCCTCGTCGTGGTGTTAGCGGCCGCTTGGGTGCGCGTCGTGCGCCGTCCGAAACAGCAGCGCGCGTGCTGGCAGGGCGCCTTGCTCGCCGTCGCGTTGCTTTCGCTGGTCACGCTTTCTGGCCTGCATTTCGATCTCCTGCCGCCGTCGAAGTTCCGCTTGCGAAGCCCAGCGTTCTCTCCCGCAGCGGCGTTCGTCGCTCCTGAATCTTCCACCGTCGTCCAGGTGGCCGAACCTGCAGCGTCGATCGTTTGGCCTGCCTGGTTTTGGATTTCTGGAACGTTCGCTGTCTCGTGTTGAATTGCGGCCGCCCATCTCTGGCTGCTGGTGGAGCGGCGCAAAATGAAGCCGGCTGAACCGGAGGATTTGGCGCAGGCTCAAGGCTTGCAGAAATGCCTCGGACTTTCTTTTGTGCCCGTGGGCCAATGGATCCATGGCGGTCCAGTGGCATTCGGGTGGATTCGCCCAGCGATTGCGTTGCCCGCGGATTTCCATCGCCGTTTTGACGCCCGCCAACGCGAGGCCATTCTGGCCCATGAACTAGCGCATCTCGCCGCCCGCGATCCCTGGTGGCTGGCTCTGGCCGACGCGCTGGCTGCTTTGGTCTGGTGGCATCCGCTGGTGTGGTGGATGCGGCGGCGTTTTCGGGCGTCGTGCGAAGCGGCGGCGGATGAAGCCAGCGCGCTGGTCCCGTCCGGCCCCGCCGCCTTGGCGGAGTCTCTTTTGATTTTGGGCCGCCACCGCATTCCGCTCGCGCTCGGAGTTTCTGGCGCCGGCTATCAATCCGAAATGGGGCAACGCATCGAAGCCTTGTTAGAAGACCGGCCAGATTGGAAAAAATTATCCGGCGCGTGGCTTTGGACGCCTCGGCTTCTTGCGTTTGCATCTGCCCTCCTGGCTGGCGCCATCCCCCTGCAAGCCGCACATCCAGCCCTAATGTTCGCCTCCATGGCCGCCAAAAATCCCGCTCTTTCTCATGGGCCTTCCATTCGGTTGCAAGTGGAATTTGTGGAGGCGCCGGATTTCAGCGACAGCGGCCTGGACACTCTATTTGCTGGACCGTGGCAGATCGATGCCGAATCTCAAAGCGAGCAGCCTTGCGAATTTTTCCCCGCCCTGGATCGACGCTGGCTGCAAAACGTCACCTTGGAGCGATCAGAAAACGACGGCAAATACAACGTCATCGACGAGCCGAGATTCCGGGTCTTGCGAAGAAAATTAACCGCGCTCGGCGGAGTTTCGCTGCTTTCGTTCCAGAGCGCGATCCTCACTTCCGGCCATCAAGCCAGGGTGAGCTCCAAAGACATTCGCAGCATCGTATTTGATGCGCAGGTGACCAATCACACCGTGAATTATCAAGTTGCCCGAGTGGATCTGGGGCCTGACGCGAACATTATTCTGCAACGTGATGGAAACCAATGGCGTGTTCAAACGCTCGCCACCTACCTTGAGTTTAACGGCTATGGCTCGTGTCAGCCGCGTCCTTACACTAGCGGCTCCCCTCCTCAGCGCCTGACCTACACCTTGCCCTTGCCCCGTTTTCGGGTCCGACAATCCAAGGTGGAGGCCACGGCCAAAGCGGGGCAGACCATCATCGTGCGCGGCGGAAAAGCCAGCGCGCCACGCCGCTTTTATGTGTGTTTGACACTCAGCGAGCCTTAAGCGAAGGCGGGCTGCTTTTTCGCGCCGTTGCCGTTGGCGTTGGAAGATTTCTTTTTGCGGTCGTTTTCCGGCGCCTTGGGAGCGGCGGCGAGAGGGGTGGTGTCGCGGCGGAGCGTGGCGTCCTGCGGCTTGCCATCTTTGCTCAGGCGTTCCTGCGCTTTGAGCCAATATTCCACGTCCCGGCCATCGGGGCGGCCGTCAGCTTCCCAGAGTTGATAGGCTTTGGCGGCGATTTGATCTTGAGTGAACTGGCTCTTGGTCTCGGACGTATTGCTCATAACGGATGTTTTTTAAGTTAAAATTCCTGACCTAAATCTAGGAATAATCAATGAGCGCTACAATCAGGCTTGCTCCCTATTTTCTGCGGCGGTGTGGACTGACGGGATCATCGGGGAAAACTGGAAACAGGGAAACCGCGTTTCAAAGATTGCGAGCGGCGGTAATTTGCGCTCGAATAGTCTCGTCATGCCCGACACAACGTCGTCGCCATCTTTATCCAGCATGTTTCTGCGCCGCTCCTTGATGAGTGTGGCGGGCGGCTGGATTTTGGGCGGCTTGGAAACGGTGCATGACCTGGGCGCGTTTTTGCTGATCACGGTGAGTGTGATCGTCACCAAGTTCAACACCGCGCGCGCCCTCGTGCATCCGATGATCCGCGCGCAAATTGCGCGGGCGGGCTTGAAACTTCTGCCGATGGTGACGTTCCTGGCCTGCGCGCTGGGCCTGGTTGTGATTGGGCAAACGGTGCTCCTTTTGAACCGCTACGGCGCGCCCAAATATCTGGGAATGGTGATGGTCAGCGTGGTGGTGCGGGAATTGGGCCCGTTGCTGGCCGCTTTGCTGGTGCTGGCGCGAATCGGCACGGCCAACGTCGTGGAATTGGGCACCGCGCGAGCCTTGGGCGAGGTCGAGGCGCTGGAGGCGCTGGCGATTGATCCGATTCATTTTTTGGTGGCGCCACGGGTGATCGGCATGGCGCTGGCCATTTTTTCGCTCACGGTTTATTTGATTCTATTTGCGCTGTTGAGCGGCTATGCGTTCGCGTTTTTGCAGAACGTGCCGCTGACGCCCTCGGAATATTTCGATCAACTGGCGCTGTCCTTGATGTGGCAGGATTTTGTGCTGCTCGCGCTCAAGACCCTTTCCTTCGGCGTCTTGATCGCCACGGTGACCTGCTACGAAGGGCTGGCCAAGCCCGTGCGCCTGGAGCGGGTGAGCAGCGCGACGGCGCGCGCGGTGGGGGAATGCGTGGTGGGCGTGGTGATGCTGGATGCGCTTTTCATGATTGTTTACCTCGTCATCTGATGGAGGAGGAAAAGCCATGGACCGGCCCGTTGGCCGAGGCGGAGGGAGCAGCCATTTGTTACGGCGGCCATCCGTCGCAGCTTCGCCTCTCCGGGCTGGATTGGAAGATCGCGGCGGGCTCGTATTGGGTGGTGGGCGGGCCGCCGGATTCGGGCAAAACGGATTTGCTGGCGACCATGGCGGGATTGCAGCGGCCGGCGGGCGGGGTGGTGCGGATTTTTGGGCGCGACGTGACGGAGTTGGGCGAGCCTGACCTGCTGAAATTGCGGACGAAAGTGGGTTTCGTTTTCAAAGGCGGCGGACGGATGTTCAGCGATTTGACGGTGGCGGAAAATATCGCGTTGCCGCTGCGGTATCATCAGAATCTGGACGCCGATCATGCGCTCGACACCGTGCATGCGTTGCTGGATTTGACGGATTTGGGCAACATCGGGCCGGAACGCCCGCAGCGTCTTGGGATGAGCCAGCAGCAACGCGTCGGATTGGCGCGGGCGCTTGCGCTGAAGCCCGATGCCCTTTTTCTGGATGAACCGCTGGCGGGATTGGGCTGGCGGCATCGCCAATGGTGGCTGGATTTTTTGCAGGAGCTCAGCTCCGGGGCGGCGTTTATGGACCGGAAAAAATTGGCGGTGGTGGTCACCACCAATGATTTTGCCCCGTGGTCGGGGCGCCGGGTGGAATACGCCGTGATCCGGGACCAGCGCTGGCAAATGCTCGGCGAACAAAAAGAGCCGCCCAATGTTTGACACTTTATGCCATTACGAGATTTAACTCCGGAATTGCGGACGCGCCTGAGCGCCGTCGAACGAACCGTGGGATGGTTTGTCATGCTGGCGACGATTGTGCTGGTCGCCGGCTTCGGCTTTTACATTTACAAAACGGGCAAAAGCAAAGGCTGGTTCATCACCAAGATCAATTACGCGACCAGCTTGAACGACGCTTCCGGCATCAACGTCGGCGATCACGTGAAGCTGATGGGGTTTGACGTGGGTGAGATCAGCCGCATTGAGGCCAATGAGCCGGACGCGCGTTGGGGTGTGACGGTGTTTTTCTGGGTGAAAGAGCCCTATTATGGCTACATCTGGCTCGATTCCAAGGTGCGGGTGAACCAGGATTTTCTGGGGCACAGCAGCCTGGAAATTCTTAAAGGCCACACCGGCGCCGCGACCGCTTATCGTGATGGCGGGACGAAACAGGTGATGGTCCTTTTGCGGGGACGCGCCCGCGCCAAGTACAAAGAGCTGACCAATGACCTCGACGCCGTCACGGCCACGAATGTCCTGAACGGCTTCATTCGCTCCAACAAGCCGGCTTACTATATGTCGTTGACCGATGGGAAATTCAACCGGCCGATTGATTACGCGGTGAGCAATTGGTGCTGGATTACGCCGCAGGATTCCACGCCGCTGGCAGATCGGCTCGCCGCCGTCGCGGGCGTGGTGGAAGGCGCGCTGCCCAACATCTTGAACCTCACAAATCAATTGTCCGCCGTGCTGACCAATGCCGCCGCGGCCGTCCTGCGCCTCGATCACACGCTGGCGGACGCGCACCCGATCGTCACCAATCTCGGGGTCATCACCGGAAACCTGCGCGACACCAATGGTTCGCTCGGCGCGTGGCTGATTCCGCCCAGCCTCTCCGCGGAATTGACGACAACTCTGTCCAACGCGAGCGCGACCCTGGCGGCGGCGCATTCAACCCTCGACAACACCGACACCAATTTGACCAGCATCGCGACCGACCTGGATCATACGCTGGAGCATTTGTCCGACCTGACCAGCAACCTGGCGTGGCAAGTGCAGATCAACACCAACCTGGTCACGGAAATCTCGTCCACGATTGTGCACACGGATGATTTGATCCAGGGATTGAAGCGTCATTGGTTCCTGCGTTCGGCGTTCAAAACCAAAGCCACCAATAAAGTGGACAAGGCGCATAGCCGTTAACGGCGCCGGAAACATTCTTGACGAAGGAGCGGCGGGCGCCCATTCTCGCCGGCATGGAATCCCATGAGTTGCTGCGGGAAGTGTTCCAGAAAGTCAGCCCGAAACACGCTGCGGCGGAGTTGGGGTTGTCGCTCTCAATGGTCTATAAATGGGCCGAGCCGCCCGACCAGCAAAGCGGCGCGGCCAATCCGCTCGATCGCGTGGTGGCGCTGCTGCGCTTGAGCCATGATCCGCGCATTGTGCAATGGCTCTGCCAGCAAGCGGACGGCTTTTTTGTCCGCAACCCGGCGCGGCATCATGCGCACCCGGCCCACCTGGTGCCGGCGATGAACACCGTGGTGCAGGAATTCGCCGACTTGCTCTCCGTGGTGGCATCGGCCTCGACCGACAATCAGATCACCGCCGCCGAAGCGAAGGCCATCCGCGCGCGCTGGGAGGAATTGAAATGCGTGACTGAGGAGTTCGTGAGCTGCTGCGAAGCGGGCAACTTTCGCGGCGTGCACAAAGCGGCCAGCCAGGTCAAACTCGGGCCTTAAAGCGCTTGGAAAAGGCGTTGCCCGCGCCGCAGGTTCGCGCTATAAAGTAAATCCTGTGCATGGCAACCAGCTCTAACGCGCCAGACCCCGAAGCGGCTGCGGACATCCCGCCGAGCAAGCCGCTCCAGATATTTCTTCTTGTCGCGCTTTTGGTTTCCGGCGCGGCCTACGTGGCGGATGAATGGACGCAACTGTACGCCCCGCATCACGAGCGCCCCGACCGGCTCCATCGCCTCGTGGAAAGCCGCAGCGAATATCCCTCCCACATGGAGGCGGGCATCACCGCCCTGCGCAACAAGCAGTATGACAAGGCGGCGGAGGATTTTCGGCTCGCCCTCCAGGCGCAAAATTCCGGCGAAGCCCATTACAACCTGGCCATCGCCATGCTGAAGCTGTCGCGCCCGGAGGAGGCCGCGGCTCAATTTCGCGAGGCGATCAAACTGAACCCGCATTACACCGATGTTTATTTGACATGGGGGCAGGCCCTCCTGGACGAAGGCAAGCCGGACGAAGCCGCCCACGCTTTTCACGAGGCCCTGCGCATCAGCCCCAATTCCGGCGCGGCGCACTTTGACCTGGCCCTGGCCACGCTGGAGGAGGAAAAGGCCGCGGCGGCCGAGCAGCGTTCGGCCGAAACGGATGGCCGCAGCGCCGACGCCGCCACCGCCGGCGCCAAGGTGGAGCGTTGGCAAACCGATGCCCTCCAGCAATTCGCGCAGGCGCAACGCTGCGGTTTTGACCGGTCGGATTTCTGGCTGAGTTACGGACGGCTTTTGGCCGCCCTGCGGAAGGACGCCGAGGCCGAATCCTATTTGCGCAAAGCCACGCTTGACAAACCGGAGTTGGCGGAGGCCCATTTCGCGCTCGCGGGCGTGGAGCGGCAATTAGGCAAAGAGGCGGACGCCATCGCGCAATATCAGGCCACACTGGCGTTGCGGGCGGATGACCCGGCGGCGCTGGAAGGGCTCGGCTTGCTTTACGCCACCGCCACCAATGCGGATTTGCGGAGCCCAAAAATGGCGGTGCAATTGGCCACCCGCGCCAACGACGCCACGACCGCGCAGAATCCGCGCTTTCTCGACACGCTGGCGCGGTGCTATGCGGCGGACGGCGATTTTTTGCAGGCGCAAAACTGGGAGCAACAAGCGATTCATCGCGCGGAGCAAATCCGTGATGTTCCTTTGCTGCGTGAATTGCGCCCGCGCGCCACGCTGTTCAACCAGCACAAGACCGAATAGGTCAACTATAATACGGCCGCAGCAGCGCCGGCAGCCGCCCGATTTTCAAAGCCTGCTCAATCTGGTTTTCCCCGGCGCCGTGATCGCGCTCCAGATGGAGAACTTCCCCCGCTTCCAAACCCGCAATGGGCACGCCGTCGCGAAACAGGATGCGATTGCCGCGCACGGCGGTGATGCGGCGGGCCGTCGCGAAGTTGAGATGCAGCGGATCGACGGCGCTGAGCACGATCAATTCCCCCTGCGGCTTTTCCTTGCGCACTGAGCGCAACAGGCCCACGGCTTCCGGCAGGGCGAATTGTTCGCCGCTCACGCCGTTGACAAAATAGCCGCCGCGAATTTCCCCGCGCGCTTCGAGGCGGCGGAAGATGCGGCCAAGATCGAACCACGAAACCGGCAGCGATTCCCGCTCCAGGAGCCGCCGGAACACCACGCCATAGCGCCGCAACAACGCGCGCGCGAAAATCTCACGGGAATCGTCCGCCGCGACATCGGGCCGGCGCAAGAGCGACCAGCGGCCGGCCAATTCGATGTTGCCGACCACGCGATGGCGCCGCGCGCGCGAGAGATCGCCGAACGGCGCCCGTTTGTCGGCGGGCAGCAGCAACGCGCGCAGGCCTTCGAAGCTGTCGGCGGTGACCCAGCCGGCGGCGGCGAGTTCGCCCAAGGCCTCCTCCACGCGCGTTTGCAGCAGGCGCGCGCGCTGGGCGATTTCCCCGAAAAACAGCGCGCCGCCGTCGCGCAGCGTTTCCCACACTAATTGCGTGTCGGGCGAGAAAGTTGGCGGCGCCATTTCGCCCCTCAAATCGAGCCAGGCTCCCAGATGCGCGCGCGAGAAAAGCGCCACCGGACTCGAGCGCAACGGCGCCGCGCGCGACTTGCTTTCGCGCGGCGGAGACAGCCGTCCCCAGCCGACCCTTCCAGTCAAACATAATTGATCAAGCCATTGCGGCGTGTAATCCTGCACGCGGGCGGCGAGGACTGACGGCTCCCACGCGCCGGCGGCGAGTTCGCAGCCGTCCAGTTGCTCCAGCGCGGCAGCCAGGCCATCGAGGCCTTCCATGCGGCGCCCTTCGGCGACGTGCTGCCAGACGAAAAGAAAACGCTGAAATTCGGCGAGTGAAACCGGCTGAATCTCCGCGCGCAACCGATTGATCGTGAGACGATGAATGCGCGCCAGCAAACGGCGGTCGCACCATTCGACCTCGCTCGCCTCCGGGTGAAATTTTCCGCGCAAAATAAAGCCTTCATTTTCCAGCGCGAGCAGAGCCTGGTCGATTTCTGAAATTGGAAGATGCAGCGCCTCGGCCAGCGTGGCGGCAGTGATCGGCCCCACCACTTCCATGCGGCCGCGCACCAGCTCCCGGATGGCGTCGGCGCGTTCCCAAATTTTGCGCGCCTCAAATTCCGGCGCCACGATGGGCGGATCGACGGACGCATTGGGATAAACGGCTTGCACGAGCGGCAGCCGTTCCGCGGCGATCCAAAATTCTGAGCCCGTCATTTGCCCGGCGCGTTTTTGCGCCGCCAGCTCCGCAAGCAGCGCGGGAGCGTCAGGCGTTGCGCGCCGCGCCTCGACTTCGGTGACGACGCCAAGCAGCAGCAGAATTTCGTGCAGCTCGTCGGCGCCACCGGCCTGCGGCCACGCGTCCAGCACAACGCGTTCGATGGCGGCAGCGTCGAGGATGCCGCCGTCACCGGCGCCGGAGGGTTCGCCCGCGCGCCGCGTGAGCACGGCCTGGGTGCGGCGCTCCTCCAGCGGGGCGTTGTCCAGAAAGGCATAGGGCCGGGCGTGAATGATTTCGTGCGCGAGCGGCGACGGCTCCGGCAGGTCCATCGCCACGCATTCGATTTCGTGGTTTTCGATGCGGCGCAACAGCGCTTCCAATCCTTCGATGTCCATCGCCTCGGTCAGGCAATCGTCGATCGTTTGTTTGACTAGCGGATGATCCGGCACGACACGGTCGCCGACGATGTTTTCCAGGCAGGCCAATTGATCCGGGAAGACGGCGGCGAGAAGATTCTCCGCTTCCATGCGCTGCAAGGGCGGCGGCGTGCGATGCCCATGGCGAAAACGCGGCAAGGCGAGGGAACGCGAAGCATTCCAACGCCAGCGAATGGCAAACATCGGCGCATCGAGCAGTGCTTGCACGAGGACTTCGCGCACGGTGTTGCTGTGGAGGTAGCGGAAGACGTCCGCAAGGGGAAACGAATGCTGCGTGCCCAGCGAGAGCACAATGGCGTTGTCGGTGGCGGCGCTTTGCAGCTCGAAATTAAATGAGCGGCAAAAGCGCTTGCGCAAGGCCAGGCCCCAGGCGCGGTTGAGCCGCGCGCCGAACGGCGAATGAATGACCAATTGCATCCCGCCCGATTCGTCGAAGAAACGCTCCATCACGAGCTTATCCTGGGTGGGCAGGGCGCCCAGCGCGCGCTGCGTCGTTGTCAAGTAATCGGCCAGTTGCAAGGCGCCGCTCTGGGAAAGCCCGGGCTCGCGGGCGAGCGCATCCGCCAGCGCCGTGGCGGGAAGCCCCGGGGCGCGCGCGATGGTTTCTTCCGCGTCGTGGCGCAGGCGGGAAACCGCCGCGGAAAGCTCGTCCGTGCGGGCGGGCGCTTCGCCCAGCCAAAACGGCAGGCCGGGCGGCTGGCCGTGGGCGTCCTCCACGCGCACTGCGCCGGTGGCGACTTTCAAAATTTTCCAGGAAGTGTTGCCGAGTTGAAAAATGTCGCCGGCCACGCTTTCCACGGCGAAATCCTCGTTGACGGTGCCGATGAAGGTCTCGCCCGGCTCCAGAATCACCCGGTAATCCGAGTTGTCCGCGATGGCCCCGCCGGAGGTCAGCGCCAGCAACTGCGAACCGCGTCGTCCGCGAATGCGGCGGTTGATCGCGTCATAATGCACCAGCGCCGCGCGCCGCCCGCGTTTGGAGCTGATGCCTTCGCTTAACATGCGGATGATTTCCAGAAATTCGTCCGCCGCCAGATTGCGGTAGGGCCACGCGCGCCGCACCATCGCGAAAAGTTTGTCCTCCTCCCAATCCTCCACCGACACCGCCGCGACGATTTGCTGGGCGAGAATGTCCAGCGGTTGGTCGGGAATATGCAAAACATCCAATTCACCGCGGCGAATCGCCTGCACGGTGGCGAGGGACTCGATCAATTCATCGCGCGTCAGCGGGAAAAGACGGCCCTTGGGCAATCCGCCCAGCCGATGTTCCGCGCGGCCCACGCGCTGCAAACACGCCGCAATCGAACGCGTCGGGCCCAGTTGGCAGACCAGTTGCACCGCGCCAATGTCGATCCCCAATTCCAGCGAAGACGTCGCAACGAGCGCGCGCAATTCGCCCCGCTTGAGGCGGTTCTCCGCGTCCAGCCGAAGCTTGGCCGAAAGGCTGCCGTGATGCGACGCGACTTTGTCTTCGCCGAGCAGGCTGGCCAGGTTCGCCGCCGCGCGCTCCGCCATGCGGCGAGTATTGACAAAGATAAGCGTGGTCTGGTGGCTTTGAATCAGCTCGGTGAGGCGCTGATACACCTCGGTCCAAACTTCATTGGACATCACCGCGCCAAGCGGCGAGCCGGGCAATTCAATGGCGAGATCGAGTTCGCGGCGATGCCCGGCGTCAACAATCGCGCAGGCCGGACGGTTCTGGGCATCGACCTGCCCGGAGCCAACCAGAAACCGCGCGACTTCCTCGATCGGGCGTTGCGTGGCGGAAAGACCAATGCGCTGCGGCGGCGTTGGAGTTAAAGCCGCGAGCCGCTCCATGCTGAGGGCGAGATGCGCGCCGCGGCGGTTGCCCACGACCGCATGAATTTCGTCCACGATCAACGCCCGCACCGTGGAGAGCATGCGCCGCCCGGAGGCGGACGTTAAAAGGAGGTAGAGCGATTCCGGCGTCGTGACGAGAATGTGCGGCGGCCGCTTGAGCATGGCGGCGCGGCGCGATGCGGGCGTGTCTCCCGTGCGGACGGCGGAGCGGACTTCGATCTCGCGCCCCGTGGTTTGCGCCAGGACCGCGCGAATGCCAGCGAGTGGTTGCTCGAGATTTTTATGGATGTCATTGCTCAGCGCCTTAAGCGGCGAGACATACACCACATACGTTTCGTCGCGGAGCTGGTTTTCCAGGCCAAGCCGGAAAAGCGAATCCAACGCCGCCAGAAAAGCCGCCAGCGTTTTCCCCGCGCCCGTCGGCGCCGCGATCAACGCATGCTGCCCCGACTGCAAAGCCGGCCAGCCTTGCGCTTGTGGCTCCGTGGGAGCGCCGAACGTCTGCTCAAACCACTGGGCAACGGCGGGATGAAATTGGAAGCGCTGCACGCGGGGTTAAATATACCGCGTCAATTCAGGCTAGCAAGACGGTCGGGTACGGCCCTATCGTCCCAAGAGATGCCAGAGCCGAAAAAGCCGAGATTGCGGAGTCGCTATTCGATTGGTGAATGGTACGGACGCGGATTTGAGACGTTTACGCCCCAAGAACGCAGGGATTTGGCAGCCTATGAAAGCACTGCGATCGAGCTTCGGGGCGAGCCCTGCCCGATGCAACCCGGCTCGACCTGCAATAAGAAAGGCGGAGTCTGCTCTTTGCGATTATACGAGCAGACAGGCGATGGACCCGTGATGGGAAGCGGTCCGCTGGTGACGACGTGTCCTCGCCGCTTTTTGGAAGATAACGCGATCTTTCGGTGGGTTGGCGAAACCTTGCTGCAAACAAAAGAGCCTGTTGTCCTGGGCGAGATCGGCTTTTTGGACAGATTGCGGCCCGCCGCCGAAAATCCCGAAGACGAGGACGGCGGAGATTTTATAGGGCGCATCGACAACGTCCTCGTTCATCCTTCGCGGCAACCGATCGATTGGTGCGCTCTGGAGCTTCAGGCGGTTTATTTCTCAGGCTACAAGATGTCGAATGAGTTCAAAATGATGAGCGAGGGCTTGTCGAATTCGCTGCCGTTTCCGGCTCGCAATCGGCGCCCCGATTGGCGGAGTTCCGGTCCGAAACGACTGCTGCCCCAGCTTCAAACCAAAGTGCCGACTATCCGGACTTGGGGCAAAAAGATGGCGGTCGTGGTGGACGAAGCCTTTTTTCGGTCGCTCGTCGGCTTGGATCGAGAACCACATCCTTCCAATGCGGAAATCGTCTGGTTTATCGTGGGTTTTGAGCCGCAGTCCGGCCACTGGAAACTCGTTCCGCGCGAGGTGATTTATACTCGGCTTGATGCCTCCATCAAGTCGTTGACTGGCGGTGTGCCGTTGTCGAAGGAGCGTTTTGAGCAACAGTTGCAGGAAAAGTTGCGAAAACGGGCGCCGCGTTTATTCCCCTAGCCACGACAAATCTTTGCTGATGAGAAGTTCCGTCATCTTCGCGTGATGGCTGCTTTTCATGGCAATGGCACGGCTTTGCAAGCCATGCTTTTCGGCGAGAGCTTGGATTTCCACTGTATTGTCGTAACTCATTAAGAAATCCCCGCGACAGGCCGCCATGTTGGCGAATAATTTTGCGTGATCGATATGCCAAACTTTATAGAGCCGGCGCGCGGCAATCGTATAAGGGGGATCGATATAAAAAACCGAGTCGGCGTCTTCCTTATGTTCCTGGATGAGGTGGAGGCCATCACCTTCAATGAATGTCATCCGATCTTTTTGAAGGTTAATTTGACGGATTCGGCTCGCCAACGTTTCGGGATACCAACGTGAAGCAAGGCCGCGACCTCCCTCCCCCGTTTTGATCAATCCGGCGCCATCGGCCAGAATTCCCCCGCGCTGCACTCGATTGCGAAGAATCGTCTGGAACGCTTTCTCGCGGAATTCCGCGGTGTCGGTGTTTAGCGCCAATGCGACGTTTTCGAGAGTGAGGTCAAAATTCAGAATTTTTCTCGCGAGCCATTCGGCCTGGCCGTTAAGCACGACCCGCCAAACCGATGCCACCGCCGGATCCAGTTCCGCAAAAATAGCGTGGCGAGCGAGACCCTCAAAGGCGGCGGTGAGGCTGACGATGGCGCCGCCTGCGAAAGGTTCAATCAATCGTTTCGGAGGCGTGCGTTTGCTTTGCAACCAATCGCGAATATAGGGAACAAGCCACGTCTTTCCGCCGGGATAACGGAACGGGCTGCGTTGGGGAACGCTGGCAACATTCACTGGCTCGTTGGAATTGTATGTGATTCGTCGCGCCGGATGAAATTCGAGCACCAGTTCAGCGGCCTCCTCGCGCAATTTGTATTTCGGCATTTCGTCGAGCCGGCGCGCGATGCGCAAGATATCGTCCGCGATTCGTTCCGGGATGCGAACGACAGTTGTCTTACGGGACTTCCATTTCCGAGGGTAGGTGGTTGAGGAGCGCGCCATACCGCTATTGCTACTTGTTTGGTTTGGAATGTCAACCCTGTAACAGGGTTATATTCCCTGTTACATTCCTTAATACTTCAGGATGCGGGCGAGGAAATCGCGGGTTTGCGGGTGGGCGGGATGTTCGAAGAAGGCGTGGGCGGGGCCGGATTCGAGGATGCGTCCGTCGGCGAGGAAGGCGAGTTGGCCGCCGAGTTGGCGCGCGAAACCCATTTCGTGGGTGACGAGGACGAAGCTGCGGCCTTCGTCGCGCAATTCCTTGATGACATCAAGAACTTCGGCGGTCATCTCGGGGTCGAGGGCCGAGGTGGGTTCGTCGAAGAGGAGAAGGCGGGGCTTGATGGAAATGGCGCGAGCGATGGCGACGCGCTGACGTTGGCCGCCGGAAAGCTCGGCGGGTTTTTTATGGGCGTGTTTCTCGAGACGAAATCGGGTGAGAAGCTGGCGGGCGGTGGCTTCGGCTTCCGCAGGGTCGCGCTGGTGCGCCTTTTCGAGCGGGAGAGTGATGTTTTGCAAGGCGCTCAGGTGCGGAAAAAGATTAAACGCCTGAAAAACAGTGCCGATGGTGCGGCGATGGCGCAGCAATGCTTCCTCGGTAAAATGGACTTTTTCGCCTTCCAATTCCACGGCGCCGCTGTCGGGATATTCGAGGCCGCCAAGGATGCGGAGGAGCGTGGATTTGCCGCCGCCAGAGGGGCCAATGAGCACGAGCGTGGGAGCGTTTTCGAGCGCAAAAGAAACATCATCGAGCGCGCGATGGCCGGGAAAGGACTTGATGAGATGGCTGACGCGCAGGTTCATGTGTCGAACTTGTGGCGCCGTTCCAGATGCCGCGTCCAGAGGGAAATGGGCAGCGTCAAGATGAGGTATCCCAGCGCAAGGGGCAGATAGGCTTCGAGCGTGCGATAGGTCAGGGCGTTGACGGATTCAGCCTGCCACGTGAATTCGCTCACGCCAATAATGGACAGGAGCGAGGAATCCTTGACGAGCGAAACAAATTGGCCGGCGAGCGGGGGGAGAATTTGGCGGATGGCTTGGGGAAAAATAACATAACGATAGGTTTGCGCGCCGGTCAGGCCGATGGCCCGCGCGGATTCCAGTTGCGATTTGCCGATGCTTTCAATGCCGGCGCGAATGATCTCGGTGATATAGGCGCCGCTGAAAAAAGAGAGGATCAAGACGCCGGCGGCGTAACGGTTTTGCAGGCCGAAGGCGTCGGCGACCACGTAGAAAAAAATCAGGATCTGCGCCAGGAGCGGCGTGCCGCGAATGACCTCCACGTATATTTTACTGAGGTAACGCAGGACGAGAACGGGGCTGCGCTGGGCGAGGGCGCCCAGCAAACCGATCATGGCGCTGAGAACCAGGGCGATGGCGGAGAGCGCCACGGTGATGCCCCAGCCTTTGGCCAGTTTCCAGCGGTAAGCGGCGATGGCGCCCCAGTCGAGATGAAAAGCCAGGCTGGCGAAGGCGAAGTAAAAAATCAACGCGACGAGGAAAAGGGCGAGGCAAAAATTAAGCGCCTTGAGGGACGCCGCTGGCGGCGGGGCGCCGGGATCGTTGGACGCGGTAAAGTATGTCCGCCAGCTCACTGTCAAAAGTAAAACGGATAACCCAATTTTCGAAAAGCCTCTTTTTGCTCCTTCAGATAGCGGTCGCCCAACTGCTCAAAGCCCCCTTGGTCGCGGAAATTTTTTAGGAACTGATTCACTTGCTGGAGCAAGGCGGCGTCGGATTGGCGCAAGCCGACGGCCCACGTTTCCTGCTGGAATGGCTTCAAGATGGCGCGAGTGGCGTCCTGATGCCGGCTCCAGTTTTCGTAGGTGGAGATTTGGTCGTAGATGAAAGCGTCGGCCTTGCCTTGCAAGACTTCCAGCACGCAGGCGTCTTCCTTGTCAAGCACCAGGACGCGCGCCTGCTGGATATGGCCTTCTGTGTAGAGATGGCCGGTGGTGCCTTTCTTGACGACAATGGTGCGGGCCGGCGTGTCGAGGTTGGAGATGGACTCGATTGCGGAATTCTTTCCGACAAGGAGGCAGAGGCCGGTGGTCAAATAAGGATCGGAAAACGCAATGGCCTTGGCCCGTTCGGGCGTGGCGGTCATCGACGAAATAATCACGTCGATCTTGTGGGTTTGCAGCGAGGGGATAAGGCCGTCGAAGGGAATGTTTTCAATTTCAACGTCGCGCCCCAGAAATTTGCCCAGCGCCTGCGCGAGATCGACGCTGACGCCGCTGGGATGGCCGTCGTGATCGGTCATCTCGAAGGGCGGATACGCGAGTTCCATGCCGACGACTAAGTGGTGGGACGCGGGGCCGCAGCCGGTGAACAGCGACGCGAGCGCCAGCCAGAGGATCAGCGTGAATTTTTTCGCGTCCACAAAGTTGCTTCAGAAATGCCGAGTTGATATTTGCGGGCGTGTTCGCGGATGACGAATGGAACATCGAGGCGCCGCACGAATTTAAAATGCGGCGCCAGAATCTGGCGCAGGGCGTCGAAGGTGCGGACGCCGCCGCGGCCGCCCAGCCAATGCCGGCGCGGCGTGTAGGCTTCGAGCCAGGTGTAAGGAGAGGCGATGATGAGCTGGCCGCTCGGGGCGACCAGGCGCGGAAGTTGTTGCAGGCAGCGGCGCGGATCCGGCAGTCTGTCAATCAAATTAGCCATAAGGACCACATCGAAGACGCCGAGTTCCGCGGGCAATTTCATGGCGTCGCCCACGGCGAATTGGACGCGGTCGCGTTTGAGGCCTCGCGGCGCGCGCGCGACGGCGGTTTTCGTGATGTCGCCCTCGACCGCGTAGGAGAATTTCAGCGAGCCGCGGTCGCGGATTTTTTTGGCGGCGGCGATAAAAGCGGCGGAGTTGTCAATCGCGACGACTTCGCGGCAGCGTCGCGCCAGCTCAAATGCGCTGCGCCCCACGGCGCACCCGAGGTCGAGGGCGCGGGCGTCGCGGGGCAGGCGCGCGGGATCGACCGTCTCGGTGACACAGCGGACGGGGAAATCCAGTTCGCGCGAAACCGGCGGGCCGTAGTGGAACAGCAAATATTCCGAGAGAGCCTTGGCCGATTCGTAAAAGTTGGCGGCCATGCGTGTTAGCTTGACAAAAGCTGGCGCAAATAAGCCGAGGGCTGGAAATTCTCGATCACGATTTCGCGCCGCCCATCGCGCAGCATGCGGGCCTGAGTAACGCGCACGGCGGGGGTTTTCGTGGGGGAAAAGAGAATGTCGTCGTGGGTGGCGTTTTTGGCGCTGGCGAATTTGTCGGGGGTGAGATGGCCGCCGAGATGATCGCTGCGGCCCGTGGCGACGTGCAGGGTGCCGAGGATTTTCTCGTCCTGAATGTCGCGCCCGGACGGCGGCAACTCCTGGGTGCCAAAACCGAGTTCGCCGATTTCGCCGGTGGCGGGATCGGATTGCAATTTGCGCAGATGCTCGTCGATGGTTTGCTGGCGGCCTTGCAGCAGCGTGGCCTGGCGGACGCGCCCGCCGGAGACGTCCAGCAGGCCGATGGTGCCGTCTTCGTAGCAGAGGGGGAACTGGCCTTCGGCGGACGTGGGCACAAAATAGACTTCACCGGCTGGCAGGTTGGCGACGTCCGGCTTCGAGCCGCGGCACAGGCCGTGGCTTTTTTGCGCCTCCTGGCGCCCGCATTGGAGTGTCAATAAATATTTCTTGCCCGCCACTTCAAAATCGATTTCAAACGCATCCGCGCGGGTCAAGCCCTGGCGCAGTTTCTCCGCTTGGCGGCTGACCTCGTTGTAATCGACCGCCAGGCCGGTGCGGAGAATGATGTCGTTCAAGCCATGCAAGGTCGCGCCGCGGAAGCCGAAGCGTTTGGCAAAAGCGGTCAGAGGCGCGGTGGCGGAATAGGTGGAAAGGCAGAGGATGATATTGTAATGGGGATAAATGTCCTTCTCGAAGGAAAGCTCGCGGCCGGTGGGATCGAAGCACGTGGGTGGAAGGTCGAGATTGCTGCCGCCGGTTGCTTGATAGGCGTAAAGGTCGCCACCCTGCCATTGCAATTCCGCAAGGCCGCCGTTTTTCAGCCCCTGATAAAAAACTTCATACGCCAGGCGTTGGATGGTCAGTTCCGGCTTTTTGAGGAAGGCGAAATCCTGAATGTCGCGCGGCTGCGGGAGGTCGATCAGGAGGCAGACGCGCTCGCCCGGTTGAGGCTCAAAGACGGTGCGGAGCAGCCGGGTCAAACTGAAAGGCGGAAAGTTCTGGCTCATACCGCGCAAGGTAGCATGGCGGAGTCAAGGTTGTCCAACGCTGTAGGAGAAGCGGTCCATCACCCGGTAGCGGTTGGGGGCGACGCGCCCTTTGAACGTGATGGTCGCCGTGCGGCCTCTGATCTCGATGACAATGTAGCCGTAGGTGTGGTCAATATGTTTGACTTGCGTGAGGCGCCAATAGGTGTTGTTCCCCGCATAAGGTCCGCCGTGATAAAAGGGCGCGCCGGCCGTGCCCGCCGTAAACTGGTGCATCTCCGGCCCGGCTTCGCCTTGGGCGCGAGTGACTTTCATATGGTCATAGAAATGATCGTGCCCGCAAAAATAGACTCGCGAACCGGCGCGGATGAGGCTTTCCCACACGGCGTCGCGCATGTCGGGATGGGCGTCGAGCGTGTCTTTATGCAGACCATCCATGAAGGCCGGTTCATGGCCATACACGAAGATGAAAGGCGCCGGATGGTCGCGCAGGGTTTGATCCAGCCACGTTTGGTCAATCATTTCCCGTCCGGATTGATATTGGTCCACCCCAATGCACAGGACGGGCCCAATCTGTTTGAAAAAAGTGAGGTTTTTCTGGGCGGCTGGGCCGTTGTCGGGCAACGCGTAGGGGCCCGAGAAAACCTTGTCCCAAACTTCCGCGGACGTGGGGCAGGCCAGCTCATGGTTGCCGCGCGTGGGCAGAACGGCAAGGCCGCGATCATAAAGCGGTTGATACACGGAGCGCCAGGTGCGCAACTCGCTTTCGAACAGGGCGGCATCGCGATTGGTCAAGTTCATCAAGTCGCCGGTCCACAGCAGGGCTTGGGCTTTCTCGCGCAGGACCGCGCGGCAAATTTCCGGATTGATCACCATGTTCAGGCCATTGGTGTCCTCGGGGCGCGGCTTGGACTCGGCCCGGCCATCCCCCGCCACGATGATGCGCAGCGGCGTGGCGCATCCTGTCAACCACAAGGCCAAAACGGCGGCAAACAGGGCGGGCGAGACTCGATTCATGTGGTTGATGTAGCACGGGTTACGGGGGGGTGTAAAGCTGGCCGATTTTTCGGACGATAACCGTAGGGACGGACAGTCGTAACCCATAACAACTTGAGTCCTGAAAAAAAGACGGCGCTGCTGATCGATCCTGAGACAGCCGATCGCATGGACCTGGCGCACTGGCTGCGCGAGGCGGGCTGGCGCGTGCTCGAGGCGGCCGACGGCGAAACCGGCCTCGCTTGGGCGGTGCGGCACAAGCCCGACCTGGTTTTTTGCGATGTCCATGTGCCCGGCTGCAACGGCTTCCAGCTGTGCCGCACCTTGCGCGCCGAGGCGGCGGGCTTGCCAAACGTGCGTTTGATCCTGACGACCGGCAGCGATTATGAAACCCATCGGGAGGCGGCGGCGCAGGCGGGCGCGGACGATTATTTTGTCAAACCTATTGTTAAGCCGGAGCTGATTCATTTTCTCACCCAGGTGCATCGCGAGGGCTCTGTCACCGAGATTTTGCGCGCGGCCTCGCGCGGCCGCCGCCGGGAGCCGGCCGGCGATGTCAAACAAATGTTGGCGGAGAAGATTCCCGCCGGCGCGCTGACCCTGCGGTTTTGGGGCGTGCGCGGCTCGGTGCCCACGCCTGGGCCGTCCACGGTGCATTACGGCGGGAACACCTCGTGCGTCGAAGTGCGGGCGGACGGCCAATTGCTCGTGCTCGACGCGGGCACGGGCATTCGCGAATTGGGCCTGAGCCTCGGACGTGAATTTCCCGACCAACCGTTGTCGCTTTCGCTGCTCATCAGCCACACGCATTGGGACCACATTCAGGGCCTGCCTTTTTTTAATCCGCTCTACAACGCCCGCCATCGCGTGCGAATTTTTGGATGCGAAGGAGCGCGGGAAGGTCTGCTGAAAACGCTTTCGAGCCAGATGGAAAGCCCCTTTTTTCCGGTGGGCTGGCAAAGCCTGCCCAGCCGCATCGAGATCGAGGAGGTCAAGGAATCGAAGTTCCAGATTGGCGCGGTGAGTGTCGAGACGATTTACCTGAATCATCCGGGCGTGTGCCTGGGCTACCGCATCCGCGGCTCCGGCGGTTCCGTCGCATATCTGCCGGACCACGAGCCGTTCCAGCGCTACAAATTTCATTCCAGCGATTCCGGGTTAAGCGCCTCGGCGGAGTTCCTGCAATTCGCGCGGCGCCAGGACCAGAAGCTCGCCGATTTCGTGCGCGACGTGGATGTGTTGATCCTCGACGCGCAATACGACGCCACCGAATACCAGACGCGCGTGGGCTGGGGGCATGGCTGCGTGGACGATGTCGTGGCGCTGGCGCTAAATGCCAATGCGAAACGCCTTTGCTTGTTTCATCACGATCCGACCCATGACGACGAAAAGATTTCCCAGATGACCCAATGGGCGCGGGATTTCGTGGCCGCCTTGGGCGAGCCGCTGGAAGTGGACGCCGCGCGGGAAGGTTTGGAAATCCGCCTGGGCCGCGAAGCCATCGAAGCGGCGTCCGCGGCAGCCTGATCAAAGCGCGGCGAAGGTCTGCTCGAGGAATTCGCGATTGCGCTGCACCGCCATGGTCACTTGCTCGGCTTTTTTGCCCCCGGCGCATTCCAGGAACACCGGCCCCACGAAACCGGCGTCGCGCAACGCCGCAAAGACCGCGTGGAAATTCACCTTGCCGCGTCCCAATTGGATGAAGACATCGCCTTTGGGCGCGGCGCAATCCTTGGCGCAAAAGCCCGTGACGTGGTTGATGATGGGCTTCAGTTCCTCGAGCGGATCCTTGCCGGTGTAGTAAATAATATTTCCGGCGTCGTACCAGATTTTGAAATTCGGGCGTCCGACTTTTTTGAGGCAATCGAGAATCTCGGACGAAGCGCCGCTGCTGCCGCCGTGCGGCTTGATGACTAATTTCAGGCTGCGTTCCTGCGCGTAATCGGCGGCGTCAGCCATCACTTTGCAGTAAGTCTCGTACTGCGCCTGGTCATCCACGCCGAAGGTGAGCAGGTATTGCAGGCCCAGGGTTTGCGCATGGTCGATTTGCGTGCGGACATCCTTGATGCCGTCCTCGACGCTGCCATCCACCTTGGCGCTGAGGGCCGCCATCGTGGCGACGAGGCCGGAAACGGAAATCTTTTGCTTGAGCGTGGCGATATATTCGTCGGTGGCATGAGCGGCGATGAACGGCTCCCCCGCCGCGCGTGTCAATAATCCGATCATTTTGAAGCCCGCCTGCTTCATGCCTTGCAGCGCGACGTCGAAGCCCCAATTCGTGGGCTGCGGCGTGGTCAGGGGCTGCGGCGTGTCGCCCGGTTTTTGCATCCAGGGGCGATTGAAACAGCCCACCGGCCAATGCACGCTGGCGGCGGACAAATCAAAGGCGCCGGCGCCTGCGGCGGCGGCGGCGAGGAGCGTGGTCTTCAAAGCGGCGCGTCGGGAAAGGCGGACAGGGTGGATCGTCGTCATGATGGTGGCGCAAAATAAGGCGGGCGGCAGGGCGGCGGCAAGCAAAACCGGGCCGCTTTTCTCCTTGCAAAGGGCTGGTTGCGCCTTAGCCTTTTGGCCAAAACCGCAAGAACGCCGTCGCGCACCAAAGAAAATTTCATGGCCTCAAAAATCAGACCAGCCGCCGCCCCGGACGCCGCGTCCTGGCTGGAGTTGGTTCGAGCCAGTTTCGGAGATAATTATCCCGCCAAGGAAGTTTACGACCTCGCCTGGATCGAAAGCCAATTGGGGCCGGACGCGGGCACAGAAACGTGGGTCGTGGAAAACGACGGGCGGATGCAAGGCGCCGTATCCATGTTGCGCGCCGAAAGCTCCAACGCGAATCCAGTGGCGAATATTGGGCGGAACCTTTTTCGTCCGGAGGCTTTTCTGGACGGCTCGGCCGCCGCTTTGCTGCGGCATGCCGCCGACCTGGCGCTGGAGCGCAAACAGATGGTCGTCGCGCGCGTTTCGGCCACGGACAACGCCCAGCAAATCGCCTTCGAAAATCTCGGGTTTGCGTGTGTCGGCTTTCAGCCGCTCAAGCACATTTTGCGGCAGCGCCTCGGGGTTTTATTTTATGTGCAGGGAGCCAACGCCGTGCTGGCCACCCGCACGCCGCTTTCGGAATCGCTGCCGCAAGTGAGCGAACTGGGCATGCACGCCCTGGAATCGCTGCAGATTCACAACTCGCTGGTGGTGCGCGATGGCGCCAGCGGCTATCCCCTGCAAAGCGATCTCAAAGTGCATGACGGGACGCAGGACGATTTTGATTTGTGGCGGGTGCAGGCCGACGCGGCCAATCCGCCGGTGGAGGTGTCGGGGCGATTTAATTTCGGCTTCGGTTTGCTGCGCCTGCCGTTCACCGCCGCGGTGCGGGCTTTTCTCGGCCAGCGCGATGAGAAGATGGTGGCCGGCCTGGCTTATTATTTTGACGAGCACGACAAATGCGTGCGCCTGACGGAATCCTTTTGCTCCGACGATCTTTCCATCGGCGCGCTGCTGGCCCACGCGGTGAAAGCGGTGCAGGAGCAATTCAACGCCGTTTACACGGAAATGGATGTCCTGGCGACGGCCCCGCGCCTTTTGAAAAGCGCCGAGCAACTGGGCTTTGTGCCGGTGGCGTATTTGCCCGCGTTTTTTTCCAAGAACGACCGCAATTTCGACGTGGTCAAGATGGTCAAGTTGAATTTGCCCTATTCGGTGGAGACGGCTGATTTCACGGCGCACGCGCGCGTCACGGTGGAAATCATCGACCGCAGTTTCCAGGACCAAAAGCTCGGGCTGGCCATCATCAATTTGCTCCGGCCGCTCTCCATGTTTCACGGGTTGGGCGACGGCGAATTGCGGAAAATCGCGCGGCTCTTCGTGCAGAAGCTGTATCGCGCCGGGGACGAAATTTTTGCCAAGGGCGCCCTGGGAGAAGAGGCGTACGTGCTGTTGCGCGGGAAGATCAATATTCATCTTGACCCAGCCGCGCCGCCCATTGCGCAACTGGGCGAAGGCAAGATCTTTGGCGAGCTGGCGTTCCTCGACGGCGCGCCGCGCGTGGCCTTCGCGGTGGCGGCGCAGCCGAGCATTCTGCTGGTGATGCAGCGGGCGGCCTTCAACGACCTGGTGCGCCGCGAGCCGAACCTCGGCATGGCCGTGATGCGCAACCTCGCGCTTGACCTCGCCATGAAGCTGCGCGGCGTGAACGACGCGCTCTCCAACGTCAAGAAGAAGTGATCCGCCCCGGTTTTACTTTTTGAAAAAGGGAGTTTCCTGGAGGGCGTTCAGGATGAATTGCACGGCCAGCGCGGCCAGCAGGAGGCCGAAAAGGCGCGTCACCAGCTTCAAGGCCAGCGGGCTCAAATATGCCACCCCTCGCACCGCCAGCGCCAGGATCGCGTAGCTGCCCGCGCAGGTGAGGGCGATGCACGCGAAAAGGATCACCACGTGAAACGGGCTGGAGGCTTGGCTGAGCAGGATAAGCGCGGTGGAAATGGCGCCGGGCCCGGCCAGCATCGGCACTCCCAGCGGCGTGATGGCGATGTCGTCCTTGGCGGCGCCCGCGGCAATTTCTTCATCAGTTTCATTGGCCTTGGAGCGCTCGGCGTAGAGCATGTCCATGGCGATGCGCAGGAGCAAAAGGCTCCCGGCCAGTTGAAACGCGGGCAGGGTGATCCCCATGATCTGGAAAATTAATTTGCCGCAAGCCGCAAACAGCATGAGCACGCCGCAGGCGACGGAACAGGCCAGGCGCGCCATGCGCAGTTTCGCGGCGGGCGGGTCGTTGGGCGTCATGGCGATGAACGCGGGCACGACGGCGATGGGATCAAGGATCACGAAGAGCGATCCCAGCGCGAGCAGGGTGTATTTGAGGAGGGGCATGCGAAAAGGCCGAAGCCTAATCCGCGTAACCGTGGGGATGTCGGCGATGCCAATCCCAGGCCGTCTGGATAATTTGGTTGAGTTTGGGGTATTTGGGCTGCCAGCCCAGTTCGCGTTGCGCTTTTTCCGCCGAGGCCACCAGCCGCGGCGGATCGCCGGGGCGGCGCGGCTTCTCCACAATCGGGATGCGCTGCCCGGTGATTTCCTGGCAGGTTTGAATGACTTCCCGCACGGAATAGCCGCCGCCATTTCCCAGGTTGAAAAAGCCGCGCTTGGCCGGTTGCAGCGCCGCGATGTGCGCCTGGGCCAAGTCAATAATATGGATGTAATCGCGAATGCAGGTGCCGTCGGGCGTCGGGTAGTCCGTCCCGTAAATCTCACATTCCTTGGCCTGGCCCAGCGCGACTTTAAGCACGTTCGGGATGAGATGGCTTTCGATGCGATGATGCTCGCCAAATTTCGCGCTGGCCCCGGCGGCGTTGAAATACCGGAACGCGACGAATTCCAAGCCGTGAATCTGCTGGTACCAATGCAGCAGCTTCTCGAACATCAATTTGGATTCGCCGTATGGATTGATCGGGCGCTGCGGCAGGTCCTCGGTCATCGGGACCTGGTCGGGCGGGCCGTAGGTGGCGCAAGTGGAGCTGAAGACAAATTTTTTCACGCCCGCGGCCACGGCGGCGTCGAGGAGCTTGAGCCCGTTGCAGACGTTGTTGCGGAAATATTTCGAGGGGTTGACCATCGATTCGCCGACCAGGGCGTTGGCCGCAAAATGGAGAATGGCGTCCGGGCGCGCGCCGCGCACCGAGTCAACGATATTATCGCCGTCGCCCATTCGCGCCTGGATGAAGCGGGCGCGCGCATCCACCGCCGCGCGATGCCCCTCCGACAAGTCGTCGTACACCGTCACCTCGTGGCCGGCGTGCAGAAGCTCCTCCACACAGACCGACCCGATATAACCCGCCCCGCCTGTCACAAAAACTTTCACAAGTGCGCCAGTATGGTCGCAGTCGATTGAATCTCAACACGAAAAGCGGCTCGGTATTCTCCTGACTGCCCCTATGGCAGGACTTCGAGGCGATAGAAGCGCGTGGCGCCGCCTGCCGCGCTGTTGTCAACTACTTGAATCACGTTTCCCGTGCCGGGAATTTGGTCGGCCAGGATGGTCCACGCTCCCCCGTTCAGAGTGGAACGCACGTCAAGACGATAAACGAAGCCCGGCGCCGTGAGGAACGACACTGCCGGCAGGCCATTGGTGTCAAATAACGAATCGAGGCGCAACGCGCTCGCGGCCTTGTTCGGATCGGCGCCCGCCAGGAATTCGTCGCGATTGCTGAAACCGTCTTGGTCCGGGTCGCAGGTCGCGCAGGAGCTGGCGTTGGTGGAGGCGCCGTCGCCGCCGAAGTGCGCGCGGCGCCAGGCATCGGTCACCCCGTCACCCACGCTGTCCACCGCCGCCACCGTCACGCCCGACGAAAGAGCCGAGGTGTTGCCGGAAGGATCGGTGGCCGTGGCGGTGAGGACTTGGGCGGCCGGCACGATGGCGCCCAACGAAATGTTGAAAGTCACGAAGCCGCCGCTGTCCGTGTTGGCGTCGCGGGAGCCCAGCCACACCGCCGCCTGCGGCGAAGCTGGCGGACTGGCATAAAAATCGAGATGAAACACGGTATTGGCCTGGCTGGTCAACGAACCGAACACCGCCAGATTTGTGGTCAGGACCGCGCTAAGCAGGCTTGGGCTGGGGGCGGATTCGTTGCCGCCGTTGTAGAGGTTCAGGCCGCCGCCGTTGCCGATGATCGAATTTCCCTGCACCGTGTTGTCCACGCTCGGCGCGTCGAAAATGTCCACGCCATCGTAGGGATTATTGGCGATCAGATTGGCAGCGCCGAGCGTTGCGCCGCCGATGAGATTGGAGCTGGCGCCGCCGAAGATCGAGACGCCCTGGTAGAGGTTGGGGGCGGCGCCGTTGGTATAATTGACGCCAATGGAATTGCCCTGGACAAAGTTGCCGCTGGAGCGGCCGTCGAGCGCGACGCCGGAATTATTGTTGCCGCCAATGTAATTGCGCGCGCCGATCAGGCCGCCAATCACATTGCCGCCTCCGCTGACATACAGCTCCACGCCGGCGTATTGGTTGGGAATTAGTTTTGTGCCGGTGGCGTCGAGCCCGATGAAGTTGCCCTCCACAAAATTATCGCTGCTGCCATAATCAATGAGAATGCCCTGGGCGTTGTTGCCGGAAAGAATGTTCCGATCGGAGGCGCGGACGCCGCCCACCAGGGTGTTTTGGGTGTTGTTGTAAATTTCGATGCCGGCATAGCCATTGGGAATGGCGCGGGCCCCGGTCGCGTCCACTCCGAGGTAATTGGCCTGAATCTGGGTGTCCGACGCTGGGCCGTCAACAAAGATTCCCTGGGCGCCGTTGCCGGAAATGAGGTTGCTGCGAATGATGGTCGAGTTGGGGCCGTTGTAAACGCTGACGCCCGCGTAACCGTTGGAAATGGCATAGGCGCCGGTGGGGTCGGTTCCAATATAATTCCAAGCGATGACATTGCCGTCGCTGTCCGGGTCCTCGGTCAGCACGCCCTCGGCGCCGTTGCCCGAAATCACGTTCGGAGCAGCCGGGGTTCCGACGAAATTGCCGCCGGCGCCATTGAAGAAATCGACGCCGGCCCAGGCGTTGGAGACTGCCCTCGCGCCGGTGGGATCGAGGCCGATGTAATTGCCCGCGATAATATTTCCGGTTGTGCCGGGATCGGACACGGTGATGCCGGGTTCGCCATTGCCGGAAACGATATTGCGCGCGCCGCCTGCGCCGCCGATGACGTTGGATTGCGCGCCATTGAAAATGGCGACGCCCGACCAGGCATTTGACAGCGGCGCGCCGGAGGCGGTGAGGCCGACGTAGTTGCCGAAGACGCGGTTGCCGTGGGTGCCGGGGTCGCGGATGACAAGGCCCTGATAAGCGCTGCCCACGATGAAATTCCGGTCCGCCGCCGTCACGCCGCCGACCGTGTTGCCAGAGGCGCCTTCATCAATGGCCAAGGGCGACAAACCGCTGGGGACCGCGGCGAGGCCCGAGGCATCCGCGCCCAGATAACAACCCGCGACGGTGTTCCCCGTGGCGTCCGTGCTGTCAATCACAATGCCATATGTGGAAAAGCCGTTGACGATGAGGGAACGGACCACGCAATTCGTGCCCCCGAGGCGCAGGCCGCTGGCATAGATTTCGGGCGGTTGGGCCAGCGCGCCGTTCAACAGGATGGAAGGGCCATTCGGATTGGTGTGCAGCGGCTCGGTCGCGCCGTCGAGCGTCGTGGCGTGGACGAGGCTTGGCAGGCGGTCGGAGGGAAGAATGTTGAACACCTGATTGCTGAACCCGGAATCGCTCGCGGGAATGTTAAATATGATCGCCGCGCCCGGATGATCGAAGGCGTAATACAACGCCGCGCGCAGGCTGCCGGGCCCGCTGTCCTGGGTGTTGGTTACCACGCTGGTCAACGGAGCCGAGGGCGGCCCATAAATCGCCGCCATGCCGGCGCGGTCGAGGACGCTCAAGACCGGGTCAAATTGCTCGCCCATGATGTTGATGAATTGTTCGTACGCCGGCAGCGGCTCAATCGTGTCCAGGTTATTGGGGTCGATGGAGAAGGAACTGCGGCTGTAATGCATGACTGAAAGAAAATCGTACGGGCCGTTGGTGCGGGAATTGGGGAGGAGAACAAAGTTGCCCAGTTCGCCGGCTTCCACGTTGTTGGACAAAATGGTGACGTAATTATCGCGGTCGAAGCGCTGATGTTCGTGAAGAAGCCCGAGCGTGTGGCCCAATTCATGGCAGACGGTGGCGTGGTTCCAGGAGGTGGGGCCGATGGCGAGCATTTGCTGGCCGCCAATCATCCCCACGGTGGACTGTCCGCCGCTCAAACCGTCCTGCTGCGTAATGAGGACATAATTGGGCTCGGTGGTGCGGGGAAAGAAATGGAGATTGGCCACCGCCGCCCATTCCTGCGCGCAATCATGGAAAACTTTTTGGGCAAACAACGGGACGGCCTCGCCTGCATTGGTGGAAAACGTGTAATAGACATTGCCGCCTGTCCAGCTCGGGGTGGCGCCATCAAATGTATTCTGGCGCGTGGGCGCGCCCGCCAATTGATCGCGCCAGGCGGTGAGGTCGGACAGCAGGATTTCCATGTCGCCGACGCGGGCGGTTTTTTGGCCCGGAGGAGCGGCGGCGATGATTTGGCTGAGGTAATCAGCGCTCCAGCTCGCGGGCGAAGCCGTGAGGCAAGAAGGTGCGCAAACGAGAAGAACCAATAACAGGGCTCGGGAGCAGGTTTTCACGCCTCCACTAATACCCTATTTGGGGCGCGCCTGCCACTGTTGTTCGACTTTGCGCCGGGTTCTGATAAGCTGGGCGGCGATGAGTTTTGTGAGTGAATTCAATGCCTTGCCTCGGGAGGCCCTCGCGCAAAGGTCCGCGCAGACAGCCGTGGGTGAGGCGCGTCAAAGCCTGCGGAAAAGCAGCCTGACGCTCGGCGATTTCGCGAATTTGATTTCGCCTGCGGCCGGGGAATTCCTGGAAGAAATGGCTGCGGCCTCGCAGACCGTGACGCGCCGCCGCTTCGGCAACGTCATCCGGTTGTTCGCGCCTTTATATTTGTCCAACGAATGCGTCAATAATTGCAAGTACTGCGGCTTTTCCCGGGACAACCCGATTGTGCGCGTGACCTTGAGCGTCGAGGACGTGGTGCGCGAGGCGCGCGCGTTGCTGGCGCAGGGCTTTCGCAATCTGTTGCTGGTTGCGGGTGAGCATCCGAAATTTGTGGGAGGAAATTATTTGGCCGATTGCATTGCCGCGCTGCACGCGGAGGCGCCGGGGATTTCGCTGGAGATTGGCCCGATGGAAACGGACGAGTATCGTCCGCTGGTGGCGGCGGGCGCGGACGGCTTGGTGGTTTATCAGGAAACGTACGATCGCGCGGTTTACGCGGAGATGCACACCGCCGGGCCGAAACGCAATTTTGATTGGCGGCTGGAAACGCCCGAGCGGGCTTACGCGGCGGGCTTTCGGCGCCTGGGCATCGGCGCATTATACGGCCTGGCCGACTGGCGCGTGGAGGCCATCAGCCTGGCGGCGCATGCGCATTATTTGATGCGGCATTGTTGGAAGGCGCAGTTGACTGTGTCGCTCCCGCGCCTGCGGCCTTGCGCCGGCGAATTTCAGCCTGTTACGCACATGACCGAGCGTAATCTCGTGCAATTGGTCTGCGCGTTGCGCTTGTTTTTGCCGGATGCCGGCCTGGTGCTTTCGACACGGGAACGCGCGGAGTTCCGCGACGGCTTGATTCCGTTGGGCATCACCATGATCAGCGCCGGCAGCCACACCGAGCCCGGCGGTTACACCGGCGCCGGACGGGAAAAAATTCATCACACCGAACGAGGCCGCGTGGTGGAGCTGGCCGCCACCGCCAGCGAATGGCAAACGCCGCCCGGCGCGACCGCCGCCACCGGGCAATTTGAAATTGCCGACCGCCGTTCCGCGGCCGAAGTCGCGGAGTTGCTCCGGCGCCTTGGCTACGATCCCGTGTGGAAGGATTGGGACGCGGCGTTGACTGCTTGACACCCCATGATCCCGGCGCACGTCATGGCCAATGGCGAGAAACTGGCGGTGGAATTGCCCTGCACCCTCGCGGAATTTCTCCGCGCCCGCCGCTTTCTCCCCAAAAGCGTGGTGGTGGAGCATAATGGGCAGGCCGTGGCGCCGTCGGAATTTGCCGGCCGGGCGCTGGCCGATGGCGACAAGCTGGAAATCGTCCGCATCGTGGCCGGAGGATGAGCGCCGTTCCCAATCCAGCCCTCGCCGCTTTCCTCTCCGCAATCGGGACGGAAATGGTTTTTTGCCAGGTGATCATTCGCCGCGCCGCGCCGAGTTTTGCGCTGCGCCATGCCGATGACCGATTGATCCCCGATGACCAATTGCGCCTGGTGTCCGGCCCCGATTTGCGCGCGGTGGCGCAATTCACCGCCGAGGGCGCGTTTCGTCCGCTCAAATCAGCGCCGAATCTGGCCCGCGGCTGGCGCTCGGAACCGCGCCACGAAAATGATTTATGGCTGGCGTTGAACATCCTTTATCCCGGCGCCGTGGCGGACTGGTTTGCGGCGCAGGCAACGCCTCCGCCGATCACGTCGTATCGTGATTTCACCGCGCGCCAAACCGGCATGTATCGCATCACCGCCACTTTGGAGGATGGCGCCGCCGTGGCGGCCGCGACGGCCTGCTGCCATCCGGAGTCCTGCCTGAAACGCCGCCTTTGGACGATAGCCTATCTCGCGCCGGACGCGCCCGAAACCAAGAGCGTCATTCCCTGCCTGGAACCGTGCGCGGTGATGCTCGAATTTGCCCGCAAAGTCGCGCGCCTGGAGCAAGGAGTTGTGTCAAGCGAATCAGCGCCGGCCGAAACGGCGCCAGGTCCTGTGGCCGAATGTGATTTTGACGCGCCGTCCAATCCGCGCCGCCTCCGTTATGCGCGCCTGCGGGCCGGGCGCGCTTAATCGCCCTTGGTCATCGTCCACATCCCTTGCGGCGCGTTGGTGGTGCCTTTGCCCACGGTGTCCTTGGGACGCAAGGCGGCGACGTGGCCGTCGTGGAACAAATAATTGAAGCGGCGATCATGCAGGCCGAACAGAACGCCGCCGAAGCTGGCTTTGAGATCGGCGGGCTGCTTGTCTGTCAACTGCACAATCTCATAAGTGCTGGACTGTTGCGTCCACGCCGGGACGCCATAGCCGGGCCCTGCGCAGAAGGAGGGCCAATCATTGCCCGCGAGATTGCCGAGGTTGGGCAATTCGCAAAGCACGATCGTTCCGGCGAAATCCTGCACATCGCTGCTTTTGTAGCAAAGGTTGGGCGGTGGCTCCCAAGGGCATAATTGGCCGCTGTTGCCGCCCGTGCCAGTGATGCGCACGCCGACGCCGTGGGTGGCCGCGGGGCGCGTGCCGGGATCATTGGCTTCCCCGGCGTAATTCATGGCGTAGCTGCGGCGTTGCTGGAAATTTCCATAGGTCAATCCGCCTTGGCCAATGCGGTCGGCGGGGCATTTCAAAACGCCGGGAATGGCATTGCTGTTTTGGTCCAGGCCCAGTTGCAAATCGTCCGGCGTGTCATGGCCGCCCAGGTACGCATGGAGATAATCGTCCCAGCTTAATTGGTACTGATAATCGCCCGTGCGATAAGCGGTGGGCGTGAACAGATCCTTCATGTCCGTGCTCCACATTTGGAACGCGAGGCCGATTTGCTTTTGATTATTGGTGCACTTGATGCGTTGCGCGTGCTCCTTGGCTTGGGCCAGCGCGGGGAGGATCAAGGCGGCCAAAATCCCAATAATGGCAATAACCACCAGCAGTTCAATCAACGTAAAAGCTCGGGTGCGGCGCAACATACATCAGTCTCCTTTCACCATGGTCCACATGCCTTGCGGGGCGTTGGTCGTGCCTTTGCCCACCGTGTCTTGCGGGCGCAAAGTCGCCACGTGCGCATCATGGAAAAGGTAGTTGAACCGCTTGTCATGCAAACCGAAAGTCGCTCCGCCCCAATTCACTTTCCCGGTCGGGCCGCCGCCGAGGAGTGAGGTGTAATTATAAAGTTGCACCACTTCCGGGGTGGCCACTGCGCCGCTCCAGGTGGGATAACCCACGCCGGGCCCTTCGCAGAAGGATGGCCAGCCGTTGCCGGCCAGGTTGTATTGGTTCGGCAATTCGCAGAGAAGAATCGTGCCGGCATAATCCTGCACGGCAGACGACTTGTAACCGGGCGGATCCCACGAGGCATTGCTGTTCGGCGGCCCGGTGAGCGTCGTGTCCGTGATATAGACGCCCACGCCATGCGTGGCGGGCGGCAGCGCGATGGCGGGCGAGGTCGCAGAGCCGGCTCCCGGCGCTGTGACCGATCCGCCGTAATTCATCGCGTAGCTGCGGCGTTGCAAATCGTTGCCATAAGCCAGCCCCGCGCCGCTGGAGAGGCGGTTAATGCGGTCCGCCGGGCACCGCAACACCGCCGGGACGGCATTGCTGTTGTTATCCAGCGCCCCGGCCAGATCATCCGCCGTGTCATGGCCGCCCAAATACGAATGAATGTAATCATCCCACGTTAGCTGGCCGCCGGTGTCGCTGCCATAAATGCACGTCGGCGGGTAAATATCCGTGTGGTCGCTGGACCACATATGAAAGGCGATGCCCATCTGTTTCAAATTCGAGGTGCATTTGATGCGCTGCGCATGCTCTTTGGCCTGGGCCAAAGCGGGCAGCAACAAAGCGGCTAGGATTGCAATGATGGCGATGACCACCAAAAGTTCGATGAGGGTGAAGGCGGACGCGGGGCGTTTGGGGTGGCGTTCCCGCCGAAAAAGACGGCGGGGCTCAGGCGCAGTCTTCTCTGAAAAGTAAGGGGTGTTCATTTGGGTTTTGTTCTTCAGGCTTCATTTTAATATAGCCGTTTTCCCATCGGATGGGAAAGTCCGCAAGAGACTGAGTCTGCTCTACGCCTTTAGTCTGGGATGGCGAATGGTAGGGGAACACCGCCTCTCACGGCAACTCAAATACCAGAGCATTGGGCCGAGGGTGAAAAACGGCAAAATGCGGAAATTCGTAATTGGCAAAGATTTGCGAGGTTTGACCTTGCGCTATTGTAGGCAAATGCCTTACAAATGTAGTTGAAGCATGCGTATCTTGATTCAAGATCCTGATTCCAAGCGTTTCTTTGACGGAAGCCAATGGGGCTCCGACGCCAATAGCGCGATGGAATTTGAGAGCGTCTATTCGGCGGAGCAATTCTGCCATGAACAGACGATCGAGAAGGCGCTGATCGTGGTGAAGTTCAACGATGCCGCCGCGCAGGACATCAAGTACGCCGTTGGGCCGGCCAACGCCTTGCTGACGTCCAAGCCTCCCACGACCCGTCTCTATCGTCATTAAGTTTGCACCGCTTCCGCGTTCGGTGTTCAGTTTCGGGGACGGATGCACCTGGCCCAACTGAGATTACGCGATTTCCGCAATTACCCGCGTCTGGACGCGAGTTTTCTCCCGGGCTTTCATGTGCTGTTGGGCGACAACGCCCAGGGCAAAACCAACATTCTCGAGGCGATTTATTTGCTGGCCACGCTGCGCTCGTTTCGCGGCGTAGGCGGCGCGCAAATTGTCCGGCATGGCCAGAAAGGCTACTTCATTGGCGCGCAGGTCGTTGCGCAAGGATCGCACGAGATCAAAATGTATTGGTCGGCGGCGGAGCGAAAACTGACCCGCAACGGCCAGCCGGTGCGAACGCTCGGGGATTACTGGGGAACCTTGCGCGCGGTGGTTTTTTGCACGGAAGACATGCAATTAATCAAAGGGGCGGGACGCTTGCGCCGGCGCTTCATGGACTTGCTGCTCGCCCAAACCGCCCCCATTTATCTGCCGCTCCTGCAGCGTTATGCGGGAGCCTTGCGCGCGCGCAACGCCCTGCTCAAACGCCGCACAGTGGACGAGCCGGCGCTGGAGGCGTTCACCCGTGAATTGGTGCAGGCCGGCAATGAGTTGACACGCTTTCGCCGCGAACTGATTCCACAAATTGCGCCGCTCGCCATCGAAGCCTACGGGCGCGTCTCCGGCCAGGCTGAGCAACTGGAGCTGGAATATCAGCCGTCCGTGCGCAGCGATTTTTCACTGGAGCTGGCCCGGCAGCGCGCGCGCGAAGCGGCGCTGCGTGTGACGTTGGTCGGGCCGCATCGCGATGAATTGCAATTGCGCCTGGATGGGAAGTCCGCCGCCAAATTCGCCAGCGAAGGCCAAAAGCGCTCCATCGCCATCGCCCTGAAAATCACGCAGGCCGAGCATCTGGCCGCGGCCCACGGCGCTCCGCCCATTCTTTTGATTGACGACGTCATGGGCGAGCTGGACGCGCGGCGCCGCGCCGGTTTCCTGCCTTTGCTCAACCGCGCCCGGCACGCGCACAGCCAGGTCTTCATGACTTGCACGGAGGAGAACTGGCCGCGCGAATTGGGGCGCGACCTGCGGCTGTGGGAAGTCAAGCGCGGGACCCTCCGCCCGCGGGATGCGGCTGGTTGAAGGCTTTGCAAACGGGCGCCGGCGTCGCATCATGTGATTTCTTAAACATGTTTAAACGAATCGCGGCGGTGGGGGCGGCCTTGCTGCTAATTTTGTCCCTCGGATTATTGTTCGCCTTTGTGTCGCGGCATTGGCTGCCCTTGAACGGGGTGACGACGCTGAACACGCCGGCCATTCTCACGCGCGTGCAAACTCTGTCGCAGCTCGTGACCGTCAAATATGTCCTGGAGAAGGTGGTCGTGGTGGAAGACGCCAAATGGTACGGGGAAAACCGCGTCGTGCTGGTGGCGCATGGCATTGCCAAGGCGGGCATCGATTTCAGCCGGCTCAAACCGGACGATCTCAAAGTGTCCGACAAGAAAATCAGCATCGCCCTGCCCAAGGCGTTGGTGACGGATGTTTATCTCGACGAAGCCCGCACGGAAGTGCTCGACCGCACCACGGGCATCATGCGTGTTTTTGACAAGGATTTGGAGCAGAACGCCCGGCGCCAGGCCGTGGACGATCTGCGGCGCGCCGCCTTGCAGGAGGGCATCATCAAGGACGCCAGCGACCGCGCCCGCGCGCAGCTCTCCAACTTATTCTTTCAAATGGGCTTTTCCGAAGTCGAGTTTCAGGGGAAATAAACGGGCGATTCCGGCATTTTCGGCTTGTTTTACGGGCGGCATTGGCAATGATCGGGCGCTAACCAAAGTCCTGCTCCGCATTATGAAAAACCAAATTCAACGGATGCTTGCCGTACTCCTGTTGGGCGCGACGGCCGCAACTTCGCCCGCGCAATCAACCGCCTTCACCTATCAAGGCCAGTTGCAATACAACGGCGCGCCCGCCAATGGCCTCTACGATTTGCAATTCGCCGTGTTCGACGCCGTCACCAATGGCGTCCAAATCTCCGTTTTCGTGACCAATGTGGCGACGCCCGTGAGCGCCGGCTTGTTCACCGCGACGCTGGATTTTGGCGCCGCGCCATTTGACGGTTCGCCCATCTGGCTCGATGTGGCGGCCCGCACTAATGGCAATGGCGCCTTCGTGAGTTTGGCCCCGCGCCAGCCGATCACGCCTTCGCCCCTCGCGATTTACGCCGCCACCGCCGCCTCGGCGGGCGCGGTCGGCTCCATCGTCAATACCAACATCGCGCAACTCAGCGTGCCGAACACCACCGTCCAAGCCACTGGCTCGCTCACGGTGTTCAACGGTTTTATTGTCGGCGTCACCCTGCTTAATCCCGGCTCCGGCTACACCACGGCGCCTGCGGTTGCGATCGTGGACGCCACTGGCTCCAACGCCCTCATCACCGCCACTGCGGCCGGCGGCTCCGTCACCAGCCTTAACATCTCCAGCGCCGGCGTGAACTATTCGGCCAACGCAACTCTCGTCATCGGGGCGCCGCCCAGCAACTCCCGCGAGACGTTCACCAGCGCCAATACTTTCACCGGCGTCAATTTATTGACCAACACCGGCAACGTATTCAACGGCTCATTCGGCGTTCTTTCCGGCGGCACGTTGACTGTGAGCAATAATTTAAATCTGGCTGCGACCACCACTGCGGCGTCGGGCATTATTTATGCGGGCAGCGCCACCTTGATGCATTCTTACGGCACGCAAAACTTTTTCGCGGGCGCCGGGGCGGGGAATTTGACGATGACCGGGACTGGCCAAAACACCGCCATTGGCTACCAGGCGCTTAAGGCTAACACCACCGGCGCCGCCAACACTGCCGTCGGCGCATCCGCGCTGGCTGCTAACACCACCGGCGCCAATAACACGGCGGTGGGCGGGCTGGCGCTGACCGCAAACACGACTGGCGCCAACAACACTGCCATCGGCATCAATGCGCTCGTCGCCAACACCACCGGGGGGCAAAACACCGCTGCAGGCAACGGCGCCATGCACAACAACACCATCGGCATCCATAACACGGTCAGCGGCTACCAAGCCCTGGTCGCCAGCACCAATGGAAGTTATAACGTCGCCAGTGGCTATCAAGCGCTGGCCACTTCCACCAGCGGCAGCAATAACGTCGCCATTGGCGATTGGGCGCTGAATCTGATGACGACGGCCAGCAACAACGTCGCCAACGGCCATCAAGCGTTGAATCTGGACACCACCGGCAGCGGCAACACCGCGGATGGCGAATCCGCGCTGCACAATGTCACCACCGGCAGCAATAATATCGGGCTTGGCGTTGATTCCGGCACGAATCTGACCACCGGGTCCGGCAATATTGAAATTGGGTCCGCCGGTGTCGCAGGAGATAGCCGGGTCATTCGCCTCGGAACGCCTGGTGTTCAAACCAACACCTTTATCGCCGGTGTCATGTTCGGGGACGGCAGCGGTCTGACGAATCTCAACGGCGCGCAGGTGCGGAGCGGGTTGAATAACGTGAATCTTGCCTTGGCGTACGAAGCCTTTATCGGCGGGGGTTATGTCAATTTCATCGCGAGCAACGCCACGTCGGCGGCCATTGGCGGTGGTTGGGCCAATACAATTGACACGAACGCTTACGAAGCCACGGTGGCCGGCGGTTGGAGCAACGCCGTTGGTCCGCTCGCCTGGCAGGCCACCATTGGGGGCGGCTGGAATAATACGATCGGCGGCAGCGCCGTCCAAGCCACTATCGCCGGAGGCACGGGCAACTTTATCGGCGCCCAGCAGGCTTTTATCGGCGGCGGCCTCCAGAATCAGGCCTTCGGAGCCCAATCCGTCGTCGCGGGCGGATATGCGAACGCGACGCAAAATGAGTTTACCACGGTGGGCGGCGGCTCCGGGAATGTTGCATCCGGCGCCTGGGGCGTCGTGGCGGGCGGCGATAACAACGCGGCGTCCGGTCAATATGCCAGCGTGGGCGGCGGCACGAACAATGTGGCCAGCGGTTACGAGGCCGTGGTGGCGGGAGGCTTTAATAATCTGGCCAATGCTGTTGGCGCATCGGTGAACGGAGGTTATTACGTGTCAGCCACGGCGCCTGCCGCGACGGCTAGTGGCGGCGCGGTCAACACGGCGAGCGGATCGGCCTCCAGCGTGGCGGGCGGTTGGGGCAATCAGGCCACCGGCGCCGCGAGCGCGGTGGGCGGCGGCACCAACAATTCAGCCGCAGGTCATGCGGCGGTCGTGCCCGGCGGTTATGGCAACGTGGCCAATGGCGATTTTTCCTTTGCCGCAGGCGCCCTCGCCTCGGCGCAACACAGCAATTCGTTTGTGTGGAGCGATGGATCGACGAATACTGCGACCACCTCCACCAATCAATTTTTGGCGCGCGCTTCGGGCGGCGTGGTGTTTTACACCAGCACGAATACGACGAGCGGCGTGGCGCTGGCTGCGGGCAGTGGTTCCTGGTCCTCTTTGAGTGATCGCAATGCCAAAGATGAATTTCGTCCGGTGGATGCGCTGGCCGTTTTGGATAAGGTCGCGGCGCTCCCGCTCCAAACGTGGCATTACAAAACGCAGGATGCCAGCGTGCGTCACGTCGGGCCGGTGGCGCAGGATTTTTACGCCGCGTTCGGCGTGGGCGAAGACGAGCGGCACATCGCCACGATTGATTCGGAGGGCGTCGCCCTGACCGCCATTCAAGGGCTCAATCAAAAGGTGGACGCCTTGAAGGCCGAGTTGCAACGGCGCGACGCCGAAGACGCGGATTTGACCGCGCGCCTGCGCAGGTTGGAAATGTTGCTCGGCGAAAAATCCCGCTAAGCGTCAGGGCTGGACGCCGAAATCAAAGAGCCGCCCGCCGGCGCCGATGACGTAGCCGTACCCCACGATGGGCGTGTTGCCCGCGTGGAAAAACGCATACTCGCCGGGAGCCAGGTCTTGCTTGGGCGACACTTTGAAAATGCCGGGCGCAATTTTGTCAAAGGTGGTCGCGCGCACGTCTTTGTTCTCGGGCCCGCTTTGGCTGCCGCTGTAGGCGTTCATTTGCCCGACCACCAGGCGGCGGCGATCGTCTTTTTTCTTCACCTCCATTTGCGCCAGCACAAATTCGTTGGGGCTGGTGGCGCCGGAATCGCCTTCAAAATAAAAATAAAAGACCGGCCGCTTTTGGGTGATTTGAAACGCCGCCGCGCTGCCGTTGAGGTCCGCGCGTGACTTTGCCGTCGCTCCCCAAGCCATGCCCCACACGGCGCCGCCGCCCGATTCAATGCGCGTGATGGCGGACGCTTCCAGCTTGGTCATCTTTTTCTTGCCCTCGTCAAAAAACCAAATGCCCGGCTCGTGCATCGCCGTCGGATCGTTGGGGTCGCCGGGCGGTGCGGGGGCGGCGGCGGCCGGCTTGGCCGCGGTGATCATCGCGCTCATCACGCCTTCGCTGATGCCCGCGGCTTTCAATTGTTTCAAACTCTCAATGCCGGTGTCGAAATTGCAGCGGCTGGATTTGATCTTGTCAATAATGACGCCGTCGCCCAACCCCAACTGATGCAGGTCGATGACCGATTTGTTGACCAGGACGTCGGCCTCCTGCGCGCGCACCGGCGCCTGACAAAATAAGGACACCAATAAAACCAGGAATGTGATGATCGTTTTTGTTTTCATGATCGGTTTTCCAAGTGACAACTGAATATTCAATATCCCGCAATGCCTCGCAAGCGGGAAACTCACTGCGCCGTCCAGCCGCCGTCCACCACGATGTCCGTGCCGGTGATGAAGTCGGCGTGCTCCGAGCAAAGGAAAAGGGCGAGCTGGCCGATGTCCTTGGGATCACCCCAGCTTCCGAGGGGAATTTTGGCGAGGAACTGCGCGTTCAGTTCGGGATTATCAAGGAGCGGACGGTTCATTTCTGTGGCGAAAGGGCCGGGGCTGATGCCATTGACGGTGATTCGGTCCGGCGCCAGTTCGAGGGCGAGGGCGCGAATCAAGCCGAGCAACGCCGCCTTGCTGGCGCTGTAGGCGGACCGGCCCGGCAGCGAAATGTGGCTCATGATCGATGTCATGTTAATGACACGCCCATAGCCGCGCCCTTTCATGTGGGGAACGAAATGACGGCAGATCAAAAAAACGCTCGTTAAATTGGTGTCCATCACCTGCCGCCATTCCGCGAGGGAGAATTCGATCAGCGGCTTGCGAATGTTCATCCCCGCGTTGTTGATGAGGATGTGCGGCGCCGGCATCTTCTGCAAAACGCTCTCCGCCACGCGGGCGATTTGGGTTTCGTTGGTCACATCCGCCGGAAAAACATGCGCCACCGCGCCCAAGGCGCGCGCGGCGCGGGCCGTTTCTTCCAGTGGCGCCGCCTGACGCGCCAGCAAGATCACTTCCGCGCCGGCCGCCGCCAGGGCCAGCGCCATTTCGCGGCCCAACCCCTGGCTCGCGCCCGTGATCAGCGCGCCTTTTCCTTTGAGATTGCCTGTGTTCATGGTTTGTCCGAATCCTGTCCGAAAGGCCTATTGCGCGGGGGCGCGATCTGTCATAATCGTTGTGTCATGCACCCTATCACACATACGGCTTTCCGCCGCATCATTATTTCTATGGCAGCGATTATGACCGCGACTGGGCTTCACGCGGCGGGCGCCGCTCTGGGGCAATTCGAAGGCGAAACCGATTTGGGCGAACCGACGCTGGCGGGAAGCTGTCAATACGACGCCGCGCGCCAGGAATATCGCGTCTCCGGCGCGGGCACAAATATGTGGTTCACGCGCGACCAATGCCATTTCGTGTGGAAGAAGATGAAGGGTGATTTTCTCCTCCGCACGCGCGTGGAATTTGTGGGCAAAGGCGCCGTGGATCATCGCAAGGTCGGCTGGATGGTGCGGCCCAGCCTCGACCCGCTCTCCCCTTACGCCGACGCCGCCGAGCATGGCGACGGCCTGACCTCCCTGCAATATCGCGTCGCGGTCGGCAGCAACACCGACCAACTCCGCCTCAATGTCACCAACGCGGATGTGCTGCAATTCGAGCGCAAGGGCAACACCTACATTTTTTCCGCCGCGCGTTACGGCGAGCCCTTCGTCAGCGCGGAATTGCCCGATTTCAAATTGGGCGACGAAGTGTATGTCGGGCTGTTTGTCTGCTCCCATACCGCTGATGTCGTGGAGACGGCAATTTGCCGCGATGTGCGCATCGTCAAGCCGGTGAAGGAAAGTTTTGTGCCCTACCGGGATTTTATTGGCAGCGCGTTGGAAATTCTCGAAGTCCCCACCGGCCGCCTGGAAATGATCCGCGAATCCGCCGAACCCTTCGAGGCGCCGAATTGGACGCATGACGGTCGCGCGCTGATCTATAACGTGAGCGGACGCAAGGAAGGCTGGGGGCGGCTCTGCCGGTTCGATCTCGCGGATAAAAAGGCCGCCACCATCGACACCGATTTCGCCAATCGCAATAACAATGATCACGTGCTGTCCTTTGACGGGCGCATGCTGGCCATCAGCGATCAAAGCGCCGGGCACGGCGGGCAATCCGCGGTTTTCACCGTGCCGGTCGGCGGCGGTTCCCCGGAGCCGCTGACCAAGCTCTCCCCCTCCTACGCGCACGGCTGGTCGCCCGACGGCAAATTTATCGTGTACACGGGCGGGCGGAACAATAAATATGACATTTACAAAATGGCGGTGGGCGGCGGCGATGAAATTCGGTTGACAGACGCGGAGGGATTGAGCGACGGCCCGGAATTCACGCCGGATGGGCAGTATATTTATTTTAATTCCACGCGCTCCGGGTTGATGCAGTTGTGGCGCATGAAGCCGGATGGCTCCGGCCAGGAGCAGGTCACGAACGATGAATTCAACAATTGGTTTCCCCACATTTCGCCCGACGGCAAATGGATTGCCTTCATCAGTTTTCCAAAAGATATCGAGCCGAAAGACCATCCTTATTACAAGCACGTCTATCTGCGCGTGATGCCGGCGGACGGCGGCGCGGCAAAAGTCGTGGCATATGTTTACGGCGGCCAGGGCACCATGAACGTGCCTTCGTGGTCGCCCGACAGCCGGAAGATCGCTTTCGTCAGCAACAACACCATCGAATGAAGAGATTTCTTTGCCCGGCGTTGCTCGCCCTCGCGCTGCTCAACCAAGGATGTCAGTCCCCCTCCTCTCCGTCGCCGGCGCGCGGCGCCGCTGTCACGGGTCATTATCCCAATTTGTTCGCCGCAAACGGCCATACGGATGCGGAGGTAAAGTCGAAAATCGACGCCGCCTACGCCCAGCTTTTCCACGGCGACAACGATAACCAAACCGTTTTTTATTTGGCGGGAACCAACGCCAACGGCCCCTTCGGTTTTGTCACCGATGTGGCGAACAACGACGTGCGCACCGAGGGCTTGTCGTACGGCATGATGATCGCCGTGCAGCTCGATCACAAAGCGGATTTCGACGCCATTTGGAATTGGGCGCGGACGTTCATGTTCCACAGCGATCCGGCCCATCCGTCGTATCAATATTTTTCGTGGTCGATGAAAACCAACGGCGCGTTGAACGACGAAATGGTCGCGCCCGATGGCGAAGAATATTTCATCATGTCGCTTTATTTCGCGGCCAATCGATGGGGCAGCGGCTCCGGGATTTACGACTATCGCGGCATGGCGGATTGTTTGTTGAGCAACGCGGTGCATCGCGCCGTGATCACGGGCCAGGTCACCACCCGGCCGTCCCGCACCGCGGCCATCACGGCGGGGCCGATCTTCAATCCTGACCATAAAATGGTGCGTTTCTCTCCCACCGGCGCTGACCACACCGATCCCTCCTATCATTTGCCGGCCTTCTACGAATTGTGGGCCAAATGGGGGCCGCCCGGGGATCGCGATTATTGGAAGGAAGCCGCCGAGAATAGCCGCACTTTCTTCCAATGGACCACGAATCCCCGCACGGGCCTGGCGCCGAACTACGCGAACTTCGACGGCTCGCCCGAGGCGCCGGCCTGGAACAAAGGCGCCGCCGATTTTCGTTTTGACGCCTGGCGCACGGCCATGAATTGGTCGGTGGATTGGTCCTGGTGGCGCAAAGACATTCACGAGCGCGAATTCAGCGATCGTTTGCAGGCCTTTTTTGCGGAAAAAGGCATCAGCACGTATGGCAACCAATTCACCCTGGACGGCCAGCAGGTCGCTGCGGAACATTCCACAGGTCTCGTCGCGATGAACGCCGTGGCGAGCCTCGCGGCGACGAACCCGCAGCGGCAGGAATTCGTCGAGGCGCTCTGGCGGACGCCCATCCCGAACGGCCACTACCGCTATTATGACGGCCTGCTATACTTGATGGGGCTCATGCATTGCGGCGGAGAATTCCGCGCGCTGGGCCCGCCCTGAATCGTATGAGTTTGCGCCATGTCATGTTTCTGGCCTCCGCCCTGGCCGCCTCGGCGCAAACCAATCCCGTCCAGGTCGCCGTGCAAGCCCGCTTCGATTTGGAAGGCGACGGCAATACGCAAGCGCTCAATTTGGGATACTTGACAGCGGGCGCCGGTTCCGTGGATCGCCAGACCTGGCTGGCCCCCTCCGATCAGACGAATAGTTACACCGTCAATTTCAACATCGCCCATTTTGCGTGGACGCCGGCCTCGTTCCGCTTTACGCCCGCCAGCAGTGGCACCGTCAATCTCACCATTCGCGGGCCTTGGGAAATGTCGCCCAACGGCGCGATCTACAAGCAGGAAGTTCTCTGGGACGGCTGTTCGGCGGTCAACGCCACGCTGACCAATGGCAGCTTCGAAAACGTCCTCGCGGGTCTGCCCTCAAGTTGGTGGCGCACCTACGGCACGGACGCGGCCGTGGACACCGGCCCGGTCGCGCCCGAGGATGGCGTCCGCTACGTGCGCGTGTGGCACGATGGCCCGTTGAGCTGCAATTTTGCGGTGCAAGGCGGCGTGCCTGTGACGCTCAATTTTTTCGCGCGCGCCTTTTTCCCGGCGAATTTCACCGACATGCCGCGCCTGGCCAGCACGAACACCCCCGCGCATCTCGCCGCCCGCAAATTCATGCGCGGCGTCAACATGGGCAATTATCTGGAAGTCCCGCCCGGTGAAACGTGGCAATCCACCTACACCACCAATGATTTCATCAACATCCGCCGCGAAGGCTTCGATCATGTGCGCATTCCCGGCGGCTGGAATTATTATGTGGGCTCCGCGCCGAATTACACCATTGCGCCCGCCTTCTTTGCCAAGACGGATTTCATGGTGACCAACGCCTTGCAGCAGGGGCTTTCCGTGATCATCAATATTCACAACTGGAACGAATTCGCCACCAACGCCGCCGCCAACACCAACGAATTTTACGCCATCTGGCGCCAGATCGCCGCCTACTATTCCAACCGGCCGCCAAGCCTCGCTTTCGAGCTGATCAACGAGCCCAACGGCCCCGGCTCCGCCACGGCGTTGTTGAATCCGATCTATGCGGAAGCCATTCGTGAGATTCGCTTGACTAACCCGTCGCGCACCATTTTTGTCGGGCCCAGCCAGTGGAACGCCATCAGCGAGTTGGGCAGCCTGCAATTGCCGCCGGGCGATTCCAATCTGATCGTCACGGTGCACTGTTACGATCCGTTTTATTTCACGCATCAGGGCGCCACCTGGCCCGGCCCCGACACCGCCACCACTGGCGTGATTTTTCCCGGCCCGCCGCCGCATCCCCTCCAGCCTGCCGCGGGCATTGGCGATTACGTGACGAATTGGTTTGTCAATTACAATACCCTTCCCGCCGATGGCAACCCCAGCAGCCCTCTCGCCTTTGCCGGCGAACAACAGGAAGCGCGCCAGTGGTCGGATTATTACGGCCGCCCCGTGCACATCGGAGAATTTGGCGCCTACACGATGGGAGATGCCGCCTCGCGCGCCCGCTTTTACACCGCTTTCCGCGCCGGCGCCGACGCGCTTGGCCTTGGTTGGGCCATGTGGGATTGGAACGCCGGTTTCATGTATTGGGATCCCAACACCAAACAGCCCGCCCCCGGCATGCGCGCCGCGATGTTCCCCGCCCCATCCCTGACTACCACCGGCCCCGGCGCCGTCACTTTCTCCGCCGCCCTCGCCAAAACCTTCCGCCTCGATCGCAACTGGGCCTTCGGCTCCCCCGCCGGCTGGACGCCCATCGCCACAAATAGCTTAACCGCGACCAACTGGAATTACTTCGACCCCGCCGCCCTCAACAGCAACGCCGCCTTCTACCGCGCTTACTGGATGAAATGAAATCGGCCGGCGCTTTTTAGGGCGGCCGGCCGAGGTGTAATCTTTGTTGCGGCGGTTATTGGCCTTTTTCGCGCAGGCTTTCGTCAGCGGCGTCGAAGGCGTGTTGCAGGGCCACGAGATCTTCGCCCGGCTTGAGCGAATCCAGAATGGCTTGCTCGGCCTTAAGCTGCTCGGTGGAGTAGGCGGCGGCCTTGATCGAGAGGCCGATGCGGCGATCAGTCTTGTCGATCTTGATGACGCGGGCCGTGACTTCCTGGCCGACCTTGAGGACGTTCTTGATCTTGTCCGTGCGCTCTTCGCTCACTTGCGAGATGTGCACCAAGCCGTCGATGTCATGCTGCAAACCAATGAACGCGCCGAAGCTGGCGAGTTTGGTGACGCTGCCCGTGACGAGATCGCCCACTTTGTAGAACTGGTCGATGTTGCTCCACGGATCGACGCTCAGTTGCTTGACACCCACGGAAATGCGCTGGTTCGGCTTGTCCACTTCCAGCACGATGGCTTCCACTTCGTCGCCTTTTTTGAAGACTTCGGAAGGGTGATTGATCTTGCGCGTCCAGGAAATGTCCGAGACGTGGATCATGCCGTCGATGCCTTCTTCCAACTCGATGAAGGCGCCGTAGCTGGTGAGATTGCGAATCTTGCCTTTGACCTTGGTGCCGGGCGGGTATTTCTCCAGCGCGCGGTCCCACGGATTGGCGTCCAATTGGCGGATGCCGAGGGAGATTTTCTGCTCTTCGCGATTGATGCCGAGGACGACCGCCTCGATTTCCTGGTCGGCCTTCAGGACGTCCGAAGGCTTGGCAATGCGCTTGGTCCAGGACAATTCGGTGACGTGCACCAAACCTTCCACGCCCGGCTCCAATTCCACGAACGCGCCGTACGGCACGAGATTGACAACCTTGCCTTTGACCTTGTTGCCGACCTGGTATTTGGCGTCGATATTTTCCCAGGGATTGCTGAGCTTCTGCTTGAGGCCGAGGCTGACGCGTTCCTTTTCGCGGTTGATGTCGAGCACGACGACGTCGATATCCTGGCCGACCTTCAGGATTTCCGAAGGATGCCCGATGCGGCCCCAGCTCATGTCGGTGATGTGCAGCAAGCCGTCGATGCCGTTCAAGTCGATGAACGCGCCGAAATCGGTGATGTTCTTGACCGTGCCTTTGCGGATGTCGCCCGGGGTCATTTCGGTCAGGAGCTTGGCGCGCTTGTCGTTGCGCTGTTGTTCGATCAATTCACGGCGCGAGAGCACGATATTCTGGCGGTCCTGATTGATTTTGACGACCTTAAATTCGTAGGTGTTCCCGATGAACTGCGCCAAATTCTTGGGGGGAACGATGTCGATTTGCGAAGCGGGCAGGAAAGCTTCCACGCCAATGTTGACGAGCAATCCGCCTTTGACAGCCGCTTTGACTTTGCCGTTAATGGTGCCGCCTTCGTTGCAAATCGTGAGGATTTTGTCCCAATTCCGTTTGAATTCCGCTTTTTCCTTGGAGAGGATGACCATGCCATCCTTGTCCTCGAGTTTCTCGATGAGGACGTCCACTTGATCGCCGATTTTGACGGCTTTGATGTCGTCGAATTCGATGCCGGAGACGACGCCTTCGCTTTTGTAGCCAATGTCCACCAGGGCTTCTTTGGGGCGGACTTCGATAACGATACCTTTGACAATCTGGCCCGGGGCAAAGCTCGTTGCGCTTTGCTTAAGGGCTTCTTCCATCGTGAGCATAATTAGAACGTGTTCGTAAACTGCGGGAGACTAGGCGGCGCGAAAGCGCCTCGAAGACTCCATTGCCAACCTGACCGCGTTGCCGGGCAACAGAGGTTAAAGGTTAGGTTCTTTAGTTGACTCTTTTTTCTCAGCCTCAACGAACAGCCGCACACGCGGCGTTCAGGCAGTGTGAACCATACCGAATCGCCCGCAAAACGCAAGCCGCAAAAAACGCCCTATTATTTTGTTCAAAAAGTGCCTCCAGCTCGAATTGACTTAAAATCGAACGGAAAAATGGCAGTAACGCTGACTTGACAGTTTATACCAAAGCCCGGTGACGCTCACTGCGTGCCTGGAATGTTAAACTTTCCGTACAAAATATGTCATGTTTTGGACTTGGCCATCCTCGCCTGGAAACCGGCCGCTCTTTCTAGGTTCGTCTAAAATCGCAAATCCTTCTTTATCGAGTAGGCGTCGAATTGTCTCATCGGAAAAATGCCATATGTGATCTGCAAGGTGCCATTTGGGTGTCTCTTCTAGCTCAATACACGGAACACGGAAAATTGCAATTCCGTCATCCTTCATGATTTGGCGCACCATGGTGAGAACGGAACGTGGGCTCGGCACATGCTCCAGAAAGTCAAAGAACGCAACAACGTCAAAAAAGCCAGCGTATTCAAGATACTTCCCGCAAAACTCATCTAACTGGATAGGAAATACCAATAGGTTTTTTTCTATTGCCGCACGAATTCCTAGCGGCGATATCTCGAGTCCAATGGTTGAAAACCCCCGTGATTGCGCCGCTGCTTGAAGGTAGCCTCGCCCTCCGCCAATTTCCAAAAACCGCCGTGGTTTTTCATAGCTATCTCGCGGGGAAAGGCACGCATATTGAGGATCGCTGGCCGCCAAGTCAATCCATCGAGACAACTCCTCCTCGGTTCGCATTATTCTCATCTGTTTATCTTGATCCGTCGAGTCACCAATGCCGACCTGCTTATTCAATATTCCGTCGTATCGGCCTTCGAAATAACGGGGGCCGTAGAGGTCTACGAGAAACTCTTCGTCGGGGATTGGGTTTCTCCATTTCATGCCGCATTGCGAACAAATCACTATAAAAAACTCTGAGAAGTTGATAACTAGTGACTTGATTACAGAATACTGAAACGTCCCACAGATGGGGCATGGAAGGTAATGAAATTGCGAGGGGTTGAGCGGCGCCCACGGTATCTTTATGCGGATAGTGGAGGGAAGACAGTCGTCGTAAAATATTTCAACTACGCGGGAGTTAAACAGTCGCGCGGCGGCTTGTCTCCCTGTAACAGAATGCAGATCGGTGCGCGACAAAAGTGCGTTCATCTCTTTCTCATAGCGTTCAGCCGTGATTTTATCATCGGTTGACAATCCCTTGCATACCTTTCGCCCTCCCATTAATGGATGCCGAAAAGCGATGACGAAACTATTTCGCCCTGGAGGGCGGGAGGCTCGAGCTTTGTAATTTTTTTTCACGACGTTATACTAAAGTATTCCGAGCTTTCGTCAACTTTGGAATAACGTCGGTCAAGGCAGGCTAGATTGTTAGATGGTTTGAAGCTGTGAAGGTTTCCCCTCGCCGCACCGCGAGCCCGAGTCCCAGCCCGAAAATCCCATGCGCCAGCAGCGTCACCACCACGAACCGCGCTGTGACCGGAATGTGAAAAACCGCCGGATACGGCGTGAAGAGCATGCCCAATTCAAGGGCCACGGCGAACAAAACCGCCCAGGCCCAATGCCGTCGCGCGCCGTCGCCAATCAGGGCCAGATACATCACGCCGAAGGTGGCGCCGTTGCTGAAGTGATAGAGCCAACCGACGATTTGCGTGAGCAGTGGATAGTGCGCTTGCTCCAACGGCTGCCCCAGGATCATCGCGCCGAATTGCGGAAAAACCTTGAAAAGCGGCATGGGCGGGATCACCGCCGTCAGCCCCCATTCTTGGGCGAAAACAAAGGGGAGCCGGAAAATGTCATAAGAAAACGCCGCCACCAAGCCGCCGATCAACCCAATGCCGACCGCCCGACCGAGCCGGCCATCGCCGCGCGCGCGATCCAACGCCGCCAACGCCAGCAACAGAACCATCGCGGGCAGAAAGATGAACGGCGTAAAAATCCGCATCGGACACCAGCCGTAAAAATCCGCCATCAAACAAAGAATCGACGAAGCCGCCAATAGAAACACGACCAACCGTCCGCGCGCGCACCAGTGCGTTCGGGATTCATGGGCAATCGGCGTTTGTGGCATGGCGTCCCCGGTTTTAACATTCGCCCGGCAAAATAACAGGTGTTTTCAAGGCGGCATCGGTCGCAATAATTTGGCGCCGGTTGACGGTCGCGGGGTGGGCTTCTATGATTGGAATGTCGCGGGGTCGCGGGATTCATGGATCATAAAGCGGAATATATTTGGCTGCAGAACGGGCGGATTGCGTTGGACGCGATGCTCGCGGCGATCAAGGCTGCCACGGTCTCCATTCGGATGGAGATGTACATTTTTCACACCGGCGCGACGGCGGACGAATTTCGCGCGGCGCTGATTGCGGCCTGCCAGCGCGGCGTCAAAACCCGGGTGCTCGCGGATGGTTTGGGCTCCTACAGTTTGCCGGATTCTTTTTGGAATGATTTTCGCGTCAGCGGCGGCGAATTCCGGCTGTTCAATCCCATCAAGCTCAGCCGCATGAGCATTCGCGATCATCGCAAGATTTTGGTGTGCGATGAAGAGGTGGCGCTGATTGGCGGGTTCAATGTCGCGAGCGAATATTATGGCGATGGCGTGAAATCCGGCTGGCGCGATCTGGGCATGCAAGTGCGCGGGCCTCTGGTGCGGCAATTGGCGGAGGCGTTCGATGAAATGTTTGCCTGCGCGGATTTCAAGCACAAGCCTTTCACCCGGCTGCGCGCCTCGGAACGGCAACGGACTTTTCAGGCGCCCGATGCCGAGTTGCTCCTGGGCGCGCCGGGGCGGAATAATCCCATCAAGCGCGCGTTGCGCCATGAACTGCGGGACGTCGATGATGTGCGCATCATGTGCGCCTATTTTCTGCCGCCCTGGCGGATGCGCCGCGATTTAATCCGCATCGCGCGGCGCGGCGGGCGTGTGCAATTGATTTTGCCGCAAAAATCCGATGTGCCGTTTTCGCGCATGGCGGCCCTGAGTTTTTACCGGCGTTTTTTAATTGCCGGCGTCGAAATCTACGAATACGAGCCGCAGATTTTGCACGCCAAACTTTTTCTCTTTAACGACATCGTGTACGTCGGCTCCGCCAATCTTGATTCCCGCAGTCTGAACATTAATTACGAACTTTCGTTGCGTCTCTCCGACGCCCGCGTGGCGCGCGATGCCCGCACGATTTGGGAGCGGATCAAGGGCCGTTTTGCCTACTGGATCCTGGCCCGCATCGACCCTTATATTGCGCTGCGTCAATTCGAATAATCTGGAACTCAGGAAATCAGGAAAAGGAAGTTCCGGGTTCCTGATTTTCTGAGTTTCAGATTGACCATCTGAGCGCGCCTCTATCCAACTAAGCCAAGCGGCCGGGCGGCTGTGAGCCCTAGCTCGCAGCCCAGCCGCGCCAAAGATCCCTTGACGTTCAACATCAGGAAAAAAGTTCCGATTCCTGATTTCCTGAGTTCCAGATTGATTTTTCCTACTGCCAATCGAGGACTTTCAATTGCACGGTGCGGCGGCCGTTGTATTCGTTGATGGTGGGCGTGACGGCGAGGTCAAATCGAATTTTTGGGAGCGGCGCCTCGCCGCAATTCCACCAGACGGCTTCCAGCATGCGGCGCCCGTCGGTGACGCGGAATTTGACGTGCTGGTTTTCGCGGCCCATGCGCTGGGGCGGTTGTTGGTGGGCGACGCCGCGCAAGGCCACGCGCACCGCCGGGTTCATCATGCCGCACGGCTCCAAACGGGCCAGTTCCTCGACGCGCGCAAGCGTTAATTCGTCGAGGGTTGTTGCCGCGTCCAACGCCAGGGTGGGGCGCAGTTGCTCCGGCTTTAAAATGGACCGCGCCAGCTCGTTGATGCGCGCGCGGAAGGAATCGATCTTCGCGGCCTCCATGCTCAATCCCGCCGCCATCGCGTGGCCGCCGTGACGCAGCAAGAATTCCCGGCAATCGCCCAGCGTCGCCGCGAGATCAAAACCGTCAATGCTCCGCCCTGAGCCGCGCCAGGCGCCGTTGTCGCCTCCAAAAATAATGGTGGGGCGATAAAACTTTTGCAGGACGCGCGAGGCCACGATGCCCACCACGCCGATGTGCCACGAGCTTGAGCCTTCCACGATGACGTAATCGCGCGCGGCCTCGAAACGTCGCCGCACGATTTCCAACGCTTCCTCACAGATGGCGCGCTCGATTTCCTGCCGCTGGCGATTGCGACCATCCAGGCTGACGGCAATGGCCTCCGCCTCGGCTTTGTCGGCTGTCAATAAAAGGCGCAGCGCCTCGCCGGCGTCGAGCAATCGGCCGGCGGCGTTCAGGCGCGGGCCGAGTTGGAAACCGACCTGTTGCACCCCGATGGGAATGGTCGATTTGGCCACCGTTTTTAAGGCGCACAAGCCGGCCCGTGGAGTGACATCCAGGCGCGGCAAACCGGCATGAACGAGAATGCGGCTTTCTCCGGTGAGCGGCACAAGGTCGGCGACGGTCCCGAGCGCGGCGAGGTCCAAATGCTGGCGGATGTCGAAAGCGAGCGCCGCCGCCTCGCCGTCGGCGCGCATCTGTTTGGCCAGCGCGTGCGCCAGCTTGAACGCGAGGCCCGCCGAACAAAGCTCGTGGAATCTCGCGCCGAGCTGAGGATTGACCAGCGCCACCGCGTCCGGCGCCGGGTCGGACACTTGATGATGATCCAGCACGATGACATCGATGCCTTGCGTTTTCAGCCACGCGATGGGGCCGGTGGCGGTCGAACCGCAATCCACCGCCAGCAAGAGGAACCTGGAAAAATCTTTGACGCACGCGGCGACGGCCTCCTGCGTCAAGCCGTAGCCTTCGGTGAGACGGCTGGGCAGGTAATATTTCAATTTCCAGCCGAGCGCGGAAAGCGATTCAAAGAGCAACGCGGTGGAAGTCACCCCGTCCACATCGTAGTCGCCGAAGATCACCACCAACTCGCCCCGGGCGCGGGCCGCGAGCAGGCGCGCGACGGCCTTGTCCATGTTGGGCAGGAGAAACGGATCGGCGAGATGCCGCAATTTCGGATCGAGAAATTCCGCGGCGTCGGCCCCGTTTCGAAATCCGCGGTTCATGAGGCATTGCGCCAGCAGCGGAGAGACATTCGCTTCGGCCGCGAGGCGCGCGGACGTCGCAGGGTCAGCCTGGGCCAGCGACCAGTTGAAATTCATTCATCGGACTATGGAATGAAAGAGCTTAATAAGGGAGGCGGAAATGGCGCCGGCCCACGCGAGAAAATAGAGCGTGGTGCCGAGGCTCGCGGCGTAGCCGAGCCAGATCATCATCCCGTCCTCTTCCATCATGCTCACCGCCATCAAGATGATGGCGTAACTGGGAAACATATTCGTAAACGGCGGGAACGGCGGCAACGGCAACGCCAGCAGAAACGCCATCCAACAGATCGTCAGCGCGTTCAGCATGCGAATAAACGGCCAGGTGATCCATTGCGCGCTGCGCGGACGAATCATGCGCTCCAGGTAACGCAACGCCCGCACGCTGGCGCGCAGGACCATTTTCATGCCGCTGGGAGAAAAGGTGCGGGCGCCGATGAATTTGGGCAGGTGCGGCGGCAGTTCAAACGCCAGCCGCAGCGAGAGAAACATAATGACGATGCCGAGCGGCACGCTCGCGCCCGGAAACGAAATGGGCGTGATGAAAGGCAGGCTCAACAGCACCATCACCAGATAAATCCCGCGCCCGTCGGTTTTATCGAGCAGTGAATTCAGATTCAGGCGCCGGCCTGATTCCTCTTCGCCCACAATTTCCAGCAGGCTGGCCGAGAGCGGGACATGACCGTGTGCGCCGGTCATGGGCGGCCTTTCGTCAGCGGCGTTCCCGCCAGGCGGCCACCGCGGAAAGCGCCATCGCGCTGCCCAAAATCAACCCCACCCCCACGAGCGACCACACCGTGGGGAGCGCCCACCAATGCGCGAGCAGCATCTTCGCGCCGATAAAGGCCAGCACGCACGCCAGCCCGGGCCGGAGATAACGAAAATATTTCATGGCGCCCACCAGCACGAAGTAGAGCGAGCGCAAGCCGAGGATGGCAAATATATTTGACGTGAAAACGATGAACGCGTTCTGCGTCACCGAGAAAATCGCCGGGACCGAATCCACCGCAAACACCAGGTCGGTCGTTTCCACCATGAGCAGCGCCAGGGCCAGCGGCGTCAGGGCGCGCCGCCCGTTCACCTGGCTGAGGAAACGCCCGCCCTCGAACCCAGCCGTGACCGGGAACATTTTTCGCGCGAACCGGACAACGCCGTTGTCCTGCGGGCGCATGATCTCTCCTTTTGACACCAGCCATTTGACTCCCGTGTAGAGTAGGAACAGGCCCAATATATAAAGGAACCAGTGAAAGCTTTGAATCAGCGCCGCTCCCACCCCGATCATCAGTCCGCGCATGAGCACCGCGCCGAGAATGCCCCATCGCAACACGCGGGAGCGATGCTCCTCCGGCACCACGAAGTAATCGAAGATGAGGGCGATGGCGAAGACGTTGTCCATGGACAGGGACAACTCAATCACGTAGCCTGTCAAGAATTGGAGCGACCATTCGCTCCCCCGCCACACGGCCAGGCCCCCCGCAAATAGAAGCATCAGGCCAAAACAGAGGCCGCTCGCTTTCAGCGCCTCGCGCATGGGGCTTAAACCCGCGCGCGCACGCCGCTCGGCACATCCACCGGCGTTTCCATGGCGCTCTTCGGGCGTTCGCCCTTGTGCCACCAGAGAACCAGCGCGCTGGCGATGTAGATGCTCGAATAGGTGCCGGTGATGATGCCCACCAGGAAGGTGAAGGCGAAGTCATTGATCACGCCGCCGCCGAAGAAATACAGCGCGGCCGTCGATATGAACACCGTGCCGGAAGTGATCAGCGTTCGGCTCAAGGTTTGGTTAAGCGCCGTGTTCATCACGTCCTTGAAGGACCCGCGCACGCCCAACTTCAAGTCTTCGCGAATACGATCGAAAATAACGATCGTGTCGTTAATGGAGAAACCGATGATGGTCAAAATGGCCGCCACAATGGGCGCGCTCAATTGGCGTCCCGACAAGAAGAAGATGCCGAGCGTCATGAGCACGTCATGAATCACCGCCAGCACCGCGCCGACCGAGAACGAGAACTCATAGCGCAGCGCCACGTAAATCAGGATGCCGAACAACGACAGGAAGGAGGCGATGATCGCCGATTTTTGGATTTCCAATCCCACCGTCGCTCCCACGGTGTCGTGGCCGATGACTTGATAACCGGCGGACGGGAAGGCCGTCGTCAAGGCATTGACGGCCGCCGGGCCTTTGCCAAACGGCGCCACGACTTGCAGCATTTCCTGCTGGCCCTTTTGATATTGAATTTGCGTCTCGCCGATTTTTTCCAACGCGCCGCGCAGCTTGTCCACATCGACGCGTTCCTTAAAGGACATCGTCACGGCGTCGCCGCCGGCGAAGTCGATGCCCATGACATTGGAGCCGCGATGCACGCCCCAGCCGATGCCGATGGCAATGATCAGCCACGAGGCGGCAAACGCCGGCTTGGCGAACTTCATGAAATCCCATTTATAATTCTTGATCCAGTGCAGCATGCCGATGTGATTGAGCATCCCGCGCGCGAGCAGAAAGTCAAAAATCAGCCGGGTCATGACCAGCGAGGTGAACAAGCTCAACGCCACGCCAATCGTCAATGTGACGCCGAAGCCCTTGACCGGGCCCGTGCCCATATAGATTAGAATGATCGCCGAAATCAGCGTGGTGCTGTGCGAATCGAAGATCGTGCTGAAGGCGCGTTTGTACGCCGCCGAAATCGCCCCGCGCATTGATTTGCCGGAAGCCATTTCCTCGCGCAGACGCTCGTAAATCAGGACGTTGGCGTCCACCGCCATGCCGACCGTCAAGACGATGCCCGCGATGCCAGGCAGCGTCAGGGTCGTGCCCACGGAGCACATGACGCCGAGCAAAATCAAGAGGTTCAGAATCATCGCGATGTCCGCGATGAGCCCGCAGCGATGATAATAAACCATCATGAACGCCGCCACGAGCAAGGTGCCCCAGATCGCGGCTTGAATGCCCGAATGAATCGAGTCTTTGCCAAGGGTGGGATCGACTTCCCGGCTTTCGTCGATTTTCACCGGCTGCTCCAGCGGATTTTCCAGCGCGTTGGCGATGGAAATCGCCTCGTTGATGTCCATGTTGCCGCCGGAAATGGTGCCGCTGCCGCCGAGGATGGGGTCCTTGATGTAAGGCGCCGTGTAGAGCTTGCCGTCCAACACGATGGCCAGTTGCTCATGCACATGGTCGGTCGTCAATTGCCCGAAGCGCTGCGCGCCATCGCTGTCAAACCGAAAATCAATCTCAGGCTGGCCCGACACCGGGTCGCGGTTCGGGAAGGCGCGCTTGATGTATTTGCCCGTCAGACCGTTCGCGAGTTTCTTTTGCACGAGGTAGGATTCCATCGCATACGTGCCGTCGGCTTGCTTGTGCTTGGTGCTCAAGACTTCGTAGCCGGGCTCGACGATTCCCTGCTTCAGCAACTCCGCGCTGTTGGGATGCACCATGCGAAATTCCAAAAAGGCCGCTTTTTGAATGTTGGTCCGCGCCTCGTCCTGCGCCACGCGCGACAGGCCCGGCAATTGGATCAAAATATGGTTCTGCCCCGCCGGTTGAATAAGCGGCTCGGCCACGCCGAGATTATCCACGCGACGCCGGAGCACTTCCGCGGCTTGCGAGACCAGACGTTCGCGTTCCGCGGCGTCCACCACCGCGTTCTGGTTCGTTTCCGTGGAGGAAATGTGGTTGGTGTCCAGGCTCACCAAGAACTGCGTGCCGCCCTGCAAATCCAGGCCGAGCTTGATTTTGCCCGCGGCTTTGCGTTGCAGCAGGTTCAGCAAAACGTAGGTCGGATGCTCCTCGGTCTTGACGTCAATATAGGGGAAGTAGGGCTGGACGTTGTTGGTTCCAATCGCCGTGGTCAAAATGTCGAATTGCTTGTGCGGATCGGGATCGGCTTTTTCCAGGTCGCGCGCCTTGCTGACAATGGCGTCGAAACGCGCGTCGGTGCTGCTGGCTTCATCCTTAAATTCGTCGATCAGGTTGCGGCTGGCGGGCGGATAAATTTCCCAGATGGACCACGCCACGAGAAAGGCGATTAGCGCCCACCAAAATTTCGGTTTTTTCATGAATTAACTTTTCGTTTCAGTGACTTCCCCGCCGCGATCGGTGATTTCGGCCACCGCGGACTTGAGGATTTCGAGCTTGGATTCGGCCGACCGGATGGCGACGCTGCGGTCCTTGACCGAGAGCACCACGCCGACAATGCCGCTGGAGGTGACCACTTTGTCACCGGCTTTCATGGATTTTACCAGCGTATCCAGCTCCTTTTGCCGTTTGCGTTGGGGCAGGAAGATCAGCACCCACATCACAATGATGATAATGGCCAGCATCCCAAACTGTTTGATGGCCATTCCCGTCTGGTCTGGGACCAACTGTGTTTGGTCGGCCAGCAGACAGGGCACACGGCTAAAAATGATCGTATTCAAAATGAGCCGGTCAATCTAGCGAAACACGCCAATTTGGCAAGCCCAAAGCCGAAGCCGGTCCGCGGCAGTTTGGCCACGCCACCGGCTTCGCTGCCAGTTTGACCGCGCTGCGAGGGGCTCGTTGCGGGCGGATGGAGTATTCGACGCGGGCGAGAGTGATAAGGGGCGGGGAATCGGAAACGACAATCACAGCTTGAGGCGAGCCGCCGTCTCACGGTCCTCTTTCAGGTCGTCGCTGGGGTAGTGCGCTGAAACCTTCCGGCGCGCAGAAAAATCCATGAATTCCTCCACGCTGACATTGGCTAACTCCGCAGCTCGCCCCAGCGAGACGCGTCCCTCGCGGAACAACTCCAAGGCCAGCAGCTTCGAAGCGCTCTCCGAGCTGGAGCCCCCTTGCATTCCCGCCAGCGCGAAAACCTCTTCCGGAATTTCAACAGTTACAGTTGACATTACGCCATGAGTCTAATCACCCGCGCCACCTGCGCAAGCAATCGAGCCGGGAACGATATTGTCGCTCCCGGCATCCATGGCCGCCCTGTCGCCGGCAGCTCTGCGCTTATGCTGGCGGCATGGAGTGGACGATGACCATCCAGCCGACGCCGAACTTGTCGGTTAGCATCCCAAAGGCCGGGGAGAAAAAGGTCTTCGTTAGGGGCATGGTTGCTTTTCCGCCTTCACTCAACGCAGTGAACATTTTCTGCGCCCCGGCTTCATCGGCGGCCGACACGGACAGCGCAAAGCCATCGTAGGTCTGCTTGCCGCCGCAGCGCCCGTCCGACAGCATAAACAGCGAAGGGCCCGCTTTCAGCGTCGCGTGCATGATTTTTTCACCTGTCCCCGGCGCGCACATGGACTGGTCGGGGCTTTCTTTGAAGCGCATCAGCATCACGATTTCGGCGCCGATGGCTTTGCGATAAAACTCGATGGCCTCTTCACAACGGCCTTCAAAAAACAAGTAAGGCTGCACGGCAATGACAGGTGGTGTATTCATATTTTAGTCAGTTTGATATTTCGTTTTCCAAGAGATGACGAACGGCTGCATCGCGAATGGACAACGACCGGCGACCTACCCGCGATCTTCCACTTTTAAGGCGTGTTTGACCCGAGCGTCGATGATTTTTTGCGACGGCACATAGGTGGCGGCGTACTGCCGCCGAAATTCCCCAAACGTCCCCGCCGCAATGTGCCGCCGGATTTGCGCCATCAATTCCAGGTACATATGCGAGTTATGCACGCTGAGCATGCGCAACCCCAGGATTTCATTCACATTTAGCAGGTGCCGGATGTAGGCGCGGGTAAAATTCCGGCACGCATAACAGGCGCACCCATCCTCAATGGGCCGAAAATCCGCCTTCACCGCGCCGCCTTTGATGCTGATCGTGCCTTTGCTGGTGAAGGCCGTCCCGTTGCGCGCCACGCGCGTCGGCAGCACGCAATCAAACATATCCACCCCGCGCGCCACCAGCTCCACCAATTGCGCCGGCGTCCCCAGACCCATCGCGTAACGCGCCTTGGCCGCCGGCAGAAACGGCTCCGTCAATTCCACCGCCTCCATCATTTCCGGCTCCGGCTCGCCGACGCTCACGCCGCCAATCGCGTAACCATCAAAATCCATCGTCACCAACGCCCGGGCGCAGCGTTCCCGCAATTTGGCGTGAATCCCGCCTTGCGCGATGCCAAACACCAATTGCCCTGGCGCGCGCGGCTGTTCCCGGCATTCCGCGGCCCAGCGCATGGTCCGTTCCACCGCTTCCTCCGCCGCCTTGGGAGTGCAATCGTGCGCGGGGCATTCGTCAAAAACCATCGCGATGTCCGAGCCCAATTGCCGTTGAATCCCCATCGCTTCCTTCGGCCCGAGAAACAGCGCCGACCCATCCAAATGCGAGCGGAACTCCACGCCATGCGCCTTGATCTTGCGAATCTTCGCCAGGCTGAAAACCTGAAACCCCCCGCTGTCCGTCAGGATCGGCCCCTGCCAATTCATAAACCCGTGCAGCCCCCCCGCCGCATTGATGATGTCCATCCCTGGCCGAATATTCAGGTGATACGTGTTCCCCAGCAGAATCTGCGTCCCCATCTCAATTAACTCGCGCGGATCAAGCGCCTTCACGCTCGCCTGCGTCCCCACCGGCATGAACACCGGCGTCTCCACCACTCCATGCGCCGTCGTCAGCCGCCCCAGCCGCGCCTTGCTCGTCTCATCCGTTTTCAGCAATTCAAACATCGAATAGCCAAACCATAACCTCCGCCTCTTGCCCTTGGCACGGATAAAAGCCAGCGGCCCCGAATAGACAGGACAGCATCAGACCTTCATTTCAATTGTATTGACGGTAATACGTGAAACGCCGAGGCTGCTTCGTCGGATCGTTCGATAAAACCTGAAAAATAAAACCTTATGGAGACACCTGCCCAAACTGGAAATACGGATAACAAATCATTCACCCGGTTTTTTCCCGCCATCGCGCGGGTGTTAATGGGTCTGGCCTTTCTCTTTTTCGGGGCGATGGGGCTTTTCCATTTGATGAAGGCGCCGGATAACTTGCCGGAAAATATTAAGACGGTGAACGCGGCGCTGGCGATGGCGGGCTATATGAACGTCGCTTCGGGGACGATGACGCTCGTCGGAATTCTTTTATTGATCAATCGCTTTGTCCCGCTGGCCTTGGCGCTCATCGCGCCCATCCTGGTGGGAATTTTAACCTTTCACATCGTGATGAATCCTTCCGGCGCCGGTCCGGGAATTTTCTTGTCCTTGCTGGAGCTTTATCTGGCCTGGTCCTATCGCGCGGCCTATTGCCCGATGTTGAGCGCCAGGGTGACGCCGGGCAGAAAACCGGCGTGTTCCTAGACGGCGAAGCGCCGTTCATTTTCCCTCACCATAAATTCAGGGGCGCGCGTTCTTGCGTTGGCGGTTTTGACCGCCCACGTTGAGCGCGGAGGATTTATGAGCATGACGGCGGCGGATGTTCTGGTGGAGGTCTTGCAGCAGTGGGGCGTGGAATGTGTTTTCGGGCTGCCGGGCGACGGCATCAACGGCATCATGGAAGCGTTGCGCCAGCGGCGGGAGAAAATCCGTTTCATCCAGGTGCGCCATGAGGAATCGGCCGCGTTCATGGCCTGCGCCTATGCCAAATACACGGGCAAACTCGGCGTCTGCCTCGCCACCTCCGGGCCCGGCGGAATTCATCTGTTGAACGGCCTTTACGACGCCAAGATGGATGGTCAGCCTGTCCTCGCCATCACCGGCCATCATTTTCACGATTTAATTGACACCCACGCGCAGCAGGATCTTGACCTGGACCGCGTTTTTATGGATGTGGCGGTTTATAACACGCGCGTGATGGGGCCGGAGCACGTGGAAAACGTCGCGCATCTGGCCTGCCGCACGGCGCTGAGCCGGCGCGGGGTGGCGCATATTAATTTTCCCACGGACACCCAATCCGTCCCGGTAAAAAAGGGGCTGCGCTCCGAACGCAATATCGCGGAGCACAACACCGCCGTCTTCGCGCGGCGCGCCGGTTTGCCGGCGGACGAAGATTTGCGCAAAGCCGCCGAAATTTTGAATGCCGGCAAAAAAGTCGCGATCCTCGCGGGTCGCGGCGCGCTGGGCGCTTCGGCCGAATTGGTGGACGTGGCCGAAAAACTTGGCGCCCCGATCATCAAGGCTTTGCTGGGCAAGGCGTGCGTGCCGGATGACAGCCCCTACACCACCGGCGGCATTGGTTTGCTCGGCACGGAGCCTTCGCACGAAGCCATTGCGGATTGCGACACGCTGTTCATGGTGGGGACGTCGTTTCCTTATCTCGAATTTTTGCCGAAGCCGGACCAGGCGCGCGGCGTCCAGATTGATCTCGATCCGGCGCGCATTGGGCTGCGTTACCCGGTTGAAGTTGGCCTCGTGGGCGATTGCCGTAAGACGCTCCAGAAACTTTCCACGCTCCTTGAATACCACGACGACCGCGCTTTTTTGCAGCGCGCGCAATCGTCCATGGCCGAATGGTGGAAGCTGATGGAACAACGCGGCACCCGCACCGATAAACCGATGAAGCCGCAGGTAGTTGCGTGGGAGCTCGGCCAACGCCTGCGTCGCGACGCCATTGTTTCTTGTGACAGCGGCACGATTGCGACGTGGTTTGCGCGCCAGATCAAAGTTCAAGCCGGCCAGATGCATTCGCTTTCCGGCACCCTTGCCACCATGGCCAACGGCTTGCCCTACAGCATCGCCGCCCAGATCGCTTATCCGGAACGCCAATGCGTGGCGTTCGTGGGCGACGGCGGTTTTTCCATGCTCATGGCGGAATTCGCCACGGCCGTCAAATACAAGCTGCCGATCAAAATTGTCATCATTAAAAATAACTCACTCGGGCAAATCAAATGGGAGCAAATGGTTTTCCTGGGCAACCCGGAATACGAATGCGATTTGCATCCGATTGATTTCGCGGCCTTCGCGCGAGCTTGCGGCGGAACGGGTTTCACGATCACCGACCCGGCGCATTGCGGCGCCGTGCTGGATCAGGCCCTGCAGACGCCCGGCCCCGTCGTCATCGAGGCGGTGGTCGATCCGTTTGAGCCGCCGATGCCTCCCAAGACCACCGTGAAACAGGCCTTCAAATTTGCCGAATCCCTGGCGCGCGGCGAACCGGATCGCATGAAGATCGCCACCACCGTCCTGACGGACAAAGTCAAAGAAATGGTTTAGCGCAGCAGCGCCGAGGCGTGCTTGAGAAGTTCGGATTCGACTTTGGCTTTGAAGGGCAAGGCCGTCCACGGAAAATTCAGCTCGATCAAAACCGCCTTGGGCTGGGCTTCAATCGTGCCGTGAACCGCAAAACCCATCGCGCGAAAACTATACGTCTCCACATGGCCGTTCCAGGATTCCTGTAATTCAGTGATCTTGCCGCCAAATTCTGTGCGTGTCTCCGCCACCAGCCGGCTGATGCGGCTCTTCGCCTCCTCGACCCCCAAATCGTGCGCCACCGTTAAGTTGATTTTTGGCATGGTCAGAATATAGCGCCATCCGTGAGCTGGCAGGGGCGTTCGCCGCCTTTTTCCGCAAAATATTCCGCCCACGCAATGCGCAACCCATCCAGAGTCAGCGAAGGGATGACCGCCGTGATCTCCGGGAGTTTGGCGGCAATCAATTCCGCGTAACCGCCCGTGGCCACGATCGGCAGGCGGCGGGCGCCCAGCGCCTGCTTCAGTTGCAAAATCAATTCCCGCACCAGCCCGCGATAGCCATGCACCGCGCCGATCAGCATTGCCTGCTCCGTGTTTTTTCCAATGGCAGTCTGCACGTCGCGAATCTTGATGCGCGGCAACAGCGCGGTTTTTTCGTGGAGATAATCGGTCATCACGTTCAGCCCGGGCGCAATCACGCCGCCCACATAACAGCCGCGCCGATCCACCACGTCAAACGTGACCGCCGTGCCAAAATCCACCACGATGGCGGGCGCGCCGTGCGAGCGAACCACGGCGATGGCGTTGGCGAGGCGATCCGGGCCGATGGCCGACGGCGATGGGTAATCAATCCCCACGCCGCGCGCCGTTTTTGCTGTCAAGACGAAGCAATCCGACCCAAACTGTTGCCGCACAAAGCGGCGCACCAGCGGAGTCACAGCCGGGACGACGCTGCAAGCCGCGGCGGAGGCGGAGCCGGCCGACCGCAGAAATTTGGCCGCGATTTTTTGGGACGCGCCGGTTTTCCAGCCGGCGGTGAGGACATTGATCTGGCGCCGAACCTTTTTTCCATCAGCCAACCCGATATGTGTGTGCGTGTTTCCGACGTCGAAAAGCGCGATCATCGGCCCGCATCTTGGGGCGCTCAGTTGGCCGAGCCCAGCGCAAAATTGGTGCGCCCCGCCACCGTCACCGCCCACAAATTGTAGGGATGGCCGATGGAGAAATTCTCCTTCAAAAAGCGCGCGCTGCCGTCGGCAAAAGAATAATTCGATCCGCTCGTGTGCACGGCCTGGTTCAGTTCAGTGAAGTCATTGCCCCAGATGCCGTCGCTCTCTTCATAAAGGTCCATGTAGAATTGCGGTGAGCTATAAAGTTTCTCGCCAAAAATCACCGTGTCGGAAGGGAATAGAATTTTTCCCTCGGGCATGCCCTTGTTCAACGTCCCGGCCATATAGGCGTCGAAGGATTCCGGCTCCACGTCATGAAAATAATCGTTGAAGCCGTTGATCATGTAGGTGCGCGGGGCGTTGTCGGCGATGAGGTTGGTGTCGCCATCATGGAAAGTTTGGGGCTGATGAATCACGTCGGTGGGGCAGACCAGCACGGCGACGTGCCGGAAATAGGAAATCATTTGCTGCGGCCAGCGCGGCGAGCCTGAGCGCATGGGATAGCGGCCATTGCTGTCCTGGGCGTACATGGCGGCGGAAAAGGCCAGTTGCTTTTCATTATTGACGCACGACATGCGGCGGCCCGCCTCCTTGGCCTTGGCCAGCGACGGCAGCAGCATGCTCGCCAGAATGGCGATGATGGCGATCACCACCAGGAGCTCGATCAGCGTGAAACCATTTTTTTTCATAAGCTTTATCGAATAAATTGGGGCGCGCGGTTGTCAGTTGTACAGGACGCCTGTCGGCCCGTCTAATGGACGCGGAAACTCGCAAAGACATTCGAGTTTAATTCAGAAAATAATTTATGCAAAAAAAGGGTTACTTGCTCGTGGGGGCGCTCATCGTCCTCTCGGTGATTTACGTGCATTATTTCACCGATTTGTTTGCCAAACGACAACTGATTGTAACACCGTCGCTCCGTCCATCCTTCGGCGCCGACGGCGCAGTCTATAGCGTCGTGTTCAGCCTCAACGGTCAATACAAAATAAAAAATCTCAAAGTGGTCCCGCTGGAGAACGGGAAAGTCAGCGTCGTGGCGCATCCGCTCTGGAGCCTCGTGGCGGACAGCAATTCGGCGCCGACGCAGATGTTCGTGTATGGCCGGCGTCCGCACGGGATGAAGCAGGCGCCGGACAACGCCAAGGCCGAACGGCTGCAGCCGGATGTGCCCTATCGACTGATTGTGTCAGCGGATGGCTTGACCGGGATGGCGGATTTCAAAACCCGCGCCACCCCGGGCAACTGAGCTAAAACCCGCGCAACTCCGTGCTGGAGCGGCGCGGCAGGCCGGGCGCCGGCGTGCGTCTGAGCACCAGGTATTCGATCCCCCATTTTTCGCAGTATTCGCGCTTGCCGCCTTTGTCGCCGTCTTCATTGACCGCGTAAATATCCGGGCGCAATTGCTGAATCTCCGGGTCGGCGTCGAGCCAGCCGCTCCCGCTGGAAATGAGTGATTGTTTGACAAAACGGATTGCGCCCACCAGGTGGCGCCGCTCGGCTTGCGGCAGGAGGGGATGGCCCGGGCCTTTGAGTTGCGCGATGGTTTTGTCATTGCCCACAATGGCGTAGAGATCGCCATAGCCGCTGACTTCTTCAAAAAACCGGACGTGGCCCGAATGCAGCCAATCATAACAGCCCGTCACAACCACTTTTTTGCGGCCGGTCGCGGACGGCGCGGACGGCGGAATGGGAAAGTCTGTGGCCGGCTCGGGCAGCGTGATGAATTCCAGGCCGTGCTCGGCGCAAAATTTTTCGCGCGCATGATCGACGGCTCCGGCGGGCTCAACCCAAACGCCGGGAGCCGAAATGTCCAACCGATCCTCCGACGACACGACGCGCGTCACAAAACGCAAGGCTTGGAGAAAATAGCGTCTTTCCTGGAAAGGAAATCGCCCCGGAGCCGAAGCGTCCGCCGATAACACGACCGTGAGCGGGCCGAAGCGCGCGGCTTCCTCAAGAAAACGAAAATCGCGCGTGTTGAGCTGATCGAAAGCGCCGCCGACCCAAACTGATTTCATTTTGCTTCTGTCCGAATTTTGATTTGGAAGCCGCCGGGCACCGGTTCATCGGCAATGACCAGCAGGTAGCCGCCGCCGCAGCCGGAGTACATCGCGCCCGCGTAGCGTTGTTGATAGGCGGCGAGAATGCCTTCGAGATCCGTCCGAATGGTGGGATGGCGGAAGGATTGCGGCAGTAATTTTTTCCAGCACAACATGGCCTCATTGAGGGATTGGCCCAGGCGGGTAATATCCATGCGGCGAATGGCTTCGAAGCAATCCTTGCCGGTTTGGCCCAGCCGCGCGATCCATTCCGGCTCGAGAAACTTTTCGCCGAGCGGATTGTAGCCGGGCGGCCGCGGTTCAATCGGAAGCAGATAAAGCGAGCGCTCCAGCCAGCGGGCGCATGCGGGATCGTTGAGCGTCTCAATGTGCTCCGGAAAAATGCCGCCCTCGACCGCGAAATTGTAATCAAGCCGGTTGATGCCCGGATAGATGAGGCCAATCATATCCTGCGAACCGCTGGGGTCGGCGCGGTCTTGGTTCTCGGCGTGATATAGTTCGCGCACCAAATCGGCGCGCGGACGGTCGGGCAATTGGCCGCGCCAAAGTTGCAGCGCCATCTCGCGCGTGCTGCTGGCCCAACCCGCGCGCGACATCACGCGGAAAGTCGGCTCCACGGAGAACACCACCATCGATCCATTGGGATTTGGATTGAGGCGCGAAACGAAAGGTTGGTCGATCCATCCGCCCGCCAGGGCCAGGCGATGCGGGATGGAGCCAATGAGTCGGCTGATGGGAAGCGGTTGGCTGGCTGTCATGTTTGAGGGCGACACGGCTCGGGCGCTATTGTTAAGCGCCGCAGCCAGAAGTGTCGAGCCCCGAGGCGGCCCCGCTCAGAAGCTGGCGGCGTTGGTGCGCCATTGCGGGGTGACGGCCCACAGATTGATGGGCAGGAAGCCTTGATTGACTTTGAGCAGGCGGGCGCTGCCATCCACGAAGGCGTTCACCGAACCGCCGAAATTGGTGCTGAGGTTGCTATGGCCATGCTTGTTTTGGTCCAGCTTGAGCCCGTCATCGAGCTGGAAATAATCCATGTAATAATCCGCCGCAAAGGAAAGTTTTTCGCCAAACAGGATGGTTTGCGAAGGCTCGGACAAGTCGTTTTCGTTGAGCGTGGGAAAGGGCACATCCTGCGCGAAGTTTTTATCATTGTACTTGGCAACATAACCGTCGTTGAAGCCGTTGATGATATAGCTGCGCGGGGCGGTGTCGGCGCGGTAGGCATTGGTGTCATTGCCCCACGAGCCGCTGACAGGAGAATAGTTTGTCTCGCTCGGGCAAAGCAGGAGGTTGGTGGAGATGAAATACGAGATCAAAAAAGTCGGCCAGCGCTCCACATCGCTGCGCGGCGGCAGGACGCTGCGGTTGTCGCCCACGTACATCAGGTTGGCGATGGAAATCTGATGCAAGTTGCTGGTGCACTTGGCGCGCCGGGCGGATTCCTTGGCGCGGGCGAGCGCCGGCAGGAGCATGCTTGCGAGAATGCCAATAATCGCGATCACCACCAACAATTCGATCAAGGTGAATGCCTTGTGCAATCTTTGCTCAGTCTTCATAACCACGGGATGAGACGCCTCACCGGAGGAAAAGGTTACCTTAATCATGCGGCATTGGACGCCGCCACCGGGGAAAATAATCAATTAACTTGCGAGCATCCGCTCATACACCTGCGCATACGCCTGCGCCGTGCGCTCCCACGAAAAATCCCGCGCCATGCCGTTTTGCCGAAAAGCCGTGAGCAAATCCGCGTCCGCGTAAAGCGCAAGCGCTTTGCGCATCGCCTTGGCCAAAGCCCGCGCGGAATACTCGGTGAACTTGATGCCGTCGGGCTGGATTTGGTTTTCGGTGTAGTCAATCACCGTGTCATCGAGCCCGCCCGTCAAACGCACAATGGGAATGGCGCCGTAACGCAGGCTGTACATTTGATTGAGGCCGCACGGCTCGAAGCGCGAGGGCATGAGCTGGAAATCGCAGCCCGCCTCGATGCGATGGGAGAGGCCGGTGTCAAAACCAATTTTCACCGCGCACTTGCCGGGATGCCTTTCGGCCAGCTTGCGATAGCCGCGCTCGTATTCGCGGTCGCCGCTGCCGAGCAGGACAAATTGCAGGTTGGCGGCGAGCATTTCCTCGAGGGCGCCCAATTGGATGTCCATGCCTTTCTGGTCCGCCAGGCGCGAGACGGCGCCGAAGAGCGGGACATTCGGCGCGAGCGGCAGCCCCACTTCCTTTTGCAGGGCGGCTTTGTTGGCGGCTTTGCCGGCCAAATCCTGCGCCGTGTAACTGGCGGCGAGATAAGGATTATCGACGGTTTTCCATTCGTCGTAATCAACGCCGTTGAGAATGCCGACGAGGTCACCCTGACGCCGGCGCAATGCGCCATCCAGGCCGCAGCCGTAAAGCTCAGTCGTGATTTCGCGGGCGTAACGCGGGCTGACCGTCGTAAGGAGGTCGGCGTAAGCGATGCCGCCTTTGAGGCAATTCATGTAGGTGTAATATTCCAAGCCATCAGGCTGGAGATAGGAAGGCGGCAGGTTGGTCAGCGGGAAGGTCGTGCCCGGAAAATTTCCCTGGTAGGCGAGGTTATGAATGGTGAGGCACACGCGGGCGGCGTTCGGCCAGCGGCCGGAAACGCGCTCTTCGCGGACGAGCGCCGGCACGAGCGCCGTGGGCCAGTCATGCACATTGATGACCTGCGGCTGCCATGGCAGATAACGCGCCAGATGCACCACCGCCTTGGAAAAAAAGATGAAGCGTTCGGGGTTATCGGGATAATCGACGCTATGATCATTGTAGATGCCGTTGCGATCGAAATACCCGGGATGATCAATAAAATAAACGGTGAGGCCCGGCTCGGTTTGGCGCGTGAGAACCGCGCCGGAAACCGTCGCCGCGCCCAGGGGCAAATCAAGGCGCCAATCGAACGGTTGAATGTCGGGAAAACGCGCGCGAATGCCGCGATACAACGGCGTGACCAACCCCACTTCGTGGCCGGCGCGCGCGAGGAATTTCGCCAGGGCCCCGACCATGTCGGCGAGCCCGCCCGTTTTGGAGTAAGGGACGGTCTCGCTGCTCGCGAGCAAAATTTTCATGAGGCAGCGCGGAATTACGGAGGCGTGATGCGGTCAGTTTGCAGCAAAGGTTGCAGCGGCGGCGGAATGAGCAGGCTGCCGTCGGCTTGCTGATACGTTTCCACGAGCGCCACGAAAAGACGCGCCAAGGCGGTGCCGCTGCCATTGAGAATGTGGGGAAATTTATTTTCGCCCGATTCAGTCTTGAAGCGCAGGCCCATGCGGCGGGCCTGGAAATCCTCGCAATTGGAGCAGCTCGAGACTTCCAGATACTGCGCCTGGCCGGGCGCCCAAACCTCGATGTCATACGTCATGGCGCTGGCAAAGCCCATGTCCCCGGTGCAGAGCTGGATGACGCGATAATGCAGGCCGAGCAATTGGAGGACGCGCTCGGCGTTGCCGACCAGTTTTTCCAATTCGTCATAACCGGTTTCCGGCGTGGTCAATTTGATCAGCTCCACCTTGTCAAATTGATGGACGCGAATCATGCCGCGCGTGCCGACGCCCGCCGCGCCCGCCTCGCCGCGAAAGCACGGGGTGTAGGCGCAATAGCGAATGGGCAATTGGCTTTCCTTTAAAATCTCCTCGCGATGAATATTGGCGACCGGCGTCTCGGCGGTGGGAATGAGAAAAAGTTTGCCCAGCGTGGAAGCGTCCACGCCTTCCTGCACGGCATAATATTGGTCGGCGAACTTGGGAAACTGGCCCACGCCCACCATGCACTCGCGGTTGACCAGGAACGGCGGGGAAATTTCCGTGTAGGCGTGCTCGCGGACGTGCAGGTCAAGCAGAAAGGTGATCAGCGCCCGCTCCAGCCGGGCGCCCCAGCCCGTGTAAAGCAGGAAGCCGCTGCCGGAAAGCTTGGCGGCGCGCGCGAAATCAATCAGCTTCAGTTTCTCGCACAATTCCACATGCGATTTGGCGGGGAACGAAAGATTCGGCTTGGCGCCCCAGACGCGGACTTCCGGATTGTCCGCCGCCGATTTGCCGAGGGCCACGCGCTGGTGCGGAAGATTCGGGAGCTGGAGCATGAGCGTGTCGCGGCGGGCCTCGACCTCCGCGATTTCCTTGTCCAGGGAGGTGATGCGATCGCCGATTTCGCGCGTCTCGGTTTTTTTGGCTTCAGCCTCGGCCATTTTTTTCTGGCCCATGAGGACGCCGATTTCCTTGGAGACGCGGTTGCGGGCGGCTTTCAATTGCTCGACTTCGCCGAGGCCGCGCCGGCGCTGATCGTCGAGCGCGAGAATCTCGGCGATTTTGGATTCGTCGCCGGCGCCGCGGGCGGCGAGCCGTTCGCGCACGAAATTCGGCTGGTCGCGGAGCAGTTTAATATCGAGCATCGCTGAATTATAGGAGTGGGAGGGGAAAAGTCTAATTGGGATTTACGGGGTGCGCCCGGTCGGGTTTTCGAGGGCGGCATCGAGGCAGGAAGCGGCGCGAATGAGGCCGCAGTGCGACAGGCCTTGCGGAAAATTTCCCTGGTGGCGCCCGTTCGGGCTGATTTGCTCCGCGTACAGGCCGAGATGATTGGCGTAACTCAGCATGCGCTCAAAGACATCCTGGGCGCGCTGCAGTTTGCCGGCGCGGGCCAGGCATTCGCTCCACCAGAAGGAGCACATGCAAAAAGCGCCGCGCGGGCCGGAGCGGTCGGGGGCGGCGTGCGGGCCGTTGTAGCGGTAAAGAAGAAAATCTTCCGACAACTCCTTCTCCAGCACGCGCATGGTCGAGGTCCAGCGCGGGTCCGCTGCGGAAATGAAACGGAAAGGCGGGAGCAGAAACGCCGAGGCGTCCACGGATTTCGCGCCGCGATACTGCACGAAGGCGCCGAGCTTGGCGTCGAAAAAGTTCCGGTGAATGTCCTGGTAAATGCGGTCGCGCATCTCGTGCCAGCGCATGAGCGGGGCGGGGAGCGATTGCGCCACGGCCAGCCGGATTCCGCGGTCGAGGGCGACCCAGCAGAGGACGCGCGAATAAAGAAATTCGCGCGACGGCGTGCGAAATTCCCAGATGCTTTTGTCCGGCTGGCGCCAATGCCGCCACACCCATTCCACGAGGCGCGAAATGTTGGCCCAAAGTTCCTGCGACATTTCCTTGTGGCTTTCGTGGTAGGAAAGCAGCGCGTCGAGCAGTTCGCCGCCGAGATCCAGCTGCAATTGGGCGCACGCGTCGTTGCCCACGCGGACGGGCTGCGAGCCCAGGTACCCTTCAAATTGCGGCAGGAAAAATTCACGCAAATCATCGCCGCCATCCACGCGATAAAGCGGGGCGAGGGATTTGCGGCCGTCCCACGCAATGCACCGGTCTTCAATCCAGGAAGCAAAGGCGCCCGCCTCCTCCGTGAAACCCAGGCGCATCAGCGCGTCCACCGTGAAACAGCCGTCGCGAATCCAGGTATAGCGATAATCCCAGTTGTGCGTGCCGCCAAATTCGCTGGGGAGGCTGAAGGTGGGCGCGGCGACAATCGATCCATGCGGCTGCGAAATCAGAAGCTTGAGCGTCAGGGCGGAGCGGTTGACCATCTCGCGCCAGCGCCCGCGATATTGGCTGTGCCCGATCCATTCCCGCCAGAAATCGGCGGTTTCCTCCAGGGCGCGTGCGGGGTAATCGTCCGCGTCTGACGGCGCGTCTCCCGCCGTGAATTCCTCAAAGACAAAAGCCTGCGTCTGGCCCTCGCGCAGGGTGAACTCGGCCACCGCCGCCCCCTCGACGACCCGCAGCGGAACCGAGCTGCGCAGGCGCATCGGCGGCTGCGAGGAAACCTCCGGGCGAAAAATGACATCGCGCCGCGCGCGCGCGATTTGATGGCCGGACCGCGCGTAGTTAAATTTGGGCGCGCACTCCATCCGCAGCCGCACCTCGCCGCGCACGCCCCGCACCAGCCGCACCAACTCATTGCCATGGCCCAATTGGCGCAGCGGCATGAAATCGGTGATTTCCGCCACGCCGGTGTCGGAGAGAAAACGGGTGAGGAGAATATTGGTGTCGGCGAGATAGCTTTGCTTGACGTTCGCGGCTGTCTCCAGGGGCTCGATGCGGAAATGCCCGCCGCGTTGGACATCCAGCAGGGAGGCAAAAACGGAGGGGCTGTCGAAGCGCGGCAGGCACAGGAAATCAATCGACCCGTTCATGCCCGCCAGCGCGACGGTGTGCAGGTTTCCGATCACGCCATAATTTTCAATCGGCTGATAGCAATGACTGGGGCGCATGCCTAAAATGTCACCCGAGGCGGCGGCGGGCAGTATCAGATTTTGACTGAAGGACGCATCGGGCAACGCGCGAAGGATGGCGGGTCAGACAAGCGCTGAGCGGTTTTTCGGGAGATTCCCGGTTTCGCGGCGCGCGGTGGGCGGCAATATTCAGGGCATGGGTTTGGCGACAATGGAGAAGAAGGTCGAAAGCCGCTGGCTGCGGCTGGGGCGGGTGGCGCGGTGGGTGATCATTGTGCTGGTGGTGATCCTGGTGGCGGTGCGGCTGTCGCTGCCGTGGGTGATCAAGCGGTATGTCAATCAGAAATTAAGCCGCATCCCGAATTACTCGGGGCACGTCGAGCAGGTCAGCATGCATCTCTGGCGCGGCGCCTACGAAATTATTGGCACGCGCATTTTCAAATCCGAGGGCAAAGTGCCCGTGCCGTTATTCTCCGCGCCGAGCATTGATCTGGCGATTGAATGGAAGGAGCTTTTCCACGGCTCCATTGTGGGGACGGTGATCATGACCGATCCACAGGTGAATTTCGTCTCCGGCCCGACGGAGGCCACCAGCCAGGCCGGGTTTCAGGAGCCTTGGGGAAAAACGCTGGCGGGCCTTTTTCCTTTTGACATCAACCGTTTTGAGGTGCGCAACGGCGACATTCATTTTCGCGACACCTTCAAGGAGCAGCCGATTGATATTTACATGAAGGACCTGCACGCGGTGGCGACCAACCTGACCAATGCGCGCGTGGTGGGCAACGTGCTGCCCGCAGGCTTGCAGGCCTCCGCGCTCACGATTGGCGGCGGCGGCTTTAATTTGCACCTGCGCATGAACCCGCTTGATCCAGCGCCCACTTTTGAAGTCAACGCCGCCCTCACCAACGTGGACCTCACCGCGCTGAATCCGTTCCTGCGCGGCTATGGGAAGTTCGACGTGGAGCGGGGCAACTTCCAGCTTTTCACCTCAGTGGCGTCGGTGCATGGGAACTACAAAGGGAACGTGAAGGTGATGTTCCAAAACCTCGACGTCTTTTCGTGGCAAAAGGAAAAACACAAAAACATTTTGCAGATTTTCTGGGAGGCAATAGTCGGCGTGGCGGCGTCAGGCTTCAAAAACCATCCGCACAATCAATTGGCAACCGACGTGCCGATTTCAGGCTCGTTCACCAACACGAAGGTGGATCTCTGGGGCGCCGTGGGGAGTTTGTTGCACAACGCTTTTATCCGCGCCCTGCTGCCGAAGATCGATCAGCCGGCGCATTTGCAGGATGTGGGCGGGCCGCCCGCCGCCATCGTGCATTAGTGCAGCTCGTAGGCGGTCGGCATGGTCGCCGGCTGCAACGGGCGGGCGAAGAGCGAAGGAAGCTGGTACGCGCGCGCCGCCGGATTGGTGTCGCCCAGCCACGCGGCGGTGTGCAATTCCTGCGAAGCGGCTGCGGCAGGTTGGGCCGCGAGCGCGGCTGATTCCCGGGCATCCCACGACACCGCCCAATTGCGCGGAGTCGAATCCGCGCGGGCCGTTTCGGTGCGGGCCGTGTAAACGACCGTCAAAGCCAGCGCTCCGCAAGCCGTCAATCCGAAAGCATAAGCGGTCGAGGCGCTCAGGCGCAGGCGCGCCACGAGGCTTTCCCAGAAATTTGGCGCGCCTTCCTGGTCGCGAATCCGGGTGGCGATGCGGCGCGGCAAATGGTCAAAATAACCCGGCGGGGGCGTCTCATGCCGTTTGAGAGCCATAAGCTTGCGCAATGCGTCAAAATTTTCCTGCTCCGGATTCATAGTCAAACTACTTCAAATAATCAGACAAGAGGGCTTGCAACTGCTGGCGCGCGTAAAACAGGCGCGAACGCACGGTGCCGACATTGCACTCCATGATCGCGCCGATTTCCTCGTGCGACAACCCTTGGACATCATGCAGTGTCACCACCATTCTATGATGTTCTGACAGCTTCTGCATGGCCTCGTTCAATTTCTCCTGCAGCTCGGACAGGTTCAAATCCCGGCGCGGCGTCTTGTCCGAAACCAGCGCGACAAGATCCGGATCATTCTCCGCGTTGAAATCGAGATCGTTCAAACTCATCTGCACGCGGTTCTTGCGCTGCTTGAGGAAGTTGATCGTCTTATTGACGGCAATGCGATAAATCCAGGTGTAAAAGCTGGAATCGCCCTTGAAGGATTTGAGGGCGCGATAGGCTTTGACGAAGGTGTCCTGGACGAGGTCGTTGGTGTCCTCGTGATTGGACGTCATGTGATAAACCGTGGCGTAAATACGCTCCTGAAAACGGCGCACCAGTTCGTCGTAAGCGGCGACGTCCTCATGCCGCGCCCGTTCGACCAGGGCCAAATCACTCAGCTCCTCGCTTTGAGGCTCTTCCAAGTCGGCTTTTTCGAGATTTGATTTCGTGCGCAACACTGTAGCCGCCGTTCGGTTATTAGTAAACAACCCCGAGAGCCTCGGTTTGTTCCGCCAGGAATGAGGTCAAAGCCGCCAGGCTGGCGCTGGCATTGGTTTTGGGCAAACCCGCCAGGGCCGCGCGCGCCGCCTCCAAATAGGTCTGAATGACCGCGCGCGATTCATGCAAAGCTTCGTACTTGGCAATCATGGCCAGAACATCCTCAAGGCGCGCCGGCTCCCACTGCTGAATCCATTGGCGCATCCGGGCCCAGTCTGCCGCATCCGCCCGTTCCCTGACAATCAGAATTGGCAGCGTAACTTTGCCGCCCGCGAGGTCGGCCCCCAGGGTTTTGCCCGCCGCCGCTTCCGAGCCCAGGACATCGAGGCAATCGTCGTAAAGCTGGTAGGCCGTGCCCAGGGCCACGCCATATTGGCGCAGGGCCTCGCGCCGGCTGACCGAAGCGCCGCCCAGGCAGGCGCCCAAATCGCAGGACAAGGCGAACAGCTCGGCCGTCTTCATCCCGAGAATTTTGAAATAATGCGCGCGGGAAACCTCAAAGTCCCCGCGGGAGCGTGTTTGCAGAATCTCGCCCGCGCAAACAATGTTCGTGGAGGAAGCCACCGCGCGGCAAATTTCCGGGGTCGGAAAGCTCGCCGCCAATTTGAGAGCATGCGCAAACAGGCAATCGCCCAGCAGGACCGAAACTTCATTGCCCCAATTGGCCGCGAGGCTGGGACGGCCCCGGCGCAAATCCGCCTCGTCGATCACATCGTCATGCACGAGCGTGGCCAGATGGACCATTTCGATGATGGTCGCCACCGTGATGTGGGAATCATTCAAGGAGCCGGCGGCGTCGCCGCTCAAGGAAACGAGAATGGGCCGCAATTGTTTGCCTTGCGCGGTCAGGGCGTATTGCGCGTAAGTGGCAATTTGCGGGTCAAATTCCGCCGTTTGCGCCGCCAGCCGGCGGGCCACGCTTTGCAGAAACGGGTCCACCGCCTCCACGATCTGCTTCCACCCCAGCGGCTTATTCGGAGGCGAGGCGCTGACGGAAGCGGGCACCCTGAGGGTTTCGGCGGTCAACATGCGCCTCAATCTAATTTTTCGCTCCTGACAAGTCAAACTTGGAAACGGGCCGCCTAATGGATGATCGCCCGGTAGAATTTGGCCGAGCCGGCAACGGGTTCCGTGAACGTGACCGCTCCGTTAACGATCGCGTTGGTGAACAGAGGCGTCCATTGGGGCGGCGAAAGCGTGGGGGTGGCTTCAATCACCGCCGTGCCGCCGCTTAAACCGGTGACAGTGACGGTGATATTGCCGTTTTTCACGATGGCCGGGACAAAAGACGGCAGGTGATTGACCAGAATGGTCCCGGCGTCGGCCACGATGACGAATTGCCCGTCCTTATAGTAGGTGACGGCGTTCAAGCTCAGGTTGGTGACGCCGGAATTATCCAGCATCCAATTCACTCCATCGGTGGAAATGGCGATGCCGCCGTCATCGCCCACCGCCACAAATCGCCCGGCGCCGAAAGCGACGCCGAAAAGATCTTCATCGGGCTGGGAGACAACGGGCGTGGGGACCAGGCTCCAATTTGTGCCATCGGTGGATGTGATCACGGTTCCCTCTTCGCCGACTGCCACAAAGACGCCATTGCCGTAGGAAACACCGTAAAGAGAATCGCCGGAGTTTTGCCCAATCTCCGCCGTTTGCAGCGTCCAGTTGGTAGCGTCGGTCGAAGTCACCACCGAACCTTCATCGCCCACCGCCACAAAGACGCCATGGCCGTAGGCCACGGAGTAGAGCCAGTCGAAACTATCGTCGGCGGTATGCGTGGCCTGTTCCGTCCAATTCGTGGCATCCACCGAGGTCAGGATCGTGCCATCGGCCGCAGTCAGAACATACAAGCCCTGCGCGTACACGGAGCCGTTCATGGTCAGGCCCGATGTGGTGGCATGAGGGGTGGCGGCGGAGTCGCCGGGACGATAATTTTCCACGAGCCCGTCCGCTCCCGCGATAAAGACTCCGTTATCGTAATTCACGGAATAAAGCGCGCCGTCCACATCGAGGCTGGTCGGCACGGGCGTCCAAGCGAAGGCGTCTGTCGAAACGAAAAGCGAAGGCGAACCGCCCGAAGCCATCAGGTTGGAGCCGTCCGAGGCTACCGCGTAGTAATCCACGTTTGTGTCGGTCACGATGGTGTTCCAGGAAATAAACGTCGGGCCCGAAGGCGCGCCCGCGGCGGACAACCCCAGAACAATATCGCCGAGCGAGTCGGCATTGGGCGTGCCGCCGATGGCGATCGCGTAGGTCGTGCCAGCCGTCGCTTGGAACGTGCAGGTAAGATTCAAGCTGTTGCAAAACGTGCCGCCTTCGCCATCGCTGCTGAGCTGGCAATTATTGGTGACAAGCGTCAGGCTGTTGATCGAGGAGCCGGTGTAGATGTCGAGAGTGGCGGCAAAATCGCATCCCAAAACATCAAAAGTCGCCGGCCCGCTGGCGGGCGCAGTCCACGTCCACCACACCGAACGTCCGTCCGCGTCGCCGGGATGATTGGGTTCGCCGGCTTCAAACGTCGCGCTGCGCAATGTGCCTGTCACGTTGGTGTCGAAACCGGAAATGACTTCGGCATTGGCAAATTGGTCGTTGGCCGGCGGCGTGGGCGCGGGCAGCACGGTCACCGCGCCGGATGGGCTGGTGATGACGCTGGGATCACCGCAAAAGGAGGTGAGTTGCAATTGATACGAGCCGGCGTCGCCCGAACCGGCGTTGCCCACGCAAATCGAAGCGGAAGTTTGCGAGGGGAGCGGGTGGCCGTCCTTGAGCCATTCCATGCTCGGAGCCGGTTGGCCGCTGACGCCTGCGCCCAGGCAAAAGGTGTCGCCCTCATAGACGGTGGTCTGCGCGGGCGGCGGCGCAGTGAAGGCCGCGGCCGTTGGCGGCGCCATCGCGAAGATGCGTTCCGCCTGTCCCGTCACAGGCGTGTAAAGGCTGCCGCCCACGATGATGTAATTTCCATCCGGCTGTTGCGCCATGGCAAAACCGTCGAAGGAAAGATTGTTGGCAAAAGTCGAATCCACCGTGCCATCGGGCAGCAGGTGCACAAGGTTGTTGCAAGGATGGCTATGGATTTCCGAGAACGTGCCGATGGCCAAAGCATCGCCGCCGTCGAATTGTTCGATGTAGGAAATCTGGTAGCCATTGTCCGCGGGAAAATTGGTGTAGTAATCGATGGCGTGAAAATAGGTGCCGGAATCCACGCCGCCCTCGCGAAAGAGCCACGGAAATGAGCCGCCCACCAGAATATCGCCATGGATGCCGTCGCAATTCAAGCGTCCGGGGCCGGAACGCAGCGCAATGCACGAGGCCTCGGCCGGCCCCGGAAACGGGCCGGCGTTCGCCGAGCCATTGGCGGAAACCAGCGCGCCGCCGAAGATGCCGGCCACGGCGAGTTCCTCGAGGGAGGTTTCGTTTTCGTTGGCGCTGGGCGGGTAATAACGCACCTGGGTCACCGAAGGATAGGGATGCCCGCCCGCAAAAGAAGCGGGGAGCGCGCAACTGGTTTGGCCCCCGCCTGTGTCATAAGAATAGAGGCCCGTCGTGGTGCCGACCCAGAGCTGGGAATCGAGCGGGCGAACCGCCAGCGAGGTGGCTGTGCCAATCGTGTTGATCATGCCGTTTTGGTTGCCGCCGTAGGACAGATCCACCGCCCAGTTTTGGGCCGAGTTGGCCAGGCGCGCCACGCCGTTTGGGCCCGCCACATAAATGCGCTGGGAGGAATCAATCGCCAGCGCCACGACATCGCGCCCCACGTTGGCTGGAAAAAAGCCTTCCGGCAGCGCGGTGTTCAAAGAGCCGTCGGGATGCAGCGCGGCGAAGCCATAATATGTGTGGCCGTACACACTGCTGAAATCGCCGGCAATGAGGATGTTCGTTTGCGAATCGACCACCACGGCGTTGATCTGGCCGTTAATCGCGCCCCGCAAAAAGAAAGAATTGTCCACGCCGCCGGGGCTGGCCAGGGCGGCTAAAGGCAGGCACACGGCGACGAAAAGCAGACCGGTTTTCTGAGAGATGGTTTTCATAGAAGCACGGTTATTTTTTATCTGCTTCCGCGCGCCGGGTGACAAGCATAAACCGAGGCTTTTTCCTCGTGGAATCCCCGATGCGGCGAGTTGCGCGCGGCGCGTTTTCAGCGACAGTAGGCGAACAGGAAGGGATGGCGAGTATGGACAGGGTTGTGGCGTGCGATACATGCGGGCTGGTGCAGGAAGCGCCGGATATTCCACCGGGGTCGGTGGCGTTGTGCGCGCGGTGTGACTTCAAATTATTTCATCGGCGGCGCAACAGCCGCTGGCAAACCTTCGCCCTGGCCCTCGCGGCGGGGATTCTCTATGTGCCGTCCAATATGTATCCGCTCGTCTCGGGCGTTTACCTCGGGAACCACACCCGCCTGCGCGTCTGGGATGGCATCCACGATTTGTTCCGGCAACGTCAATACTTTATTGCCGGCCTCGTTTTTTGCACGAGCATCCTGACTCCCGCCCTGAAAATCATCGGGCTCTTGTTCATTACAGCGACTTTGAATTGGACCGGTTGGCGGCGCACGCGCATGTGGATTTACAAGGTCATCCGGGTGATTGATCCGTGGAACATGCTGGAGGTTTATCTGCTGGCCATCGGCGTGGGCATGGTGGAGCTGGGGCAGATTGCGACCGTGCGTCCTGACGCCGGCGTGTTTTCCTTCGCCGCCGTCGTAGTCTTGACACTGCTCGCGACCTTGAGCTTTGACCCGCGCCTGTTGTGGGATTCCGCGGAGGAAAAAAGAAAATATGAATAGCGCCCTGCCCAAAGCGCGAGTCAAGAAGAGCAAGCTGGCCTGGCTGGTCTGGGGATTCCCGGCGGCGGCGGCGATATTTTTTGCCGCGCTGCTCTACCACAACTATCTG
>DASZMX010000083.1:0-4412 GCA_035551475.1 Verrucomicrobiia bacterium
GGAATCTTGCGCTCAGCCTGGGTCACGGCCACCACGCCAGCCACCACGGCGCAAAGGAGCATCACCAAGGCGATGAAATGAAACGCATTGTAGGAATGTTCGCCCGTGGGGCCCTTGGTGAAGAACATGTCCAACAGGCCGCGACCCGCTTGCGGCAGGCGCGCCAGAATGCCCACTGTAATGATAAGCGAAATGCCGTTGCCAATGCCGCGGTCGGTGATTTGCTCGCCCAACCACATCAAGAGCACCGTGCCGGTCGTCAGAATGACCGTCGTCTGGATGCGATACCACCAGATGGGGTGCATGACGACCAATTGGCCTTTGAATCCGCTGAACACAGACTCGGCATGTTCCCAGGCCACCACCATGAAAATCGCTTGCCCGAGGCAGAGGAAAACCGTCAAAACACGTCCGGCTTGGATCAGCCAGGTGCGGCCGCCTTCTTCCCGGGCTTTTTTGCTCAGGAAGGGGATGACCGCCTGCAACAACTGCAAGATAATCGTCGCGCTGATGTACGGCATGATGCCGAGCGTGCCAATGGCGCAACGCTCGAATCCGCCGCCCGTGAACAAGCTCGCCATGCCGAACAATCCGCCGGTCGCGCCGCCGGAGGCTGCGCTGCTTTGGAAATAAAGGCTCAAAGCATTGCCATTCAGCCCCGGACAAGGAATCAGGGACGTCAGGCGGCAAATCGCCAGGATCAGAATGGTGAACAGAATCCGGGACTTTAGCTCCGGGATTTTGAAGCAGTTGCTTAATGTTTTGAGAATGGACTGAAGCATTGCTTAGGATTGAGGCGCGGCTGGCTTGGCCTCTTTGGCCTTGGGAGCGGCCTTTTGTTTTTCCTTTTTCGCCGGGGCAGGGGCGGGGGCCGCCGCAGCAGCTTCCACCTTCGCGCCGATCACTTCACAAACGCCGCCGAGCTTCTCGATCTTTTCGCGGGCCGACGCGCTGAACGCGTGCACCTTGACCGTGAGCTTGCGGGTCAGTTCGCCATCGCCCAGGATCTTGATGCGATCGACGGTGCCGTTGGCGAGGCCGACGGTGCGCAAGGCCGTGGCATCCACGGTGGCGCCATCTTCAAAACGATTCAGTGAATCCAAGTTCACCGGGACGTAGCGTGTGGCAAAATTGGCGTTGTTAAAGCCGCGCTTGGGAATGCGGCGAATCAACGGCATCTGGCCGCCTTCGAATCCGATGCGGATCGAACTGCCGGAACGCGCGGTCTGGCCTTTGCCACCGCGACCGCTGGTCTTGCCGCGACCGCTGGCTTCACCCTGGCCGAGACGTTTGCGCCGATGTTTGGCGCCGGGACGGGGTTTGAGATCGTGTAAACGCATAAAAAGCTAAAATTAGGTCGCTGAAGGCGTCGCGCCAGCGTCTGCCGCCGGGGTCGGAGCCGCGGCTGGGGCAGGGGTGGGAGCTGCCGTCGAGGCAGAAGCCGGGGCGGCCGCAACCGCCGCAGGCTTGCGGATTTTCAATTCCAAACCGCGGCCGCGATAGACATCTTCGCGTTTGCGCAGCAATTGCAAGCCGGCCATGGTCGCTTTCACGACGTTTGACGGGTTGTTGGAACCGAGCGATTTGCTGAGAATATCTTTGATGCCGACAGATTCCACTACGGCGCGCACGGTTTTGCCGGCGATAATGCCGGTTCCGGGAGAGGCGGGACGGAGCAACACTTTGGCGCCGCCATATCGGCTCAAAATTTCGTGAGGGATCGTTGCATCCTTCAAGGAAACGGTGATCAGGTGCTGTTTGGCCATTTCGCCGCCCTTGCGGATGGCTTCGGAAACTTCCACGGCTTTGCCCAGGCCCAAACCCACGCGGCCGGCCTTGTCGCCCGCCACGACCAAGGCGCTAAAGCTGAAACGGCGTCCGCCTTTGACGACTTTCGCGGAGCGGTTGATAAAAACGACTTTCTCGGTCAATTCCGAGCCGGGAGCCATGTCCAGGGGATTCTCGGGATTCTCGGAGGATCCGGGACGTGTCCGGCGCCGACCGCCGCCACCGCCGCCACCATGCGTCCCGCGAGGGCCGCCGCCACGAGGGCCGCCAAATGAGCTTTTAGGAATTTCAGGCACAGTAATGTTTTAGTTGGACGTTAAAATTTCAACCCGGCTTCGCGCGCGGCGTCGGCCAGGGCTTTGACTTTCCCATGGAAACGCGCCCCGCTGCGGTCAAAGACCACGGCGCTGATGCCTTTGCCCTTGGCCGCTTCCGCCGCCAGGGAGCCGATGCGCTTGGCGCTCGCGGCGTTCGCCCCGAGCTTGTCGCGATCCGCCACGCTCTTGTGCAGGGTCGAGGCCGAAGCCAGCGTCACACCGGAGGCGTCATCGATAAATTGCACGTAAATATGTTCGCTGGAGAAGCGCACGCTCATGCGCGGACGTTCCTTGGTGCCGCGGATTTTTTTGCGAATGCGCCAGTGGCGAAGCGTCGCCAGCCGTTGTTTTTTATCAGTTCTCATTGTGTAGCGGCCACGGTTTTGGCCGTGGACCTTGGGTAAATTGGGTTATTGGACAGTCTTGCCTTCCTTGCGGCGCACGTGTTCGTCCGAGTAGCGGACACCCTTGCCTTTATAAGGCTCCGGGGGATAGAAGCTGCGGATTTCCGCCGCCACCTGGCCGACGACCTTTTTGTCCGGGCCTTCGATGGTCAACTTGGTGTTTTCTTCCACCGTGACTTTGATTTGGGCCGGGATGGCATAATTCACCGGATGCGAATAGCCGAGGGAAAGATTCACATTGGCGCCTTGGACAGCGGCCTTGAAGCCGACGCCCTGGATTTCCAGTTTCTTGACGAAACCTTCGCTCACACCCTTGACCATGTTATTGACAAGCGCGCGGCTCAGGCCGTGCAAAGCCTTGGCCTGAGCGTCATCGCCGTCGCGGGCGACAGTGACAATGCCGTTGTCCAGCTTGGCCGTGGTGCGGCCGGGCAGGACGAAATCCAGCTTGCCTTTGGGCCCTTCGACAAAAACCTTCTGGCCTTTAATCTCGACCTTGACCTTGGCCGGGACGGTAATGGGTTGTTTTCCGATACGTGACATAACAAAAATTTACCAAATAACGCACAAGAGCTCGCCGCCCACATTCTTTTTGCGGGCTTGTTGCGCGCTCATGATGCCTTCCGAGGTGGAAAGGATCGAGATGCCGAGGCCGCCGCGCACGGGCGGAACGTCCTGCGACCCGGTGTAACGGCGCAAACCGGGGGCGCTGACCCGCTGCAGACCTTCAATCACCGGCCGGCGGCCCGTGTATTTCAGCTTGATCTTCAGGGTTTTGCGCGGCTTGCCTTCCACGCCGACTTCTTCGACGTAGCCTTCGCGCTTCAAAACATGGGCAATGCTCTCCTTCAACCGGGAGTGCGGGATGGCGACTTCCGGCAATCCGGCGCTGCTGGCGTTGCGGATGCGAGTGAGCAGGTCTGAAATTGGGTCCGTCATATAAATTTTACCAGCTGGCTTTGGTGACGCCGGGAATCAGGCCGTTGAGCGCGGCTTCGCGGAACGTCAGGCGTGAACAGCCGAATTTGCGCAGGAACCCGTGGCGCCGTCCAGACATGGAGCAGCGATTGACCACGCGGGTCGGGCTGGCGTTGCGCGGCAGTTTGCTCAGGGCGGCGTAATCACGCTTGGCCATCAGCTCGGCGCGGAGCGCGGCGTATTTCTTCACCGCGGCGGCTTTTTTCTTGTTGCGTTCGATCCAGGATGTTTTTGCCATACAATGAAATCAGTGTTGCTCGGCGGGGGCCGGCGTCGCGGCCTTGGCTTCGGCGAAAGGCATGCCCATCATCTTGAGCAATTCCAACGCCTCGTCATTCGTGCGGGCGCTCGTCACGATGGTGATGTCCATGCCTTGCGTGCGCTTGATCTTGTCCATTTCGATTTCCGGGAAAATCGTCTGGTCGGAAATGCCGACGGTATAATTCCCGCGGCCATCAAAGGAGCGGGGGGACAATCCGCGAAAATCGCGAATGCGGGGCAGGGCGGCCGCCACCAGGCGGTCGAAAAATTCATACATTACTTCGCGGCGCAGGGTCACGCGGCAGCCGATGTTCTGGCCTTCGCGCAATTTGAAGTTGGCGATGTTATGGCGCGATTTGTTGATCACGGGCTTGCGGCCGGTGATCATGGTCAAGTCGCGCGTGGCGTCTTCCACGGCGCCTTTTTCCAGCGACGCGCTCACGCCCATGTTCACCACGATTTTTTCCAAACGGGGAATCTGGTGGACGTTGCCATACTTGCGCTTGTCCTTGAGGGCCGGGCGCACTTCGTTGACGTATTTCTCGTAAAGTCTGGGTTTCATTTTCGCGTCCGCTTACTTTTTGGCTTCGGCCGGGGCGGTTTCCGCCGTCGTGCCGGTTTTCTCGTCGTACTTCGAGGCCAGCATCAAATTGGACAGGTGAAT
>DASZMX010000084.1:0-9549 GCA_035551475.1 Verrucomicrobiia bacterium
CACGCCCGTGGCCGTCACCCCTTCCACTTCCGTGCCGGAAAGAGTCAGTTTCTCCAGCATTTCCGAAACCGGAACGTCGAGGTCGAGGTAGCTTTTCAGCCAGCGAAGCGAGAATTTCATGAGCGCAAAAAGGAGAGAGCAGTATGCACGCGCTCCCGGCGCCCCCAAATCCAAAATCTCGGGGCCGGGACGCACGGGCGGGGAACTTTTACTTGGCTCCCAGCTTCCCGGAGCGCTAGGTTGAACCTCTTCTCACGGCGGGGTAGCCAAGTGGTAAGGCGCGGCTCTGCAAAAGCTGTATGCGTCGGTTCAATTCCGACCCTCGCCTCCAACATTAAGTTGCGCTTTTGCAACGGGGGCAGAATCCAGAGGATGCCGCCTACCCAGGTGAAATTTGGCAATCTCTCGCGGCGACGGATTACGAAGCCCTTTTCTGAGAATAAGTGAACGTCTCGTAGCGCAAACGGGAACCGCAAAAAAACTGTCACAACTCTCTTTCGGCGGACACCATTAGGTAAATGCCGGAACCTGATGACATCACGCTTTTAAAGCGATTTGCCGGGGGCGATGAATCCGCCTTCACCTGGCTCTTTGAGCGGCACGTCCATCTGGTCTATTCCGCCGCTTTGCGACAGGCCCGCAATCCGTCTCATGCTGAGGAAGTCACCCAAACGGTTTTCATCCTGCTCGCGCGCAAGGCAAAATCGTTAAGTCCGCAGACCATATTATCCGGCTGGCTCTATCAGGCAGCGCGACTGACAACGGCCAGCCTCATTAAACGCGAAATCCGCAGGCTGCGTCGCGAGCAGGAGGTATATATGCAAACCTCGACAGAACCAGAGCCGCCGCTATGGGAACAAATATCACCATGGCTGGACGAAGCGATGGGCAGGCTTGGCGAACAAGACCGCAACGCCATCGTTCTGCGATTCTTTGAAAATAGAACGCCACAGGAAGTAGCCGTGGCATTGAGACTGAATGAAGTAACGGCACGCAAACGGGTGAGCCGTGCGATGGAGAAGCTGCGGGCATTTTTCGCGAAGCGCGGCGTGGTTTCAACGGCGGCGATCATGGCTGGAACGATTTCGGATAATTCCATCCAGGCGGCGCCCGCGGCGCTGGCCAATCCCGCCACCGCAGTCGCCATTGCGAAGGGTGCGGTGGCTTCCACTTCAACCTTAACCCTCATTAAAGGAGCGTTAAAAATTATGGCATGGTCAAAAACCCAAACGGCTATTGTGGTTGGAGTGGGGGTATTGCTTGCGGTTGGGTCAACCATACTCACCGTCAAAGAAATCCAGGAACATCGAACTTATCCGTGGCAGATTGAAGTCTTCAATCGCGCCGTGCTTGATCAAGCGACGCCGCAAGTGCGCATTCTGTCGGCGAAACATCCACAGACCAGCGGCGGTTGGGGAATGAGTCAGGGAAAAATTCTGGGCTTGGGCGCGCCGGCGAAAAATGTCATCCAAGCTGCCTATGCTTCCAGCTACGGCACGAAACACTTAACGCGGATCACCTCGATGACGCCGTTGCCCGCAGGCAGTTTCGATTTCATCGCCAGTCTGCCGAAGGGTAATGGATTGGTTTTGCAACAGGAAATCAAACGCCGTTTTGGCGTCACGGCGAAACTGGAAACCACGCTCACCGACGTTTTTGTGATCACGGTGAAATCGGCCAGCGCCTCCGGTTTGCGCGCCAGTGCAAATTCGTTCGCAAAAACCAATTTCAAACCCGGCGACTGGAAATTGGTGAATACGCCGATATCTGTGTTGGCCCAAATGCTGGAAGATGAATTACAGATTCCGGTCATTGATCGCACCGGGCTGACCGGTGATTTTGATTGTGAACTGCAATGGGATGAAGCGGATTTCCAGCGCCGCAATCCGAAAGCGTTGCAACAAGCCGTTCTTGATCAACTCGGCCTCGAACTTGCGCGTGCCAACATACCCGTCGAAATGCTCGTGGTGGAAAAGGCAAATTGAACTCTGTGCCGCCTTCCGCCAAAACGTTTGCCGCGAACCGCGGTCGAAACGTGTGTGGAATGTGGGCAAATATCATCCGCCCTCGGAGCGAGGCATGGATTTTCTGCAAATGACATTGCATCGCTCACAAATCTTTGGCGTCTAATGATTCGCTTCATTGAAATCAACGAATGCATTCCTACTATTGACAACGTCGCGCGCATCAGACGCGCGTTTGGAATTCCATTGAGCCGATTGGTTGTGGAAACAGAAAAGAAATCATGAATGCTCGCGCCAATTTTTGGTTTGTGGTGGCGGCCATCATCAGCGTGGCCGCAGGGGCTGCACTCTCCCACGTGATTGAGCCGGGCGTTCGCGTCGAAAAACTAATGCTGACGACCAACACACCTGCGCTGCGAATTTTGCCCGCGACGCCCGGCCCATATCCAAAGGTGTTGCTGGCTCACGGAAACGGCGGCTCAAAAGAAATGTTGTTTCGATATGGCGAGGCGCTCGCCGCCGCCGGTTTTGACTGCTATTCGGTGGATCTGGCGGGATATGGAGAATCTCCGCAATCTTGCTCCCTCACCCATCTTGATCTCGATTTCCGGGAGGTTTGCCGGGCGCTTGGAGCGGTGGACGTATTCATCGGCCATTCAATGGGCGCTTTCGTTGGCGCTCGGAGCGTGCGTGATGCGGGATTTCGGCCAAAACTCTTCATTGCGGCCGGTAATACAGCCCATCTGGGCAAGCGCGGACCGCCGGTGCTCCTGTTGTTTGGCCGATTCGACGAATTTTTGCCGCTGTTCGGTAGGCAAACCAATGCGCAGGTGATCTTTTCTCCATGGTGCGAGCACATTACCGAAGCCTACGATCCAGCGCTCGTGCGGGCGGCGGTCAAAGCCGCGTGCGCTGCAGTTGACAAACCGGTCCCCGCTGCTCCGACCGCGTGTCGGTGGCGATGCGCCGGGCTGGTAATGGGAATAGCGGGCGCATTTGTCCTGATGTTTCGCCTGCCTGAACTGTCCGCCCGGCTCGCGCGAACCCGAGGATTTATTGTTCCCGCCGTTCTGCTAATTGCCATCATTCTGACGATGGGTACGTGGGTTGGCGTGACTCCGCAGTGGCGTCGCATTCCCCAGCAGCTTGTTCTCTTGCCTGTCATCTGGCTTGCGCTCACCGGCTTCCGCCGGCTGCGTCTGCCCCGATGGAGCCTGCCTGTAGCTACCGGAATTCTTGCGCTTGGGTGCATGGCTCTGGCGATGGCCGATGCGACGAACATATTTCTTTTTGCTACGCTCATGTGCATCTTCGCTATCTGCACGCTGTTGTTGTTGCCAGCGCTAGCCGTCGGCAGAATCGCCGCCCGCGGTGGTTCGAGACGAGACGGAGACGTTGCCATGGCCATCTTTGCGAGTTATGTCATCGGCCAATTCATGCCATTATTTTATTGAAGTGTCCAAAATTGCCTTTTTGCGAGCGTCCGGTCTGCGCCAAAACAACTGTTACTGGAAGGCTTGGTTCCTTTCATCAATTTGGAAAGAAGAAGGCCGGTTTGCAAATGGGACCTGGCGCTTCGCGGGGGTACAGGCTCCTCGGGAATTTGGGCGGCAATTCAACGCAACGCTCAGGATCGCTTTGACACCAAATGAACTGGCCAAGACTAACACTCAACCCAGTCCGCTTTTCGGGGCCCGTTCAGGACTTCATGGGTAATTCTCGTGAATAGACTTCTCGCCATTTTGTTTGCGGCCGGCGCGATTGGGGGACTAGCGCTGTCGCGGCAGGATCATTTCCAGACACAAAGCGTTTCGAGATCGGGATCGCCCGTGGGAAATGCCACAACCCATTACAACACTTCCCTCGAAAAGCATGGCTTTCTCCTCATAGGAATGGTGTGCCTGGCGGGCTTTTCTTCTTAGCCCGGTTAGGCAACGAATCCAGCCGTCGATGAGCATGGCCAGAAAGCGGAGGGCATCTGCCGCTACATCTCACTCCTTGAACTCTGGCTTCCATGCCTGAACCGCCTGCCTAGCCACAGATTTCAAGAAACGGCTTGTGGTTTAGGAACTTTCAGATAGACTGGCGGGCTTAATCGCGCCGAAATCCAACCATGAAACATTTCAAAAAGCTGTTTTTGCTGGCCTCATTGTGCGCCTCTGTCTCTGCGCTGGCCCAACCCCACATCGACTTTTTCAATCCGCCGTTTTTGCCCACTGCAGTGAATCCAAATGGGGGAATAACGCTTAATGGTTCCGGCTTCGGGTTCGTCCCGGATGTCCGAACGACCAACGGCACTCCTCTTCATGTGTACGATTGGAGTGACCAAATTATTGAGTTTGCGCCACCCGCAGGAGTTGGATCATTCGATTTCGTCATTAGCAACAGCAGCTCGGGCCAGACGGTGTCAGGCAGTATTCCTTACTTTCCCCCAAATATTTTGAGCGTGTCTCCAACCTTGATCGGCGCGGGTGGCGGAACGCTCCTCACGATTGTGGGGCAGTATTTCGGCACGAATGCCACGGTGGTGATCGGTGGAATTGATTGTTCGATCGTTTCCGAGACGGTGGATGAGGCCGCTAACTACACCATCGTATGCCAAGCCCCAGCGTGGGGGCAGGGCCAGCATGGGGCGCAGGACCTGCTGGTGGAGGCGGGGGGACAATTCTCGGCCAATCTGGTGTCGATGACTTACGGCGCGCCGGTGATTACGGGTTTTAGCCCCTCCAACGGGCCGTCGGCGGGGAACATATTGCTGACGTTGACGGGAACGGATTTCGGGCTGGCGCCGATGGTGCAGTTTCATGGGACGAGTTGCACGGTGTATTCCAATACGGATACGACGATTTATCTCAAGTTGCCCGCGGGGGCGGGGACCGAAGATGTAACCGTGGCGGCGGCTCAAGTCAGCGCCGCTGCCTCTTACACGTATGCTCCGCCATCGGTGACGAGCGTCAGTCCATCGGGATTGCCCACCAGCGGGGGGGCGACGATGACAATTGCGGGAACAAACTTTGGCAGTTTCGGTCTTGCCACGGTCAATAGCAATGCCGTCGTGCCGCTTCTTTGGACCGACACATCCATCACGGGCTACAGCCCGGCAGGTGAAGGCTTGGGCAATCAGTTGGTGGTGATGGCGCAAGGCGTGGCTTCGCTGCCGCATTTGGTCGATTACCTGCCGCCGACGATTGCGAGCGTGATCCCGTCGAGCCTTCCCGCGGGCGGAAACGGCGTGCTGACGATCAGCGGCACGAACTTCGGCGCGGCGCCGACGGTGACAGTGGGCGGGGCGAGCTGCGCCGTCGTTTCGGTCACGGCGTCGAACATTGTGTGCCGCACGCCGCCGGGCAGCGGCCGTCTGGCGCCGGTGGTGGTGACGGCGAGCAAACAAACCGCCTCGACGACGGTCGATTTTTTGGCGCCGCTGATTTTGTCGGTCACGCCGGCGGAGATGGGCGCCGGCGGCGGGACGGTTGTGTCAATTACAGGAACGAATTTCGGGCTGGCCCAACCCTCAGTTTCGATCGGCCCGACTCCGTGCCAGGTGACAGCGTGGAACGACACCAACGTTATATGCGTGGCGCCGGCGGGGATCGGCCAATTCTTGACACTGACGTTAAACGCGGGAAACCAGGTGGCGTCAGTGATGATTAACTACGCGGCGCCTTTGCTCAGCAGCCTGCTCCCCGCGGGCGGCTCGCCGACGGGAGGAACGGTCGTCACCCTGACCGGAACCAATTTTGGATCGACGGGAACAGTGATGATTGGCGGGGCTCCGGCCACGACGCTTCATTGGACTAACACTTCGATCATTGTGCAAACGCCGGCCGGCAGCGGCGGGCGCCAGGTGGTGGTGAACCGCGTGGATCAGACGAGCAATCCGCTGCTGTTCACTTATTTAAATCCCAGCGCGGCGTCAGTGAGCCCCACCAATGGGCCGGTGATGGGCGAGACGGTGATCACCATCGCGGGAACGAATTTCGGAACGGGCGGGGCGGTGATGATCGGCGGGAAGGCGGCGGGAATCACGAGCTGGACGGACGCGCTGATCGTCTGTGTGTCGCCGCGCGGCTCTGGAACCAATCAAGCGATTACGGTGGCGTTGCCTGGCTCGCCCACGCTGACGGCGGGATATTTTAATTATTATCCACCGGCGATTTCAGGGTTGTCGGCGACGAATTTTCCCACGGCGGGCGGAACGTGGGTGACGATTTCCGGCGCCAATTTCGGCGGCGTCACCGGGGTGGTGTCGATGGGCGGGAAACTATGCACGATCTCCAACTGGACTGATTCGGCGATTGTCTGCCAGGTTCCACCGGGCCAAGGCATCTTCCAGCCGGCGGTCGTCGTATCCGGCGATGCTGTCACGCCGCCCATCTATTTCTCGTATTTGCCGCCGACCATTTCGTCCATCACGCCGACGAATGGGCCCAGCAGCGGCGGCACGGTCGTGACTTTGCGCGGGGCCAATTTTGGCGCTTACGGATGCGCGCTGATCGGGACAGCCACCAACGGAATTATTAATTGGTCGGACAGTAAAATTGACTTCCTCACTTCGGGCGGATTGGGCTCCAATCTCCCCGTCCAGGTGGAGGTCAGCCAGCAAACTTCGCCCGCCGCCTTATTTACCTATGAACCGCCATTGTTGTGCGCGCCGGGAACTTACAGCGCGAATGGTTTTCAACCGGGTGTGCTGGCGCCGCCGGGTTACTTCGTTCCAGTGGCCGGGGCGACGGGCCCAACCCCCGCGCCGCCGGGCTATTTCGCGCCCACGTTCGGCGGGACGAATGCGATCCCAGCCTTGGCGGGAATGTTCGCGCCGACCACCAATATGTCGCAGCCGCTGCTCGCCTGGCCGGGCTATTACACGCCCAGCAACGGCGCGGCAGCCATGTTTCCGGCGCCCCCGGGCGCGGTGGTTCCGTTTAGTGGCGCGACGAATGCCTTCCCCGTGCTGGCGGGTTACTATGCGCCCACCTATGCGATGAGCGCAGGCCTGGCGGCGCCGCCGGGATTTTACGTCCCCAGCAACGGATTAACGGCTCCTGCGGCGGCTGATCCCGGCTCGTTCGCGGCCGGTTTCGGATCCACCAACCAGACCCCTGCGCCAGCGGGTCAATTCGCGCCGTTTCCGGGGATGGCATCGCCGATCGTGGCTCCGCCGGGCTATTTCGTCGCGGCCACCGGTTCGTCAAATATGGTGGCGGCGCCGGCCGGAACGATCGTGACCAATAGCGGCGCGTCATTGCCGCAGGCCGCCACTCCCGGCTACTACGCGCCCGTCGCGGGCATGTCTGCGGCCATCGCGGCGCCGCCAGGATATTATGTGCCAGTCGCGGGCGGAACCAATTTGACCGCGGCGCCACCGGGATACTTTGTGAGCGGGTTCGCCCAACCCCTCGCGACACCCGCAACGGCTGGCCAATATGTGCCGTGCTCCAATATGTCGCAGGCGTTGCTCACGTTGCCCGGTTATTATACGACCAACTCCGGCGCAATGTCGCAGATTCCAGCCGCGCCCGGAACGTTCGTTTCGCTGATGGGGCAAACGAATAGCCAGCCGGTCCCAAGGGGCTTCTACGCTCCTTTTTCCGGCATGTCATTCGGCATCCCAGCCGAGCCGGGCTATTACGTGCCGACGAATGGCGCGCTGGCGTCAATCCCGGCCTCGCCGGGCGCCATCGTGACGAACGCGCACGCCACCAACCAGATTCTCGTTCCGCCCGGGTACTATGCTCCTGGCTCGAATATGTCGATGGCCATTGCCGCCGCGCCTGGATATTACGTGGCCTCAAGTGGCGCGACGAACATGACCGCAGCCACGCCGGGTTTTGTCGCCAGCGGGTACTCCGCGACGACGCCGGTTCCTACGGCGACGGGGCAGTTTGCGCCGGCGCCCAACATGTCTCAGGCCATTTTGGCGGAGCCCGGCTATTATGTTCCGCTCACGGGCGCCTCGAACATGACAGCGGCGTCTCCCGGGAGCTTTGTGAGCCTGGCCGGCGCCATGAACCAGACGCCTGCTCCACCCGGCATGACGGCTCCGATTGCCGGCATGCGCGCGGCCATCTACGTTGGCGATGGCAACGGCGATGGCATTGTTTCCGGCCAGGAATTAGCGTCCACGCTTAACAACTATTGGCCGAATAGCGCCTGGATTGGCCTGACAAATTTTGCGACCCTCGGCCGTGGGATCTTCCAATTCTCCCTCACCAATTACATTGCGCCAAACTTCCATGTCGATGTTTCGAGCAACGTCGGGGCGAGCTGGGAACCGCTGGGGATTGCCTACCCGGTTTACCAATTCATCGACCCCATCACCAATGCGCCGCAGCGGACATATCGATTGGTGTGGCCCTAGCCTTAAACTTCGCGCGGTCGAGTTTTGGCCAGATTGGAAAAGCAGACCACTTGTAGGCGGTCGCGGCAGCGGGCGGAGTTTTTCAGGAGAAGCGCGGCCGCACCTCCTCAGGAGATGCGGCCACGCGTTTGATCGTTCGCTTAGGCTTAGCGGGTGTTCGCCACGCTTTCGGCCACGTCGGTCAGTTTCTCGTCGGCGGCCTTTTCTTCTTCGAGGGTTTCCTCAAGAAGTTCGGCGGCTTCGTCGTGGCCCATCTGTTTGGCCCACGCAATGACGGTGCCGTAGGAGGCGATTTCGTAGTGCTCGACTTTTTGGGCGGCCGCGATAATGCCCGCGTCCAGGGAACTTTTTCCCTTAAGCTCCTGCAAGATTTCCGAGCCTTCCTTGAGCAAGCCTTTCATGGCCTGGCAGGGTTTCCGCTTGGATTTTTCGTCGAGCGATTCGAACACTTGTTCCAAGCGATCCACATGGCCTTGGGTTTCCTCAAGATGCGCTTCAATCGCCTCGCGCAATTCGTCGGCTTGGGCGGCCTTGGCCATTTTCGGCAAGGCCTTGGTCAGCTGGGTTTCGGCATCGAGGAGATCGGCCAGTTCATCGAGGAATAACTCGTGCAGTTCCGCGTTCATGTCCTGGCCTTCTTCGTTCTCTGAGTTTTGTTTTTTGTTTTTCATAAAAAATATGTGAGTTAGTTCATTTCACGTCGGCAACCACTGTTCCTCGAAAATGGAAGGGCCGGCAATGAGGCCATCGCCGGAGAAGTTATCCAGTTTTTACTGATTGCGGCCTTGGGAAAGATCGGAATCGGCCTGCGGCCAAGATCAGCAGAAGACCCATCGCGCGCCGACGCCTTTGCTGCTATGGCTTAATTGGAAAGGAAAGATATGCCTCGCGGAGATAAATCAAGCTATACCAGCAAACAAAAACGGCAGGCGGAACACATCGAAGAAAGCTACGAACACCGGGGTGTCAAGCCGAAGGAAGCCAAGAGCCGGGCCTGGGCCACTGTCAATAAAACGACCCATGGCGGCAAGAAAAGCGGCTCCGGCCGGGGTCGCAAAGAAAATCATGCCCCCGCCCGCAAGGGAGGCCGCAAAGGCGGCAAAGCGGCGCACCGCTCTTAGGCTCGCAAGGCAGGAATTTTAGCGGCTCGAGAGACTGAGGCGGGCCCAGCATAACGAAATACGTTTCTTAGTTCTTCTCTTCGCGACCTATTAAATCAAACAC
>DASZMX010000085.1:0-14307 GCA_035551475.1 Verrucomicrobiia bacterium
GGTGTATTTGAGCCTGTCGTCCAATCAGACGGGGGATGTGGTTAAATTGTTGACGCTGATCACGGTGATCACCACGCCGCTGATGATGATCGGGACGTGGTATGGGATGAACTTCAAGGATATGCCGGAATTGACGTGGCAGCACGGCTACGTGGTGGCGGCGACGGTGATGATTCTATCGACGGCGGGAACGTATTGGTATTTTCGGAAGCGGAAATGGTTTTAGAAACAGGGCGGGGCCTGATGGCGGACGGGCGGTTTATGGAGTAGGGTTGGGCGCGAACCAAGGATTCCGCACCGCGCCATGCGAATATTTACCGCGGCTATATTGTTATTGCAGTTGACACTGCGCTTGAGCGCCGGAGTGACGACGCTGGCTTCGTTTCCGGCGGGGAGCGGCGGCTGGCAGATGGGGACAATCGCGGTGGGCAATTTGGACAGCGATCCGCAATTGGAGATCGTCGTGCCTTATCGCGATCCCGACGGGCAATGGCATTTGGACGCGTTCAAATGGAATGGGACGCATATCGCGGGCTTTCCTCATAACACCGGCTATGAAGTGATGAACACTTCGCCGACGCTGTATGATTTGGATGGCGATGGGAAAATGGAGATCATCTTTACGCAAGGCGACAAGCTGGTGGCGCTGCGCGGGGATGGATCGCTTTATTGGTCGAACGCGGTCACTTACCAAAACTATGTGCCGCAGGGCGGGTTTCAGACGGTGACCAATGGGTTTTACTTGACAACAGACAACCAGTTCCATGCGCGTTTGCCGTCGGACGCACAATTTTTCTCCGAGGTGTCGTCGCCCTTTGTGGCGGACTTTGACGGCACGGGCAAACTGCAAGTGGCGACGGCCTGGAAAATTGATCCCGACCCGAATGGCGACAACCAGGATTATAATCCGTTTATCAGCCCGATTTTTGGCTTTGGCGAATGGGGCACGGTGGGCGAATCGTGGTCGGGCGGGGTGGTGTTTCATGATGCGCACACGGGGGCGCAGAATTTCGTATATCACATTCATCAATTGGTCGAAACGGGCATCGGCGTGGGGCGTCCTGACCCGGCGGGAAACTTGAATGTGTATGTGCTGAATGACAGCGACAGCGTGGTGGCTTTCGACAAAACCAAGCCGTTTGGATTTTACGGCAACGGGCAGTTGCACGGCATGTTCGGGAAAAATAACCGAATGACGACGGGTTTTTATCAGCAGGGCATTGACACATATGCAGCGGACATAGACGGAGACGGGCGCGATGAACTTCTTTCCGTGACGACGCAGTTCAACTGCCTCTACGAGCCGCATGAGTCAATCCTCGACGATGACGGCGCGCTGATGTGGCGGCAGTGGAAGGACGCGGTGGAGGTTGTCAATAACAACGGTTGGTTCAATAACGCGGGCATGATTCCCGTCAATCCGGAACACACCAATCGCCTGAGCACGTTGAGCTTTACCCATGGGTACGAGATTTATTTCCGGCAATGGAATGGGGTGAACATGGTGGATCGGCCGGGCTGGCCGAAGAATTTCGCGCCGTACTTGCCCACGCCTCCGGTGGTAGGGGATGTGGATGGGAATGGGCAGCAGGAAATTATTATTGGCACGTACGATCCGGCGGCGGTTCCCTCCAATGGCAGCCTTTATGTCTATGCGCTCGATGGCACGCTCAAGGCGGCGGTTCCAGTTCCGGGCGGGCTGAAACACATCCCGTTTCTGGCGGACGTGAACCACGATGGCTCGCTCGACGTGGTGTATCGCTCGCTGGCGGGCCAGGTGTATGTGCAAAACTTTGGGGCCACGACGGCGACCAATGTTTCGTGGGCGACCCACCGGGGGAACGCGCAACGCAACGGCTTTCTCGGGCAATCGCTTTATCCGCCGAATACGCCGTTGATCACGCAAAAAACAAGCGGGACGCGCAAGGCGAGTTTTGCGTGGGGCGGGGCGGTGACAAATGTCGCGACAGAATATCGTATTTACAGGGCGTCGGACCAGGGGGCGCCGTTGCAATTCATCGCCAAAGTCCCGGCGCAGGTTCATTTCTACACCGATTTTGGGTTGGCGCCCGGCTGGCAATATATTTACGAGGTGGCGGCGGTGGTCAATGGGCAGGAAATTCATTCCGCGCCCTTCGCCGTGCTCTCGCTGCTTAATAATAATCTCGTGGCCAATCCCGGCTTCGAGGAAAACGACAACAGCCATTGGGACAAGTGGGACACGGGCGATATTTCGTGGGACAATATGGTCGGCTCGGGCAATGCGTTTCAGGGCCGGCAAGCGATGCAGATCGTTTTGCAGAATAATTTCACGACCGACACGATCAACCAGTACGCGCAATACGGCACGCCGCGCTCTTACATTCCGGTCACGCCGGGCACGCTGTACAGTTTTGGCGGCTACATCAAGGGGGAAGGCTTGCTTGCGCCGACATCGCAATGGTTTGAATGGACGTCATCGCTCACCGGCGAGGACTACGCGTCGCGGCCGACCTTTCCGTATCCGGATTATTTCACGCCGGTGTTGAACCTTGGGCTGGGGTCGTCGAGTTGGACCTATCTTAACCGCGTTTTCACTTTGCCGGCGGGATTTCCCAATGTGGAATTGCGGCACCGCTTTTCGACGCTCTTGCCCGCCAACGGATCAGTGTATCTGGACAATATGTTTTTCCGCGCCTTGCCGCCCGGGAACAGCGCGCTGTGGAACAACCTGGTTTCGTTTGGATCGACGTGGCGGTATTTCACCAGTCTGCCGCCGGTCAATTGGTATGCCGCCAACTTCAATGATGCCACCTGGCCGCAGGCCCCGGCAAAATTCGGCTGCGGCAGCAGCCCAACGAACGTGGTCACGGCGGTGCCGCCGGGCCAGCCAGCCTATTATTTTCGGCGCACGTTTAATGTGACTCAAACGAACCTGGAGGAATTTTTGCTCGCGGCCACTTGCACCGATGATTATGGCGGGACGATTTATCCGCTGCGTTTATGGCTCAACGGGCAGGAAGTCGTGAGCTCCGGCATTGAGGCGGTCAGCTTCGAAGGGAACGATGTGAAATATTTCGATTTGACGCCATTCCAAGGCTTGCTCAAGAGTGGGGTGAACACCGTGGCCGTGCAAGTGAACAATGTTTGGGATCCCGATTGGGACAACGTGGCGTTTGACGTGAGCCTGAAGGCGGTTTTCGCCGCGGGCGGCGCGGCGCGCATTGTGGCGGTGCAACGGGGCGCTTCGGTGGTGAATCTAGAGATTTCGGCCCTGCCGGGCAGTTCGGTGCGGGTGGAGTCGCAGGATCGGCTGGGCGATCCGTGGCAGGTGGTGCAGACGCTGGCCAATGTGACCACGAACACAGTGTGGGCCACGGACTCCGGTCAGAATGGGCGTTCGGCGCCTTCCTCCGTTGGCAATCGTTTTTACCGGGTAATTTCGTACTGACTAACGGTGGGCGCGGCGCTGGCCCCGTTCGTGGCGGTTGGAATTGGTGGAGCTGCGGGTGCGATGGCCGCCTTGGGCTTTCGCTTTGGGCGCGCGGTCGGCGGGCCGGCTTTTGCGGATGGGCGCGATGGTTTTTTCGCGGGCGCGGGGCAGCATGTTAATAGCGCAGCCTTCGTAACCGAAAGCGCGGCGCATTTCGCCTTCGAGGTATCGCCGGTAAATGTCAGAGAACAAATCTTCGCGGTTGACGAAGAGCAGGAACGTCGGCGGGGATTGGCGCACCTGGGTGGCGTAGAAAAATTTCAAGCGATGGCCGCCGGAGGAAACCGGTTGGCGGCGCTCAATGGCGTCGCGCAGCGTGCGGTTTAAAATGGCGGTGGGCACTTTTTGCTGCAACTGCGCCGCCACGTAACGGATGGATTCCAGGAGGCGCTCCAGTTGGAAGCCCGTCGTGGCCGAGGTGAAAATGACCGGCGCGTAATCGAGGAAAAACAGCTCTTTTTGCGTCCACGCGGCGAAATCCGAAAGGTTCATCATTTCGCGTTCCTGGCCTTCGCGCCGGTTTTTATTTTGCCTGGCGCGAAGGGCTTTGCGTCCCACGTCCACCTGTTCGGCGAAGAGGTCCCACTTGTTGATCACGAGAATGCAGGCCTTGCGCTCCTCGATGATTTTGCCGGCGACCTTTTTATCCTGGGCCGTCACGCCCGCGGCGGCATCCATGACGAAAATGACGATGTCGCAACGGCCAATGGATTCTTCTGTGCGTTTGACGCTGAAAAATTCCACCGAATTGTCAATGCGCCGCTCCTGGCGGACGCCGGCTGTGTCAATCAAAACATAGCGCTGCCGCACCCCGTCGGTCTCCACTTCAAACGGCACATCGACCGCGTCGCGCGTGGTGCCGGGGATCGGCGAGACAATAACCCGCTCCGAGCGGGTGAGGGCGTTGATAATGGAAGATTTTCCGACGTTGGGGCGCCCGACGATGGCGAGTTTCAAGGCCGGTTCCGCCTCCACAGCCGCTTCGCGCGGGGCCTCGGCGGGGACGAAGGTCATGGCGGCATCCATCAAGGCTTCGATGCCCCGCTGATGAATGGCGCTGACGGGAAAAATTTTGGCAAACCCCAGCTCGGCAAATTCCACCGACGCCTCGGCCAGGCCTTCGTGATCGCACTTGTTGGCGGCCACCAGGACGGTTTTGCCGGAGGTGCGAAGGCGCGCCGAAACTTCGCGGTCAAGAGGAACGACGCCTTCCTGCACGTTCACGACGAGGATAATGACGCTCGCGGCTTCAATGGCCAATTCGACTTGCTCGAGCGCGGCCTTGGCAATGACGCTGTCGGCTTTTTCCCGGCGCAACAGCCCAATGCCGCCCGTGTCCACGAGGGTAAATGGGCGCCCGGCCCACTCCGCTTCGGCAGTGACGCGGTCGCGCGTGACGCCCGGCTCATCGTGCACAATGGCAATGCGCCGCCCGGCGATGCGGTTAAACAACGCCGATTTCCCGACATTTGGCCGGCCCACAATAGCAATCAGACCCATGGCGACAGGCTAAAGGTTGTGCGTCGCGGGCTAAAGGCTAAAAGCGGCATTAATCTTTTCCCCGAGGATCGATCAGGGAGACGACCTGATTGTAGGAAATATGCGATCCTTCTAATCTGGCGACGTTGTTTGGGGGGATAAGACCCGCTCGGTGTTTGGTTGCATCGAGCGGGTTTTTTGTTTTCTGAAAGGGTCGGTGGAAAGCCGGCCCGGTTTTATAATCGACCCGCGCGCTTCCTGGGTTCAGTCTCCCTTTGTAAGACAGAAAACTTTGAACCCTTAAGTTTATGTTTAAAACCCTTCGCGCCGTGCGCTTCCTGATCAAGGCTCCGTTCATTCTCGCCTTCCTGGCGTTGATTAACTGGATGACATTCTCGGGCCAATGGTGGATCAAATGGGTGGCGCTTGCGCTGGCCGTGGCGTGGGTAATCAATTTGTTCCGCGTGCTTCGCGCCATCCTGCTGCTCGGCGGACTGGCCGCGCTGGTGGCCTATTTCCGGAAGAAGTAAGACTCGGATGAAATTAGCGGCGAACCACCGCTGGTTTTGAATTGGCGTGGACCACATCCTGGCAAAGCGCCGCGGTCACGAAATCCATGATGACGATGCCGCGCGGCGGCGGGCCTGGAGCGGCGGGGATTTGTGACAAATACCGCTCCAGCCGGGGATGAATGGCGTCGGTGCAATGTCGGATGCGAGGCCAAAACAGCAGGAATGGATTGTAGCCGCTGGTGAAATTCAGAAAAAGCGGTGGCGAAGATGGGGCCGTGGAATCAATAAAAAGCTTTTCGATGCGTTGCCACTTACGGTGATTGCTCCACACAATATACACGTCCTGAACACCCAAACTCGCCGTCGGCATATTCAGGCAGAAGACCCGATTGTCTGGCCACGCAGTGGCATCAATGCCCACGCGAAAGTTCGCGGCCGGGAAGCGACGGAGCAGCGTCATTTTGCCCCGCACGGCGCCCAATTTTGGAATGCTTTCCCCCAGATCCCAAAGATTTGAATCGGCTTGGAGGCAACCTTGGAAAACCTCCTCGAATCTTCGGCCGCAGCCTTGAACGCTCATGATAATGCATTCACTCGGATGGTCAGTCAGGAAGCCGCGGCAGTCCAGCAGGACCGAGTCGAAGGACAGGTTTTGGAAGAAAGCGCCGTGATAAACCAGAAGCTCTCCGCCGCGCTCCTTAAGACGAATGTCAAGAAAACGAACGCCGATTTGCAGCTGTTCTCTGATGGACAAGGTTTGGCAAGCGGTCGTGCCCGGCAATAGGGCGGGGTTGTGGCGGGCGCCGGAATCATGCGAACCTGGAATCAGGATTTCGGCAAGAGAGCTTTCATCGTTCACCCCGGCCATCCACGACGCGGCGGCGGCGGCCTGCGCGCCCAACTGGCAGCTCTGGAGGAAAAGAAGCACGAGCAGGATGGCGGTGCGTGCGTTTGAGTTCATGGACGGCTGACAACCAATATCGAGGCTATTGTTAATGCCGCGCGGGTTCTGTCAAGAACTACGACTGCCATTCTCCGACTTCGGCTCTAGGCGCGAGTCGCGCCGCGCGAGATCGATTTCAAATCAGCCAGCCAGGCCTTGACCAGGCGCAGCTCTTTTGCCGGGAAAATTTTCTCTCCCGCCAGCGCCTCGTAGCAGCGGATAAGATTTTCCGAAACGGAATCCTGGCCGCGCGCCAGCTTTAAGGCGCCGAGGATTTGGCAAATTTTGGCATTGGAGAGATAGCCCGGAGTTTCATCCTGAAAATCCCGCATCAGGTTGTGCTGATTGCGATCCTGCACGACTTCGGGCGCATGGAAGGTTACGGCGCCGCCGAGCTCCCAGACGCAGCGTTGCGCGATGAAGCTGCGCCAAATGTCAGTCATGCGGAAGGTGCAATAGCTGGGCAGGTAAAGCAGCGGATACGCTTCCGGCCACCACCAGGTGGTCTGGCTGTTGAATGGGCACCAGACGCCCGGGGCCAGCGCCAGGCTGGGCTTGCTGGCGAAACGAATATCGGTCGATTGCACGAGCCGCCAAATGGCGTCAACGTCCGGATTGCCATCGGCGAGCCCTTGCTGAATGGGGCTGAAAATCGCGGACGCGGCGGCGCGCTGGGGAAATTGCGCGGCGCGCGCCGGCATGATTTCTTCGAGCGGAAAGCCGCGGGGCCATAGGAGCTTTCGGCTAAAATGCGCGTACACATTGCACCAGCCTGGCTGGTCGATTTTCGCGGCCCGCACTGTGACCGAACGCGGCTTCCAGTTTTGGTTGGGCGCATTGTCGTCGTCCGTTTCGTAAATGCAGGCAGCGCCGCGCGAAATGGCGATCAGATAGCCGGCATTTTTGCGCACGTAGTGATTGACAGGCAGCAATTTTGGCAGGCGAAAGGGAAGGGCGGTTTGCTGATCCAACGTCAGCAGCTCGGACCCCGCCAGGGGATAAGTGTGCGGGCCTTTTTTGTCCGCGGCGATGATGAGCTGGCCGCCGCACCGCGCCAGGGCGCGGGCGAGGGTCTGCATGGCGGCGGTGGGCGGTTGAATGGTGGTGACAACTGAATAAAGCTGTTTTGGGTTCAAGATGATTTCCGTTTCTCCTGGGCCAAACGCCGCATCCCCCATAGAATGCGCAGAGCCTCCCGGATGCTGTTGCGGCCAATCCTGTAACAGTCGTTGCAATAAGTAATGGGAACTTCCGTCCAGCGGAGATCGTGCATCAGGAAGCGGATCTCGGTCTGGAAAAAATTCGCCCGGCTTTGCACGCCTTTTTCCAGGACCATCTGCATGGCTTTGCGATTAAAACATTCAAAGCCGCTGGTCATATCACTCATTTTGGTTTTGAGCAAAAGCTGGGTGAGAACGGTGCCCCCCTTGCTGACCAAAATGCGGTTCCAGGGGCTGCGATGGCTGCCGCCGGCCCGGTAACGGCTGCCGCCCACGTAATCGTAGCCGCTGGTCATGGCGTCGATAAAAAGCGGCACTTCTTCAGGCAAATGACTCAGGCCGCCATCCATTTCCAGGATCCATTCACAACCATCGGCAAAGGCGGCGCGATAACCGGCAAAATAAGCATCGACCACGCAGCGATTTTGGGGAGCCCACACCAGAACGACGCGCGGATCACGCAGTGACCATTGGGTAATAATCTCTTTTGTGCGGTCCTTGCACATGTTGTCGAGGACGCAAAAGACCCGATCCTGGCTTTGGAGGTGAACAAGCAATCGAGTGAGAAAATCATCGATGGTTGCTTCTTCGTTGGCCAGGGGGGTGGCGATGCCAAGTTTAGGGCGCGTGTTTGTCAGATTCGGAATTTTATTTCGGGCAGGGAAGCGGTTTGGTATGGAAATGTCAATTGCTAATGGCATAAACTGCCTCGACTTTTTGAGAAAGCCCCTTTTGGCCTCGATGAAAATGTCCCTATGGAGCCGGGTCACGGTAGAAAGAGCGGCTCTGGTGGATCGGCGCGTGCAAAGTTTGGCGAAACTACTTGCCTCGGCGATTTAGATAGGCATAGTAACCGCCCGATGATTCAAGGCGGAGCCAAGTTTTTGGTTATTCTGCAAGGGGATTGAATCGTTGTAATTGTCTGCAATTACAATTGTTGGGTTGGTAGCTCAGTCGGTAGAGCAGTGCCCTTTTAAGGCATTGGTCGAGGGTTCGAGTCCCTCCCAACCCACCACTTTTTCCTCAGGGACAAGCCAGCGATGCAAACGGGGCTGGCCCGATTGTCGGCGACCAAGGGTTAAGGGATGTTCGGGGTATGCCAAGGGCTGTGACATGCCGTTTTATTTACTCGTCCATTTTCCTGGCGGCGGGGTTGTACGTGGTCATTCTTAATTTCGCGCTCATTTCGCCGATCCTGCTTTCCATTTGCCTGATTTTGCTGATCACGCTGGCGTTAAATCCGCTGGTGATCAAATTGCGGCGGGTTTTGGTGCGGCGTGATGTGGCAACCATCATCATGGCCGTGGCGTTTCTGCTCGTCGTGTCGCTGGCGGCGTGGGCGTTTTATTCGCCTTTGCGGAATATCGCGGCCAATTTCATCCACAAGATTCCCGAGTATCGGCAGAAACTGGAGGAGCCGCTGCACCGGTTGGATGGGACGGCGCATACGCCCAATCAGCCGGCCCAGCCAAGCGCCCCTCCGGCCCCGGGACAGCCGGGGCAGCCGGCCAATCCGCCGCCGCAACCGACGCATATCGACATGAACGCGGTGTTGTCGCATCTGGGCAAGCTGGCCGGGTCGCTGGCGTCCAATACAGCCGCGATGGCAGCGGTAGTATTGACGGTTTTTGTGGGGGTGGTCTATACGTTGATGAACCCGCGCCCGGTTTTTCGGACGTTTTTCGGGTTCGTGCCGGATGCCCACCAGGAGACGGCATTGCGCATCGGGCGGCGGGTGGCGGCGTTCGTGCCGCGGTGGGCGCTGGCGCTGTTGATGGGAATGGGGATCATTGGGACTCTGGTTTTTCTGGCGGTGTGGCCGATTCTGGGTTTTCAAAATGCGGTGTTGATGGGCGTGATCGCGTTTGTGTTCGAGGCGATTCCTTACATCGGCGCGATTATCGCGGGGGTGCCGGCGCTGCTTTTGGCGATGGAGCAGGGCGGCTCGGCGCCGTTGTGGATCGTCGTGGCTTATGTGTGCATTCAATTGATGGATCACAACGTCATCAATCCGCTGATCGTGGCGGGATCGGTGCGGCAGCATCCTTTGGCGGTGATTGTGGCGGTGCTGTTTTGTCTGCCGGCGTTTGGGATTTTGGGCGTGCTGCTGGCGGTGCCGCTGGTGGCGACGCTGGAAATTTTGTATGAGGAAATATATCTGCCGCGTTTTCTGCCCAAGACTTCGCAGCGGGAATTGGAAGAGCGCGCGCGCGATATGCTGAGCGGCGCGCCTTCGCGCACGCCCGATGCGAGCGGCGGCGAGACCAAGGAGCCGCGCTCCAAACGTTTGCGGCGCCACGAGGGATGGACGGGGCACGAGGCCGCGCGCTAAATCCGTAGGGGATTTCCAGCGCCCACATTTGTCCATTCGCCTGATTGTGAGGCGTTCAGGGTTCGGGATAATCAGGCCCTAATGCGTCAAGATTACATTCGCTCCCTGGATGAGGAAGAGGATGTCGAAGAACCTCAACGACCGCGCCGGCCCGAACGGGCGCGGCGGGAACAGGCGCCGCGCGATGAGCTTCCCTTCGAATCCGAGGCGGCTGAGGAACCCGCGAGCAGCGGGCGGCCGACCAAACTTCCGTTTGATCCCATGCGTTTGCTCGAAGCGGTCGGGCGGCGCTGGTGGCTGTGCCTGGCGGCGGGATTGTTTTTGGGCGGCGCGGGTTTTTACATTGTGTGGTCGCATACCCGGACGGTGGCCACCATGCAGTTGATTCGACGCGATCCGCCCACGATCCTGCATGTGGGCGATCCGAATGACGCCTTTAAGCCGCATCAGTTCAGCGACGCCGCGCTGACGGCGATGATCCGTTCGCCTGATCTGCTGCGCAAGGTGGGAGAACGTTCCGGGATGCCCGCCACCGCGCTGACAGCGAGCCTGGGCGCCATTCCCGATGAGAACAGCGAGCTGGTGAATTTAGTTTACTCCGGTCCGCTGTCCCCGCCGAACGCGGTCAAACTGCTGGGCCTATACAGCGACGAGATTATCAAAGAAACGCAGGATTTGCAGGTGCGGGAAGGGCAGGAGACATCCCGTTTTCTGGCGGGCAAAGTGGACAATGTCAACCAAAGCATCGAGGAGCTGCGGCAAAAAATCGCGGCGATTCCGCCCGAGCAAAAAGTGGTGGACAACGATCAATCGGTGGCGGCGTGCCTGCTGCAATTGCAGGATTTGGATGTGAAATGCGACCTGGCGCGCATCGAATTGGAATCCGCCAACCCGGTGGCGGAGCGGTTGCAGGCGGCGCGCGATCAATTGGTGGCGCTGCAGGCGCGCTACACTGACGCCCATCCGGCGGTGCAGGACCAGAAGCAGACCATTCATGCGCTGGAACAGGAATTGGCCGGGCAAAGCAAGGCGCCGCTGACGGACAAGGCGGGCATTGTGTCGCCGTTGGTCACCCGGCAAAACCAGGCTCTAGCGCGGCAACTGGAGGAATTCGAGACTTTGCGGGACCGGGTAAAAGCGCGTTTGGCGACGTTGTCGAACACGAATTTAAGCTATGCGCTGCTGAAAAACCGGATGGATGTTTTGCAGTTGACACGCACCACGCTGGCGAGCCGGCAGCATGAGGCGGATGTCTATGCGTCCGATGCGGGCGGGTATTATCGGGTGTTTCGCCCGGCGGAATTGGCGGATGCCAGCCGCAAGACGAATTGGCGCAAAGCGATCATTGGCGCGGTGGGCGGCGGGTTCGTGGGGGCGGCGTTGATGGCGGCATTTCTGATGGGCGTGGAGATTGTTGATCCACGTCTGAAGACGGTGGGCGACGTGGAGCGCGCGACGGGGCTTCCGGTGCTGGCGACGCTGGGCGACTTGTCGGAAATGACGGAAGAGGACAAGCGCGCGTGGGCCTTTCGGACTTGGACGATCATCAAGGGCAAGATCACGGCGAGCCAGCGGCATTCGTTGGTCTGCGGGGTGATTTCGGCCCGGCCCGGCGAAGGCCGCTCCACCTGGGTGAATTTGCTGGCCAAAACGGCGTTTGACCGCGGCATGCGCGTGGTGGTGGCCGAACCGCGCGCGTCGGAGGAGCCTCCGGTTCATCCGCATGAACAAGTGTTCCCGCAATTGGAGCAAGGCATTGAAATTCCGCCGCCCGCGCCGAACGCGATTGCCATCCCGGTAAAGACCACCTCGACCACCGCCCTGGCCCAAAACGGATTTAAATTTCCCATCGACGCCGCGCGGCAACTGGGCGCGGGCGAAGGGCCGTCCCTGGTGCATATCCCGCTGCCCGGCTGGGCGTGGAACATGGATTGCCGCAACGAATGGCGCGATGGCCTGGCGGAATGGGAGAAGATTGAAAACATGATTTTCCTGGTGGAATTACCGGCGGTGACCCGCCCGGAGGCGGTGCTGCTGGCGGAGAATTTGCCGCAACTCATCTGGCTTTCCAAAAGCGGCGAGGTGGGCGCGGTGGAAACGAAAAAACATTTGGAAACGCTGCGCCATGCCGGCTGCAATCTTGTCGGCGCCGTGGTCAATGGGGAAAAATCGTGGTTGCGCAAACGGTTTGGACGCTGGCTGGCGATGGCGGCCCTTTTGCTTGCCGTGGCGGGCGGAGCCCAGGCGCAAGATGTCAATACGAACGTGTCCGCAGGGGGGACGAACACGGCCACAAACGCGGTTTACTGGCCTCAGCCGATGCAGCGCGCGCCGTGGCAGCAGCATTTGGTTCTCGGGCCGGGTGACGTTCTGACCTTTCAATTTTATGGCGACACCAATTTGACCAAGGAAAATGTGGCCATTGGCATGGATGGCCGGATTGGCTATCTGCAGGCGCACGATGTCGTCGCCACGGGGTTGACCGTGGACGAATTGCGCGACCGTCTGAACCAGGATTTGGGCGCATTTTACCGCACCCCGCGCGTGGTCGTGACGCCGGTGGCGTATCGCAGCAAAAAATATTATGTGCTGGGAAAAGTGACGGCGCCTGGCGCGTATGTGCTGGATCAGCCGGTGACGATTGTGGAGGCGCTGGCCCGGGCGAAAGGCCTGGCCTCGGGGTTGGTGGATCGCAATTCAATTGACCTGGCTGACCTGAGCCGCAGCTTCCTGATTCGTGGCGGCAAGAGACAGTCGATTGATTTTGAGCGGCTTTTTCAAGAGGGGGATTTCTCCCAGAACGTGGCCTTGGAGCCGCAGGATTTCCTTTATTTTGCCCCGGCGAATTTGCAGGAGATTTATGTGCTCGGCCAGGTGCGGAGCCCGGGGCCGGTGTCCTTTTCCGCGAACAAAAGCGTGATGGGCGCGCTGGCGGAGCGGGGCGGCTTCACGGACACCGCGTGGAAGCAGCGGGTGCTGGTGGTGCGCGGCTCGCTGGCGCATCCGCAGACCTTTGTGGTGGACACGTGGACGGTGCTGGATGCGCGGGCCAAGGATTTTCGTTTGCAGCCGCACGACATTGTGTTTGTCAGCAACCGCCCGTTCTTCTACGGCGAGGAATTGTTGGACGTGGCCGTGACCGCGTTCCTCCAGTCGTCGGTGACGGACTGGACGGCGGCCTATATCACGCTGTTTGACCGTCCGATTATACCGCATCCATGAAACTCGTATTGACACAAGGGTTGGGGCTGATTTTCCTGGCGCTGCTGACGGGGTGCCAGCACCCGGGGCCGAATCGGTTCGATCCGCGCGCGCCCGACGCTGCGCCGGCGCCGGCTTCCTGGGAGCAGACGGCCTCGACCAACCACCTCGACCCAGCGCTGCTTGATCCGTCGTCGGACCTGTTTCGCCTGGGCCCGGGCGACCGGCTGGAGATTGAGATCGTTTCCGACGTCACGTCGCGTTCGACGGTGACGGTGGGGCCGGACGGGAAAATTTATTACGGGTTGTTAAGCGGATTGGACGTGTGGGGGATGACCTTGAACCAGGCGCGGGAAGCGATCGAGAAAGGCATGAGCCGATATTTGCGCGAGGCGCCGGCGGTGGAGATTGTGCTGCGCGATGTGGAGAGCAAAAAGATCTGGATGCTGGGACGGTTTCAAGCGCCGGGCATTTATCCCATGACGAATTCGATCACGCTGCTGGAGGCGATTTTTCAGGCGGGCGGCCCGCAAAACATGGGCGGAGGCCGCGAGTCGGCGCTGGCGGGAACGGAGGAGGACTTGGCGGATTTGCAGCACAGCTTTGTGCTGCGCCGCGGGCAATTGCTGCCGATCAGCTTCACGCGGCTCCTGCGCGGGGATTTGTCGCAGAACATCTATTTGCAGGGGGATGACTTTGTCTATTTGGCGCCGCAAACGGCGGACGAAGTGCATGTATTTGGCGCCATTGCGCAGCCACGGGCCGTGCCGTATGTGCGGGAACTGACGCTGGTGCAGGCCATCGCCAACGCCGGGGGCACGATACGCGATGCTTATCAAGGGCAGGTGGCGATTGTGCGCGGGTCCTTGACGAAGCCCAGCATTGCCCTGGTGAGTTATGTTGACATCGTGAAAGGGCGGGCAAGCGATGTGCGGCTCGCGCCGGGAGACATCGTCTATGTGCCGTATCGCCCGTGGAAAGTTTTGACCAAATATCTGGATGTGATCGCCACGACCTTCGCCAGCTCCATCGCCATCAATGCGGGCGCGGAAGCGACGTTGAAAGTGCCGCCGCCGCAAGCCGGCATCTTGATTCCGTTCGGCAGCGGCATCACCGTGCAGGGTTCGGGCACCATCGTGCGGTAACGC
>DASZMX010000086.1:0-3480 GCA_035551475.1 Verrucomicrobiia bacterium
TGGTATTACAGTCCGCCTGCCGTCTTGAACTTGTTTGCTTCGCCGGCGAAACGTGGTAGAACGAGCTATCAAGCAAATTTATGATGGACGCCACGCCTTCGCCTGATAACCCGCCCGCCGAGCCGTCGTCGCTTTTGGACAGGCTGACGAACGTCATCGTCTCGCCAAATGAAGTGTTCGAGGAGGTGAAGGCGGCGCCCGTGCGGACCTCCAACTGGCTTGTGCCGCTTGTGCTCGTTCTGCTGGCCGGCGTGCTGTTCGGCGTGATCGCATTCTCACAGCCCGGCGTCCTGCGCTCGGCGGCGGAGCAACGCGAGAGAAGCATGGCGAAGCAGGTGGCGGCCGGTAAAATTACGCAGGCGCAAGCGGATCAGGCCTCGACTATGATGGAGAAATTCTTTACGCCGGCGGTTCAGAAAGTTCTGGGGATCGGCTTCGTTAACTGTGCGAGTATTTTCTGCCTGTTTGTCTTGAGTTTCGGAACCTGGCTCGGCTTGCGGGTCTGCTGGAAAAATCCGGTAACCTACATGAAAATAGTCGAGGTAAGCGGGCTGGCCCTCGTCATTGATGTCCCGCAAAAAATTGTGCGCACCTGGCTGGTGAGCTGGAAGGAAAATATGCTCGTCACCGTCAGCCCCACGCTTTTTCTTCCGAATCCCGACCTGACCAACAAAGCCCACCTGTTTCTCTCCATGATCGATCTGATCGATTTCTGGTGGCTGGCCATATTGACTTTGGGGATCAGCAAAGTCGCCTCGGTCAGCTTCGGCAAGGCGGCGGTGTTGACGTGCGGAATCTGGTTTGGCCTCCGTATTGTCGCGACGCTGCTGACGCCCTCGTAATTATTCCGGAGGACGCGGAATCACGATTTTCTGCCCGACCAAAAGCCGGTTCCAATCGACGTTCGGGTTGGCTTCGCGGGCCTGGCGCAGGCTGACCGTTTTCATGCCCTTGCTTTTGAAATCCGCGTTATAGGCCTTGAGGATCGTGCTCAAGTTATCGCCTTCCTTGATGGTGTAGGAAAATCCGTTCTCGACGCCCGGCGGCGGATCCTTGCTGACCACCGGAGGTTTCGGCGTCGGGACGCGTGGCGGCGGCGCGCTGCCGCTGCCGGCCGCCAGCGCTTTCTCCAGCGCCGCGATGGACGTGCGCACCTGCTCGGTGATGGCCGCCTTGTCCTCTTCCCGTTTCCGATCCACATCCGTCACGCGATCCGCCAAATGTTTGACATCGTCGGCAAGGCCGGAATTGTTGGCGCGCGCCTGCTCCTCGCGCACCTTGCCCAGCTCCTCCTGCAACCCGGTGATTTTATTTTGCAACGCCTCATGCGCGCTCTGCAGGGCGGTGATGTCCGCCGCCAGGCGCTCATAGCGTTCATCGGCCCCCTGCTGCGCCGCCGTGACGGCCGCCGCGCTCGGCGCGGGAACGGGCGCGGGCGCGCTGGCGGCATTGGTGGCGTCCTGCGCCCAGCCGCTTGTGACAAGCATAAAAACAGCGACAAGTATAAAAATTAAGCCTCGTTTCATCTGGCGATAAACTTTAATGGCTTCCCGCAAATATCCGAGCTAAACTTTCCACCTATGTTGACGCGCGTCCAATTGTGGGAACGGTTTAAGGCTTATCAGACGGAATACCCGGCGCTCGGGCTCTCGCTCGATGTCAGCCGGATGAATTTCCCGGACGATTTCCTCGCCTCCATGGACGCGCGCGCCCGCCAGGCGTTCGCCACCATGAAGGCGCTCGAAGCCGGCGCCATCGCCAATCCCGACGAAAAACGCATGGTCGGCCATTATTGGCTGCGCCGGCCCGAACTCGCGCCGAATCCCGAGCTCCGCCGCGAAATCGAACAGACCCTTGCGCGCATCAAAGCTTTTGCCGCCAAAATCCATCAAGGCGCCATCGCCGGCGCGCGCGGGCCCTTCAAGAAGCTGCTCGTCATCGGCATTGGCGGCTCCGCCCTCGGCCCGCAATTCGTCGCCCACGCTCTCAGCCAGCCGACGCACGACAAGCTGGAAGTCTATTTCTTTGACAACACCGATCCCGACGGCATGGATAAAGTCCTGGCCCGCCTTGGCCGCGACCTTGGCCAGACCTTGTCCGTGGTGATTTCCAAATCCGGCGGCACCCAGGAAACGCGCAACGGCATGCTGGAAGCCGCCGCCGCCTATCATCGCGCTGGCCTGAACTTCGGGCATCACGCCGTCGCCGTCACCGGTGAAGGCAGCGCCTTGGACAAAGTAGCCGTGGCGGAAAATTGGCTGGAACGGTTTCCCATGTGGGATTGGGTGGGCGGACGCACCAGTGAGACCTCCGCCGTGGGGTTGCTGCCGGCTGCGCTGCAAGGGTTTGACATCGACCAATTTCTCGCTGGGGCCGCCGCTTGTGACGAGATCACCCGCGTTCCTGACGTTAAAGGCAACCCGGCCATGATGCTTTCCCTGATGTGGTATTACATCGGTAACGGTAAAGGAGCGAAAGACATGGTCATTCTGCCGTATAAAGATCGCTTGGAGCTTTTTTCCCGCTACCTTCAACAACTTGTCATGGAATCGCTCGGCAAACAGCTAGATTTAGCCGGCAAAACCGTTCACCAAGGCATCGCCGTCTATGGAAATAAAGGTTCGACGGATCAACATGCCTATATTCAACAACTTAGAGACGGTTTAAATAACTTTTTTGCGACGTTTATCGTCGTGGGCAAGGAGCGCGAGGGTGATCCATTTTTTGTGGAAGATCGGGTAACGTCCGGGGACTTTCTTCATGGTTTTTACCTGGGAACGAGGCAGGCTTTGTATGAAAATGGCCGCGAATCCATTACTTTAACGATACAGGCTGTTTCGGCGTTCTCGGTGGGCATGCTTATTGCGTTATTCGAACGCGCCGTCGGTTTTTATGCCTCGTTGGTAAATATCAACGCCTATCATCAGCCCGGCGTCGAGGCAGGCAAGAAAGCGGCAGCTTCGGTCATAGCGCTGCAATTGAAAATTTTGACGGCATTGCAAGCCGGGAAAGGCGGCTCCGTTCCAGAGATTGCCAAGGCGACTGGCTCAGACGACTTGGAAACGGTCTTCAAAATTTGTGAACACTTGGCGGCGAATCCCACGCGTAAGGTCGTCAAGTCAGGGGACCACATATATAACTTAGCGAAGTAATGTTCCAGTATCCCCGCCCATTTGACGTGATCGTGGTCGGCGCGGGCCATGCCGGCGTCGAGGCAGCACTGGCCAGCGCGCGCATGGGCTGCCAGACTTTGCTCCTCACCATCAATGCCGACACCATCGGCCAGATGTCTTGCAACCCGGCGATTGGGGGTTTGGCGAAAGGGCATCTGGCGCGGGAGATCGATGCGTTAGGCGGTGAGATGGGCAAGGCGACCGACATGACCGGCCTGCAATTCCGGATGCTGAACACCAAGAAGGGTCCCAGCGTTTGGGCGCCGCGTGCGCAATGCGATAAGAAAGCGTATCAATTTCGCCTGAA
>DASZMX010000087.1:0-24862 GCA_035551475.1 Verrucomicrobiia bacterium
TGGCCGGCCTCAAGCAATCGGTCGAAAGCGTCATCGTCGAGCGCTCCCCGGACGGCATGACGGCTTCCGAATGCCTCGCGGCGGTCAACCTTCGCGCCCGGCAATTGGTCGAGGAGCAATACGCCTGCTGGCGCAAAGACCTGCGCCCGGCGCTCGCCCGGGAAAACATCCGCTTCCTCAGCTTCAAGGAAATGTCCAAGGACGACCTGGATTGGGTGGAGGATTTTTATCGCGAACAGGTGCGCCCGGTACTCACGCCTCTCGGGCTCGATCCCGCCCATCCCTTTCCGCAACTGCTGAACAAATCGCTCAACACCATTGTGCAGTTGGACATTCTGCAGGAAGGCGAACTGCGCCGGCGCCTCGCGGTGGTGCAGGCGCCGCGCGCCCTCCCGCGCCTCGTGCGGCTGCCCCGCGCCGACTCCCGTCAACAACATTATATCTTCCTCGGGGAATTGATTGGCCATTATCTGGCCGATCTTTTTCCCGGCACCACCATTCTTGGCTACTGGCAATTCCGCGTCACGCGCAACAGCGAACTTTATATTGACGAAGAAGACACGGCCAACCTGCTCAAAGCGGTGGAGAACGAGCTGCACAATCGCCGCCGCGGCGCCGCGGTGCGGCTGGAGGTCGAGTTGGGCTGCCCCGCGCCCATTCGCGCGCAGTTGCTGGAAAACCTCGGCCTCAGCAAGGAGGATTTGTTTATTATTGACGGCCCGGTCAACCCGATCCGCCTCATGGCCGTGACCGAGGGCGATCATTCCCCGGAATTGCGCGACCCCCCGTTCGTGGCGCCCACCGCGCTGGCCTTGCGCGAGGAGCCGGACGTTTTCGCGGCGATTCGACGCGGCGACATTCTGCTGCATCATCCTTACGAAACATTTGGCAGCGTGGCTGACTTCCTCCGCCAGGCCGCCGCCGACCCGGCGGTGCTGGCTATTAAGCAAACACTCTATCGCACCGGCGGCGATCCGCAGATAGTCGGCGCCCTCATGGACGCGGTGCGCAACGGCAAGCAAGTCACCGCCGTGGTCGAATTGAAGGCCCGCTTTGACGAGGCGAATAATATCCTGTGGTCGCGCCGCCTGGAAGAAGCCGGCGTGCATGTGGTGTACGGCCTGGTCGGCCATAAAATCCATGCCAAAATGTGCCTGGTGGTGCGCAAGGATCCCGACGCCATCCGCCGCTACCTCCATTTGAGCACCGGCAATTACAACCCAAACACCGCGCGGATTTACACCGACATCGGCCTCCTCACCTGCCGCCCCGATTTCGGCGAAGACGCCACGAATTTGTTCAACTTATTGACAGGCATTTGCCAGTTCCAGGACGTCAAACGCTTTTTGGTTGCGCCTTTCGAATTGCACAGCCGCATGCTCGGCCTGATCGCGCGCGAAGCGGAACATGCGCGCCGCGGCCTGCCCAATCGCATCATCGCCAAAATGAATGCGCTGGTGGATCCGGAAATCATTGCCGCCCTCTACCGCGCTTCGCAAGCCGGCGTCAAAATCGATTTGATTGTGCGCGGCATCTGCTGTCTTCGCCCCAAACTCAAAGGCATCAGCGACAACATCTCCGTCATCAGTGTGGTGGACCGTTTCCTGGAGCACAGCCGCATTTTTTACTTCGAGAACGGGGCGCAGCCGGAAGTGTTCGTCGGGAGCGCGGATTGGATGCCGCGCAATTTCTTCCGGCGCATCGAGGTGGTTTTTCCCGTGGAGGACGGGCGTTTGCGGGAGCGGATTCGCGTCGAAATCCTGGAATCCATCCTGCGCGACAACGTCAAGGCCCGGCATCTGCGCCCGGATGGCTCCTACACCCGCCCGCGCGTGGGCCGCGGCCCCGCGGCGCGCCGCAGTCAAGTGGAATTAATGGCCGCCGCCGAGCGCGCCTCCGTCGAGACCGCCGCGCGCAAGGCGCACGCCAAATATCCGCAGATGAAAGTGCTGCCGTCGCCGCTGCCCGCCAAAACCTGATTTGCCATGTTGGAGACTGTTTTGATTCCCGCCGCCGAACCGTCGCGCCGCCTGCTGGTGGTTTTGCATGGCTTGGGCGACAGCCCCGACGGCTACCGCTGGCTGCCGGACGCCATGCAATTGCCGTGGCTGGACTATTTGCTCGTGCGCGCGCCTGATTCTTACTACGGGGGATTTTCGTGGTACGATCTCTATGGGAATTCAGCCACAGGCATCCTGCGCAGCCGCGATTTGTTGCTGGCATTGCTGGCCGATCTGACGCGGCAGGATTATTTGCCCGAAAACATCACGCTTTTTGGATTCTCGCAAGGCTGCCTCATGATCATGGAATTGGCGGCCCGTTTTCCCCAGCGACTCGCGGGCGTGGTGGGCATCAGCGGTTATATCCATGAGCCGGAGACGCTCCTGCGCGAGGCCCAGGCGGCGGCGCCAAGCCAAAGAATATTGATGACACACGGCTCCCAGGATCCGCTCATTCCCCTCGCGCCAGTCCGGGCGCAAATGGAGACCCTGCGGCGCGCCGGCTGGCAAATTGACTGGCGGGAATTCAACAAAGCGCATACTATCGCCGGCGATGAGGAAATGGAGGTTATTCGGGATTTTGTCCGCGCCGGCTACCCTGCTTAGCGCGGTCTTGTGGATCGGACTTTCCGGACTTTTGCCAGGAGCTTCGCTCACCGGTTTTTCCCCGGCATTCGGCCAGCCGGGAAATGTGATCACCGTGCGGGGAACCGGCTTCACCGCCGCCTCCCTTGTGGAATTCAACGCCAATAGCGCCACCGACGCCGATTTCATCGTGCTTTCCGACACCCTCCTCCAAACGGTCGTGCCCGTGGGGGCGACCACCGGTCCCTTGCGGGTGACCTTCGGCGGCTCCAGTCTCACAACCAGCAGCAATTTTGTGGTGGCTCCCGCGATTGCCAGCTTCGCCCCGCCGTTCGGCGCCGTCGGCACGCCTGTTGTCATTTACGGGGCAAATTTTGTTGCGGGAGGCACCACCGTGACATTTCCCGGAGCGGCGGCCGTCACGGGAACGGTGACCTCTTCCAGTCAAGTTGACGCCACGGTCCCCGCCGGGACGACCAATGGCCCCATCATCGTGACCACCACCGCCGGCAGCGCTGTCAGCGCGGCCAGCTACACGATTTCCAACGCGCCGCTCGTGACGAGTTTTTCACCCACCCTGGCGACCAACGGCACAACGGTCGTGATCAACGGCGCCAATTTCGCCGTCGGCAACACCACGGTAAAGTTTGGAACCGTGACCGCCTCCAGCGTCACCGTCGTTTCCACCACCCAATTGCATGCCGTCGTGCCCAGCGGAGCCGGCACCGGGCCAATCACTGTCACCGTCAGCGGCAAGGGAACTTTCGTCACCAGCACCAATTTTGTCACGGCTTTCGGATTGCTCGTGACCTCATTTACGCCCGCGTACGGCAAGCCCAACGATGTCGTGTTCATCGACGGTTCAGGATTAAACGCCGTCACGGCGGTGACATTTAGCAACAACGTCGCCGCGACGATCACGGGCCAATCGGACACAGAAATCCAAGTGCACGTGCCTAGCGGCGCGATCACGGGAAAGATCAAGGTTTTCTCCGCCACCAACGCATTTGCCACTGTCTCTAACTTCACCGTGCTCTCCGGCCCGTTGATCACCGACTTTTCTCCTTCGGTCGGACAGGTGGGAGCGATGGTGGTGATTAATGGAGAAAATTTCACTGGCGCTTCGGCGGTTAAACTCGGCGGCAAATCCGCCTCGGGCACTGTAACCGCCGACACTCAAATCTCGATTACGGTTCCAGCCGGCGCCACCAGCGGTCCCGTCGCTGTCACCGTCGGAACCTCCACCTACACGACATCGAGCAACTTCACTGTCGTGACTGCGGCGCCGTACATCGCCAGCTTTACGCCGACGAACGCGGTGCGAGGAGAAGCGATCACCATCACGGGCGGCAATTTCGCCAATCTGTCCAGCCCTGCGGTCCGCCTTGGCGGCGCCGCGGCGTCGAACGCCCCGCTCGTGGCGTCAACCCAATTAACGGCCTACGTTCCCTCCAATGCGGTGACGGGTGGCATCACCGTCAGCAGCACGTCCGGCACAGGCACGAATACTTCGCTGCTCTATTTGCAGCCGTGGATCACTAACTTTACGCCCGTCAAAGGCTGGGTTTATTCCAACATCGTCGTGACAGGCCGCAACTTCACCAATGCGACTGCGGTCAGCGTCAGCGGCGTAAATTACGCCTTCACCGGATCGGCCACGCAGATTGTCGCCACGGTCCCGGCGACTGCGACCAATGGCTTCTTGACGATCACCACGCCCGGCGGTGTCATCATCAGCACGAACACGTTCTCGATTTTGCCGAAGATTTTCGGCTTCTCGCCCGTGCTCGGCCCCATCAACGACCTCGTGACCATCACCGGCACGAGCCTGCAAAATGTCATCGACGTGCAATTCAACGGCGCCGATTCCGTGCCGATCAATGCGTCGTTTGGCCAGGTGAGCGCGATCGTCCCTTCCAACGGCTTTACCGGCCCGATCACGGTCATCACGCCCGTGGGCAGCGACACGTCCGTCAGCAACTTTATTGTGACGCAGCCGAGTGAAGTTCACTTTTTCAAAACGGCGGACGCTTCCCTCGTGACGCCGGGAACGCATGTCACCTATACACTCGCGTTGACCAATCTCGGCCCGTCCATCATCACCACGGTGGTGGTCACGGACAGTTTGCCCGCCGGCCTGACGTTTCTATCGGGCGGCAGTTCCGTCGGCTCAGTCACGTTCACCAATCCGGTGGTTTATTGGAACATTCCCATCCTGACCAACGGCACGGCCGCCAGCGCGACGGTGGTGGCAACCGCTTCAGAAAGCGCCCGTTTGGCGAACATTGCGGGGGTCAACTTTGCCGAAGGCGCGTTGAGCGGCGGCTTCCATGTGGCCACGTCCGCGGTTTATTTTGTCTCCGATCCGTTGCGCACGCTGGATGTGGATCGAACCGGGAACGAGCTGGTGGTGCATTGGCCGGTTTCAGCTTTGAATTTTGGCTTGGAGCTCAACACCAATTTATCGCTGCCCACAAATTGGAGCGCCGTCCATCCCCCGCCCGTGACCATTGGGGGTTCAAATTATTCGACCAACGCCCTGACTTTGCCCGCTGAATTCTTCCGGCTCAAGACGCCTTGATGTGTCACCACAGCGCGTAGGCGATCGCGACCTCTCCCAATCCGAGGGCCACCAGCATCACCCAAGTCAACGACTCGCGAAAAGCCAGTGACGATTGGCGGACGGCTGTAAAACTGAATTGAACGTTGACGGAACCGACGCCAATGATGTCACCGTTGCGCAAGGGCTTGCGCTGCACGGGCTCGCCATTGAGTTGGAGCATCGCATCCGTCTCGACTTGAAGAATGGCATCGTCTCCCTCGCGGCAGATTGAAAGATGGCTGGGCCAGACGCCCGAATCTTCCAGGATAATGTCGTTGCTGGAGGCGCGCCCAAGACGAATGGGAAATCGCGAGGCGGCAAAGACAGCTCCCGCCTTGCTTCCCCCGAGGACCTCCAGGCGGATCATCACCAAAACCGGCGCGGCACGAAAATGGTGTCTCCCGGATACACCGGCAAATCCAGTTCCGGATGCGACAACGCTTTCACGCAATCCACAATATAAGTCTTGCCGCTGAAACGCCGGGTCAATTGCACGCCCCATTTTTTGGCGAACGGGTTGAAATCACCCGCCGAACCGATGGCCTGGGTGACCGTGAGCGGGCCGGTATAAAGTTGTTTGCCGCCGGTCGAACCGAGGTTCACCTCGCCGCGCACATAATAAAAGCGCACCAGCGGCGTGACCGTGACATTCATGTGCCGATAAAAATTGGGCACAAATTTATTCTGAATATCCACTTCCAATTGGCCGGGGGTTTTTCCAGCCGCCTCGACCCGCCCAATATCGGGCAAACTAATGGTGCCGTCAGACTTGACGTCTGTTTGGAGCGAAGGGATCGGAGTGGGCGTGTTGGCATTCAGGTCAATCGAGAGACGGTCGCCTGCCGAAATGGGCTCGATCAACATCGCTGCCGCCGAGTCATTGGTTCCCTCGGCGACAGGCGGGGCGCTGGGCGAACTATTTTTGTCCGTCAGACAACCTGTCAAACACAACATCGCGGCGCTCAAAACCGCCAATAGAACCTGCCCAAAATGCTTATGCCTCAATCTCATACTCGTGTGGAACTGCTGCCCTGCTCAACCGGTCAGTATTTTTGTTTGATTTCAGTCTTGGCCTCTTTGGCCGCATCACTTAATTGGACAACCGTCGGCTCTTTTTGTTGAGACTGATATTCATAATAACCGCTGTAATAGTAATAACTCTCATCCTGGCTCATATTGATGTTGTTCAACACGATGCCGATGAGGTTGCCGCCGACCTTGAGAATCATTTGCTTGGCCCGCAAGGTCATGGGCTGCGGATAACGGCGGTATTGCACCACTTGCAACACCATGTCCATTTCGCTGGCCAGAATGGAGGCGTCACTGATGCCCAACAACGGCGGTGAATCGAAGAAAATGAATTCGTAACGCCGCTTCAATTCCTGAATGGCATCCTTCATTTGCGCGGAACCCAGGATGCTCATCGACGTGCTCGGGAGTTTGCCGCTCGCCAGGAAGTCGAAATTCGGAATCTTCGTTTTCTGCACCAATTCTTCAAACGGCTTTTGCTTGAGCAGAAGATCCGTCAAACCGGCGGCATTGGATAGATGCAGGACCTTGTGCAAGCTGGGACGGCGCAAATCCGAGTCAACCACCAGCACGCGCTGCCCATTCTGCGCAAACACCGCCGCCAGGTTGAACAACGTGGTGGACTTTCCTTCGCCGGCCCCGCCGCTCAGCACGGTGACCGTATTCCAGCTCTCATTTTTCCGGGAAAACAAAAGATTGGTGCGCAGCACGCGATAAGCTTCGGCATGCGGGCTTTCCGCGCCCTCATCCATCAAATTGGCCACATTCTGGGGAATGACACCCAAAACAGGAGCCTGCAATGCGCGTTCGATGTCATCAATGGTCTTGACGCTGGTGTCCAGGTATTCGATGAAGAACGCCAAACCTATGCCCACCATCAATCCCAAAACAATTCCAATTGGAATGATGATTTTGCCCTTCGGACTGACGGGCTTCTTTTCCTCACGACCCGGGTCGCGCACCGTCACAATGTTCAACGGCGTGCCTGCTTCGACTTCGAGATCAATCAATTGCCGTTGCATTTCCTCGACTTGCCGTTGCAAGCTGGCCACTTCCGCTTTGGCATCGTAATAAGGACGATAAACAGTGGCCTTCTTTTGGAATTCCGCGAGGGCGTCGTCTTCGGTCTGCTTGATGACGTCGTAAAAGCTCTTGAATTGATCAAACCGATTCGATAATCCGAGCAAGACGCCTGCGACCTTGCTTTCGTAATCGCGTTGAGCCGATTCGTAAGCTCGTTTTCGAGCCTCATATTCCGCCTGCTTGGGCCCATACGTGTTGGTCATGGCGTTAAAACTATCCATCGCCAACACATAACGATTGTAAATCATGCCCCAATCCGGGTCCGCCATGTGGATCGCTTCGGGCAGCGTCATGGACATTTTATCTTCCGGAATCATCCGCACTTTTGCCAAGACGTTGCTCGCGTCCAAAACCTCGGCCAAGGCATCGATCCGCACATGCTCGTACCCGCGCATTTGCTCGGTCTGAATGGTCTCGGTCGCCTGCGGATTATCCGCCATGATGACGGGAATATTGAGATTGGTCAGATAACCTTCGGCTTCATCTTTCTTGGCGGACAATCTCCGAACAGTATTTGTGAAATCCTCTTGGAATTGGTGAATGCCGCTTTGATGCGTGCTCTGGTACTGCTCCACGCGGGATTCACGATAAGAATCCGCGATGGCATTGACGATTTTGGCCGACAGTTTTGCATCTGGATTCCGCACCGTGATCTCGATCAGGTCAGTTAAACGACGTTGGTCCGCCGTCACGTGCAGATAAAGATAATCGTAGGTGTCATCGAGGGTCCAAGGCGCCGTATCCCCATTTTGCTCCGCGAATTTCTGCCGAAGATTCAGACTCTGGATGACATTGGTCAGAATCGAATATGACTTGATGATCTGGAATTGAGTCGTCAGCCAATAAGGGTCCGACCCAAGGATGGCGGAATTACGGGTCGAAACAACGGGGTTATCTTTCTGCACCTCAATGCAAACTGAACTTGAATACTGCTTGGGCAGCCACAATGTCAGCAGCGTGCTGGTCAGGACGCAAAGTAAAAACACGACCAGGATCAAACTCCGGCGCAATCTAATGACCCGCCAGTAGTCAAGAAAATGCAGTTTGATCTCAGGTGTGTCGCTCGGAGTGACTGTGTCCATAAACAAAAAAAAGCTAGAATCGTATGCGAACGATACGTTCTAGCCTTCTGAATTAAAGGTCAAATTTATTTTCCGACTTTTTAGTACGTCGCGCGGATGCCGACGTAGACCTGATTACGGACATAACTGCGAGAGCCCAAATCAGAGATCAAGCGGTTGTAATTGTATCCCGCTTCTGTCACTAGGAACGGATTGATGCGATACGACAGATTGATGCCGGCGACATAGAAGTCGTCCGACGCGCCATCAAACCCGGCGCCGCCGCCCTTGAAGTCTGAGAATTGTGCCTGACCCAAGACGCTGATCGTCAAAGAGCTGATCGTGTGGCTAAGAGAGATGTAGGCCGCGGTGGACTCTTCATCAAGCACCGGGGTTGCTCCCACGCCAAAGCCGCCGACCACGTCAGTCGAGTTGTGAATATGTTTCACACCCGCTTGCACGTAGGACTGCGCCATATACTGCCAGGTTAAGCTCGCGTCCACATAGGGCGACACTTCATTCTGGTGAGCCTTGTAGTAATCCACATATTCCCCGCCGACACGCAACGTGCCGTTCAAGTTCGGAGTGAAGCTTTGGTCAACTCCCACGAAGCCGAAATAGCTGTCGCTGTTACGAATGTTGGCGCGGAAACCAGCTTGGCCGGGCGCCGGAAAGATAATGTATTCCGGGCTGGTGTAATCAACGTGCTCATATTGAGCGCCGGTGACGCCCGTGGTTTCCGGACGGAATTTCCAACGCAGATCACCGATCACCAACTGATCCATGCGATCCAAGGCTGCAGAGCGGCTGGGAATCGGACCGCCGATGCCAGGAACCAAATCGTCACCCACCACATCGCCTTCAGTCTGCTGATAGGCCGTGACGGTGTTGACATAACCAAGGTGGAAATCCAGCAGCTTGGTCATGATGCCAAAGAAATCAATGTTGCCCGTATTCCGGACGTTGTTGCCGGGAACGCGCAAGGGGCTGGTGACCACACTGGCGTCCAGCACGGTCGGTTCCTGCGCGATGACGAACGATTCGCCGATGTTCAGCTTATAACGTTCGCTGAATTGATGGTCCAACTTGGCGTTGAACTGGTGAGTCTGATCTTTCGTGCTGTGATCTTCGTAGTAGCGGAGGTCATACACGTAGCTGGCCGCAATCAAGGTGTCTTCCACCGAATGATTGAACGAAATGGAAGGAGCCAGCTCCACGCCCCAACTGGCGCGCTTGGAGGCGGTGGTCGTGGCGCTCGTGGCAAAGTGCCCGGGGAGTGTCAAATAGTTATCATCGTAGAACCCGCGCAAAGACGCCGACAGCGACCAAGGCTTTTGAGTTTCGATGGCAGACAGCCCTGGAGCATATTGCGCCTGAAGCGTGGAGGCCCCGAGGGCCGCTAAACCGACTGAAGCAAAGATTTTTTTCATAGTCATTTTCATGCACTTTCCCCCGATGCGCACAGCATCCCCTTTCGTTTGGAGACCCGCTAACTCCCCGTGTTCTAAGGTGTGTCCCACAAATTGTCAAAAGAAAATTTTAAGAAATTATTGAGCAAAAAGAACTTTGCGCAGTCTATGCGCGCCCTACCAACGCACGCGGTCGCTGACCAGCATTTGGTCGGGCAAAAATCCCGCCGGCGCCTTTTTCAGGGGGAATCCACCCGGAACTTCCCCATGCGCCCAGCAATCCCAGAAAAAACGCCCCCAACTATTGGTCGAGCCGCTTAGTTCTGTCAACAGTCGGCTGTCCGTGGTGCGCTGCGTCAAATAGACCGCCTGCACCGGCTGGAGCGCGCTGGCGCGATAAAACTCGTCGCTGTCGTTCAGCGTCAACCATAAGCAAGGCCGCTGCCCGTACCACGCCACCGCCCAGGGAATGTCGCTCATCATCAATTCCTTCTCGGACATGATGTGCGCGGTGGCCTGCACGAATTTTGGCGCGTAGGGCGAGGTCGGCGGGATTTGCGGCGGAGCCAACGCCGCCAGCGCCAGCGGCAAACACGCCACCACCACAAACAATCCAATCGCCGCGCCGCGCACATCCGCGGTCATCAAATTCAACTGGTCGATCAAGGTGCAAAAAAGCCCCGCCCCGTACGCAAACAATAACGGGGCCAATATGACAAGCATATTTTCCGTGTTGAGGCCCGGCGTTTCCGCGCTCAAAAAGGTCCGTCCCAGCGCCTGCTCCAGCGTAAACACCAGCAGCGCAGCCACCAAAAAATAACGCAGCCGCCGCAGCGCCGGGTTGCGAAACGGAATCAATAACCCCACCAGGAAAAAGGCGCACAGCCAATTGCCGCCCATGGTGGGCAGCTCCTCGCCCACGATTTTCTGGAGGTTGCTGAACATCTTTTCCTTGAGGTACGCCGTGCGCATTTGTTTGAAGGCCGCCTCCGGGTTCAGCGAGCGCTCCAGCGTTTCTCCTTGAAAAGGCGGCGTTTCCTCCACCAACGCATACACGCTCGTCCCGAAAACGCTGCCGCTCAGCATCCGGTTGCGCGCCAGCCACGGCGCCACCACTACCGCAAACGAAACAAAAACGATCGCCGCCGTGCGGCCCCGCCCCCGCACCACCGCCCAGCCGCAAAACAACATGGCCGGCACGATCACCCAGCCAAAGGCATAGCGCGTAAGCGCGCCCAATCCCGCCAGCGCTCCGACCACAATCGCCCAACCCGCCACGCTCGCCGCCGGCATGGTTCGCGCCCGCCCTTCCAGGGCCAGCATGGCGAAAATCATCGCCAGAAAAATCACCTCCAAAAATATGGTGGACAAACCCGACAGGCTGAAGCGCCAGAATAATTCCGTGCCGGCAAAAACAATCGCCGCCAGCCACGCCACGCGGGAGTCAAATAAACGCCTCGTGATGCGAAACAACAGCACGACAGCCGCGAAGAGGAGCGCCTGGTTGAAAACCGCCAGCCAGCGCTCGGGCGCGTAGAACCACGGCTGCTTGGCCGTGAACTGAAACGGCAGCGCTTTCATCAACCCGGCCAGAACCACCGGATAGGCCGGCGGATGGGTCAAATCGGGCACGCCCTCGCGCAGGGCTTTGTGTGCTGCGCCCGGTTCGGTGCGATCGAGCAAATACAAATCCAGCGGCCGGATCGAATCGGTCACGTAGCCTTTTCCTTGCGCGAGGTTGCGCGCCAATTGCGCGTTCTCCATCGCTTCCGGGCTGGAAAATCCCTGGTAGGCAAACGTGTCATAAATTGCGGCCACGACCACGAACGCCAGCCCCGCGGCCAGCCATTTGATGATTTTTGCCCCCGCCCCTTCCTCCAACTTATGAATCCAGTCCTGTAGCGGCATTAGAGTCCTTCCAAATGATATTGATGCAATTTGCGATGCAACGTGCGCCGGCTCAGGCCCAGCTTTTGCGCCGCCTCGGTGCGATTTCCGTCCGATTCCTTCAAGGCCCGAATGATCAACTGTTTTTCCGCCTCCGTCACGTCCAACCCTGACCCCGCCGGGGGCGCGACGACCCCGCTCCCTGCGGCTTCCCGCACACTGGCCGGCAAATCCCGCACGCCAATGCGGTCGCCGCGACACAGCACCACCGCGTGCTCAATGGCCGTGCGCAACTCCCGCACATTGCCGGGCCAATGGTGATTCATCATGGCTTCGATGGCATCCGGGGTGAAATCGTTCACCGCTTTGTTGTTTTCCGCCGAAAATTCGCGCAGGAACGCCTGCGCCAGCAAGGGCACATCCCCGCGCCGTTCGCGCAGCGGCGGCAGGGTGATCTCCACCACGCGCAGCCGGAAAAATAAATCCTCGCGAAACCGGCCTTCCTTCACTTCATGCTCCAAGGCCCGGTTGGTCGCCGCAATGAGCCGCACGTCCGCGGTCAAAGTCTTGTTCGAGCCCACACGCTCGAAGGTGCGCTCGCCGAGAAACCGCAGCAGCTTCACCTGCAGCGTCGCGTCAATTTCCCCAATCTCATCCAAAAACAGCGTCCCGCCCTGCGCCTGCTCGAACCGCCCCACCCGCTTCTCGTGCGCGCCCGTGAAGGCGCCGCGCTCATGTCCGAACAACTCGCTTTCCAACAGCGCCGGCGACAACGCCGCGCAATGCACCGTCACCATGGGCGCATGGGCGCGCGGACTCAACTGATGAATCGCCTTGGCGATCAACTCCTTGCCGGTGCCGCTTTCCCCCAAGAGGAGAATGGTCGCGCGCGTCGGCGCGACCTGCCGGACTACGTCGAACACTTCCGTCATTGGAGCCGATTGCCCGACGATATTTTCCAGGCCGAACTTGCTCTGCAACTGTTGCCGCAGCGCCACATTTTCGACTTCCAGATTTTGCTGGCGCAACGCGCGATTGATCCGCATTTCCAGCTCGTCAATTTGCAGCCGGCCTTTGGCAATGTAATCGTCCGCCCCGCGCTTCATGGCGTCCACCGCCAGCTCCTCCGAGCCATAAGCCGTCATAAGAATGCAGATGGGCGGCCGGGGCAATGATTTGGCCCGCGCAATCAGCTTCATGCCGTCTTCCTGCGGCAGGCGAAAATCTGTCAAGAGAACGGCGAAATTCTCCTGTTCCAGCAGCGTCAGCGCCGCCTTCGCGTCCTCCGCGATCCACACATCGTAATGGTCCTCCAGCGCCGCGCGCAGCCCGTCGCGCGTCGGTTTTTCATCATCGACGATCAGCAGCATGGGCTTGTTTTCTGAGGCCATATTATTCCTCGGCCTCCGCCTTCCGCTCTTCCAGCAGGCGCGGCTGCCGCTCGCGCAAGGGCAGCCGAATCCGGAAGGTCGTCCCCTCATCGACGCGGCTTTCGAGTTCAATATGCCCGCCGTGCTGCCGCACAATGCGTTGCACAATCATCAGGCCCAGGCCGGTCCCCTTTTTTTTCGTCGTGTAAAACGGCTCAAAAATATGATCGATGCGATCCGGCGGAATGCCGCCGCCGGTGTCCGCCACGCTGATCCAGACGGAATCTTCCCCCGGCCCCGTCTCCACCGTGAGCGTGCCGCCCTTGGTCATGGCCTGCATCGCATTTTTCACGAGATTGACGAGCGCCTGTTTCATTTGATTGCGATCCATCGGGGCGAGCGGCAGGCGTCGCGCCGTTTTTTCGCGCACATGCAGGCCGCGGTTCTCCAATTCCGGCCCGAGCAATTCCAACGTCTCCCGCGCCACGTCGTTCAGCGAAGCCGGAGATAATTGCGGCGGCGAAGGCCGGATCGCCTGCAAAAATTGCGTCACGATATAATCCAGCCGGGTGATTTCGCCCTTGGCGACCTCCAGGTATTTATCGAGCTTTTTGGCGGCGTCCGAGACATCCCCCGCCTCGACGCGCGGCTGGCGCAGCTTCTTGGTCTCGCGCGACATCAACTGCAAATGGATATGCAGCGCGTTGAGCGGGTTGCCGATTTCATGCGCCACACTGCCCGCGAGCAACGTCAACGAATGCACGCGCTCACTTTCAATCGCCTCAAATGTTTTTTGCCGCGCTTCGGTCGCATCGTGCAAAATCAACGCCATGCCGGAGCTGCCTTTGGAATCCCCATCGAGCGGAGCGGCGTAAAGGCGCAAAAAACGCGGCCGCGGATAGGTCACTTCAAACTCGTGATGGGTGGGACGCGCCTCGCCGCTGCCGGTTCGAATCAAAACGCTGTCCCAATCGAGCTCCGGCAATAATTGACTGACCAGCCGCCCCTCCATTTCCTCGGGCCAGCTGAGAAGCCGGCTGACCGCCTGATTAAAATAGAGGACCTTCCCCTGTTCATCGACCACCAACACCCCGTCTTCAATGGCGTTAAAGAGGGTTTCGAGAAAATTCCGCTCCCGGGCCAGCCGTTGCACCACGGTCTGCAAACCATGGGTGTCCAAGCGGCCAATTCGGCCCAAAACCTTGTCCAAAAAGCTGGAACGCGACGCCATACCAGCGTCAATTTGACACAGCCCCCGCAAACCTCCAAGGGAAATATGACCCGGCTGTTTCAGGCCCAATCATCGGGACCGCGCCGCGCCCAAATCAGCCCCACGAAGGCCAATCCTGTCAGCGCAGCAGTGGTGGCATTATCAGGAACGGTGGTTACCAGGAGATTCTGTCCGGAGTTATGATGGACATCCCACAGCTCGACGATATCCACAGAGAATTTATGGTTATTGGCCGCCAGGAGATCGTCGCCCAGTTGGTTGGTCGCATAATCATAAAAGGTGTTGCCGGCTCCGCCGTCCGGGTAGGTGGTTCCGGGCGAGGCGTAACCCTGAAGATCCCACAGGGCCGCCTGCAATTCCCCCGCCGACTGCGTTCGCCCGTAAGGATCGGTGGCGTCGTAATCGTATCCAGGCAAAATGCCTTGAGAAAAATCGTAATACAGCAAGGCCGCGCCTTGCGTCAGCACATGGCCGGCGCTGTCGCTTTGCGCAAGATCAAATTCATAGGGCAGACCATAAATAAAAGTGCGGTCCGCCTGCGCCGAGAAGGTTTGGAATCCGCTCCCCAGGATGGTTGAGGGCACATACCCGCTCAGGAATGAATTCGGCGTGGCCGTGGCCGTCAATTCGCCCGCATCCCCAAACGTATAAATGCTGCGCACGGCGCTGAAGGTGTTGGCCTGCGCGCTCAAAATCCCTGCGCTGACTGCGGCCGCTGCGAGAAATGTCTGCCTCATTTTCATGACCGCAAAGTATCGCAGCCCGGGTCGGCCGCCTATCCGGCCTCACCCAAAAACACGCCTCATCGCCGGTCTGAACGGTTTCCTGAGGGGACGGCAGACAGCCGCCTCAGGTTTCACGACCCTGATGGTTCAGCGCCCGGGCGCGCAATTGCGCCTTGATGTTTTCGTCCAGATTGACTCTTTTGAGAGCAAGGCGGCGCGAGGAATCGATCTGCCCATGCAGAGCGCCTATGAATAACACGCTGGTCATCGTGCCGACCTATAATGAACGGGAAAACCTTCCCGTGATGGCCGATCGTCTGGCCCGGCTCCCGGTGGCGGTGGATATGTTGCTGGTGGATGGCAATTCCCAGGATGGCACCGCGCAACTCGCCGATGAGCTCTGCGCGAAATTGCCCTGGCTCCATGTCTTGCACGAGAAAGGCAAGAACGGCCTGGGCCGCGCGTATTGCGCCGGGTTCGCGTGGGCGCTGCAGCGCGAGTACGAATTCATCATGGAGATGGATTGTGATTTGTCGCACAACCCCGATGATATTCCACGCCTATTGGAAGCCGCGCAAAATGCCGACCTAGTGCTGGGCTCCCGTTACTGCGACGGCATTCGCGTGATCAACTGGCCGTTGCGCCGATTGTTATTGAGCGTGGGTGCGGCGCGCTATGTGCAAATCATCACGGGGATGCCATTTTCCGACCCGACGGGCGGCTTCAAGTGTTTTCGGCGAAGGGCCTTACAATCGATCAATCTCGAGGCGATTCGCTCCAATGGTTACAGTTTCCAGATTGAAATGACGCATAAAATCTGGATGAAAGGCATGCGGGTCGTCGAAGCGCCCATCGTTTTCACGGAAAGGCTGAAAGGCCATTCCAAGATGTCCGGCAACATCGTCCGGGAAGCCTTGGCGATGGTCTGGCGCCTTTGGATGCAGGCGGGCTTCCGGCGCAAACCGCGAGCGTCCTAACCGGTCGTGTGCTAATATGCTGCGTCGTTAATCGCCAACCCCGATGACCCTGCACGAACAAATGCTGTTGCTGGCGCGCGAAGCCAAATCTGCCTCCCGGCAACTGGCCACGCTCACCACGGCTCAGAAAAATGAGTGCCTGCTCGCCATGGCGGATGCCTTGGAGCAAAACCGCGCTGCCATCGAGGAAGCCAATGCGCTCGATATGGAAGGCGGCGCCGCGGCGGGCCTTTCGCGCGCCATGCTGGATCGATTGAAGCTGGACGCCAAACGCATCGCGGGCATGGCCCAGGGCCTGCGTGAGGTGGCCGCCCTGCCCGATCCGGTGGGCCGCACGCTCGATGAGAGGACGCGTCCCAACGGCCTCAAATTGCGCAAGATTTCCACGCCCATTGGAGTCGTTGTCATCATTTACGAGTCCCGGCCCAATGTGACCGCCGACGCCGCCAGCCTGTGCTTTAAATCGGGCAACGCCACCATCCTGCGCGGCGGCAAGGAAGCGCTGCATTCCAACCAGGCCATTGCGAAAACAATGATTGACGCCGGGCGCAAACGCCTCGCGGCCTTCCCGGCGCAGGCCATCCAGGTGGTGCCCACCACGGATCGCGACGCCATCAAGGAATTACTGTCACTGACACAGTATGTGGATCTTTGCATGCCGCGCGGCGGCGAGAGCCTTATTCGCGCGGTGACGGATTGCTCCAAGGTCCCCGTCATCAAGCATTACAAGGGCGTCTGTCATGTGTTTGTGGACAGGGACGCGGATTTGCGCATGGCGGCGGACATTGCCTTCAATGCCAAGTGCCAGCGGCCCGCGGTTTGCAACGCCATTGAAACTTTGCTCGTGGATCGCGCGGTGGCGGATGCTTTCCTGCCGGCATTGGCCGCGCGGCTGGCTGAAAAACAAGTGGAGATTCGCGCCGACGCCGACGCCCAGAAAATTCTCGAGGCGCATCAATATCCCGCGGGTAAATTGAAAGCCGCGACGGAACAGGATTATTTTACGGAATACAATGATTACGTTTTGAATGTGCGGATCGTGGACGGCGTGCGCGCGGCGATTGATCACATCAATCATTACGGCTCGGCACATTCGGATGCCATCGTCACCGCCCACGAGGCGCGCGCCCAGGAGTTTCTGGCGGAGGTTGATTCCGCCACGGTATATTGGAATGCCTCTACGCGTTTCACGGACGGCGGCGAATTCGGCATGGGCGCCGAAATCGGCATCAGCACGGACAAAATCGGCGCGCGCGGGCCGATGGGCTTGGAAGAGCTGACCAGCTACAAATGGCTGGGATTCGGCGCCGGACAATTGCGCGGTTGACCAAAAGCGATGAGCGACACTCCCGGCCACTCTGCGGCGGATCACGCGCGTTTCGTGCGCCAGCAAATGCCTTCCACCGGACTGTTCGCCGGCTACGATTGGCGCGTCTCCCCCAGCCCGTTCCGCCTCGAATCCAAACTGGCTGAGCAATTGCAAGGCTTGGGGCGCGTGCTGCTGCAATTCAATCGCGCCGTCAATCTTCTCTACCGGCAAAGCCTTGCCGGCAAGCAACCCGCGTGGGTGGCGCAGTGGCTCGACCTCGGCAAACCGACGGAGGTTCTGGAATGGCAGCGCGCCGCCGCCTTCAAAAACGAAGTTCCGCGTGTCATTCGGCCCGACATCATTCTCACCGAAAAAGGCGGCTGCATCACGGAGCTGGACAGCGTGCCGGGCGGCATCGGACTGACCGCGTGGCTCAACCAAACGTATGCCAGCATTGCGAATGGCGACGGCCAGTTGATCGGCGGAGCTGACACGATGCAGCGCGGGTTTGCGGGAATTTTCGGCGAGGCTCGTTCTGTCAATATCATTATTTCGGAGGAGTCCGCAACCTACCGCCCGGAAATGGACTGGCTGGCCGGGCAGTTGGGCGGGCGCTTCCAAGTGCGCGATGCGCGTTTCACCGGCTTTCAACCGGGCGACGCCGCTTACCGGTTTTTTGAAATGTACGACGCGCCCAACGTGCCCAACGCGCGCGAAATCTTCGGGCTGGCGGCGTCCAAACAAATTCAATTGACTGCGCCGCCCAAGCCGATTTTCGAGGAGAAAATGCTTTTCGCCCTGTTGTGGAATCGCAACCTCCACAACTTTTGGCGGCAGGAATTGGGCGAGCGTTTTTTTGCGCAATTGCGTGAATGGGTTCCCTACACCTGGCTGGTGGATCCTTCCCCGCTGCCGCCGCACGGCGCGATTCCCGAATTGGGTTTGACCGATTGGTCCCAGCTCAAGGCGCTCTCCCAGCGCGAGCGCGATTTGATCCTCAAAATTTCCGGCTTCTCGGAAAAAGCGTGGGGCGCGCGCGGCGTCTCCCTCGGCAGCGATTTGCCGCAGGCTGATTGGTCCGCCGCCGTGGACGCCGCCCTCGCCTCTTTCCCGCAATCGCCCTATGTCCTGCAGCGTTATCACCACGCCGCGCTGCATCAGGCGCAATGGTTTGATTTCGAGAAAAACGAATTGGTCGCCATGCCCGGCCGGGTGCGCCTCTGTCCCTACTATTTTGTCGCCGGCGAAGGCGACGCCGCGCGCGCCACGCTAGCGGGCATTCTCGCCACGATTTGTCCCGCCGACAAAAAGATCATTCACGGCATGAGCACGGCGATTCTGGCGCCGTGCAGTGTTTAGTGTCGTCCCGCCGCGCAGAATGCCCGATGACAGTATCGTAATAAACGCCGATGACATCCGGCCCCCCTTGGTCAATCCTAGGATGGAGGAAAAAGGGATCTTATGCCGGAGAAATCGTCAGGTCAAAAACCGCCGGAGCGGAAGCCGAATTGGCGCTTCTCGGTGGGCTATTTCCTCTTCATGATGGCGATGCTGCTCCTGTGGCAGTCGCTCTTCACCCGCCTGACCGTCCGGCAAATTCCTTACAGTGATTTCAAGGCCGCGCTCGCCCGCGGCGAGGTCAAGGCCGTGTCGCTGGGCCAGAATGACATTACCGGACGCATCGAGCCCAAGCCCGGTTGGAAACCGCCGCCCGGCGTCACCAATTTGACCGCGGCTTCCACCAATTGGCCGACGACTCCCTTCGATTTCCGCAGCGTGCGCGTCGAGGATTCCAATATCGCCGGGGAGTTGGACCTTGCGCACGTCCCTTACCAAGGCGTGCGGCCCGGCGTGATGTCGATGTTGATCTGGGGCTGGTTGCTGCCGATTGGCGTGATGATTCTGGTCTGGCGTTTTTTCAGCCGCCGCCTCGGTTCGATGGGCGAATCGGTGGTGGGTTTTGGAAAAAGCCGCGCGCGCCTCGTCGCGAACACAGAAACCAGGGTCAGGTTTGAGGACGTCGCTGGCTGCGACGAGGCAAAATACGAACTGGAGGAAGTCGTCGAATTTCTGCGCAATCCCATTCGCTATAAATCGCTCGGCGCCAAAATTCCGAAGGGCGTTCTTTTGGTAGGGCCGCCCGGCACGGGCAAAACACTTCTGGCCCGCGCCGTCGCCGGCGAGGCGCGGGCGCCGTTCTTTCAACTAAGCGGAAGCGATTTTGTGGAGATGTTCGTCGGCGTCGGCGCCGCGCGCGTGCGCGATCTTTTTCAGCAGGCGAAGAGCAAGGCGCCGTGCATCGTTTTTATTGACGAACTCGACGCCATCGGGCGGCAGCGCGGCGTCCATGTGGGAGCCGTCAACGACGAGCGTGAACAAACGTTGAACCAACTGCTGGTGGAAATGGACGGGTTCGAAGTCAACGCGGGCGTGATTTTGCTGGCCGCCACCAATCGTCCCGACGTGTTGGATCGCGCCCTCTTGCGGCCGGGAAGGTTTGACCGCCAAATCGTCGTGGACGCGCCGGATATCGACGGACGCGAAGCAATCCTGAAAGTTCACGCGCGCGCCATTCCGCTGGGCTCTTCGGTCAGCTTGCGCAAAATCGCCCGCGCCACGCCGGGATTTTCCGGCGCCGACCTGGCCAACGCCTTGAACGAAGCCGCCCTGCTGGCCGCGCGACGCCGGGGCAGCACGATCGAACAGCACGATTTGGAAGAGGCCATTGAAAAAGTCGTCGCGGGACCCGAGCGCAAAAGCCGCCGCCTGAACGAGGAGCAAAAACGCCGGGTCGCCTATCATGAAGTCGGCCACGCGCTGGTGGCGGCGCACAGCCCGCACGCCGACACCGTGCATAAAATCAGCATCATTCCCCGGGGCCGCGCCGCCTTGGGCTACACCATGCAATTGCCCGAGGCGGATCAATTCCTTCTCAGCCAGGCTGAATTGCTGGGCAAGATTCGCGGCATTCTCGGCGGGCGCGCCGCGGAGGAGATTATTTTTGACGACATCACGACCGGCGCCGAAAATGACCTGGAGCGCGCCACCGCCCTGGCCCGGCAAATGGTGTGCATCTATGGCATGAGCCAAAAAATCGGTTTGACTCATTGCGCCTTGCGGCCCGCCAACTCGTTTCTTACGGCCGACGGCTCCTTTCAGCGCGATTGCAGCGAAGCCACCGCCCGGGAAATTGATGAGGAAGTGAAGAAAATCCTCGAGAACGCCTACGCCGAGGCGCGCGACATTTTGGCGGCGCACCGGAACCAATTGGAGGCCGTCACGGCGGAATTGCTGCGCGACGAAACCCTCGATGGCGCCGCGTTCTATCGGATGATCGGACGGGAGCCGGGGGTGGAGGCCGCTCCCGCGCTAGCCGCCCACGCGAGCCAATAATTCGCCGGTCAGGACTTCGTAGGCCGCCGCGCCGGCGTTGTACTTGTCATAATGCACGATGGGCTTGCCGAAGCTGGGGGCTTCCGCCAGCCGGGTGGTGCGGGGAATCACTGTGTCAAACACCAGTTTCCCAAAATGCTCCCGCACTTCGCTGACCACCTGCGCCGAGAGCCGGGTGCGGGCGTCAAACATCGTCATGATCACGCCGAGAATTTCCAGCCGCGGATTGACGCCGTTCTCGCGCACTTGCCCGAGGACGCGATGGCTCGTGGAAATGCCCTCCAGCGCATAATACTCGCATTGCAGCGGGATAATCAGGTAGTCGGAGGCCGCGAAGGCGTTCAGCGTCAAGATCCCCAGCGATGGCGAGCAGTCAATCATTACGAAATCATACTCGCCGGAGGCCACGATCGGCTGGAGCAGCGTGGCAAGGCGGTGCAAATGATTTTCCGCGCGCGCCACTTCCAGCTCGGCCCCGCACAAATCCACTTCGCTGGGAATGATCGAAAGGCGCTCAAAAGGCGTCGGCTTGATTTTCTCCAAAAGAGTTCCCTCGCCCAGCAGGGGGCGGTAGGAGCTGGCGCCCTCGATTTTTTCCAATCCCACGCCGCTGGTGGCATTCGCTTGCGGATCCAAATCCACCAGCAGCACGCGTTTCCCCACCAACGCCAGGCACGCCGCGATGTTCACTGTCGATGTCGTCTTCCCCACGCCGCCCTTTTGATTTGCCAAACAAATGACTCTGGTTGCCACGCCGCCAAAATGGCCTCCGCCGCCCAAAGTTTAAAGGTTAAACTAAGCGAACGGATTTTCCGCCGGCCGCGGACCGGACTCCTCCAGAAACACCACCGCTCCGGCCACGTACGTCCAGCCCAGCACAAAATGCCCCGCGTAAAAACAGCCGAGCCCAATCAGATCGATGGCTTGAATCCCGTAAAGAAAGACGCCCAGCGCCACCAACAAGGACGCGGGCAACAACGACGCCGAACACAGCTTCCATGCGCCCGCGAGCGAAAGGCGCCGGTCGGAAAACCACGCCCCGAGCCACGCGGGGAGCGCATAAATTAATCCCAGGGCCGTCCAACTCACCAGCAGCGCCACGCCGGTCGCCACGCCGCATCCGGCCAACACCACCGGATGCCAGGCGCCCCACAACGGCTCCAGCGCGCTGCGGCTCACATCGATCGTGCGGGCGTCATAATCCACTTGACAGCCCCAATCAGGCCGGTAGGCGGAGCCGGCGCGGAAATTGGTCGAGCGAAACTGAACTTGCACATCAGCGCTTTGCCCGATGTCGGTGGAGTCCTCGGGGGTGACGGCAATGGCGATGAGCTTTGTTTCGGAAAGCAGCGTTTCGGAAACGCCCGTCAATCGGCCGGCCTTGATTTTCGCGCCGTCAGGCATTTTCTGCGCGGCCTGGGCAATGACTGGCGCGTAATTCTCCTGCAAGAACCAGACCACGGTCAGCGCGACGATGGCCGCCGCCGCCACTTCCACCAGCAACAGCCTGCCCCAACCCGCCTCGGCGAAGCGCGCCGCGCCGCGGAACGTCAGCGGCTGCCACGGCGCCGCCGGCTCGGACGGTTCCGCCGGGGGTTCGGCGGCGTTCATATTAAGCCTGGGGCGGCTTGGCGCCGGGCCGCTCTTCCGGCGGCACGACAAACAATTGCAGCGGAAACCGCAGCTTCATCACGTCATCCACCAGCACCTCAAAATAATAAACGCCGGGCGTCTCAAATTTCACCTGCGCCATGAAGGTGATCGTGCTGATGTTCTCGGTGGCATTCTGCAGCGCGAAACGGTTTTCGCTCTTGCGCAAAACCGTCGATTGGTCCGGCCCAATCATGCGGATGGTTTCCACAAACTGGCCCACGCCCGCCGTCCACCGATTGAGCAGACAGAGCTTGGGCGCCATGATGGGCAATTGCGGCACCCGGATGAGATTGATAACGCCGATGAGAAACAGGTTGCCGTTGATTTCCTGTTTGACGTCTTCGCAAAGCAGGGAGCATTGGAGGTCGGGCAGAATGCGTGATGGAGTCATATTATTTTAGTTTGACAGATTGTTCCGCGGCGCGCGCGGTGTTTTGGAGCAGGAGCGCGATGGTCATGGGCCCCACCCCGCCGGGATTGGGCGTGATTTTACCCGCGAGGGGCTGCACCGCCGCAAAATCAACGTCACCCACCAGGCGCGAGCCATTTTTCGCGGCGGGATCGGAAATTCTATTGACACCCACGTCGATCACCACCGCGCCCGGCTTGACCATGTCTGCTTTGACAAATTCCGGCGAGCCCATGGCCGCGATCAAAATGTCCGCGCTCCGGCAATAGGCCGCCACATCGCGCGTTTGGGAATGGCACACCGTCACCGTCGCCCCGGCGGATTTGCTTTTTTGCATCAGGATGGCCGCCATCGGTTTTCCGACAATATTGCCGCGCCCCAAAATGACCGCATGCGCGCCGGCCAGCGGCGTATGCGTGCGCAGGAGCAATTCATGCACGCCCGCCGGGGTGCAAGGCCGGAAACCGGAATCGTCGCCGAGCATCAGCTTGCCGACATTCACGGGGTGAAATCCGTCCACGTCTTTTTCCGGGGCAACCGCCCCATAAATCTTCGTTTCCGAAATGTGCCGCGGCAACGGCGCCTGCACGAGAATTCCATGCACTGCGGCATCCGCGTTCAGGCGCGCGACCAGGGCCAGCAAGTCCGCCTCGGTGGCGGCCTCCGGTAAAAGGTGCGTGTGCGAACGAAGCCCCACCTGCGCGCACATCTTTTCTTTCATCCCCACATAGACGCGGGACGCCGGGTCTTCACCCACCCGCACAAAAACCAGCGACGGCTCGACGCCGCGCCCTTTCAGCGCCGCCACGCGTTGGGCGGTCTCGCCGTGGATTTGACTGGCAATCGCGCGGCCATCGATGAGATTTCCCGCGGACATCAAGGCATCAGGTCAACCGATTGCACTTGCAAGACGGGCGTGCGCGGCCAGCGTGGGTCAATGACTTCGGCGCCCACAATGGACACCCGCGTGCCGAGATAAATCTTGAAACCCATTTTCGCCGGAGGCTGCAAATAATCGATCAACTCGCCCGTCTTGATGTCATGCAATTCATAATCGGCCGGCGCTTGAATGTTGTAGGCGCGATGCACAAAACCTTCGCGCGTCACGACCCGTGGCGCGGTGTCTGAAGTTGTCGCCGCCGGCGTTCCCGCGGTGGCAGTGGCGAGCGTCGGTGCGGGCGTGGCTTCTTCCGCTTTGCGCAAGGCGGCTAATTCCTGTTCGCTCTGGCTGGCGGCGGTCGGGGCTGGAGCCACGGGCGGCGGGGCGGCGGGCGCCGGAGTCGCCGGCTCAGGTTGCGCCGGAGCCGGAGCGGGAGCTTCCACGGGAACCTGCACCACGGGCGGCGGGGTCGCTGCGACGGGCGCGGGAGCCGCCGGCGGCGCGGCCTGGAATGTCAAGCATTCGGCGGCCACGTAGGCATAAGCGTTTGTCGGCGCCGGAATCGCAATCCAGCCTTTTTCTTTTTTCACTTCATCCACGGGCGCGCCTTTTTCCAAACGCGCCACCACGCTGTAATTCTCGCCGGGGCCGCCGCGTCCATTCAGCTTTTTGGCCTTCACGGCGTGCGTGGCGGTGTCCACAAATTGCGCGTCCACCCAAACCAGAAGATTGGTCGGCAGCGCGATGCGATCCCATTTTTGCGGCTCGTCCTTTTCGTGGCTGCCGAGGGTGATGGTTTCATACACCGTCACCATTTCGCCCTTCTTAATATGGCCGACGACTTCCCCGCTGAACGAAGGCTGGCCGCGCAAATTCACGACTGGATCCTTCGCCACGGCGGTGGAGCCAGCCTCCAGGGCCATGACCTGGTTTTTCTTTTTCGCCTTCGGCTTCTTCGGCTTGGGCTTCACGGCTTCCGGCTTGGTTTCCGGTTCCGGCGCAGCAGTCGCGGCGGCCGGAGCCATCGTCGCCGGCAGGGCGGCAGGCGGCGGCGCCGTCAAATTCGTGTCTTGCGCCGAGGCGGCCAAAGCGCTGCCCACGGTCCACGCTGTCAAAATCCATTTGTTCAATTTCATAAAGAAGAAAGCAATGATTTCACTTCCGCATCCGTCAGCAACCGCCATTTGCCCAGGCGCAACTCCCCGAGCTTAATTGGCCCAATCTGCACCCGTTGCAGCCGCCGCACTGTCAACCCCTGC
>DASZMX010000088.1:0-6456 GCA_035551475.1 Verrucomicrobiia bacterium
GGAGGTAGTGCGGGGTGTGCAGTTCACCGGGCGTTCGTGGAGTGAGGGTGCAACGAGGCGCTGTCATGTTGACTCATACCTAATTCATGCGGACGCTAAGTCCGTCGGCCGCCGCGCTTGTAAAACATAGAGACCCCGAGCGCCAATCCGGACGCCGCCAGCCCCGCCACGAGAAAATCCACGCCCGGCGCAAACTGTTTCACATACGTGATGCCCTCGATACCCGTCACCGGATCCAGCGTCCGCACCTCGGCCAGATTTTTCGTCAGCCCGCGATTCGCGCCCGCGCCCGCCCAAAAACCGACCGTCACCGCCGCCGTCACCCCAGCCAGAATGCGCAGCGTTTTTTTCACGGCGTCAACTATGCCGTTCAATCCGCGGCGCGCTCGCCGCTTTCCGCTTCCGCCACGGTCTCCTGCCGCACTTCGGCCAAATGCTCTTTTTCCCGCAACCCCGCATACACCACCCCGCCCACCATGCTCCAGAAAAGGCTCGCGGCATACGCGAGCAAGGAAAGGGACAGCGATGATTTGCGCGCCACGCCGAGCGTCGCGAGCATGATGACAAATAAATTCTCGCGCACCCCCAGCCCGCTCGGCGTGATCGGCAGGGCCGAGATGCAAAAAATCGTCGGCACAATCACAAACAACGCGATCGACGGCACCTGCAAGTCCAACCCCGCCGCCAGTGTCATCACCTGGAACACCCAGACGGTGTTCACCGCCACCGATACGCCGACCATTTTCAGCAAAAACCCGGCGTCTCCAAAACGCCGGCACGAATCGAGCGAACGCTCCAGATATTCCCCCTTGGGCAGCCGCCGCAAATACATCCGCGCCCGCGGAAATCGTTTTGACACGCCGCCCCAGAACGCCACGCTCAACACAACTGTCGAGCCTCCGAGCATCGCCAGGATCATGAGCGCCGGATAGGCCAGCCCCTTGTGCGTCCGCACCAAATCGAAATTCGGAATCATCATCACCGCCGCAAACAGCAGCAGCGCCCAAAGCCCGATCAACCGGTCCACGAAAACCGTCACCACCGCCTCGGTCTTTTTATGGTGCGTTTCGCGCGCGGCATAATACGCCTTGATCAAATCGCCGCCGGTTGATCCCAGCAAAAACGAATTGAAAAAATGCGCCACGAACGAAATGCTCAAGGCCCGCCGCCACGGCAATGGCAGGCCCTGCCGCTCCAGGGTCATGCGCCACCGCGCCACGCCCAGGATGATTGTCAAACACATTAACACCAGCGACGCCGCCAGCGCGCTGGGATGCACCAGGCAGATGGTGCGCCACAAATCCATCGGCCCCTGCGTCCAGGCCATCCGCCATTGCTCCAGCCGCGGCAGCGCCTCCCAGTTCAAGCCCAGCCGCTGCGCCTCGGCCTTGCCCTCGTTCACGAAGATGGAATGCAGAATCCAGCCCAGCAGCAGCGCGCACAAAATCAGCCGCCAGCACATCCCCCACTTTTGCTTCAGCCGGCTCATCCCTCGCCCCACAGCCCCTTCAAATGCGCCACTCCTTGCAACGCCACCTCGGGCGTAAGCGATGGGCTGAACTCGAAAACCTTGATGTGCTCCGGCCGCGGCACATGTTTCAGCGCCGCGAAGTCAATCATACCTTTGCCCGGCGCGCGATGGTCCCGCCCCGGATACTCCACGTCGTGCAAATGAAATCCAAACAGCCGCGGCGCCAGCGCCTCCAGCTGCATGCGATGGGAAATGAAGCCGAGGTTCTCCTTGATCTGCGCGTGCCCGGTGTCATGCCAATAGCCGATGCTCGGCCGGTTGAACTCGAGCAAAAACAATTCGAAATCCGAATCCAGCGGCACCTCCTCCAATTCCTGGCGGTTCTCGATGCCCAGCCGAATCCCGTGTTCCTCCGCCTTGTCCGCCAGCCGCGTCAGCATCTCGCCCGCCAGCTCCATGTGCTCGCCCTTTTTCTTTTCGCGCTTCTCCATCACCTCATCGCACAACGCCGCATATTTCGGCGTTTCCCGCTTTCCCGCGGCGATCATTTCCAGGAGCTTCTCGGTGTAATCCTTCATGTCAATGCAGCCCATGTGCAGCACCACGAGAGACGCTTTCAGGCGCGCCGCGGTTTCAATAGTCTTGACAGAATGCCGCCACGCGTTGTCGCGTTCCCGGCGATCGAGCGAAGTGAATTTGAAAATGTTCGGCGCCGCGTGGTTCACGCCCATGGGCAGCGGGCAGAAATTGTGCAGCGTGGAGATTTTAATTTCTCCCGCGTCCACCGCCTCCACGATCCCGGGCAGCAGGCTGATCCGGATTCCATGGCTCAATTCCGCGTAATCAAAGCCCAGCGCCTTGATCTCCCGCAGCATCGCCCGTCCATCCGTGTGCCGGTGCGAATTCCAACAACTTGAGAAAGAGTACATCGACGTTCAACACTATTTGCCGGCCGCCGACGCATTCAGGCGGCGCAAATAAGCTGTTATCAATGCCTTTCCTCCGCCCGCCCTGTCAACGCGCAAAACCGCCCTCCTCACTGCGAAACCGAGTAAGTCACTTCATCGGTGCCGAATGCGAATGTCCTCGGATAATCCGCCTGCCGCACCCATTGCGCGTGCCCGTCGCAGTACACAAAATTGCCGCCCGCCTTGCCGTGGTTGTCCACCGGGTCCGGATAATTGTCGTTGCACACGGCCACCCCCGGAATTCCGCCCGCATCGCCGTCATACATCAGCAGCATGTTCGCCAGCGAAGCGTTTTGGCCGACCATGTTGAACTCGAGCATCTTATTATTGACATAGTATTTCATGTCATTTTGGTAGCGGTAGGCGTTTACCGAGCGCTGCGTCTTCCGCACATTCAAGCCCTCACCCGTCGCGTTGTTGCCGTTGATGTAGCCGGAAACCTCGTAGCTGGTGCCGTGCCCGCTTTTTAGCGCCGGCTTGAAGTCCGCCACCTCCTCGGCGATGGTCTGCAAGTTGGTCAACAAATACGGGTTGCCATGCAATCGGTCCTGATAGGCCACGCCGCTGTCGTTGCGAAAATTATACGGCACCGGCGCGCGATTACCGATGAGGACGTTGGCGTTGGAAATAATATCCTGCGTGCCCGGGCAGATAAACGTTTTCGTCGAGGACACGTACGCCGGATACAGCCAGTTCAAGTCGTCGTCGGCATAATTCGCGGTGCCCGACAGCGCGTTCTTCGGGTCTTCATCCGCGTAAAGCTGGCTGCCCGTGCCCAATTGCCGTTCATTGTTCAGGCACGAGATGCGCCGCGCCCGGTCTTTGGCCGTCGCCAGCGCCGGCAGCAGCATGCTCGCCAAAATCGCGATGATCGCAATGACGACCAGCAATTCAATCAAAGTAAAAGCAATCGTCCTCCGGCAGAGATGAATTTTCATGGTCTTCGAGCTCAAGGCGACCGCTGTTGTGTCGCAAAGCGTGTTAGTATAATATTTGGGCCGCCGGCTAGCCAGCGAAAAATTATTGTCGCGCAATATTCACCAATTTATCCATTGACATTGGCCCCTGATTTTCGATAACGTGCTTATCCGTCATTGTTTTGTTCTGTCAGCCATCGGTCAAACAGAGTCTGCGTTCGTTTATAATCAATATGAAAACCTTCCCAGCGCCGGGTATTGGCAATGCTTTTGCCAGACCCTGCGCTCCACAAAGCACATCCATGAACTCACTCAAAAAACTCCTTACCATCGCCGCCATCGCGGGGGCGTGCTTCGCGCAAACCTCATCCCAAGCTCAAACCTTGGTTTATTCCCAGGATTTTGATCTCAACACATCAAATACCCTTTCCACCACCAATTGGCTCATCAACGTGATTGGTGACGGCCTAAGCTACGCAGACGTTTATTTCGATTACAGCACAGTGGGCATTCCGGCCGCCCCGAATTCCGTCGGCGGCAGCACCCGCGGACTTAAAATCGGCGCTCACCTTGGCGTGACCAGCCAATTCCCCGCCGGCGTGAGCATCTCGCCCGCCAACTTTGGCATTTCTGACAATTTCGATATGCATTTTGACCTCTGGCTCAATTATGACGCCAGCGGCCAAGGCTCCACCGAATGCGGTGGCGCCGGTTACGGCACCGCCGGAACCAGCGCGCAAGTCGCCGGCGCCTCCATTGACAGCGTTCTCCTCGGGGCCACCACCGACGGCGGCAGCAGCGCTGATTATCGCTTATATGCTCCCAACGCCGCCTCCAGTTACCAGGACGCCGCCCACACCATTACGGGAGACACCAATAGTCCGTTGGTTTACGCTGCGGGCAGCCGGAACAACTCGGCCGCCTATTACACCGCCAAGTTCCCTTCCCAAAAAGTTCCGGATGCGCAAACCAACCTCTTCCCCCGCCAGGCCAACGCCGTCGGGCCGGCTGGCGCCATCGCCTTCAAGTGGCATGACGCTGAGCTAAAAAAAGTCGGCAACGTGATCACTTACCTCGTGGATGGCTTTTTGATTGCCACTGCGGATAACCGCGACGCCACCGGCGGCGGCCATCCGCTCGGTGGCACCAACATCTGCTTCCTGATGTTCGACATCAGCGGCCCGGCTACCGACAACGGCTGCCACGACGTCGATGGCACCAACGTCCTGTTCACACTCATTGACAACGTCCGCATTACCAACTTCCCGAACGTCGTCACGGTCCAAGCCACCCAACCCAACGCTTCCGAGTCCGGCCCCTCGACCGGCACCTTCACCATTAGCCGCACCGCCGCCGGCGTCCCGCTGACCGTGTTCTATACCTTGAGCGGCACTGCCACCAACGGCGTGCAATACCAGACCCTGTCAGGCAGCGTCAACTTTGCCGCGCTGGATACTTCTGAAACTGTCACGGTTACCCCTATAGACGATGGCGTCGCCAGCCTGCCTCGCACAGTGGTCCTGACCATTCAGGAAGGCGCTGGCTACATCGGCGCGGGCAGCGATCAAGTCACCATTGCCGACAATGATGCTCCCACCGTCAACGCTCTTGTGAATCTGCCCACCGCCTATGAACGCATCACGAATGACTTCATCGACTTCCAATTGCAACGATTGGGCAGCGTCGCTTCCGATGTCACCGTGAATTTCACCTATGGCGGCACGGCGGTTGCCGGAACCGACTTTGTTCCCACTGCGTCGGCCACAATTCCCGCCGGCCAAAACTACGCCGATGTGCATGTCAGCCCGCTCGACAACGGGCAGGTCACAGGACCGAAAACCGTCACCATCACCGTGACCTCAGGCACGGGTTATTCCATCGGTTCCATTCCCTCCGCCACGGGCACGATTATCGATGCTGAAAATCCGCCCGCGCCCGTCCTGTTTGCGGATCCGTTGACTGCGGCCTCCGATCCGAATTGGAAAATCACCTACGGCTCCGGCGACACCAATTACAACACCGACTTTGAAGTGGATTTCGGCTGGGACATCAACAACGACCCCACCGGGGGCCTTGTCGGCACCATTCCGCCTCCCCCCAGCGGGGCTGATCACGTTCTGCGCGTGACCTGCAACAAAGCTTCCAACCCTGGTTCGGCTGGCGGCGTGAATGTTTACTATACCGGCATGCCCTTGAGCGGCGATTATGCGGTTCGCTTCAGCATGAACCTGATGGAAGGCAGCATTGCTGGCAATGGCACGGAAGGCGCCCTCTTCGGCATCGACCATTCCGGCACCCAAAGCAATTGGTGGTTCGGCAGCGGCACGCCTTACAACGCTCCGGCGTTTGGCAGCGATGGTGTTTGGTACTATGTGGCCGCCCAAGGCTTGGCGGACAGCATCGGTGATTTCCATGAGTACACCGGCCTCGGCGGCGCGCTGCCCAACACGGGCTGGAGCCGCGTGCAAGCCAAACTTGAAACCACATTCGCCGGCAACTTCAAGCATCAGGTTCCCTATACCAGCTTGGACGGCAATGGCGCCCAGACCTCCGGTCTCCCCGCCAACTCTGCCTCCACGTTCGGCGACGCTTCCACTTGGAGCGATGTCGAAATCAAACAGATCCACAACGTTGTGACGATGTCGATCAACAAGACCCCCATCTTCACCTACGTGAACACCAACACCTGGACGAGCGGTTACTTGATGCTCGGATATGAAGATCCGTATGGCGGTGTCGGCGGTATTTCCGTGGGCAATCCGGATGGCGCAGTCTATTACTCGGACCTGCGCGTTGTGCAGCTCGCCCCCCCCAGCATTTCGCAGGTGGGCCTAGGCACATCCACCATCTCGTTCTCGTTCACCTCGACGGACGGCGATGACACGCCCGCCTCGTTCACGGTTTATAGTTCGGCCGATGTCGCCGGACCTTACGCGGCGGTTCCGACCGCCACCATCACCGAAGGCGCCAATGGCTCCTTCTCGGTGGTTGCGCCGCAAACTGGCGCCATGCAATACTATGAAGTCCGGCACAATTAATGCCGAAGTAATTAAATGCTAATCGCGTCGAGGCCTTCGTGCACCCACGAATGGCTCGACTC
>DASZMX010000089.1:0-58080 GCA_035551475.1 Verrucomicrobiia bacterium
GCGGCAGATATTGGTCTTGCGGCGGGACGACGGCGGTCACTGGTTGGCCGAGGTTGATGTTCAAATGCACCGGGCCGCTGGCGCCGTGATAACCATCGACGACGATGTAAACGGTTTGATGCGCCGCGATATTGGGCACGAAGACCGAGGGTTGAGGCTGAACGGCGCGGTTGACCGTGTAGCCGCAGCCAAGACTGGTCAGGGTGGCGAGACTGGTCCCATCGCCGGCGAAAACTCCCAGCATGGTGTTAAAGCCGCTGCCCGCAGTGTTGACCAGCAGCGCGCCATTGGTGGGCGCGGTATAGGCATACCATTCGGGCGCGCCGCCGATTTGACCGCAAATGGACGGTTCGCCGGGCTCAGACTTGTTCCCGGCAGTGCTGTAAACTTGCACGGTCGTGAAACCGCGCGTGTCGCCGCCGCCCGTGCGGCGCACTTGCGGCAGCGGCGGCGGTTGCACAAACGGGTTGGCGGCGGCGTCCAAAAACTTGTTGTAAGCAAGCGAATTGGTGGCGCTGGTGCCGTCTTCGAGGAGATTGATTTGCACCTGGAACGGCTGGGTGCGCGTGGACTCGCCGGTCTGCGACGACACCACCGCGTAGTAGGTCCCGACCGTCGCGTCATCGACGTGCGTGATGGAGAAATTCTCGCCGCCCGCCACCGGGTTGAGCGGGTCGCCCGCGTTAAACCACAGCACCGAAGAATTGGGCGCTTGACACGTAAACGTGGCGGGCGCGGCGTTGCTCAACACCGTCACGGGCACAGGCGGCACGAGCACTGTCGGCACGACATCGTCAGTCACGGCTTCGTTCCAGCTCAACGTCACATTGCCCGACGCCCCCTGATGCCCATCCACGCCGATGAGGTACGTGTGCCCGGCTACAGCGTTGAAGGTGATCAAGCTGGTCAGATTCCCGCCGCCATCGTCATCGGCTATGCCGGCGGGCGCCGCCAAATTTCCATCGAACGCTCCCAGGACAGTGTCGAAGCCGCTGCCGGCGGTGGTGAAGGTCGCGATGCCGTTGGAAATTGCCGTCCAGGCGAACCAAATCGATTGCCGCGGCGGATTGCCCGGGAAGATGGAGGGTTCGCCTGATTCGGCGGTGGCGTCGATGTTTTCGCTGTTCACAGAGCCGGAAGGGTCGGAGGGGAGGACGGCGGCATTGGCCACGTTGTCATTGCCGGAGACAAAGGGCAAATCCAGCGTCAAAACCGCGGGATCGCTGAGGACCGCAGTGTCGCCATCACTGACCGTGACGGTGTAAACGCCGCCGTTCACGGGCTCGGCGTCGTTGAGAAACAGCGTCGCGTTGGTTGCGTCAACGATATTGACGCCGTTCAATTGCCATTGATATTGCAAAGCGGAGGTGACGGAGGATTGCGCGCCCACGCTGAAGGACACGCTGCTGCCGGGAGTCACGGCCTGCTGTCCGATGGGTTGCGAGACAATTTCCAAACTTAGCGCCAGCGGGGTGGGCTCGACCGTGATGGTGTCGATGATACAGTTCCCCGCGGGTGTGGAACCGACGCGCAGGGTGTAATTGCCGTCGGCGGGGGGAATAAAGTAGAGCTGTTGCAGCGTCCAATCAGCGTCGCTGGACAGGGAGACGATTTGGTCGAAGGCGGGCGTGACCGAGTCAAATGGATAGAGGGAAATCTCCACCGCGCCGCCGAGGCTGTCGGAAACATTGAAAGTCGATTGCAGCACCGATACCGAGTAGGTGGTCCCGGCGTGCAGCGGGCCGGTCAAGGTCTGGCGCAGCGCGGTGGTTCCGCCCAGCGCCGCGAATTGGCGGCCGTCGGGCGTGGGGAAAAAGTTCATCGCGCCAGGATCCCCGTTGTCATAGACCGCCACTTGGTCGCCTTCGTTGCCTTCAATCACCCACGGCCCAATGGTGTCGTTGAAATTATAGAAACTCTCGCCGCCGAACACTGAGGGCTCTTCCATGTCGCTGTCGCTGACGAGGTTCGTGGCCAGGGACACGTTCACATCGTCCAGGCTGAATCCATCCGCCGCATCCAGGCCGGTGAACGAAATGGTCGTCGCGGGGCCCGTCGCGGTCTCCACGAAATTAAACTGTTGGTACGGAAAGAGCGGAAAACTCGTCAAGTCAAACACCGAGGCGCCATTCCAGGAGGCCGTGAACACCGGCGTGCCCAGCGCCGGAGAGGTGTCCAGCCAGAAGCTGAATTCGTAGATTTGCCCCGCCACAGTGGGCACCGTTTGCGAAATGACGTCGCCCGGAAATGCCTCGCTCCAATCCACCGCATAATCGCCGCTGTGCGGGTCATCTCCCGGAATCAGGATCGGCCCGCCGCTCGGGCTGGCAACTTGCCAGCCGGCGAAGGTGCCGGTTTCAAAGCCCGGATTAATCACGAGATTTCCCGTGCGCAAACGGGGCGGCGGGTAAAGTCCCAACGAAAACAGCGTGCCCCAGCCCAGTCCCGCGTCTGTGACGGTGGCGCCATAAAGCGTGTTGCTGGAGAGCAGCAAATCCACATCTGGTTCGTAGCCGTCGCCGCCGGAGAATTCGTAAACGTTCCGGTAGCTGCTTCCATCCAGGTTCATGGCGAACACGACGCCCGAACCCTCGGCGCCGCCTAAGTCCGTCGCGCCGTAAAGCGTGCCATTGACCGGGTCAAGCACGAGGGCGCTTTTTGGATATTGGCCGTCGTCGGCGGAGCTTCCGAAAACATGCAACGTCGTGAAATCCGCCCCGTTCGTCTTGACAGAGAACAACACGCCCTCGAGGTTTGGTCCGCCTTGCAGCGTGCCATACAGGGTGTCATTCAGCAGCGCCAAGCCGGTGGGCGGCGCGCCCCCCGCGTTGAAATCTGTGAAACTACGAATGACCCGGAAATCCGAGCCGTCCGTATTGAGGCTAAAAAGAAAGCCATACACGCCCGAGCCATCCTCCCCCGCGGCGCCGTACAATTTGCCATTGGCCAGGCACAATGGGGTGTTCAGCGACACCGCGGCGTTCGTGTCGTTGATCACATAAAGGTTGGTGAAACCCGAGCCGTCCAGGTTCATGGAATAAATGGAGCCGCTAAAAGTTGTCCCGATCAATTGGTTCCCCGCCAGAGTCACACCGCTGGCCGGCCCGCCGTAATCCGGGGTGAACGCATGCAGAATATTGATGGAGCCGCCATTGGTGGACATCGCGAAGACGGTGCCGTTGCCGGACGCGCCGCCCTGGCTCAACGCCCCGTACAGAGTGTCGCCGACCAGGACGAGCGGCCCCACAGGGGCAAAGCCGTTGGTGTCGCCATCGAACGCGAACGACCACAGCAGCGCAAAATTTGATCCGTCCACATCCACGCCATAGACCGTGCCGCCCCCGCCGTTAAGCCCGCCGGCAAACGTTGCGCTATAAAGGCGATTGCCCGCGAGCGTGAGCTTCGCATCCGGCGTGCCGCCGTTGTTATAGTCAAAAACGTGCAATTGCGTGAAGAACTGGCCGCGCGAAGGCGCCACGGCGCACAGCCATAAAGCGGCGCCGATCAGGATGCGTCGGAACATAGTGGTTGGGGTAGAATTTGGGTCTTTTGGTTTTGCGTTTGGCCGCCTAACAGGATGCCCAAATCCCTGCCTCAAAGCAAGTTCAACTGCGGACAATTTGCGTTGTCACCTACGCCATCGCCCCCAAATAAAGACCCATGCCATGTCCCATGTAGCAGCCTGGTTTTTCGACACTTGGAAACACGCGCGGTTTTATATTTTAACAGGAGGCAGCAGAGACAACAGAGAAAGACCGGGACAAGTCGCGTTCCTTGGCTGAAAAAAGCGCCATTTCTGAGATCAACAGCTATGGCTGCTCGCAAGCGCCCAAATAAAGGATGCGGCAAAAAGCGCTATTCCGATGACAATGGCCTCGACGCAGATTGCGCCACCAAAGATCAACGATCTTAATAGCCTGTTTTTGCAAGGGAAGAAAACGAGCGCAGGGAAAAGTGAAGCGGCGATGAATAGGATGGTGTGTAGTTGTTCATCGGACAATTTCCACGCGATCACCCGGCCGTGGCGAAGGAGCCGCCAGTAACCGCTGTCCATCGGCGTGCTCATCTGCAAACGATCTCCGGGCGCCGCTAGACGGAAGGACCGGGGAAAGTTCAGCGTAACCGTCGCGTGATCATTTGGATTGCTTGAACTATAAAAATCCAAGCAACCGTCGGGGCGAAGAGGCGGGTTGGCCACAATGAATTCGAGAGCCGGAGCCTTTAAGCTGGGGGCGAGCATATGGGCAAGGACATAAATTCCCAGGGCAAACGTGATTACCCCAATGATCTTGACCGCGTTTTTCCCCCATTTGCTGACCGAGAAGGCCATGGGCGAATAGAATGCAAGAAAGTCAGAAGATAACAAGCCGTAACAGCCTCTGGACCTGGCATCGCGCGATAGGAAAATATGAGTGGACTCAACTTTCCTGTTGACCAAGCCCTGCGCTGATGGAATTATGAGCATACTCATATATGAAGAAGCCCGGCCAGAAAAAAGTCCCGAAGATGTCGAAGGGCACGCCTCGCGCCGGCACGTCGGGCAAGCGGGAGAAAAATAAGGAGCAAACCAAGAAGCGCATTTTGAGCGCGGCGTTGGAGTTGTTTAGGGAAAAGGGGCTGGAGGGCGCCACCACCAAGGAGATTTCGCGGCGGTCGGGCATCGCGGAGGGGACGCTTTTTAATTATTTTAAGACGAAGGAGGATCTGGCGCTTTATTTTTTCCAGAAGGAAACGGAGGATCTCATTAGGTGGTTTCGCGCGGAGGGGCGCTTGCGCAAGGCGCCGCTGCCGGAGAAGCTTTTCGCGATCATTCATCGGCAATTGGAATATATCGCGCCGTATGAGGATTTTATTGGGGCCGTGTTTTGCCGATCTTTGCAACCGGCCTCGGCGCTTAGCCCTTTGAGTTTTGAGTCGCAGGAAATGCGGCTTAAGTATCTTCGCTTCATCCGCGAGGTTCTCGCGGAGGCGGAGGCGAAGAAGGAGATTCCGCCGGTGGGCGACCTGGGCGCCTACGCGGTGGGCCTTTTTTATATAGGGATTGTGACGCATTGGCTGCATGACGGTTCCCGGGGAAAACAACTGACCCTGGCCTTGCTGGATCGGTCGCTAAAATTCGGGGCGCAATTTTTGCAGCAGGGAGGGTGGGAATGGTAAAAACTCGCGCGCGGCGAACGGGCAGCCTAATCCGGCTGGGCGCAAGTTTGGCCGGCAGCTATATCGGCTATCAACTACAACGTCCCTTCCTGGATGACGCGCAGGAAAACGAGCAGCGGCAAGCCTTGGGGATGAAGCAGGCCCAACACCTGCGGCGGACGCTGCAAGATTTGCGCGGGCCGGTGATGAAGCTGGGGCAGGCATTGAGCATGCAGACTCATCTGATCGGCGCCGAGATGATCGAGGAATTGTCGGCTCTGCAAATGCAGGCGCCGCCGATGCATCCCACCCTCATGCGCGCCCAGTTCAAAAGCTCCTTCGGCAAGGCGCCAGAGGAAATGTTCCGCTCCTTCGACGCCGAACCCTTCGCGGCGGCCTCGCTCGGTCAGGTCCATTGGGCCGTCACGAAGAGCGGCGAAGAGGTCGCGGTGAAAATCCAATACCCGGCCATGCGAGAGGCGGTGGCGAGTGATTTTCGGGCGTTGCGCGCCGCGGGTTTTGCCGCGCGGTTATCGGGGCATCTTAAGGAATCGTTCATCCGCGAGGTCGAGCGCGGCGTTCTCGAAGAGACGGATTACACGCAGGAGGCCCGGAATATCGCGCATTTTAGAACCGCGCTGGCGCCGTTGGATTTTATCCGCCTGCCCACGGTGCATCCGACGCTCAGCTCTGAGCACGTTCTGACGATGTCGCGCATGCCGGGGCTGCGCCTGCAGGATTTTTTGAAAACGAATCCTTCCCAGGATCTGCGCGACAAGGCCGGGGCGGGTTTGACGCGTTTGTTTTTCTTTCAACTATTCCGCGTGCAGGCGCTCCACGCGGATCCACACCCGGGCAATTACCTCTTTAACAAGGACGGCACGATCAGCCTGATTGATTTCGGGTGTGTCAAATATTTAAAGCCGGAAGTGGTGCGGTGTTACGCCCAATTTTGGTCCCGCGAATGGGCTCACAACGATAAACTTTACGGGGAAATCATCCGCGTGATCTTCGGTCCCAAAGCCTCCGTTCATGACCAGAAAGTCAGACGCTCCATGAATGGGATCCGGCGTTTCTACGATGAATTTCACCCTTTGGACAAAGCCCCGACAACCCTCGATCTGGCCGACTCAAAATTCATGGATCGCATGGTCGATCTGACGAAGACGCTCTTGAAGAACAAAATTCTGTCCCCGGAATTTGCGTTCTTGTCGCGCACCGAATCCGGCATGTGCAACTTGCTTCATATCCTCAAGGCCCGTGTGCCCACCACCCAAATCGCACGGCAATGGCTGCCTGCAACCTAACCGGGAATCCTCCTCAATTCGTCACCGCGCGATAGAAAAGAGCGGGTTGCGCGCCGCCGTTGGTGTCGGAGTAATCCATAAAGCCGTGGACGGCGGTGTTGGTGGCCAGCGGCGTCCATTGGGAAAGATTGGTGGAGGTCTGGATGGCGTAATTGCGGCCGGCGACGCCGGAGAGATGCAGTTGAAAGATGCCGCCGCTGAATTGGGGAGCGCGGAAACGGAGCGTGTCAAGCAGGACGAGGGCTTCGGAACTTGGGACGGCGCCGAGAATATTGCTGACAATGACGGAGTAGGTTCCTTCGTTGGCGGCTTGGAAATTTGGAATGGAGAGGGTGTTGCCGTTGCCGAGGGCATTGGCGCCGTTGAATTTCCAAAAATAAGCGGGCAGGGGACCGCCGGTGGCCGCCACGGAAAGCTGCACGGTTGAACCAGCCGGGACGGTGGTGCTCACGGGCTGGGTTTGGATGGCCACGGCGCTCGCCAGAGCGAGGCTGGCTGAGAAGGTCGCCTGCGAAACGAGGTTGGAAGCGACCACGGAATAAAGGCCGAGTTGGGAAGGAATAATGCCGGTGACGTTCAGCACGGCGTTGGTTTCGCGCAAGAGATTTTGCCCGGCGAATTGCCATTGATAACTGATGGGCGTGCTGCCTTGCGCGACGATGCTGAAATTCGCGCTGCCGGGCAGGCTCACGTATTGGTCCTGCGGCGGGACGACGGCGGTGACCGGTTGGCCCATGTTGATGTTAAGATGCACCGCGCCGCTGGCGCCTTTGTAACCGTCCACCACGATGTATAACGTTTGCTTGGCCGCGACATTAGGCACGAACACCGAAGGCTGGCCTTGCGTGGTGCGATTGACGGTGTAAGCGCAACCGACGCTCGTCAGGCTGGCAAAACTGCTGCCTGTGCCGGTGAACACGCCGAGCATGGTGTTGAAGGAGCTGCCCGCGGTGTTGACGAGCAGGTCGCCATTCGTCGGCGCCGTGTAGGCATACCATTCCGGCGCTCCGCCAATTTGCCCACAGATGGCGGGTTCGCCTGGCTCCGAGACATTTCCGGCGGTGTTATAGACCTGCACGGTGGTGAAGCCGCGAGTGTCGCCGCCACCGGTGCGCACATGCGTTTCCTGTGGGGGCGGCGGCAAAAAGGGATTGGCGGCGGCATCCGAAAATTTGTTGTAGGCCAGCGAATTGCTCGCGCTCGTGCCGTCCTCCAGAAGATTGATTTGCAGTTGGAAAGGCTCGGTGCGCGTGGATGGGCCGGAGTCCGAGGTCACGACGGCATAGTACGTTCCCACCGTGGTATCATCCACCTGCGGAATGGAAAAGCTGACGCCGCCCGCCACGGGATTGACGGGGTCGCCCGCCTTGAACCAGAGGACGGAGCCGTTGTCGGCCTGGCACGAGAAACTTACGGGCGTGTTGTTGGTCACGACGGTCACCGGCGCCGGCGGGGTCAAAATGTTCGGGACGGTGTTGGCGGTTTGCGATTCGCTCCAGCTTAAAACCACGGGGCCGGCGGCGCCGTGATGGCCGTCCACACCGATGATATAGAGTTGCCCGGCGGTGGCGTTGAAGGTGATCAAGCTCGTGAGATTTCCGCCAGCGTCATCGTCGGCGAGGCCGGCGCGGGTGGCCACGCCGCCTTGAAACGCGCCCAGCACCGTGTCAAATCCACTGCCCGCCGTCGTGAATTGGACCACGCCTGTCACGGGCGCCGTCCACGTAAACCAAATCGATCGGCTGGGCGCATTGCCAGGAAGGATCGGCGTTTCGCCGGCTTCGACGGTGGCGTCGAAATTTTCGCTCGCCACTGCGCCGTCGGCGACGGAGGGAAGGATCGCGGCATTGGCCAGGTTGTCGTTATTCGCCACGGCGGGAACGGTGATCGTCAATGACGCGTAATCGCTGTCAAGCAGCGCATTGCCGTCGCTGACCAGCACGTCATAAATGCCGCCGTTCGCAAAATGGACGATGGGGATGGTCAGCACGGAGTTCGTCGCGCCGCTAATATTGACGCCATTTAACCGCCATTGATATTGCAGGACGGATTCCGCGGAGGATTGCGCGCCCACACTGAAGGAGGCGCTGGAGCCGACCGTGACGCCTGTCACGTCCTCGGGCTGCGCATAAATCTCCAGCGGCAACGCCAGGGGCGTCGGCACGATGGAAATATTATCGACGCTCGCCGCGTCACCGGTGGCCGAGATCAACCGCAGAGTGTAATTTCCATCGACGGGCGGAATAAAATCGAATTCCTCGGACGTCCAATCCGCGCCATCCGCCAGGGAAAAAGTGGCGCGGCGCGCGATGTTGGTGGTCCCAGCATAGTCAATCGAGGCCGTGAGTTGGACGGGCTCACCCTGCGGCGTGGCGGTCCCGGACAGGAAGAAGGTCAGCGCATACGTGGCGCCGCCGCGCAGGCTGTGGTTGAGATCCTGGCGCAACGTGGAGGCGCCGCTCGCGTCAAAATTCGCAAACTGGCTGCCGAAAGGCGTGGGATGAAGAAGGGCCGCCAGTTCTCCGTTGAAATCCGATTCGATGACTACGTCGGAACCGCTCTGCTCCAAGGTCCACGGCCCGAAGGTGTCGTGCGCGAACAAAGCGTGTTGACTTTCGATGGCGGGATTCTCGAAATCGCCGTTATCGAGGGCGTTGGTTTCCAGCGGAGTCACCATGGCATGATCGAGGCAGGGGGCGGCTTCGCCCGCCAAATTGGGAGTTTGGAACATGACCGAATAGTTTCCGGGCGCCAGATAGAGAGGGAGCGATTTCGCGCGCCAATTCAAGCCGCCGTTGTAGCCATCGAGGTTCAGCGTCGAGATGGAAAGAAAATCATCATTCAGGATGGTCACGCTGTACGCGGCATTGGTGGCTCCGCCCACGGAGGATGAGTCAAACCAGGAAACCTGGTAACGCCCGCTGGCGGCAACCGTGAAGGTTTGGTAAATGCTGTCGTTGGGAACGGTGAGCGCGAGATATTGCTGGCCATCCTCGGCGTCGGGGAAATTGGCGGCCGGGGCGCCATTCTCCAGAGCCGACGAGCCGGCGCCCTGGGTCCATCCCGTGGGCGTGATGAGCGACGCCCCGTTCAAGACGCCGACCGGCGCTTCAAAACTGCCGTTGACCAAAAGATTCGGCGTCACGGGCAGCCCATACGAGAAAATGTCGCCCCAAAAATTCGCGCCGCCTTGCGCCGCCGCGCCGTATATCGTATTATTGACTACCACCACGCCGCTTTGCGGGTCGGACCCATCAGCGTCGCCGACGAACTGATACAAATTCGTATAACCCGATCCATCCGTGTTCATGGAAAAAACCACGCCGACTTCGCTGTCGCCGCCCCCGGGGGTGGCGCCGTAGATCACATTGTCGCGCACGGCGAAATCCCCATTGGGATACGCGCCGTCCTGCACGCCGGAAAAGGTGTGCAACACGACGAAGTTGCTGCCGGTCTTGGCCAGGGAGAAAATCGTGCCATCGGTATAAAGGCCGCCTTCGGAGGTGTTGCCATAGAGCATATCGCCGACGACTTGGACGCCGCTCAACGAGACGCTGCCCTCCGTGTCTCCGGAAAAATCGTGCAGGGTTCGAAACCCGCTGCCATTGGTGTTGATGGAAAACACTGTGCCGCCGCCGTACAATCCGCCCCCGGACGTTGTGCCATAGAGAACGCCCCGGGAGAAATTCAACTGCGCCAGCGGCGCCTCATTGCCGACGGTGAACGAATGCAGAATCGTGAAACTGCCGCCGTTGGTTTTGATGGAATAAACCGCGCCCGCATAGGTGACTCCGTAGAGCGTGTCCCCGACGGCGAGCAAGCCAGAGGTCGGATCGCTCGAAACGCCCACGCCGGAGAAGGTGTGCAAGACCGAGAAGTGCCCGCCGGTGGTGTCCACGCCGAAAATCGTCCCGCTGTTGGAAGCGCCGCCGCCGCTGGCCGTGCCGTAGATGCGATTGCCCACCAAAACCACGCCGCCGTTGGGCCCGGTGCCATCCGTTCCGCCGAAACCGAAGGGATGGAGCACGAGGAAGCCCGAGCCGTTCACGTTCATGGAAAAGACCGTGCCGCCCCCGCCGTTAATGCCTCCCTGCAGGGAGGTGCCGTAAAGCACATTGCTGACAATGAGCGGTTTGCCGAGCGGATCGGCGCCGGCTTCGTCGTAGTCAAAGCTAAACAGGCTGGAAAAGGGCTGGGCCAATCCCGAAAGGGCGGCAAAAAGCGCGAATGCGGCGGTGAGAATGCGTGACAACATGGTTGAAACAGTCAACCAAAGGCTGCCCTTTTCCCGGCGCGGAAGGCAAGATTTTTACGCCGCGTTTTTCTGCTGGGGCGAGAGGCAATGCTGCCGCCACAATTCCCAGCGGCCTTCCAGCCCTTGCGCCTTCAAATAGTCCACGTCGAGTTTCGAGGGCGGAATGCCGAAGCGATCCGCCAGCGCTTCATGCGCCAGGATGTCCGCCGCATGCACGGCCGTCACGGCGGAGAAGCCTTCGCCGGCCACCAACCCGGGTTGGTGATGAAACGCCACCGCTTCCACGATGGATTGGGGCAGCCACCAAATGGCCAGCAGACAGGCGCCGATCTCGGCGTGTCCGAAACTGGTGAAAACCTGGGCTTCGGCCTCGGCGAAACTGCATCGCTCCGCTGTGGCGTGCGTAAGAATCTGGCCGAGCCGCTCCGGTTGGTTGGCGCCGATCAGCAGTTTGCCAAAATCATGCAACAGACCGGCCGCGAACGCCTCTTCGATGACCTTCTCGTCGGTGGTCTCAATTTGCGCGATGCGGCGCGCAAAGGCGCCGGCCAGCACGGAATGCGCCCAGAGCGTGTCCACGGAAAAACCCGCGAGGCGCAACTCGTGAAACGTCGAAAATGTATGCGACATCAGCACCAAGGCCTTGGTCGTTTGCAGGCCGACGTACGACATCGCTTCCAGCGGGTCGGTCACTTGCATTTGCAGGCTGAAGACGGCGGAGTTGGCCAGTTGCAGAATCTTGGCGGTCAACGCCGGATCCTGCTCCACCAATTCGGCGACTTTTTCCAGCGAGACATTTTTGCTCTGCATTTCAGCCACGACTTGGAAATAGATCGTCGGCGGACTGGGAACCTGGCGCATGCCGCCGAGCAAGCCTTTGAGCGCATCGCTCGGAGCCCAGCGTTCGTTGCCCGCGCGGTCCAGCGCTTTTTTCAAGGTCTCAAGTTCGCACGGTTTGAAAAGATGATGATGCGCGCGGCCTATGCACTCGACGGTGCTGCGCGATTCGCTGGCGTCCGAAAGGATAATGCGCGAAGCCTTGGGCTGGCGATCCATCAAGTTGTCCAGCAGCTCCAGGCCGGTCATGTCCGGCAGTTTGAAGGCGGACACAATGGCGGCGAACTGGTGCTTCTCGCCCAATTGCAGCGCCTCATGGCCTGTGCGCGCGAAATGCGGCACCCAGCCCGACGCCGGTTGCGAGGCGTAGGTGTTGAACTCTTCCCACAAAATATCGTCCCGGCCAGCAAAGAGAATGCACTTTTTCATCGACGTAGTCTGCCACTCGTATATCGGCGGGAGTGGGCGAGGACTGTAGTCAGAATATTTCAGGCGCGCGGATGCGCTTTGTCGTAGGATTTTTTGAGGCGTTCGGTGGTGAGATGCGTGTAAACCTGCGTGGTGGCGAGGTGGGCGTGGCCGAGCAATTCCTGCACGCTGCGCAAGTCGGCGCCCGCGTCGAGAATGTGCGTGGCAAAACTGTGGCGGAGCTTGTGCGGCGTCAGGCGCGGGTCCAGGCCGGCGGCGGCGAGGTAAATTTTAAGGCGCAATTGCACGGTGCGCGGCGTGAGCGGCGCAAGTTTATGCGGATGGGCCAGAAACACCGGCAGCCCCGGCTCCGGCTCGTATTGGCAATGCTTCCAATAATCGCGAATGGCGGCCAAAGCCGGCCGGCCCACCGGGGCGAGCCGCTCCTTTTTGCCTTTCCCGCGGATGCGCGCCAGGCGTTCCTTCCAATCAATTTCGCCGGCGCGCAATTGACAGACTTCGCTGACGCGCAGACCGCAGGAATAAATCACTTCGAGAATGGCGGTGTCGCGAAAGAAAATCACCGGATCAAAATCCGCCCCCTTGGAGGAGCGGCGCATTTCCTGGGCCGGCGCTTCCAGCAGCGCGGTGATTTGCGGGACAGTCAAGAAAATGGGCAGACGCTTCCCGGATTTGGGCAGCGCGAGTTTTTTGATGGGCGATTCGGTGGCGGCGCCGTTTTGGATCAGAAATTTGTAAAAGGACCGGAACGCGGAAAAGCGCAGTTGAATGCCGGCGCGGCTCAGTTGATGGCGCCCGAGAAACCGCAGGAAATCGCGAAAGTCATCGCGCGTCAACGCCGCCCAGTCCCATGATTCGACGCGCCGTTTTTGCGCCCAAGGCAAAATTTCCCGCAGCGCGTGGCCGTAATTGCGCACGGTGTAAGGGGAGGCGCCGCGGGCGAGCGTAAGGTGCGCCAGAAATTTCGCCACCCATGGATCTTCCGCGTCAGGCATGGCAAGACAGTGTTAGCGCCCGAAGATCGCGGCAAGCAATTTGTCGGGATCTCGAAAATCGGCGATCAGCGCGTCGGCTCCCGCCTGGGTCAATTGCGGCAGTTTCCAGGGATCGGGCTCGCCGCCGCCATTATGCTCTTCGTCGCTGGCCACGCCGATGGCCAGGCCGTGGACGGCTTTGGTCTCCTGGATTTCGACGGGGCCGTCGCCGAAGGAAAGGATCTGGCGCCCGGGAATGTTTTCCTCGCGCAACAGGCGGGCGATAACCTGGCGTTTGGAAAACTGCCGGGGATCACGGCCGCTGCCGTAGATGTGCGGTCCGAAAAAATCCGCAATTTTCAGCCAGCCCGCCTCCTCGCGCACGCGTTCCTCCAGGGTGCCGCTCAGAATGATCAGGCGCAATCCGCGGTCGCGCATTTGCTCCAAAAGCGGCCTCGCGCCATGCACCACGAAAGCATCCGGCTGCGCCTCGCCGCGACGGAGCTGGCCGACGCGCTCAGTGATGATGTGGTCCAGGCGATCCTGATATTCGACCCGCAGCGCCTCCGGCTCCGGGCACGTTCCGCCGCGGGCCTGGACGGTTTCGGCAAAATGAATCATTTGAAAAATCGTCGGCTGCCCGTTGCGCGACAAAATTTCCGAGAGATGACGATGGAGGATTTGCGTCTCGGTTTCGTCGGGTGGCGCTGGATAGTATTGACGGAAAATGTCGGCCATTAGGCGAGGCCAGCCGTGGCGCAGCCACGAAAGCGTGCCGTCAAAATCAAAGATAACGTGCGTTAAATCGGGACGGGGATTCACAACGAGTCCTTGCGATGATACAGGAAAACGACGCTATAAGTGTCGAGGGTTTTTTTCATGGCGTCGGCGCTCCAGGCGTATTCCGTGTGGTCGGGATAAATATACACCGCCCCGGCTTTTTCGTAATAGCGGTCCACGTATTGGCTGCTCCAATCAATGGCCGTCATTTCGGCGCCGGGCCAAATCATCCAGGAGGCGACAATATTGGCCAGCACGATGTATTCCGGCTTGGCGCCTTCGACATCGCGAATCATCTCCGCCTGCATGTCGTGGGCGTAACGCTGCAATTGCACCAGATCATACATATAGATGTAGCCCGTGGCGGAACGCCGATGCGCGTAGAAGAAAATCTCCGGCTCCGAGCCAAACACGGCGATGCGCGCCTCCGGCTTGGTGTGGGACTGGAGGAATTGGCCGATGGCGACGGATTCCTGGAATGGATTGCGCGCATATAATTTCCGGCAAACTTCCGCAGGCGTCAGTCGGAACCAGACATCGCTTTGCGCCGCGATAAATACCAGGCAAAACACTGCGAAAGCCGCGCGCGCCGCCCCAGCCGGCCAGCGCGTGCGCTGCGGCAGCGCCGCGGCGGCAGATTCCACCGCGACGGCTGTGAGCAGGCTCACGACGGGCAACATCACGATGAAGTAGTGCTGTCCGAACCAGAAACTTCCGCCGAACGCCAGGCAAGAAAAGGCCAGGAGCGCGCCGAGGAAGAAACGGCGGTCGTTTGCGTGGCGGGCCGTGATGACAACAACCAAGCCGATGGCCGCCAGCGGCCACCACCAGCGCACGCCGCCAATGCCTGCGTAGAAATATTGCCACGCGGAAATGATTTGCGGCGGACTCAGCAGCGCCGCGTGGGCGCTGGCATAAGTAAATGTCCAAAACCAAAACCGGGCAAAGACGCCGCCGCGCCAGAGCAACAGGCAAGCGACGCCGAAGGGCAGCGTGAGGCCCAGGCAAAATAAAAGCGTGCGTTTTACCGCGGTGACCCACGCGATGGGGTGAACACGAAATTCATCACGCAGGGTCATCGCCCCGCCAAAGAAGCCGAAGAAAAGCCCCGGCTGTTTGCAGAGAAATGACAGGCCAAACAGGAGCCCGCTCAGAAACAGGTTGAATTCGCGGTTTTTTTCGCGCGCCCGTTGCCAGGCCCAAATTCCCGCGAGGGCCAAGAGCGTGACGAGATGTGTCGCATGCCCCTGCAAGCCGAACAGGCCGGGGCTCATGGCCAGCAAGCCAAACGTCACACACGCCACGGCCGCGCCGGAGGTCGTGGTCAGCCGTCGGGCCACGCTAGATAGCAGCGCGAGCGAGAGGAGATTGACGAGGAGAAATCCGAGATGAATGCCGATGGGAGTTTGGCCGAAGAGCGCCATGATGCCCGCATACGCCGCGTAAATGCCCGGCAGCTTCATGTTGTAGGCGAGCTTGTAGGGCGGCACGCCATCGAGCATGAGCTGGCCGGCATAGGCGTATTCGCCCTCGTCACGCTCAAGCGGAAGCGGCAGGGAGCGCAGACGGACGAATATCACCAGCGCCACAAGCAGGCCGAGGCACACGGCGAGCCCGGCGTTCCGCCGGTCTGTGGCTGCGCGCATGAAATTCAACGGAAAAATGCCGGGGGGCGGCGCGGCTTATTTCAAGCGCGAAGGCGGCTGCGCGCCGTCGAGGCACTCGCGCACGAATTGCGCCAGGCGGCTGGGAGGGTAGGGCTTGGCCAGGAAATTGCAGCCTTCCAACAGCGCGATGTCTTTGCCGGCCATGCCGGGGCTGTAGCCGCTGGTATAAATGACCTTCAGCTCCGGATCGTCGGCTTGCAGTCGCTCGGCCAATTGCCGTCCGGAAATGCCGCCGGGCATCACCATGTCGGTCAGAAGCAAATCCACTTTTCCTTTTTGCTCCGACCAGATTTGCAGGGCCTCCACGCCGGTGGTGGCTTGGTATATTTTATAGCCGCAGATTTCCAGGATGTTGACGACGAGTTCGCGCAAGGGAACTTCGTCTTCGACCACCAGGATGACTTCGTCGCCCTTGGCCAATTGCGGAATGGCTTGCGCCGGTCGCGGCGCGGGTGTGGCAGGAGCCTCGACGGTTTGATCGCCGCCGGGCAAAAAGAAAGTGAAGGTCGAGCCTTTGCCCAGTTCGCTGTCCACGACGATCCAGCCTTGATGCTGCTGAATAATGCCGTAAATGGTGGCCAGGCCGAGGCCGGTGCCTTTGCCGGTTTCCTTGGTGGTGAAGAACGGCTCGAACAAATGGCTGAGCGTCGATTTGTCCATGCCGCAGCCGGTGTCGGTGGCAGTCAAACAAATGAACCGCCCGGGGCGCGCCTCGGGGTTGAGGACGGAGGCCACCGGCTCGAGGATCTGTTCGGCAGTGCGGATCGTGAAACGGCCGCCATTGCGCATGGCGTCGCGGGCATTGAGGCAAAGGTTCAGCAGGACTTGTTCAATCATGCCGACGTCCGCGTACAGCGCGGGCAGATGCTGGCCGGCGATGAATTGAAAATTGATGTGTTCACCCAGGAGGCCGCGCAGGACCGGGGTGAGATTGCTGATGATTTCGTTCAGGCTGATGTTGCGCGTCTGCATCACCTGCTTGCGGCTGAACATGAGCAATTGCTTGATCAATTTGCTCGCGCGTTCCGCGGCTTCGCCGATTTGGCGGATGGATTTTTCGTTGCTCTCGCGGGATTGCGAGGATTGCAGCATCAAGTCGGCGTGGCCCTGGATGACGGTAAGAATGTTATTAAAATCATGCGCGACGCCGGCCGCCAACTGGCCGACCGCCTCCATTTTCACCGAATGACGCAGCTGCGCCTCCAACCCCAGGCGCTCCGTGATGTCATTGGCGTAGCAGTGGACGATTTTGTTTTCCACCAGCGGGATGAACGACCAGGAAATGGTGTGGCCTTCCACCACCGTGTGGAGGTTGGTGCGATTCTCGCCGGTCAGCAAACTCTCGGTGATGATCTTGTGAATGTTGGAAGGCACCAGCGCGAGCGCCGAGTCGTTCCCGAGGGAGGAGGCAAGGTGGCGCGCCGCGTCGTTGCAGTAAGTAAGCGTCCCGTCCGCGGAAAATTCGAGGACGGGGTTGGGATTGGTGCGCGGGAAAGCCGCCAGTCGTTGAATGCGTTCGTCCGGAGTCATGTGGTCGTGGCCGTGGCCGTGTGTGAGGCCGAAGGTTTGCGTCCATCGGGCAGCTCGGTGGTTTCGAGTTTGGAGGAGGCGGATTGACTGCGCGCCGCCACGGGAACAAAAATATGGAAGGCCGCTCCGTGGCCCGGCCGGCTCTCGACTTCAATCCAGCCATGATGCTGGTTGACCATGCCGTACACCGTCGCCAAGCCCAGGCCGCTGCCTTTGCCAATGTCCTTCGTGGTAAAAAACGGCTCGAACAAATGTTCGATGGTGGCCTGGTCCATCCCTTTGCCCGTGTCGGAAATCGTGATGTCCACGAAATCCCCGGCGCGCCGATCGTTTTTGCCAGACACGTCCGCGGAGCTGAAGCTGACAGCCTGCGCGCTGATCGTGAGGCTGCCGGAGGAGCCAATGGCGTCGCGGGCATTAACGGCAAGATTGACGATAATTTGCTGGATCATTCCCTGGTCGGCAGAGACCAGCGGCAAGCGCGGCGCGATGTTCAGCCGCAAAGCGATGTGTTCGCCGAGCGTGCGCGACAGGATATCCGTGACTTGGGAAATGGTGGCGTTCAAATCCAGCGGGGCCAATTGAATCACTTGTTTGCGGCTGAACGCGAGCATTTGATTGATCAGCTTGGCGGTGCGGTCCACGCCTTCGGAGATTTGCCTCAGGGACTTGACGGAATCCTCGTCGAGGTTGGGATTGTCCAGCAACAGGCAAGTGTGCCCCTGGATGACGGTGAGAATGTTATTGAATTCGTGCGCGACGCCTGCCGCCAACTGGCCCACAGCCGCCAGCCGTTCCTGGCGCATGATCACTTGCTGGCTTTCCTGCAAGGCGCGCTCCGCTTGTTTGCGCTCGGCCACCTCGATTTGCAGGCTCTTGGTCCATTCGTCCACCAGTTGAAAGACTTCCTGGTCGCGCTGGCGCAGGGCGCGCTGGCGCCAGCGGTAAGCCCAGCGATACATGAGCCAGCCCAAGCCGAGGACGCCTACCCAGCACAGGAGATAAAACCAAATTCTTTGATAAAAATGCGGCTCCAGCGCAAAGGAAAAGGAGCTTTCCTCGTCGCTCCACGAGGCTCCATCTGTCGAGGCGCGCACGCGGAAATGATAATCACCGGGCGGCAAATTGTTGTAACGCACGGAACGTTGCGCGCCGAGTTTTTCCCAGTGATCGTCCAGGCCTTCCAGCTTGGATTCGAAAATCGAGCCGCCGGGCTCGCGCAAATTCAACGCCGTAAAATCGAATTCCACCTGGCTCGCCGCCGAAGGCAGCAGCCGACGGGCGCTGTCCGGAATCTTTTCGCCGCCGGCGAAGGCTTCCTCAATAAAGACCGCCGGCGCCGGCTCTTTTCGGACTTGCGCCGTGTCGATTTCCACCACGCCGGCAAAAGTCGGGAACCAAAGATGTCCGCCGTTGTCCAGCATGCCGGCCGGTTGCGCCAGGCCGGTGCACTGGGCGCGCGGAAATCCCTCCAGGCGATGGAGGAAAACGCCGTCGGCAGATACCTTGCGGTCGGCGAAATCGTTCATCGCCGCTTCATCAAAATAGAAGATGCCGCTATCCGCGCTCACCCAGGTTTTATGATGCTGGTCGCACACCACTTGCAACGCGCGGTTGATCAATCCCGCCGTCGGCAGCGGCGAGAATTGGCCATCCTTCAATCGGAACAGGCGCCCATTGTCGGCGCCCAGCCAAATTGCGTCCGGGCCGTCCGGACAAATGCAATTGACGACGGTGACGCCCTCCGCCTGTCCCACACGCACGGCGCGTCCGCCTTCCACGCGGCTTAACCCGCTGCTTGACCCGACCCAAAGATGACCCATGCGATCTTCCGTGATGCACCGGACGACGCGCAGTGGTTCCGCCAGCGGTTCGAACACGCCATTTTTGTAGGATGCCAGGTTGTTGGCGCCGCCGAACCAAAGTGTGCCGGTGTGATCTTCGTAAATCACGCGCACGACGTTATCGGGCATTTCGGGGAGGTCGTTGGTGGTCAGGCGTTGTGTCACATGGCCGTCCTGCCAGCGGGTCACGCCATCGCCATCCGAGCCGATCCAGAGTGAGCCGTCCCGGCTTTCGCACAGGGCGCGGATATTTTTCGGCAAACCTTTGCTCACGCCGCGGGTGATGAAAAATCCGTCGTGCAATTGCGCCAGCCCGCCGCCCAACGTGCCCATCCAGACATCGCCGGAAGCGCTCGCCCACACCGAATTCGCCTGGCGCGCCGGCAGCCCGTCTTCGGTGCGATAAAAGCGAAAAGGCTCCTGGGTCAGAAGATGCAGCCCGTCGAAAGTCCCCAGCCAAATCCCGCCGTTGGTGTCACCGCAAATGGAAAAGACATAACCAGGCACGGTATTGCCGAAGTCCAGCGCGGTTTCGCCTTCCGTCATCACCGTTTCGAATGCGCCTTCGAAAAATCGCTGGGCGCCGGCGTACGTGCCGACCCAGAGCGTTCCGTCGGCGTCCTCGTAAAGCGCGCACACCACCCGATGGGCGAGGGCGCTGTTGGTTTCCGTGTATAACGTCCACGCGCCGTTTTGCAGTCGGTCCAGGCCGGCGCTGGTGCCCGCCCAAACGGAGCCATCGTGCGTTTGACAGAGGCAATGAACCGCGTTGCGGTAGGCATTGGCGCTCTTGTGCAGGGTGGTCCGTCCGTCCTTGCAGCTCACCAATCCTTGCGCGGTTCCGACCCAGAGCGCGCCGTTGCGGTCTTCCAAAATGGCGCGCACCGCCGCGTCGATAAAACCGTCCTTGGATGTCAAGCGAATGAATTTGCCGTTGTCGAATTTCGACAAGCCGTTTTCCGATCCCACCCAGATGGTTCCCTGGCGATCCTGATAAACGGTGTAAACGGCGTCGGAAGGCAGGCCATTGTTGGTGGTGAACAGGGTGGTCTGGCCGTTCTTAAGGCAGGCCAGGCCGTTGGTGGTGGAAGTCCAGATGCTGCCGTCGGTGGTCTGGCACAACGCGATATATCGGCGGTCGCGATTGCCCACGCCCGTATTAAAAGTCCTGAAGGATGTGCCGTCGTAGCGCGCCAACCCTTCGGCCGTTCCAAGCCAAAGACGGCCGTCCCGGCCAAAGACTGTCGTGCGCACAATGGGGCTGGGCAAACCGTCCTGGCCTTGCCAGACCCGCTGGCGGTAGCGCTGACCTTCCACGGCTCCCAGCAAAGGAAGGCTCGCGCACATGCTCAGAAGCCAGACCACCCACGGCAGTATGGCTTTTGCGGGTCGGACAAGAATCATATCACTTGCCCCTGGTCGAGACGAGGGGGCGAAAGTTGCGGTTATGCTAGTGACCGTTCGGAAATGTTCAACTACAAACATCTGGGAAGTTGCAGCCCATTCCCAGGCTTCGTAGCATGGGGCGATTATGGCTTTGACACCTTCCACCATGCTGCCCTTGGGAACGCCCGCGCCGGATTTTTCGCTGCCTGATACGCAGGGAAAAAAGACCGCGCTTGCCGATTTCAAATCCGCGCCGGCTCTGCTGGTGGCGTTCATTTGCAACCATTGCCCTTACGTCAAACATATCCGCAGCGGCCTGGCGGCCTTGGGGCGGGACTATCAGCCGCAGGGCGTGGCGATCGTAGCCATCAGCGCCAATGACGTGGCCAATTATCCCGAGGACAGCCCTGCCAAAATGGCCGAGGAAGCAAGGGAGGCAGGCTACACTTTTCCTTACCTTTACGACGAAACCCAGGCGGTCGCGCAAGCTTACCGGGCGGCTTGCACACCTGATTTTTTCCTGTTCGACGCCGACCAAAAGCTGGTCTATCGGGGTCAATTCGATGATAGTCGCCCCGGCAATGGCCAACCCGTCAGCGGGCGAGATTTGCGCGCCGCGTTGGACGCGGTTTTGGCTCGTCGCCCGGTCTCGGCAAACCAAAAGCCCAGCATGGGCTGCAATATCAAATGGAAGTCAGGAAACGCGCCGAAATACTGACTGATAAAGAATCTTTTCAAAAGTAGTTGACGATCTGGTCAACTATGTTAGAGTGGCATCGTTATGGGACGAGTGAGTGATGCCAAAACGAGATTGATGGACGCGGTGGCCGACCTGATTTGGACAGGTTCCTACGGCAGCACGACCATCGATCATATCTGTGAGAAGGCGGGGGTCAAGAAGGGGAGCTTTTACTATTTCTTCGATTCGAAAGCCGATTTGGCGACAGCCGCCCTGGACCAGGAATGGCAGCGTCGGCGGCCCGAGTTGGACGCGATTTTTTCCCCCACCGTGCCACCCATGGAGCGGTTGCGCCGGTATTACGAATACGGGTATCAGATTCAGGCGGAAATGAAGGCAAAGTGCGGTCACGTCCTGGGATGCCCCTTGTTCGCCTTGGGCTCGGAGATCAGCACGCAGGAAGGCGGCTTGCAGAAGAAGGTTCAGGAAATCCTGAATCAGAAGCGCAAGTACTTGGAATCGGCCATCCGGGACGCGCATGCGGCGGGATTGATCGATGCGCCGGACGCGGAAGGCAAGGCGCGGACACTTTTTACATATTATCAAGGCCAGGCAATGGAGGCGCGCATTCAGAATAACCTGGATATTTTTCGCGACGCCATTCGCGGAACCTATGAATTGCTGGGCGTATCAGCCCACGCGCCTGCGCTGGGATAACAAATTTTTTTACGCTGAAAATTGACTAAATAGACAACTATAGAAAGGAACCTCACCATGAACACTGCCACCAAATCCAATCGCCCCTTTGCCGAAGCTTGCGTTGCCTCCTGCCAGAAAGTTCTGGCGCAAATCCAGAAAGCCCGGACCTCCGTGCTCGTGCAGTTTCGCGGTCTGATTGCCGAACACGACCAGGCGCTGCGCTTGGCGTTGAATGAAGCCGAAGCGCTGGCGTTCCAGACGCCTTTCCCGCATCTTGTGTTCCAGGATTTGGCGGAGGAAAAGGCCCGCGCAGTGGCGGAATGGTCCGAACACCAGCGGTACGTGTTGTCCCAAACCGGCGCTGAACCCGTGATTGCTTAAGGCCTATAAACCCGGCCATATTTGGCCGGGTTTTGTTGTCCTCGCGTGTCGATTAATTTTTTTTATCTTTTAAATTATGACGTTTAAATTCATGTCCTCGGCCGCTGCGGCCGTTCTCATTACGGCCACTGGTTGCGAACGCCCGGCTCCTCCGCCGGCGCCGCCCAAACCCGCCGTCACGGTGACCTCAGTGGAGCAGCGCAACATTGTGGAATGGGACGAATTCACCGGCCGCACCGAAGCGGTGGAAGCGGTGGAAGTGCGGCCGCAGATTTCCGGCTACTTGCGCGAGGTGCGCTTTCAATCCGGGCAACTCGTGAAGAAGGGCGATGTCCTTTTTGTCATCGATCCCCGGTGGCGCCAGGCGGATTTTGACCGTTTGCAGGCCGAGGCCGAGCGGGCGCGCGTCCAATTGGACAACGCCAAACGCGAAGCTGACCGGACCGAAACCTTGCTGGCTAAGCGCGCCATTTCCGCCGAGGAGTCCGACGCCCGCATCGCCCGCTATCAGGAGGCCAAGTCGGCCGTGGTCGCGGCAGACGCGGCCCGGGATTTCGCGCGGCTGGATTTGGATTTCACCGAAGTGCGCGCCCCCATTGATGGCCGCGTCAGCCGCGCCTTGCTGACCAGCGGCAATTACGTCACCGGCGGTTCCGGGGCGGGCACGCTTTTGACCACCATCGTGTCGGTCGATCCGGTGTACGTCTATGCAGACGTCGATGAAGACACATTGTTGAAGTTCAACGCCCTCGTGGCGGCCAAGAAAATGGAGACCAACGCCGCCGGGCGCACGCCCGTGCAATTGGAACTCGGTGACGAAACAGATTTTGCGCACCAGGGCTATGTCGAGTCGTTCGACAACCACTTAGACGCAAACACTGGCAGCATTTTGCTGCGCGCGGTGTTCCCGAATACCGATGGGCGGATTGTGCCCGGGTTGTTCGCGCGCATTCGTTTGCCGGTGAGCGAAAAGCATCCGGCGGTTCTGATCTCGGAACGCGCCATCGGAACGGACCAGGCGCAAAAATATGTGCTGGTCCTGACGCCGACCAACACGGTGGCCTATCAGACGGTCCAACTCGGGCCGGAAGTGGATGGCAAACGGGTCATTCGCTCGGGCCTTTCGGCCGGCGACAAAATTGTGATCAACGGTTTGCAGCGGGTGCGTCCCGGCATGGCCGTGACACCGCAGGATGAAGCCGAGGCGGCGCACGGCGCCAGTGTGGCCACGCGGTAATCGCCTCCCCCGACACAACCCTATGAATTTTTCACATTTCTTTATCCGGCGCCCTATCTTCGCCGGCGTCCTTTCCACGGCGATATTCCTCGTGGGTTTGCTCGCGCTGCTGCGCCTGCCCATTGCCGAATATCCCGAAGTTGTTCCTCCGACCGTCGTGGTGCGCGCGGTTTATCCGGGCGCGAATCCCAAGACCATCGCGGAAACGGTCGCCTCGCCGCTCGAGCAATCCGTCAACGGCGTGGAGGATTCGCTTTACATGTTTTCGCAGGCGACGCCGGACGGCGTAATGACCCTGACCGTGACATTCGCGCTGGGCACCGACGTGGACAAGGCCCAGGTGCAGGTGCAAAACCGGGTCTCACAAGCGCTGCCCAAATTGCCCGAGGAAGTGCGCAATCTCGGCGTGACCACCACCAAGCAATCGCCCGACCTGACGATGGTGGTGCATTTGTTTTCGCCCACAGGCCGGTATAACGAGGTCTATCTGCGCAATTTCGCGACGCTCCAGGTCAAGGATGCCCTGGCGCGCATTCCGGGCGCGGGCAGCGTGCAGGTGTTCGGCTCCGGGGATTACGCGATGCGCATCTGGTTGCAGCCGGACAAAATCGCGGCGCGCAATCTCACCGCCAGCGATGTGGTGGCCGCCATTCGCGAACAAAATGTGCAGGTGGCTGCGGGCGCGATCGGCCAGCAGCCGGTGTCGCGGCCGGTGGATTTTGAATTGCAAATCAACGCCAAGGGGCGCCTGGTTTCGCCTGAGGAGTTCGGCCAGATCATCGTGAAGGTGGGCCCGAATGGCGAGAAGACGCTGCTCAAAGACGTGTCGCGCATCGAACTGAGCGCGGACAGCTACGCCTTGCGCTCGCTGCTTGACAACAAATCGGCGGTGGCGCTGCCGATCTTTCAACTGCCCGGCGCGAATGCGCTCCAGCTTTCCACGGACGTGCGCGCCAAGATGGAGGAGCTTAAAAAGACGTTCCCCGACGGCATTGATTATTCCGTCGTGTATGATCCGACGGTGTTTGTGCGGCACTCCATTGAGGCCGTCATCCACACGCTGCTGGAGGCGGTGCTGCTGGTGGTGATCGTTGTGATCCTGTTTTTGCAAACGTGGCGGGCCTCGATCATTCCGCTCGCGGCGGTGCCCGTTTCGCTGGTTGGCACCTTTGCGGTCATGCTCGGGCTGGGTTTTTCAATCAACAATTTGTCGTTGTTCGGCTTGGTGCTGGCCATCGGCATTGTGGTGGACGACGCCATCGTGGTGGTGGAAAACGTGGAGCGCAATATCGCCCTCGGCTTGTCGCCGATGGAGGCGTCCAAACGCGCCATGAGCGAGGTGACGAGCCCGATTATCGCCACGGCTATGGTGCTGTGCGCAGTGTTTGTGCCGACGGCGTTTATCAGTGGATTGACGGGGCAATTCTACAAACAGTTTGCCATCACGATTGCCATCTCGACGGTTATTTCGGCGTTCAATTCCCTGACGCTGTCGCCGGCGCTCTGCGCGGTGTTGCTGAAAGACCACGCGGCGCCCAAGGATCGCCTGGCGCGCGGGATGGATGCGGCGTTTGGCTGGTTTTTCCGGCCGTTTAACCGTGTGTTCGCGTGGGCGGGGGAAAGGTATTCCCATGGCGTGGCCAACATCCTGCGGAAAAGCGTGGTCGCCTTGATCGCCTACGGCGGGTTGATTCTCTTGACAGGATGGAGTTTTAACAAGGTTCCCACCGGGTTCCTGCCGTCGCAGGACAAACAGTATTTGATTTCCTTCGCGCAATTGCCGGACGCCTCCTCGCTGGATCGCAGCGAAGCGGTCATCCGCCGCATGTCGGAGATTGGCCTGAAGGTGAAAGGCGTCCAGAGCGCGGTGGCGTTTCCGGGGTTGAGCATCAGCGGCTTCAGCGCGGCGCCGAATTCCGGCATCGTGTTTTTCTGTCTGGATTCCTTTGAGGATCGCAAGGCGAAGAACCTGAGCGGCCCGGCCATCGCCGCGGAATTAAACCGGCAATTCGCCTCGATCCAGGATGCTTTCGTCTTGACAGTGCCGCCGCCGCCGATCATGGGCCTCGGCACCATCGGCGGATTCAAGCTCTACGTGGAAGACCGCGCCGACCTGGGCTTTGACGCGCTCTATCAAAACCTCGGCTCCATTATGGGCCAAAGCGCGCAGACCAAGGGGCTGGACAATGTTTTCTCCACGTTCACCGTCAATGTGCCGCAATTGGACGCGGACATCGACCGCACGAAGGCCAAACAACAGGGCGTCCCGCTGCAAAATCTTTTCGAGACCATGCAGATTTACCTGGGCTCGCTCTACGTGAATGACTTCAACCGTTTCGGGCGCACTTACGAGGTCATTGCGCAGGCGGATGCGTCCTTCCGCGATCATCCGGAGGACATCACGCGCCTGAAAACGCGCAATGACAAAGGCCAGATGGTGCCGCTCGGCGCCCTGGTGCGGGTTACAGAAACGCATGGGCCGGACCGCGCCATGCGCTATAACGGCTATCCCGCGGCTGAACTCAACGGCGGACCGGCGGCAGGCTATAGCTCCGGCCAGGCAGAGGAGCTCATAAACAAAATTGTCACGTCCACGCTGCCGAAGGGCATGAACTACGAATGGACGGAATTGACCTATCAACGAATTCTCGCGGGCGACTCCGCCATTTATGTCTATCCCTTGTGCGTGCTGCTGGTGTTCCTGGTGCTGGCGGCCTTGTACGAAAGTTTTCGCCTGCCGCTGGCGATCATTTTGATTGTGCCGCTGTGCCTGCTCTTTGCCATCACCGGCGTCTGGCTCAAGGGGAGCGACAACAATATTTTCACGCAGATCGGCCTGATCGTGCTGGTGGGGTTGGCGTGCAAAAACGCCATTCTCATCGTGGAATTCGCCAAGCACCACCAGGACCAGGGCATGAGCCCGTTTGACGCGGCGCTGGAAGCCTGCCGGCTGCGATTGCGGCCGATTTTGATGACGTCCATCGCGTTCATCGCCGGGGTGTTTCCGCTGGTGGTGGCGACAGGCGCGGGCGCGGAAATGCGCCAGGCCATGGGCGTGGCGGTTTTTGCCGGCATGATCGGGGTGACGATCTTTGGCTTGTTCCTGACGCCCGTTTTCTATGTGACACTGATGAAACTCGGGGCGAAAAAGAAATCCCAACCGGCGCCGCACGGTGTCCGGGCCGCCGCTGGAGTGGCGGCGGTGGTCCTAATCTTGACGGCGACGAACGCCTCTGCCGGCTGGTTCAAAGTGGGGCCGGATTATCATCCGCCCACGAACGACGCCCCTGCGGCTTACAAATCAGCCGAGCTGGGGCAATGGAAGGAAGGCGCGCCGCTGGATCATGTGGCCAAAGGCGCATGGTGGGAAGCGTTCGGCGACGCCGGCCTCAACGAGCTGGAGAACCAGGCGCTCGACGCCAACCAGCAAATCAAGGCGGCGGTCGCGCGCGTGGACCAGGCCCGCGCCACCGCGCGCGTCGCGCGCGCGGATTTGCTGCCGAGCCTGTACGCGTATCCAAGTTTCGCGCGCCAGCGCTTTTCGCCCAATCAACAGCCGAGCTTCGGCGCCTTGACGGCGAACACCTGGTCCACGCCCCTGGATTTGACCTACGAAGTGGATTTGTGGGGCCGGGTGCGCCGCAATTTTGAAGGCGCGCGCGCCGACGCGCAATCGTCCCTGGCCAACTTTTACAACGTATTATTGACGCTGCAAACGGACGTCGCGCAAAATTATTTTGGCCTGCGCGCGCTGGATGCGGAGATCTCGATCGTGGCGCGCACGATTGATTTGCGCCACGAGCAGGTGCGCCTGGTGCGCGGCCGTTTTGAAGGCGGCATTGGCAGCGACCTCGACACCGCCCGGGCCGAGACGGAATTGGCCACGACCGAGGCGGAAGCGGCCTCGCTCTTGCAGCGTCGCGCGCAATTCGAAAACGCCATTGCGGTCCTGGAAGGCGCGAATCCTTCGTCGTTCCGCCTCCCGGCCGTAACCTCGTCGAATTGGAATCCGGCGCCGCCGGTCATCCCCGCCGGCTTGCCCGCCGACCTGCTGGAGCGCCGTCCGGATGTGGCGGCGGCAGAGCGGGAATTGGCTGCGGCCAACGCCCGCGTTGGCGTGGCCAAAGCTTCGTTTTTTCCCGTGTTAAGCCTGACGGGCTCCGGCGGTTTCCTGAGCGCGGACGTGGATTCGCTGTTCAATTGGAGCAGCCGCACGTGGTCCATCGGCCCCAGCCTGACCCTGCCGATTTTTGCGGGCGGCCGGCTGCGCGCGAATTATCATCGCTCGCAAGCGGCGTTTGCCGAGGCCGCGGCGGTTTACCGGCAGCAGGTGCTGGTGGCCTTTGGCGACGTGGAGAACAGCCTGTCCGGCATAAAATATCTTCTTGACCAATCGGAGGCGCAACAGCGCGCCGTCGCCAATTCCCGCCGCGCCGCCGATTTGGCGACCGACCGTTTCACCTCGGGCATTGTCAGCTATCTGGAAGTGGTCGATGCCAGCCGCGATGCGCTGCAAGCCGAGCGCGCCAATGCGCAACTGACGGGGCAGCGGCTGATTGCCGCGGTGCAATTGATCAAGGCTCTCGGCGGCGGCTGGAACCAAAACGAACTCATGGCGCAATCAAGCCTTTCCCCGGACAAACGCCCATGAACCGCCCTTCCGAACGCTCCCTTCTGCTGCTGCTGGCCTCGGTGCAGTTTGTCCACGTCGTGGACTTCATGATCATGATGCCGCTCGGGCCGCAGCTCATGCGCGACCTGAACATCGGCCCCGGACGCTTCAGCGCGCTCGTGGCGGCCTACACGATCAGCTCCGCCATCACGGGTTTGGTGGCGGCGCCTTTTCTGGATCGCTTTGACCGGCGCAAATTGCTGCTGTTCTTTTTCGCGGGCTTCACGGTGGGGACATTGTCGTGCGCTCTCGCCCATAATTCCGCCGCCTTGCTGGTGGCGCGGGCTTTGAGTGGCGCGTTTGGAGGTCTATCCACCTCGCTGATTCTGGCGATTGTCGGTGACGTTGTGCCGGCGGAACGGCGCGCGGCCGGATTGGGAATTGTGATGACAGCATTTTCCGCGGCGGCGGCGCTGGGCGTGCCCATGGGACTGCAATTGGCGGAAATGTATCGGTGGGAAATGCCGTTCTTCATGCTGGCGGCGCTGGCGGCGGTGATTTGGACCATGGTGTGGCTGCGGCTGCCGGAGTTGACCGGACATTTGAAAGAAGGCCGCGCCGGGGCGCAGCACGCTTTTGGATTGTTGATGCGCGATGCCAACGCCGGTTGGGCGCTGTTGTTCATGAGCATGCTGGTGCTGGGGCACTTCACCATCATTCCGCTCCTGTCCACTTACCTTGTGTTCAACACGGGCTTTCCCGAAAAATATTTGTTCCTGGCCTACTTTGTTGGCGGCGCATTAACAGTGTTCAGCGGGCCCTACATTGGCAAGCTGGCCGATCGCCTCGGGCGTTTTCGCACCCTGGCCTGCCTGATGGTGGTGGCGTGCATGGTGATTTTGGCCCTGAGCCATGCCGGACGAACTCCCATGTGGCTGACACTCGCGCTGGTCGGGGGATTTTTCATTTTCTCCAGCGGACGCTTTGTGCCGGGCCAAGCCATTATGACGCTGGCTGTGCCGGCCTCGCGCCGCGGCGCGTTCATGAGCTTGAGCGGATGCGCGCGGGACTTGGCGGCGGGTGTGGCGTCCACGCTGGGGGGGTGGATTGTGTTTCGGGCGCCTTCGGGGGAATTAATGAACTTCACCTGGCTCGGCTGGGTGGCGGTGATCGCGAGCTGGCTGAGTGTTTGGATTGCCAGCTTCGTGCGAATCGATGATACGGCGCCGGCGGTCCACGCGCTGCAACCCATCGCGGATAAAACACCGGAGTTGGTGGGCGAACCCTGAACTACGGCGCGGTCCGCACACGATAAAAGCGCTGCGTGTCCGGGCCCAAGCCGTCGGAATAGGGCAGCACGGCGTTGGTCAACGGCGGGCCGAGGTTGATCCAATTCGTCTGGCTCAAGTTGGTTTTGTATTGCACCTGGTAATCCTGTCCCGGCGCGGCGTTCCACGTGAATTGGATTTGCCCGTTGGTTTGCGACACAGTCTGGAAAGCGAGCGGGCCGTTGGGCAGCGTGGTGAGCACAACGTCATCGAGATACCAGCCTTCGGTGTTGTTGAACGATGAATCCACGGTGTCAAATCGAAATCGCACCCGGACATTTGCTCCCGCGTAGGCGGAAAGGTCCACGCTGTTGCTCAACCATTGGCTGGCGGTGTTGTTTTGCAAGCCGGCGCCTTTTTGCTCCACCGTGGTGTAGGTGGCGCCGTTATCGGTGGAAACTTCCACGTAGGCGAGATCGGCATCGACGCCATTCACCGGCTCCACGGCCATCAGGTAATTGAAGGACAGCGTAATGGGCCCGGCGGGCAGGCTCAGCGCCGGCGACACCGCGACGCCGGCATTGGCCGTGCCCGTGTTATAATTTCCGCCGCCCGCCGCGCCTTCGTTCTGGCCGTAATACAAACTGTGGGTGGGACTGTGTCCGGCATCCTGGGCGCGTCCGCTGCTAACGTGCCATAAGCCGTGGCCTTCATTGTAATTGTTGTCCAGGACAAATCCCTGAAGCCCGCTTTCAAAATCGAAATGATATTTCGGCACGACGACGTAAAGAGTCGCCGGATCGCTTAGTTGAGCACCATAGGCGTTGCTCACCAAGCAGCTAAACTGGCTCCCGGAATCGGAAGCTTGCGCATTCGCAAATGTGTAGCTCGCGCTGTTCGCGCCGGGAATGAAAGCATTGCCGCGTTTCCAGAAATAAGAGAGCGGGCTCAAGCTGTTCGCCTCCACCGTAAAGGTGGCATCCTGGCCCACGCTGACCACTTGATTGGTGGGTTGTGTGCCGATGAGCGGCGGGCCGTTGGCCGTCAACGAAAGGTGAAACGCCAGATTTCCCGAACTGCCCGCCGTGCCGCCCGCCAGAAACTTATATATGACACCGCTGCTGACCTGGATGGAAAGCCGGGATGTCAATACGCCATTCAAAAGGTCGTCATCGTTGCAGGCCAGTTCCGTGAGCGAGCCGCATGCGCCGCTATAAATCGCCAGCCCCGTGTCAAAATCGCTGCCGGAGGTGTCCACGTCCAATTGGCCATCGGACGGCGGCGTGTATTGAAACCAAACGCCGTTGGCAAAACCATCAATGCAGGAAGGCGCCGGGTCATTCGCGGTCGTGGCGTCGGTGGTGGATTCGGAATGGCTGTAAATGGCGTTGGAAATGACGAGAGCGGTGTCGCAGGAATCGTTGGCAGGGGCGGCCCTCGCCGTGGCCGCCGCAAAGATGAGAGCCATGGCGGTTCGTAAGATATGGGCAAGGGCGGAGCGCATCGGAAAATGTGATCGGGCGGCCAAAACTACCTTGTGTATTTCAACGAAACGCTATAGAAACGACCGGCCATCAGTCAAGACCATTTGCCTGCTGGATTTGTCTCGACAAGGAAGTTGTGTCACTTTTACGATGAAATCTTAATACGATGAACTGGAAACCTCTTCTCTGCGTGGCGGCCCTGGCCCTGGCGGCTGGCTGCAAGTCCCAACAAAATCCCTACGCCTCGCTCGGCGAATACGGCTTTAGTTACGACCTTGCGCAATACCCTGTGCCGGGCTTGACGGTCGCTGAGAACGATCGTATTTCGCGCACGCCTGCGGCTCCGCCCACGCTGCTCTGGGCCCCGGCGGCGCCGGCAGTCATCGTCGCGCCGGTGCCCGTCAAGAAAACGGTGATGGTCACCCCCGAGACCGCCGCGCCCGCGGTGGTGCCGGAAGTGGTCGTGCCCGTCGCCCCGGCGCCCGCGCCTGAATCCGTTCCGGTGCAGAAACCGACCACCCCGACGCAATCGGTCGAAGAGAAATAACTTATTTTCAGCTTAGCTTTGCGCACGGCGGCCGAGGGGCCGCCGTTTTGCTTTTTCTAACGCCTCAGCGAGCGGAAACTTCGTTGTGCAACGCGTCGTAAACGCTATTGAGAAGCGTCTCCGCCGTGAAAGGTTTGGCCAGGAATTGGCGGGCTCCGGCTTCCAGCAGGCGGCTCTGCCGGTCTGGGGTGGCCAGGCCGCTGGCGGCGATAATGCGCACCTCGGGGTTGATTTTCAGCAGGGCGGCAATCATGGCGGCGCCATCCATCACCGGCATCATCAAATCTGTCAAGACGAGTTCGATTTCGCGGCGGCGCTGGTTATAGATTCCCATGCCCTCCGCCCCGCTGTGCGCGGTGATGACCGTATAGCCGTAGGTTTCGAGAATTTGCCGGGTGATCACGCGCAGGGATGCTTCGTCGTCCACCACGAGAATCAGCTCACCGCTGCCGCGCGGCAAATGCGCCTCCACCTCGTCGGAGGACAGGGGGCGTCCGCCAGCCTCCGCCGGCAGCCAAATCTCGAAGGCAGAGCCCCGGCCGATTTCGCTCTGCACCTGAATGAAGCCGCCATGACGTTGCACAATGCCGCGCACAGTCGAAAGCCCCAGGCCCGTGCCGTGGCTGGCTTCCTTGGTGGTGAAAAAGCGCTCGAAGATTTTCTCTTTCAATTCCGGGGCAATGCCGGCGCCGGTGTCAGCCACGGTGATGACCACATAAGGCCCGGGAAGCGCCCCCACGGGTGAGCCGGTGGAGAGTTCGACATTTCTGGCGCTGACGGACAAGACCCCGCCCGCAGGCATGGCGTCGCGGGCGTTGACGTAAAGATTGAGGAGGACCTGGTGCAGTTCGGTGGGATCACCGGCCAGGGGCCAGAGGTCGTTGGCTATGTCCGAACGATGCCGGATTGATTTGGGAAACGTGCGCCGCGCAATGTTCAGCATTTCGCGGATCAGATGTTTGGGGCTGAGCGGCACCCGCCGCCCTTCCGCGCCGCGTGCGAACGACAGCACTTGCTTGACCAATTCCGCCCCGCGCTCGGCGCTCCCCTGGATCAGCGCGATCATTTGCCGGTTGTTTTCCTCCGATTGGCCCATCTTGAGCAATTCGCAAGACATCAGGATGGGCGCGAGCACATTGTTCAAGTCATGCGCGATGCCGCCGGCTAGCAGCCCGATGCTGTCCATGCGTTGCACGCGCAAAAATTGCTCTTCCAAACCCTTTTTCTCCGTGATGTCTTCCACCATGCCGATGGCGTATTGCAAACGATGGTCGGGGCCGCGCACGACGGACACAGTCAACCGGCCGAGCACGATTTCCCCATTTTTACGCACGTAGCGCTTTTCAATTTGGTATCGCTCGGTTTTGCCGTCGATCAATTGGCGGTACAAATCGAGATCCGTTTGCACATCGTCGGGATGGGTGAATTCGCTGAAAGCCATGCCGCGCAATTCCTCCTCCGAATAACCGAGCAAGGATTGCAGCGCGTGATTGCACCTGGTCGGGTGGCCTTCGCCATCGACCAGGGCGATGCCCATCGCGGCGTTCTCGAACATGACGCGGAATTCGGCCTCGCTCTTCTGGACCGCGCGTTCGGCCTCGGTGCGAACGGTGATGTCGCGAATGATGGCCAGGAGGCGCGGGCGGCCTTGGTATTGAAAGGGTGTGCCCTTGAGTTCCACCGTCACGCCAACGCCGTCGCGGCGCAGGATGACGCCTTCGCCCAAAAATGCCTGTCCGCGGCTGACCGTGGACAGGTACGAAGAATACAAGCGCCACGATTCGGGATGAAATAACTGGGACGGGGTCAGCCGGGCCAATTCCGTGGAAGTGTAGCCCAGCAACCGGCACAAGGCCGGGTTGACTTGCACCACCCCGCCATCGGGTTCGCTGATCAGCAAGCCGTCGGTGACGCTGTCAAAAACGGCGCGATATTGCTCCTCGTTTTCCTGCGGGGAGAGTTCCGCCTGATTGCGCGTTGGTTCGTTCATTATGCTTTGCGCCTGCCGCAAACCCGGTGGCATCCCATCCCCGCGCGGCGGCCTCATTGGTTAGGATTGTATACTATTCCATACATTCAGGGCGGAGTCAAAGACGGCGCCTAGCAGCAAAATTGCGGCAAATTCCAAAAAAATCCTTGCGTCGTCTGCATTCATGCTATGCTCCGACCCGCCATGGGCCGCTGCTGGCGCCTGTCGCCAATAATTAGTCTTGTCTGCCTTTTTCTGCTCGGCGGCGCCCTTCCGGCGCCGGGAGCCGCCGACCATTTGACCGTCATCCGGCAGCGGGGGACGCTGGCCTGGGGCGCGGACGCCGAGGGCGGCGCGCCATATGTGTATCCCGATCCCCAGCGCCCGGAGCAGCTCATTGGTTTTGAGCGCGAAGTGGCGGACGCCCTGGCCGCCCAGCTCGGCGTCAAGGCGGTCATGGTGCAAAATCAATGGGACCAGTTAATCCCAGGCCTGGAGCGCGGCAATTTCGATATCATCCTCAACGGCCTGGAAATCACGCCGGACAACCGGCAGCGGATCGCGATGTCGCGCCCTTATTTTGTGTATGCGCAACAGATTATTGTCCGCCGGGATGCGGTGGAAATTCCTGACCTGGAGCATCTGAAAGGAAAATCCGTCGGCGTGCTTTCGTATTCGGTGGCGCAACGTTTGTTGGAAAAAATGGGTGGCGTAGATGTCCGGCTGTATCCGGGCAACGTGGAAAGTTTCATTGATCTCAAAGCCAACCGCATTCAAGCGGCGTTGCTGGATCTGCCGGTGGCGCTATTTTACGCCCGTCCTGATCCCGACCTGAAATTTTCCGGCCAGCCATGCGCGCCGGGTTATTATGGGATTGGCGTGCGCAAGGAGGACGCTTCGCTCCTGCTGGCGATCAACCAGGCCATTGAGAAACTGGCGCAAGACCGAACGCTGGAGCGCATTTACCGGAAATATGGCGTTTGGGATGAGCGCCAGGAGCATTTGTCGGACTATCACCCCGAGGCTGCGTCGCAACGGAAGTCTGTGTCCACGTTGCGCGAATGGCCCAAATACCTGCCGTTGCTCCTGCGCGGCGCGTGGATCACGCTGCAACTGTCGGTGTGCGGCATGGCTCTGGCCGTGGTGGCGGGCCTGGCGCTGGTATGGTTGCGTCTCTACGCGATCGCGCCGCTGCGCTGGCTGGCGCAGGCTTATGTGGAGATTATTCGCGGCACGCCGCTGCTCATTCAGCTTTTCCTGATTTATTATGGCCTCCCCCAGATTGGCATTCGGCTCAACGCCTTTTTCGCGGGGGCGCTGGGCCTGGGATTAAATTATGCGGCGAGCGAATCAGAAAATTATCGCGCCGGGATCGAAGCCGTCCCGCGCGGCCAGGTCGAGGCTGCGCAAGCCCTGGGCATGACGCACGGCCAATGTGTGCGCCATATTATCTTGCCGCAAGCGCTGCGGTTGGTCATTCCGCCGGTGACGAATGATTTTATCGCCATGTTCAAGGACTCCTCCATTGTCTCGGTGATCACGATGGTGGAATTGACGAAGGTTTATGGCATGCTGGCGATGTCCACGTATGATTATATCGGCCTGGGATTGATGACGGCGGGAATTTATTTTGCGCTGAGTTATCCGGCGTCGATTCTCGCGCGCTGGCTGGAAAGGAGGCTGACGTATGATCGCCGTTGAAAACCTGGTCAAATCTTATCAGTCGCTGCGCGTGCTGCATGGGATCGATCACCGGCAGGAACGCGGCGATGCCGTGGCGTTGATTGGGCCGAGTGGCTGCGGCAAAAGCACGTTTCTGCGCTGCCTGAACCAGCTTGAAATCGCGGATGCCGGGCGCATCACGATTGGCGGCGTTAGCATTGAAGGCGGCTATTTGCCGCGCACACCGGCAGTCCGTGAACAGCAGCGGCAATTGCGTTTGCGCGCAGGGATGGTGTTTCAATCCTTCAATCTTTTTCCCCATTTTACCGCGCTGCAAAACGTCGCCGCCGGCCCGCGGTTGGTGAAAGGGCTGCCAACGGAGCAAGCCAGTGACATCGCCCGCCGCTTGCTGGCCAAGGTCGGGTTGGACGCCAAAGCGGCTTGTTATCCCGCCCAACTTTCCGGCGGCCAACAGCAACGCGTCGCGATTGCGCGCGCCCTCGCGATGGAGCCGGAGGTAATGCTGTTTGATGAGCCCACCAGCGCGCTCGATCCCGAGTTGCGCGACGAAGTGCTGCGCGTGATGCGGCAATTGGCAGAAGAAGGCATGACGATGATCGTCGTGACGCACGAAATGCAATTCGCCCGCGACATCGCGGATCGCGTGCTGTTTTTTGACGGCGGGCGCGTGGCTGAATCCGGGGCGCCCGAACAGATTTTTTCCCACCCGCAAAACGAGCGCACGCGCGATTTTCTGCGCCAAGTCAGCACGCGCTGAGGGCGTTCGCCCCTATCCTGCGCCCTGCGAATTGGGGCGGCGCGGTTAAGGATTCACCCTATTTCCGCGGCGCGTTCCACGGCCTAGAGTTTCCCTGAATACAACAAGAACACATAAAAAACCTGCTATGAATTTGTCACATCAAAAACTCGGTTTCGCGAGCGCGCTATTTCTTCCGTTGAGTCTTCTGCTGGGCGGCTGCCATCAGCGCAGCGCCATGGCAGAAAATCCGCCCACGACGGCGTCCGACACCGCGGCCACGACCGCCATGGCCCCCACTCCCAATTTTGCCGCCACCAACGACGCTGACAATAGCGGCCGCAATGTGCGTGATCGCAACAACAACAATCCCACGGCGGGCGACCAGGGAAATTCCGACGCCGACCGCGAGATCACGCAAAAAATCCGCCAATCCATTGTCAGCGGCACGAACGATTTTTCCATGACCGCCAAGAATGTGAAAATCATCACCACCAATGGCAAAGTGACGTTGCGCGGGCCCGTCCAAACCGAAGCGGAGAAGACGAGCATCGCGTCCATTGCCAAGGGCATCGCCGGCGAGGGCAGCGTGGACGACCAGCTTGAAGTCAAAACGAATCCTTAACCGCCAACAACAAACACACTAAAAACATATGTCAAAGTCATCTGTCATCTGCATCGCGAAATCCGAGGCGCAGGCCATCAACATTGTGGACCAATTAAAGACCGCCAATTTTTCCAATAACGACATCTCGGTGTTGTTGCCGGATAAAACCGGCACGAAAGATTTCGCGCACGAACAGCACACGAAAGCTCCGGAAGGCGCGACCACTGGCGGCGTGACGGGCGGGGTGCTGGGCGGCGCGCTTGGCTGGCTGGTGGGCATTGGAGCCCTCGCCATTCCCGGCGTGGGGCCGTTCATCGCGGCAGGCCCGATCATGGCGGCCCTGGGCGGCGCGGCGGTGGGTGGCGCTGTGGGCGGCATCGCGGGCGCGTTGATCGGCTTGGGCATTCCCGAATATGAAGCCAAGCGTTACGAAGGCAAAGTGAAGACCGGCAATGTCTTGATTTCCGTCCACGCGGAAGACTCGAAGGAAATCAAACGCGCCAAGGAAATCTTTGAGCGCGCCGGGGCCGAGGACATTTCCAGCACGGGCGAAGCGACGCCTCCCGGCGGCAAGAAAAACGACCCGCGCGTGGTCGAGCCGGTTCGTTAAGCAGGATTTCGCTCCCGGGTGGGCCGCCGCGCGGACGCCCGGGAGTTTCTGCTAAATCCGTTCGAAGTACCGCAGCCTCTCCCAGTCGGTTACGGCATTTTCAAAAGCGCGGACTTCCGCGCGCGCGCCGTGCGCGTAGAATTCGACCGCGGCATCACCGAAGGCGCGGCGCGCCATCGCGCTTGAGTCAAGCAAATCCGCCGCGTGCCGCAAGGAATGGGGCAGGGCAGCCAGCGAGTTGTCGGCGTAAGCGTTGCCCGTGTAAATCGGCCCTCCGTCCAATTTTTCCCGGATTCCCGCCATGCCCGCCGCGATCATGGCGGCGAAGGCCAAATGTGGGTGCGCGTCGGCGCCGGGCATGCGGTTCTCGATGCGAAAGGAATTTCCTTCCCCCACCACGCGGAAGCCGACGGTGCGATTGTCGTAGGCCCAGGCCATTTTCGTGGGCGCCCAGCTGCCCGGCTGATAACGCTTGTAGCTGTTGATGGTCGGCGCAAAAAAGTAGCAAAGCTCCGGCGAATACTTCAGCAAGCCGCCGAGAAATTGCCGGAAAATAGCGGAGCCGCCGCGCTTCCGGGCGTCCCAAAACAAATTCCGTTTTCCTTCCCACAAACTCATGTGGATATGGCAGCTGCTGCCCACTTCGGCGGCGTCGGGCTTGGCCATGAAGGTGATCGACTTGCCATTTTGCGCGGCGATTTCCCGCGCGCCGTGTTTGAACACCGCATGACGATCCGCCATCGCCAGCGGTTCGTCGTAGATAAAATTGACTTCATGCTGGCCTTTGCCCCATTCGCCCTTGGACGATTCGATGGGCACTTCGGCGGCGTCCATCAGGTTGCGGAGCGGCCGCATCGTCGCCTCATCGCGCGTGGGTTGGGCGGTCTGATAATCGATGCGATAATCGCTCGAGGGAGTCAGCCCCTGGTAGCGGCTGACGAAGGCTTCGTGGAAGGTTTGCTGGTAAAGGAAAAATTCCAATTCGCTGGCGGTCATGGCCTGCCAGCCGGTTTCCTTCAGCAAGTCCAATTGCCGGCGCAACAGCGAGCGCGGCGCTTCCTGCACCGGCTTCCCGTCATGCTGGAGCAGATCGCAAATCACCAGAGCGGTCGCCGTCTGCCAGGGCAGCGGCCGCAACGTCCGCAAATCCGGCCGCAGCGCGAAATCTCCATAACCTGATTCCCAGTTCGCCAGCTTATAGCCCGGCACCGGCTCCATCTCGATATCGACCGTCAATAAATAATTGCAGCCATGCGTCCCGTGCGCCACGACCGCGTCCAAAAAAAAGCGCGCGGTCACGCGTTTGCCGAGCAATCGTCCGAACACATCCGGAAACACCACCAGCACGGTGTCGATCTCTTTTCTTGCGGCCAGTTTGCGCAGTTCCGCCAGGGTCATGGGCATTATCCTCCAATATAGATATTCTTCACTTCAGTGTACGCCTCGAGCGCCGCCATCCCCAGATCGCGGCCGAGGCCGCTCTGCTTGCAGCCGCCAAAGGGCGCCTCCACATGCACGCTGGAATTGGTGTTGATGCTGAGCACGCCGCTTTCCACCCGTTGCGCCACGCGCAGCGCGCGTTTCAAATCATTGGTCCAAATGGAGCCGCTCAGTCCATACGGCGAAGCGTTTACCTCCGCCAGCATTTCGTCCTCGTTGGTGAAGGGGCGCAGGCAGGCCACCGGCCCAAAAATTTCCTCGCGCCAAACCTTGTCGGTGGTGGAGCAATCGGTGATGACCGTGGGGCGCAGGTAATAGCCTTTCTTTCCGATGCGCCCGCCGCCGTGCAGCGTCCGCCCTGCTTCGCGTGCGCTCTCCACGTAACCTTCCACGACCGCACGCTGCTGCTGGGAAACCATGGGGCCGATTTGGGTCTTGGCGTGCGCCGGATTGCCGATGACCAGGGCGTCCGTCGCCTTTAAAAAGGCGTCCGTGAATTTGCCGAAGATCTTGCGCTCCACGAAGACCCGGCTGCGCGCGCAACAATCCTGGCCGGTGTTGGCGAACACGCTCATCGGCGCCGCCTGCGCCGCCTGCTGCCAATCAGCGTCCGCGAAGATAATGTTGGGCGATTTGCCGCCCAGCTCGAGGGACACCCGTTTCACGTCGTCCGCCGCCGCGCGCATGATCTGCGCGCCCACGGCGGTGGAACCTGTAAATCCTATTTTTCGCACCAGCGGATGCCGGGCCAGCGCCTCGCCCATTTCCTCGCCCGGACCTGCCAGCACTTGCAGCGCGTCATCCGGCAAACCGGCGGCCAGCGCCAGTTCGCCGAGGCGCAAGGCCGTCAACGGCGATAGCCGCGCGGGCTTGAGAATCACGCAGTTTCCGGCCGCCAAAGCCGGCGCAACTTTCCAGCAGGCAATGGGAAATGGAAAGTTCCACGGCACAATCGCCGCCGCCACGCCCATCGGCTGGCGGAGGGTGAAATCCAGTCCCCCGCGCGCCACGGGAATGGTTTGCCCGCAAAATTTCGAAATGGCGCCAGCGTAGTATTCAAACGTGCGCGCCCCGAGGGCGATCTCATCGCGCGCATCGGCGATCGGTTTGCCGATGTTCACCATTTCCAGTTGCGCCAGCTCCTCGGCATGGCGGCGAATGGCCGCGGCGATGTCGAATAAAATGGACGCGCGGCGGCCCGGCGCCAGGTCGCGCCAGGTCTGCTCAAAGCAGCGCTGCGCGCACTGCGCCGCCGTGTCCACGTCGCGGCGCGAGGCGGCCGCCACTTCGCACAAGGTCTTTTCGGTGGCGGGATTAATGATGGGAATGGTCCGGCCTTCGCTTCCCGGGCGCGTCTGGCCGTGCAAGATCAACTGGGTCGGAAAACGCATAAGATCGGGCCTCACGATTGCCCATTTCCAGCAAAGAGCAAGCCGCTAAACGGCCGCCAGGTCGATGAATCCCCGCTCCACATCCACGCTCAAAAGACGCGCCTGGATTTTCTGCCCCACGTCCAGTCCCCGCTCCCCGCGCAGCACGCGGCCCTCGCCGGGAGTGTCAAGCAAACGAGCGTACACGCCCTTGTCCGACACGCCTGTGACGAGCGCGCTGAAGGTCTGGCCGACCCGCGCCTGGAGCAGCGCCGCCGCCGCCACTTTTTTCATCAGGCGCTCCACATGCCGCGCCGCCGCCTCGCGCTCGGTGCAATGTTGCGCCAGTTGCGCCAGCTCCGCCTCGGTGTAAGGGGCGGGCGCCTGCCGCACGCAGGCCTTGAGCAGCCGCTGCATGATGAGATCGGCGTAACGCCGGTTCGGCGCCGTGGAATGTGTGTAATCATCGACCGCGAGTCCAAAGTGCCCGGTGTGCTCCAGGCCGGGCTGCTCCACAACGTATTCGCCCGGCCCGAGCGCCTTCAACACGCCGAGGGACAACTCCGGGAAATGCTCCGGGTCCGCCTTTTTTCTTTGCGACAGGAATTCTCCGAGCGCCATGGCGTCCGGGGTGTCCGGCAACTTCACGCCGAAAGGCTGCGCCAGAGCCTGAATGCGGTCCCAGCGTTTGGGCGTGCGCACGACCCGCCGGAGGCACAGCGCCTTTTGGTCGCGCAGATAACGCGCCATCGCAATGTTGGCCGAGATCATGAAACTCTCGATGATGTCGCGCGCCGCGTTGGGCGGCTCGATGGCGAAGCGTTTCACCTGGTTGTCCACGACGACCGGCACGGTGTCCACATCGCCGAGCATCAAGGCGCCGTGTTCGAAGCGGAATTTTTTCAGGCGCCGGGCCGCCTCGCCTTGCAGGCGCAGTTGCGCGCACAGCTCTTTGGGCTCGGACAATTCACACGGGCTGGCCGCGCCGCCTTCCAGCCACTTGCCGACTTGTTCGTAATTTAGCTTCGCATGATTTCGCACCCACGCCGCCGACACATCGGCGCAGACCACGCCGCCGGCGGAGTCCACGACAAATTCCATCACAATTGCCGAGCGATCCTGGTCCAGGCCGAGTGACGTTAAATCGGTGGAGAACCGTTCCGGCAACATGGGAAAAACCGGGCCGCCGGTGTAAACGGAAGTCGCATTCAAACGCGCGTGCAGATCGGCCGCCGAGCCGGGCGGCACGGTCGCGGACACATCGGCAATCGCCACCAGCACGCGGATGCGGTCTTCGGGCAGGGCTTCCGCCCATTCGATTTGGTCGAGATCGCGCGAATCCGCATTGTCGATGGAAGACCACGGCAGCGCGCGCAGGTCTTTGGCGGCGGCATCGGGCGCGGCGGGTTTGGCCGATTGGGCTTCCGCGATGGCTTCGGGCGGAAAGTCCGGTTGGAAATGGTCGGCGAGCATGGCGGCGCGGGCGCGCTGGCGGAAATCGAACGGAGGCTGGTTCACACGCCCATGCAGCCAGAGCCGCCCGCGGAAAGGAAGAAGTTTCTATCGACTTTGCCGTTAAATTGCAGAGATTGAGGGCATGTTCTGGCCGCCGGATTATCACATGCATACGCCGCTCTGCCGGCACGCGGTGGGCGAGCCGTCCGAGTATGCCGCGCGGGCCGTGGGGGCGGGCCTGACGGAAATCGGCTTCTCCGACCATTCGCCCATGCGTCAAGATGATTTTGACAATTGGCGCATGCGTCTGGACCAGCTCGATGAATACGTGGAAAAAGTGCGCCGCGCGCAAAAGGATTTTCCCGATCTCCAGATCAAGCTGGCGCTGGAGGCCGATTATATTCCCGGCTACGAGGATTGGGTGCGCGATTTGGCGGAGCGCCATCCCTGGGATTATTTTATCGGCTCCGTCCATTACGTCTCCGAGTCATGGGCGATCGACGATCCGACGCACCTGTCAAAATGGAAGGAGCGCGATCCCTACGAAGTCTGGTCGGTGTATTTCGACCGGCTGGCCATGGCAGCCAGCTCGGGCTTGTTTGAAATCATCGGGCACGCCGATTTGCCGAAAAAATTCAACGTGCGCCCCACGCAGGATTGCGCGCCATTGTATATCAAATTCCTGGATGCCGCCCGCCGCGCCGGAGTGGCCATCGAGTTGAACACCGCGGGCTTGCGCAAGGATTGCAAAGAAATCTATCCCTGCCGCGCCCTGCTGGAACTGGCGCACGCGCGTCAGGTTCCGATCACCTTCGGCTCCGACGCTCATGCGCCGGGCGAGGTCGCGCATGCCTTTGCGGAAGCGGTGGCGCTGGCGCACGAAGTAGGTTACAAGGAAACGTGCCGGTTCACGCAACGGCGCCGCAGCGTCGTGCCGTTTTAAAGCGCAGGCCGGTTTGCCCTGGCGTTACAGGCTATTCAGCCATTTCCAAACGCGCAAAGTTTCGAGTGTTCCCCAAGCCTGCGCATCGCAGCCGCGCGGTTGATGCGGCGCGTCGCCGTCCAGGATTTCGGGAATTTGCCCCACGCAATTGTCGGACAAAAGCGCTTCCATGCTGCCGAGAGTGGCCTTCGCCGCCGCCACGGCCGCAGGTGCGAAATCCCATGCCTTCACCAGCGCCTCGCAGGCCGTGGGAAGCGTCCAGGTCCAGGCGGTCCCGTTGTGGTAGGCGGGCTTGCGCCGCGTGTCCTCGTCGCCTTCGTAGCGCCCCCAATAAGGCTCAAGCGGATTATTGAGCAAGCGCCCGTCCGGGGAATAAATGGCCAGCGGCGTCGCCACGGGCAACGGCGCGAGGGACCGCAATCCGCCGGGCACGAGCAAATAACGCCAGGCCGCTTCCACGCCGCGCCGCGCCTCGACGCCGGTGAAAAGACCCGACGCGATGGCCAGCAAATAATTGCTCCGCAAGGCGGAATCGACTGTCGCCTCGGCCGCGCTTTGGCCGGCATGGGCCAGCAGGACATCCGCCAAATAGCCCTTGTCTTCGAGCCAGAAATATTTCCGCAGCGATTGCTCCGCGCGCTGCGCCAGCGCTTCCCAGGACTCTCCGCCCGCAACCGCGCCCAGTTTTTGCAGCAGGCGCAAGAGCCGAATCCAAAGGACTTGAATTTCCACCGGGTAGCCTTGGCGCGGCGTTCCCGCCGGATAATTCGTATCCATCCAGGTGAAATGCGATGGGCTCCAAATCAGCCCGGACGCGGCGTCCATGCGAATGCCGTTGGGCGTTCCCTGGATATAGCCGAGGGCGATGCTCCGCGCCACCCCCGCCACGGTGCGTCCGGCCGCATCCACCACGGTGTCAAATAAATCATTTCCCACGCTCGCCGCCGTTTCCTCGCACAAAACGCCGTACCAAAGCGGCGCGTCGGATGTGTCGCGGTTGGACGCGTCCGCCCCGTGGATGATGTTCGGCATCGTGCCTGCCTGCTCAAAGCGCCCGAACGTCACCAATAATTCCGCTGCTGTGCTTCCCAGCCCCGCCGCCACCAGGCCGCGCGCGCTGATAAATGTGTCCCGGCCCCAATCCAGAAACCACGGGTAGCCGGCGATGATCGTTTCGCCCGCCCCGCGTCGCGCCACGAAATCTTGCGCCGCCACCGCGAGGCGCCGGCCAAAGCTGTCGTCCTCCGGGAACCCGGCCTGCTGCAGGACCCGCTCCACTTTCTGCCGCCGCTCCTCTGCTGCCCGACCCGCCGCCGGAAAACTGGGAGGCAACGCTTCCGCTGAAAGCATTAGCGAAACCGTTTCTCCTTTGCGCAGCGGCGCGCCGAACCAACCCGGGCTGTAAGCGTCGCCATGACCGGCCTGGGCGCGGCTTTGCTCGATGGGGTGGGGGATGCCTTGGGCCCACTCCGGCTCGGGTTGATACGACCCGGCGCTTAAGATCACGCGCAAGCGGCGGTCATCCGCCGGCGTGAATTCAAATCCAATTTCCTTTTCGAGCGGCCGGCAGTGCCGCGCAAAATGGTCGTCCGCGCCGCTGTTGCGGTGGGTTTCCCAGTGAAAATTCCGGTCCTCGATGTCCGCCCGCAGAATCACCCGCACGTCGAATGGCGCCGGCAAATCCTGCGCCTTGGCCCCCGGCTGCCGCGCCAGCGTGAACACCGTGGTGTTCGATCCCGCCATCATTTCCGCTGTCATATGAATGTCCACGGTGCGGCTGTCGCCCGCCTCCGCCACAAAATGCCACGCCGCCGGCGGCCCCGCCGTGAAGGACGCCAGGTTCTGCAAATTCAACGCCGTGATAAATCCGTCTGCGTTCACCCACGCCCTCACGCGCTTGACAAATACATGGCGGTCCACCGGAAATTCCGAATTTAAGTTCGCCGCCAGCGCGCCATCGTATTTGGATTCGATGCCGCCGAAATCCGCCCGCAACCGCGCCATGCCGCCGCGCCCATTCGTGAGCAACGCCAAGGCGTGGGCCGAGGGCTTTTCAATGACGCCCGGAGCCGCCGGGCGCGCCGCGAGGAAGCGCACCACGCCCTCGATTTTCTCCGTCGTCACGCCGTAACGTTCGATCAAAAGCTGGCCATCCCGGGCGCTGGCCAGGGAGCGCGGCGGAAAGCAGGCCACGTAACCGTCCGCCACTTCGATGGCTTCAACGTGCTCTTCCGGGCGGGAGAATTCCCGGGGCATGGGCGTGTGCTCATCCGGCCGTTCCTCAAGCGGCGGCGAGGGAACCGAGTCCAGAGCCAGCCGCGCGCGGAAGGGACGCGTGTCTTGCAGCAAGAGCCAATGGCCCGGGGCAACGAGCGTCACCCGGCGCCGGTCCAACAAAGTCCAGCACGCCACCTGCGGAAATTTTCCCTGCGCCGCGGTGAGGGCCGCCAATAAATCCGACCGCGCCTGCCGGCGGTCCAAATGCGCCGCGGCGCCGAGAAAACCCTTGGGATCGGCCGCCACCCGCCGCGCCAGCTCCTGCCAGTCGCACACGCCGATTTCCTCGGGCAGCAAGAGCTTGCTTAACGCGCCAATGCCCCAGGCCGCTTGCGCGCGCGCCCGTCGATAAGCGTCCCCCGCCAATCCTTTGGGCTCGCGTTGCGCCGCCAGGCAATAAGCCGCGCCCGGCGCCAGCTCGAACCTCACATCCGTCGCCGTCACGGTTTTGGCGGGCGCTTTTTGTCCCAGCAAATCGATTTGCGGCGCCCCGAGCGCCTGGTAGTCCGCCGCCTTCAGCGTCAGCGCGGCCTTCTGGTGAATATCCGTATTGACAAGAACCAGCGCCTGGTCGTCGCTCGCGCCCGCTTCCCGGCGCAGCGCCAGCGCCGCGGAGTCCGGCCCGCTGAGGCGCGTGACTTTGGCGCCGTCAAAGAAACAGGGATGCTCCGCCAGCACGCGATTTAGCCGCGCCAGTTCCGGCACGATGTTTTCCTTGCTGCCCCACGCCAGGCCGCGGCTGGAATGCACGTTGAATTTTTCCGTGGCCAGCCACTCCACGCCGCAGGTGAAGCCGTAGCCGCCCGCCACGCTGCCCAGCGCCGAAAGCTGATTGCGCATGAGCGACCAGGCGCGCCCCGCCGCAGCCAGCCGGTTGTTGTCGTGCGTCTCGCTGTAATGCACATAAATTCCGAGACGCCCGCTTTGCCGGAAGCTGTAATCCAAATAGCGCGCGATGTCCGCGCCGCCGTAATTTTGAAACAGCTCGGAATACGCCCATTGCATCCCGCCTTCCGTCAATAATGTTTCGGTGGCTTCCGTCGGCCCGCCCAGCCCTTCCAGCAGGAAGACTGTTTCCGGAAATTCCTGCCGCACACGCGCCTCGATATATTGCCAGACCTGCGTCGGCACCTTGTAGCCGGCGTCGCAGCGGAACCCGTCCACGCCGCGCCGGCACCAGGTCAGGAAGGCGCGGGCCAGGTCCTCCCATAATTCCACGTGCTTGGGATTCAGCTCCACCAGATCGCCCCAGATCACGTCCCACGCTCCCGGGCTGGCAAACGTGCCGTCCGCATGCCGCAAAAACCATTCCGGATGCTCCTCCCACAGCCGCGAGCCCCAGCCGGTGTGATTGATCACCATGTCCAGAAAAACGCGGCCGCCGCGGCGATGCATGGCGGAGGTCAATTCCTCAAACTGCTGCACGCCATTGGTGCGCTGGTCGAAATCAATGTACGCCGGGTCAATCGCCGTCAAATCCTGGCACGCATAAGGGCTGCCGAAACGACCCATCCGCGCAAAAGTGGTCGGCGCCGGGCCAATGGGCAACAGATGCAGGATGCGGCATCCCAATGTGTCAACTATATGGGGAAGCTCCCGCAGTAAATCCCGCAATTTGCCCGAGGGCGGAATCACCACGTATTCCAGGTGGTCCAGCTTGTTGAGCTTTTTTTCCCAGGTCTCGTCCACCGTCACGCGCGCGGTTTTGTTGGGCCCAAACATCCGCGGGAAGGCGCAGTAAATCGTGTTGTTGGTCCGATAGGAATTGGGATGCACGGACAGCCCGACATCTTCGCCGTGCGGCCAGATTTGCCGTTTTTGCGCGTCCACGTAATACGCCTTGGCGCGATAGAAGCCCACGTCCGTCAGCGGAATCTCAATCGCCCACTCGCCGCCGGGTTGAAGCTCCAGCGCGACATCGCGCCAGAACGCGATCGACATGGGATTTTTGCCCGCGTGCGTGCGAATGACTTCGTGTCGGGTGCGGTCGGCTTTGCCGAGATTGGTGCGCAGGAGGGCGCGCGCGCCGGCGGGCAAGGGCTGAGGCAAACGCAGGCTAAAGCGAACACGATCACCGACGAACCGCAACAAGCGCTCGCCGGGCGCAGGGTTCATGAGGGGATTATCCATGAAGAATTAAAACTGCCGCCGCCATTCAACTCAACCGTCTCGGAACCCTGTGATACCGTTCGCCCCCGCAAATAACAAGAGGCATTTTTGGACGCTGATTTTTAGGCGCGCCCGGGGCCTTGCCGGCTCGCCCGGCGAACTTGACGTACGCGGCGCGCGTCGCCATGCTTCAGCAAGGTTTCAAACTTCACGCATCCATGACGACATCATCGAACCTGACCACGTTGGAAGGCGCCCCGGCTCGTGCGGCGCTCCAGGTCCTGGCGCCGGTGGAAGATTATCGTTTTCCGGAAGGATGGATGGCGCCCGCCTCCGCGCCGTTTCGCGCCCGCCAATGTTGCGCGCGCCTGGAAGAGGGGCGGGTCTTGTTTTTGGATCGCATTCCCTTTGATTTCCCGCGGGAAGATCGTGAGTTTCTCCTGGCCCAGCGGCAGAGCGGCTCCAAGCTCCACAAGAATGTCTCCTACCGTCCGCGCGCCGATATCATTCGTGGCGCCGCCGGCCCGCGCGCGGATGTTGACCGCCTGCACCAGATCATGCGCCGGTATTCAGCCGAAACCGTCCGGTTTCTCGGTGAACTGCTCGCGCCCTATGCGGCCCATTGGTCGCTGGATTACGCCAGCTATCGGCCGGAGGAAGAAAAAGGCCGCGACCTTCCGGTGCACAAACGTAATGACCTCTTGCACGTCGATGCTTTTCCCACCCGGCCCATGCATGGCCGCCGCATTCTGCGATGTTTCACGAACATCAATCCCCGCGCGGCTCGCGTCTGGCACACCACGGATGGCTTTGAAACGCTGGCGCACAAATATGCCGATGAAGCCGGCCTGCGGGATTTTGCCGCCAGGAGCCATACGCGCGCGCATCCGCTGTTGAGCGGAGTCAAGCGCATGTTGGGATTCAAAGCGCCCGATCATTCCGCCTACGACAAATTCATGCTGCGCTTCCATGATTTCCTCAAGGAACGCGCCGATTTTCAGCAAAGCTGCCCCAAAACCCGGATCGAATTTCCGCCTTGCTCGACTTGGATTTGTTTCACCGACAGCGTGCCGCACGCCGTCCTCTCCGGCCAGTTCGCCTTGGAACAAACCTTTATCATTCCGGTTCAAGCCCTCGTCACGCCGGAACGCGCGCCGATCCGGATTCTCGAAAAAATTGCCGGCGCCCGACTCGCTCCCCACCATGAACAAATTTAATCGTATTGCTTCCCCCGCCGTGTTCGCGGCGCTGGCGCTTCTCGCCCTGGCCTTGCCCGCGTGCGCCCAGCGCGGGGTGACGGCGGCGCTTTCCCTTGATCAAACCGTGTTCCTGGCCGACGAGGATATGGACCTCAAGGTGCAAATCATCAACCGCTCCGGCCGTTCCCTGGCGTTGGGCGGCACGCCCGATTGGATCACGTTTTCGGTGCAAGGCGCCGAGGATTATATTGCCCCGAAAATTGGCGAGCTGCCGGTCGTCAGCCCTTTCGTGCTTGGTTCCGGCATGGCGGCCACGCGCAAATTTAATCCCGCTCCCTACATCGAAATTCGCCGCCCGGGCCGTTACACCATTAATGCCACGATCAAGATTCCCCAATGGAAACAGGCTGTCGCCTGCAAACCCGTTTCCTTCACGATCGTCAACGGCACACCGCTGGCCGGCTTTTCCGGGCTGGAATTCGGCTTGCCGTCCGCTCCCGGCTCCACCAATGCCCCCGAAAGCCGCCAGTACCGACTGCTCAAAGTGGCCTATCAGGAACAGCTCAAACTTTATTTCCAGCTGACGGATAAAAACGGCAAGACCCTCCGTTGCTATCCCCTGGGCCACGTGCTTTCCTTTAGCGCGCCCGAAGCCCAGCTCGACCATTTCAACAACCTCCACATTCTTTGGCAGACGGGCGCCCGCGACTTCACCTATCTGGCCATCACAACCGACGGCGACCTGCTGATGCGTCAAACCTACGTTTACACCGAAACGCGCCCGCGTCTCAAGCTCACCGAGAACAGCAACATCGCGGTGGAAGGCGGCGTCCGCAAATACACCGCCCAGGATCTGCCCATCGCCGCCGAATCCGCCCGCCAATAACCTGCACTTAATGTGCGGTTGGAGCGGCGGGTGGTCGTTCACCTCTGAACATTTGCGACCTGCTGGGCGCTCTGATCGTCAAGTCATCATCCCGTGGAGAACGGGCCTGGGATCGGGATGGGACTGCATTTGGGGAATGCTGCCAAGGCGGGTGAGAGTGACTTTGTCGCCGTCGAATTGAAGGGTGACGGTGTCGTGGTGCGGGGTTTCGTAATAACGGCAAAGCAGGGTGAGAGTCTGGGGATTTTTCCACGCGGCGCTGGCGGCCACTTTGACGGGGCGCAGATCGCCCACGGTGAGCTTTTGCGGAATGCCAGGAAGGTTGGACTCGCTTTCAACCCATTTGCCGATGCCGCAGGAAATCGGATATGCGGAGGAGGCATCGCGCAGTGTGATGGTGCATGATTGCGGGCCGGCGGCAAAAGCCAGTGATTCAAAGCCGCTGTCATTGGGTTCGAGTTTGAAGGTTTTGCCCGAAAGCGTTTGGACAAGAGGCGAATCGATTTCGCCGGCGGCCAGGGGAAGGGCCAGCGCGGCGAGCGCTTCCTGGAGTTGGATGTGCGCCGCGGCGTCGGGCGCCAGCGGAGCGTCCTTGATCGCGGGATAAAGATGCTCCCAAATGAGCGCCATTTCGCCGGGCATGTCGGCGGTTTCGCTGGTGATGGCAATGACGGTGTCCTTTTCCGGCAGAACGATGGCGTATTGGCCAAAGGCGCCGTCGCCGCGGAAGCCGTGATGGGTGCAGCGCCAGAACTGATAGCAATAGCCCTGATGCCATTCGCTGATGAGCTTGAGCTTTTCGAGGTCGCCCCCGGGCGGCGCGGGTTGTTGGATTTTCGCTGTGGTCGCTTGATGGACCCAGGCGGCGGGAATGAGCTGGCGATCGTTCCAGAGGCCGTTTTGCAAATAAAGCTGGGCGAACTTGGCGATGGTTTCGGTCTGGATGGCCAGGCCCCAGCCGCCGGTATTGATGCCGAGCGGGCAGGTTTCCCAAGTCACGCTGGCGACGTTGAGCGGTTCGAAAAGGCGCGGGCGCAAATAATCAACCACCTTTTGGCCGGTGAGTTTTTGCACGATGGCGCTGAGCATGTAGGTGGCGCCGCTGTTGTAAAGAAAGACGCTTCCGGGCGGGTGCGCGATGGGCAGCGAGAGAAATGTTTTCACCCAATCCTGCTCTTTGCAGATGATCGGAATGGAATCCTGGGCCTGCCCGACCGACATGCTGAGCAAATGTTTGACACGCAGGGCGGCCAAATTCTCGCTGACGGCAGAAGGCGCCTTGTCCGGGAAAAATTTAATGACAGGATCCTCAACCGCCAGGCGGCCCTCGGTGACCGCCAGGCCAATCGCGGTGGACGTGAAACTTTTGCTGAGCGAATAAAGCATGTGCGGGGCAGTCGCGCGATATGGCGTCCACCAGCCCTCGGCAATCACCTGGCCGTGACGCGCCATGATGAAGCTGTGAAATTCGTGCCTGGATTTTCCAATGGCTTCCAGAAACGCCAGGATGCCGGCGGACGCGACGCCTTGCGCCTCGGGCGAACTGCGCGGGAGCTTGGCGCCCACCGTGGCCGCGGAAAGGCGGAGCGTCGGAACAAGAGAGAGGCCGGCGGCGGTAAAGCCGAGCCGTTTGAGGAACGCCCTGCGATGGATTGTCATGGAATTTGTTTAGCAGCCGCTCGCGCGGATGGCACGGATAATTTGTCAGGGCATCGTCCACGCGCCGCCGCCGGCCGGCGCGAGGAAAAAGCCGCCGCCGATTTGTTGCGATTGCAGGAAGACGCCGAAACTGTTCGTGGCATGAGGCCCGAATTTGAAAGTCACCAGACCTGATTTCAGCGCCATGCTGCCCGTGAACGAGCCGCCGGAGAGATTCGTCAACACACCAGAGGGGCCAGCTTGGAGAGTGAAATTCTGGCCGCCTGCGATCTGGAGATTAAGCGGATTCGGCGCGAAAAGCGCGGGCGCCTCGTTCTTCCAGGCGGATCCCTGCAGGGCGGGAGAATTCGTAAAGCCCGCGGCATACGCGCCGGATTTTGCCGGCTTTTTGATCCACGCCATCGGTTGGGCATTGGTCAGCAGGACGCCGCCGTCCGAGTCCAGCCAGCCGATAAAAACGCCGGTTTTGTTGTAGAGGCTGGCGTAAAGCGGCAGGAAAAAGCCCTCGGACAAAGGTGTTGTTTGATTGACACTTGTGCCGTCGGCCAGTTGGCCGGTGATGGTAAAGAGCCCGGCATGGTTGGTGATGAGAAGATAACCATTGCCCGATGGGGTTTGATCAGGCGACGGCAGGAGCAAGGCCGTGAATTCGCTGGGAAAATTCGGCGCGGTCGCCGTGGCGAGGAACGCATCCAGCGCGGCCGTCCACGAGGCGCCGGGCATGGACACCGTGGCGGCCAGGCGGCGCGGGGATTCGTTGTAGCCGAGTTGCAGATGATTGACGATGAGCTTGGACGCGCCAAATTTGCCCACGACATTGTTGACTTCGGCGCCACTCGCGGGGAAGGAGCCTGCAATCGGATAACTATTGCCCTGAAAAATGAGTTTACCGCTGAACACGCCGCTGTCGCTCACTTTAAAACTGCTGAGCTGACCGGACGATTCCGCGCGAATGGGATTCTCCCGGAAAAGCCCGTTGTAGGTCCCCGCCATGCCGCGGAAAAGATTGGAGGTAAAATTCGCAGTGATTGTCGCGCCGTTCTCCATGAAGAAACGGAGGGTCGTATTCGTGGACGGGCCGGCCGGCTGAAACGTTCCCGTCCAATTGACGAACCACGAATTGGAATCGGGCTTGGCGGTGATGGTGTAGGCCTGCCCAATATTCAACAATTGATGATTCGTGGGGCCCAGCAGGGCGCCGCCTGCGGGCGAACCCGTTTGGGTAATATCAATTGGCGCCGTGACCGGGACAAAGATCGCGCGCGTGACGGAGGCTGAAATATTGCCCGAATAATCGGTTGCCAGCACGGTGACAACATTCGTCCCGGGCGCCAGGACGCCGGGCGAGATCGTCCAGGTGCGAGAGGTGGAACCAGCGCCCAAAGCGGCCAGCCCAGTTGCGGCGGCAGAAAGGGCACTGTTGCGCACCGTTAGGCGCTGGGTGGCGGGCAGAGGCGGCAGGGGAGGCCCACCGCGTCCGCCGACGTCCGCGACGACTAATGTTGCCAAGCCCGAATAATTCGAAATGGAAAAGTTCACGGCCATCACGCCGGCGTTGTCCGTGGCCAGCCCCGCCATGCCGGCCGTCGTGGCCGTGGAAAATGTGACCGTCGGTTTAATGGTGTCGGGTTTGATGGTGAGGACGGAAACCGCGCTTGTGATCGAGCCGTTCAATCCTGAGATGACCAGCGCGTAGCTTCCCGCGTCGTTCGCAGTGAGCGGCCCCAAAGTGAGGGTTTTGTTGGCGCTGCCAGAAAGGGTCGGTCCGTCCGCCAGCGGTTGGCCGTTTTTCGTCCATTGATACGTCACGCCGCCTACGTTGACGCCGATGGAAACCGTGGCCCCCGCCAATGCGGAAATTTTGGCGGGAGGTTGCGTGACTATGCGCGGGGCTGCGAAGGTCACGTGATAAATGGTCAAGCCGTGGTCCGATTTGCGTTGGTCAGTAAAATAAACAGAGCCGTCAGGCGCCGCCGTAAGCGGCGCATTCAAGAGGTAATTCCCGTCGTATTGGTTGGGCCAAGCCAGCGGCATGACTTTCCCGTCGGCGCCAAGGCGAATCAGGGCGCCATTTTTATTGGGACCTCCGCTCGACGTTACTTCATAGAGGGTCGAAGGCGCCGCGAGCGCCGGGGCGAACGCGGGCAGGGAACCATTCTGATTGTCGCTGAAAGAATAGAGCGTCGTGAGGTTTCCGGCGGTGGTAACTTTGAAGAGCGTGCCCTGGCCCACCACGAGAAAGTTGTAATTGTAATTATCGTAAAACTGCCCCTGCGTCGCGCCGTACAGAAAACCGTCGGAGCCCAACGCCAGCCCTGTGGGGCCGCCGCCATCGGAGCCGCCAGTGAAGGAATAGACGGTTTGGAAGGCCCCGGCGGAGGTTATTCGGTAAACTGTGCCGTAACCATAGGCGCCGCCGGTTTGGGTCGTGCCATAAAAAACGCCCGGCGCCGTCTCCACCAAGCCGCCATTGGGATTGGCGCCGTCCACTCCATTGAAGCTGTGGAGAACTTGCATCGACTGCGTAATCCGCGACACTTGGAAAATTGCGCCGGCGCCGAGACTGCCGAATTCGAGAATGCCGTAAAAGAGCCCGTCAGTTCCGATCGTCGGGGCGCCGAGCGGATAACCGTCAGAAAAAGAATATACGGATTGGAACGTGCTGCCGCCGACGATTTCAAAAAGAGCGCCAGCGCCAAATTCTCCGCCGGAAACCGTCGTGCCGTAGAGCCGACCATCAGGACCGGGATCTTGAATGAGCGGGTTTGGGTAGGCTCCATCATTGGGGGTATCAGGGTAAAACGGGCCAAAGGCATGCACCGGAGTAAGCTTACCGCCAAGGCTGATTTTTTCGATGTCGCCGGTGCCGTTAAGCCCACCAGGCTGCACCACATACACGCTCCCATCACGCGTGGCTAAGAGGCTAAGCGCGTCGGCGTCGGGAAACGAATGCACGGGTGTAATCGTGACGCCCGGCGTTTGGAGTTCGGCGCGGATTTTGAACTTTTTGGCGATGGCGAGCCCGATATTGTCTTGCGTGAGCCCTTGGATGACCCCGCCCAAAGTGGCATCCGCCGAACCCCAGATGAATTCGTCTCCGTCGAATGCGGGCAAATAAGTGCGCGGGCTGTGGGAGCCGTCAAAGAAGGGTTGCAGGTTGATGGTATAGCGCGAATCGGTTGTGAGCAACACCGGGCCATTGAGCGCCGCGCGGAGATTCAGAAGAACCGTGCGGAATTGAGATTCCTCGGCCATTTCGTTGGCCCCGAGATTGAAGAGGCGCCGGACGCCCGGCGAACGGGCGCGGATAAAATCGGAGGCATTGATGTAGCAGGCGATGGCATTGGTGAAGGCGGCGCGGCTGGCGGCGAGGTCGGCGGGCGTGGCGAACGTGAACGCCTTGGGATACTTCTGCAAAATCGATTCCAGCGTGCCGCCGTGATTGATAATCGTGGTGATGTCGGAAATGGAGGCATTCAGATTCAGCGAGCCGACTTCGTAGAGGAACGCCCTCCAGCCGGAGAGAATGGCGCGGCTCATCTGGATGTCGCCCCAATCCAGGGTCACATCGGACAGATGCGTTTCGGCGCTGGTCAAATTGATCAAGGCGCTGGAATCGGTGATTTGCGCCAGATTGGCTTCGGCGGCGGCCAGCGTGGGAATGGCGGTTCCATGCAGCGCCGTCGTGAGAGCGGTGACGTTGCCGGTGGGCCCTTTCTTCGGCAGTTTGGCAGTCCAATCAAAGATGTTTCGTCCGCTGGGGCTGACCCCGATGGAGTTTAAGAAAGTGGCGGCGCCCGCCTGGGCCGGAATCCCGCCGAGGCGGCTGAACGCGCAAAGTGTATTGGCCTCCGCGTCGTTGGGCTTCAGCGCACAGGCCGCGGCAAAACTCGTAGTGGCGACGGTGAAATTGGTCGCTGCCAGCGCGCTTTCGCCTGCGGCCAGGCTGGAGCTAAACGACGCCTGGGCCGAGCCAGCCGACAAGACAGCTGTCAACAGCAACGATTGCAGGGCAAGGTGGGGTTTCATAGGTTGGGAGGAACGCGGATTCAGGGAGCGAGCGCGAGCAGCGCGGTCGGGGATTCGATTTGGCCAAGGCGCGGTCCCGCGAGCCACAGGGTCGCTTGCGCGCAACGGGTTTCGTTTGTGCCGGCGCAGATATGCACCTGGCCGGAGACGATCCAATGATTGTCAGAAATTTCCACCCGGTCGGCGGCGAGGCGCGGCGTGGCTTCTCCGGTTACGTCAATACGGGCGTGACGGAGCGCGACCGCTCTGGCGCCGGCTTTGAGCCAATGCTGAATGCGCGCCAGGCTGTTGGTTAACCCCTCGGCGTTCGGAATCTCAATTTCCACGCCGTCCAACACTTCGATCGGCAGGGCGCCGATGGAGAAAAAGCCTTTGCGTTGATATTCCACGCTGGTTTTTTCGACGTGGATTTTGGCGTAAAGGTCGCGGGACTCGGTGTAAAGAGGAATGATCGCGCGCTGGACCGAATAGCCGTTTGCCAAAAATTTCTCAAGGGTCTGCGCCGCAGCTTTTGGGGGCGTGGAAAGCGCGAGGCACCCGGCGACGAACATGGCGAAATGTCCGATGCGCGACACCCGGGCATTAAGCCCAGTCAACCGAAAAATAGCAAGGCGAAACCACCCGCTCTTAATGTCCGAAAATCACCCGCCAGGCCGAGCGCAGGGAATCAGGCAGGCCATAAACGTCGAGCGCGGTGATGAGAATGGCGCTCGTCCAGCCTGCAATCAACAACAACGGCCCATTGCGCCATGCGCCCATGTGACGGCGCGAACTGGTGAACCAGAGCAGGGGAAACATCGCAAACGGCAGTTGCAACGCCAGCACGACTTGACTGAGCGTGAGGAGATCCGTGACCGAGCCGTCACCGCGGAAGCCGATGACGAAAATCGCCGGCAGAATCGCCAGCAGGCGCGTGATCAGTCGGCGCAGCCACGGGCGCATGCGCCAATTCATAAAGCCTTCCATGACAACCTGTCCGGCGAGCGTTCCGGTGATCGTGCTGCTTTGGCCGCTGGCCAGCAGGGCGACGCCAAAAAGCACGCTGCCCAAGGCCGTTCCGAGGAGCGGCGCCAATGTCAAGTAAGCGATGCGGATCCAGTCGGTGTCGCCATTGAACGGGACCACGCGGCCGCCGAGCAACGTGACATGGTCCTGGCCATAGAAAACCATCGCCGCCAAAACCATGATTGCGGCATTGACGAAAAATGCGATGCTCAGCGCGACCGCGGAATCAATGGTGTTGAAACGAATGGCGCGGCGGATCGACGCGTCATCGCGGTCGAAGCGGCGGCTTTGCACGAGCGCGGAATGCAGGTAAAGGTTGTGCGGCATCACCGTGGCCCCAATGATGCCGATGGCGATATAAATCATTCCGGCATGACGGAAATTAGGCGTGATCAGCGCCCGGCTGATTTCCAGGAAATGCGGCTGCGTGACGGGCAACACGAAAATTTCGATGGAGTAACAGACGGCAATCGTCGCCACCAGCACCAGCACCACGGCCTCCAGCAAACGCACGTTGAAGCGCTGCAGCGAGATCAAAAGCAGCACATCGAATCCCGTGATGATCACCGCCCAGAGCAAGGGAATGTGAAACATCAGGTTCAGCGCGACCGCGCTGCCGAGCACTTCCGCGAGGTCGCAGGCGCCAATGGCGATTTCACAAAGGAGCCAGTTCGGCCAGCGCATCCAGGCCGGGAACCAATCGCGGCTGGCTTGCGCGAGATCCTTGCCGGCGGCCACGCCGAGCCGCGCGGAAATGATCTGCATGAAAATCGCCATCAAACTCGCCACGCCCACCACCCAGAGCAGGCTGTATTTGAACTGCGCGCCGCCCTGCAAATCCGTGCCCCAATTGCCGGGATCCATGTAGCCCACGCTCACCAAAAGCGCCGGGCCGAAGTAGGCGCGCCAATTGCGCCAAAAACCCGCCTGCGCCCGCGGGGTGGCCACGCTGCCGTGCATGCCTTCCAGCGACGGATGGGCGGTCGGCAAAGCCGCTGCTCCTCCGCCGGGCGCGTCTGAACTGGGCGATTTTCGCACCCTTACTGGTTAGCGCCGGGAAGTTATTACGTCAAATGAAATGTTTTATGGGTAATAACTTTGTTGCGCGCTAAACACTGGCGTTGGCGGCGCCCTTTGGCTACGTTTAGGGACGTGAAAGCAAAACGACGCCCGGCGCCGGAGCCCAGCCGCTCGGAATCCACCGAGGACCATCTCGAGCGCATCGAGGAATTGGTGCAGCGCAAGGGTTATGCGCGCGTGACTGACATCGCGGCATCGCTCGGCTTGAGCCGCTCGGCCGTGTCCAACATGGTGCGGCGCCTGGCGGCGCGGGGTTTTGTCAACTACGAGAAATACCGGGGCTTCACGCTGACAGCGGAGGGCCGCGCCGTTGCCCAGCACATTAAGATTCGCCACGAAACCCTCACCGAACTTCTGCAACTGCTGGGTTTGGGCGCAGAGACCATCGAGGAGGAAGTGGAGATGATCGAACACCATTTGCGCCCGGAAACGCTGCGCGTTTTTGCCCGGCTGGTGCAGTTTTGGCGGGAGCATCCGGCGGAGCTGCGCGAGTTTCTGAAGGACGGCAAACGCAAATGAAAAGCGGCCGCGCGCAGATCGTCTTCGTGACCGGCACAGGCACCGGCGTGGGGAAAACAGTCTTGACGACGCTGCTGCTGGCCCATCTGCGCGGGGCGGGCCGGCGCGCGCTGGCGCTCAAGCCCTTTTGCTCCGGCTCCCGGGCGGACGCCGCCGTGCTCTGGGCCCTGGAAAAGGAATGCCTGACGCTCGACGAGGTGAACCCATTTTACTTTTCAGCCGCGCTGGCTCCGCGCGCGGCTGTCAAAAATACGGATCGCCTTCCCTCCCTCCGGGCTACAGTCAAGCATATTGAAACGATGGCCCGGCGCTGCGAAATCTTGTTGATTGAAGGCTCGGGCGGATTGCTTGTGCCGCTGGGAGCCCATTACACGGTGGCGGATCTCATTCAGGCCTTAAAATGCCCTGTGCTGGTGGCCAGCCGGAACGAATTGGGGACAATTAACCATACTTTATTGACTGTAAAACACCTGCAAACAGTTGGGGTGGAGAATATTACGGTGGCGCTGATGGGGCAGGAGCGTCCAGACCTCTCCAGTGAGACGAATTTGGAGATGTTAGACAATATGGCGCCGAGAATCCGCTTCTTGACGGTAAGTTTTTTGAGTCGCAACCCGTTGCGGCGCAACGCGCTAAAAAAACATGTAACTTTTTTGAAAAAAACCCTTGCGCAGATTTGTGATCAAGCTATTGTATCGCCCTCGCAGCGAAAGCGGCGGGGAAATGAGTGAAGACAAAACCGGTTGACACTCATCGTTAAGTAGATAGAATGCTTAACGAATCTAGCAAGGTATCTGAGATGCCGAGTAAGAGAAAAATTCGGCGCTCAGGGATTTTTGTCCCCTAAATGGGGAAACGATTTCGGGTGGAGTCACCCATTGCTCATTGAAAGTTGAATTGTGCGAATAGTGAGAGCCCCTTCAAACCACGCCAGTTAGTGGCGCGATTTGGAGAGTTTTAATAATTGCAAAATCAGTTCGATTAACCATCGAACAAGATTCAAGCTAACGTTTTTAAACGGAGAGTTTGATTCTGGCTCAGAACGAACGCTGGCGGCGTGGATAAGACATGCAAGTCGAGCGCTGATTAAGGGGTAGCAATATCTCTTAGTCGGAGCGGCGCAAGGGTGCGTAACACGTAGGTAATTTGCCGTGAAGTTGGGGATAACTCGCTGAAAGGCGAGCTAATACCGAATGTGACCCGCGGGAGGCATCTCCTGTTGGTTGAAGCTGAGGACCGTAAGGCTTGGCGCTTCATGATAAACCTGCGGCCTATCAGCTAGTTGGCGGGGTAACGGCCCACCAAGGCGATGACGGGTAGCTGGTCTGAGAGGACGACCAGCCACACTGGAACTGAGACACGGTCCAGACACCTACGGGTGGCAGCAGTCGAGAATTTTTCACAATGGGGGAAACCCTGATGGAGCGACGCCGCGTGGGGGATGAATGGCTT
>DASZMX010000090.1:0-30631 GCA_035551475.1 Verrucomicrobiia bacterium
CAAGTCCTGAAAAATCCCGCCTCCGACATTCCTCTGCTCCGCCTGGCCCCGGCTCCTCTCTGGGGCCAGACGAATTTTCTGACCCGGGAACAAATCATCGAACTGGCCCGCCGTGATTTTCCCGCGATCGACGTCACCAACTGGACCGGCCCGGCGCAAGTCCGCCTCACGCGGCGCTCGCATCAATTGCTGGACTTTCAGTTGACAGAGCTTTTGACCGCCGCCTTGCAGCAACAATATAGCAAGGAGCGCGGCGAACTGGATGTGCGCCTGGGCCGCGGCTGGACGCCGGCCAACGTGCCCGATGAGCCGCTTACGCTCAAAATCACCGAGCTTCCCTCCGAAGGCCTGCTGCCTAATTCCATGATCGGCTTTGATTTGTGGGCCGGCAAGGAGCGTATTGGCTCCTGGCGGGCGCTGACGGAAATCAAACTCTGGCGCAACGTCCCTGTGGCGCGCTCCCCTCTCTCGCGCGGCCAATTGGTCAGCGAAGCCGACATTGCCCTGGATCGGCGCGATGTCCTGGCGCGGCGCGAAGCGTACGTGAATTTTCCCCTGGCCGATCCCACCGCGGAATTGGCCGAGAACATCCCGGCCGGCCAGCCGGTTTTGCAGCACTGCATCCGGCAGCGCCCGATCGTGCGGCGCGGCCAGATCGTTGAAGCCATTTACCAGGAAGGCAGCCTGCGCATTTCGCTAAAAGTTGAAACCCTCGAGGAAGGCGCGCTGGGGCAAATTGTCCGCGTGCGCAATCCGCGGACGCATCACGATCTTTTTGGAAAGATTCAGAATGAAGAAACCATCCTTATTACTTTGTAGAATTTCGCTGGTGGCGCTGGTGGTTTTCACCGCGCAACTGGCGACGATCCTCGCCGATTCGCTGTGGAAGGACGACACCTCGCCCGCCTCGATGTTCGCCGATAAAAAGGCCCATCGCATTGGCGACATTCTCACCGTCATCGTGCAGGAAAATAATGGCGCCACGCGCAACAACAATACCACCACCTCGAAAAAATCCGCGGTGGACGCCAGCATCGCGAGCTTCCTTTACGGCCCGGCGAGCAGCGGCCTTTTGACGAAAGGCGGCAAATATCCCGCCATGAGCTTTAGTTCGGCCAACACCTTTAATGGCGGCGGCACGATCGCAAATTCCGAGACGATCAACTCCATGATCGCGGTCAAAGTCATCGATGTGCTGCCCAATGGCAACCTGGTGATTGAAGGCCGCCGGCAAACCGCCTTCTCCGGGGAAAAGCAGGACGCCATCCTGCGCGGCCTGGTGCGGCGCGACGACATCTCCGCCACGAATTCAGTTTACAGCGTGAACATCGCCGACGCCACCATCCAGTTTATCTCGCACGGGGGCATCACGGACAACCAGCGCAAAGGCTGGTTCAACCGGGTGTGGGACAAAGTCAGCCCGTTTTAATGGTATGCGGTCTTTTTTCTCCAAGCTCTTCATCGCGCTGCTGCTCCTGCCTCTCGGAGCCGGCGCGGTCGGCTCGCGCGTGAAGGACCTCGCGATTCTGGCCGGGGCGCGCGATAACCAATTAGTCGGTTACGGGCTGGTCTCCGGCTTGGCCGGCGACGGCGACAAAAATCCCGTCGAAACCATCCAGACTATTGCCAATTTGCTCCAGCGTTACGGGCTGACCGTGCCCGTCGCCTCCCTTTCCTCGAAAAACGTCGCCATCGTCATGATCACCGCCGATATTCCCGCGTTCAAGAAGCCCGGCAGCCGTCTCGATGTAGTCGTGTCCTCCATGGGTGACGCCAAAAGCCTGCAGGGCGGCGTTCTGATCCAAACTCCACTCCTTGGCGCGGACGGCAAAGTATATGCCGTCGCCCAAGGAACCCTTTCCATCGGCGGCCTTTCCGGCGGGACCGACTCTGCGACCGTGCAAAAAAATCATCCCACCGTCGGCACCATCGTCAATGGCGCGCTGGTGGAACGGGAAATTCCCGCGACCATTGTCAGCGACAATTCCCTGGAATTTTTATTGCGCGAGCCCGATTTCACTTCCGCCGCGCGCATGGCGCTGGCGATCAACGAGAAGTTTCCGCAATCCGCCATCGCGCTGGATTCCACCACGGTGCGCGTGCAAATCCCGACGAATTGGGTCGGCTCCCAAGTGGATTACGTCTCGCAAGTGGAAGCCGTCGAATCCATTCCCGATGTGCCCGCCCGCGTCATCATCAACGAGCGCACGGGCACCATTGTCGCCACGGCGCATATCCATATTTCCAACTGCGCGGTCTCGCACGGCAATGTGACCATCAGCATTGCCTCCACCCAGGACGTTTCGCAGCCCGCGCCTTTCAGCCAGGGCGGCGCGCCGGTTTCAACCACCCGCAGCGACACGACCATCAAGGAAGACAAAGGCTCCATGGTCGCCCTGCCCGATTTGCCGACCGTCGAGCGCGTGGCCTCGGCCCTCAATGCGCTGGGCGTGACGCCGCGCGACATGATGTCGATGTTTGAAGCGATGAAACAAGCCGGCGCGTTGCAGGCAGAATTGATTATGCGCTGATATGAAAATTTCCCACGCCAACGCCGTGCAAGCTTCGGACGTGCCTCTGGAATCTCTGGCGGGCAACACGAATCTCTCGGACTCCGATAAGGTGGCCGAGGTCGCGCGGCAGTTTGAAGCGGTGCTTCTGCGCCAGATTTTGCAGGAAGCCCGCAAGTCCCAAATACCGGGCGCGAATTCCGCCGAGTCGGGCATTTACGACGACATGGTGAACAATCAAATGGCCGACACCATCAGCCGTTCGGGCAGCTTCGGACTGGCGAAAAGTTTGCAGAACCAATTAACGAGGCAAGTGCTGCCGCACGGCGAATTGCCCAATCCATCCACCAAATCGCACTGATCATGATTGCTTCCATCCAAAAGTTAATTTCCGCCCTGCGCGAGGAGTTGCAGAACTACGGCGAAATGCTGGCCCTGCTCGACCGGCAAAAGACGGCCATCATGCACCGGGCGTCCCACGAAGTTTTTCAATCCATCAGCGTGATCAAGGCCCAGAGCGAGGCCATCCAAAACGCGCGCGCCCTGCGCGAGGATTGCCGCCGCGCCGTGGCCGAGGACTCCGCCCAACCGGCGGAAGCGCCGTTTGCCGAACTTATCCCCGCCCTGCCCTCCGCCTACCAACCGCTGGTGACGGCGCTCGTGGACGAGAACAATCAATTGCTCGCCAGCGTCCGGCAGCGCGCCCGGCAGAATCATTTGCTTTTGAGCCGCTCCGTGGAATTGATGCAAGGCGTTTTGAACACGCTCTTCCCGGTGCGCGCCTCCTCCGTTTACAACGTCCACGGCGATTTGGGCATCGCCGCCCCGCCGCGCGGCCTCTGCAACGCCGTCGGCTAAGACTGGCTTTATGATCGGATTATTCGGATCACTGAACATGAGCGCGCGCTCCCTCAGCGCGCAGCAGCAGGCCACGGAAGTGATCGGCAACAATCTGGCCAATGTCAACAATCCCGCCTACGCGCGCGAGCAGTTGGTGTTGCAAGCGTCCGTCCCCCTCGAAACTCCGCAGGGCGAAGAAGGCACCGGCGTGGACGCGGTCAGCATTCAAGAATTTCGCAACGCTTTTCTGGACGGCCAGATTTCCAACCAAACCAGCGTGACCGGCTCGCTCACCTCCCAGCAGTCGGCCTTGCAGGAAGCGGAAACCTATCTCGATGAGCAGGTGCAAAACAGCTCCGCCGCGAACACCCCGGCCGGCAGCGAGAATGGCATCGCTCACGCCTTGGATGCGCTGTTCAACGGCTTTCAAACGGTGGCGGAACCCGGCAGCGGCCTGCCCGAGCGTCAAACCTTGGTTTCCACAGCGCAGGGATTGGCCAGCAAATTTAACCAGGTTTCCACCGAGCTGGGCTCCGTGCGGGATAGCTTGAATCAGTCGATTCAGGCCGATGTCGCCTCCAGCAATCAGGATTTAAAAGACATCGCGCAATTGAATCTTGAAATCGCCACCGCCACGGCCACCGGTGGCACCGCCAATTCCCTGGTCGATGCCCGGCAGGCCAAACTCGAAGATCTGGCCTCCAAAACCAATATCACGACATCCACGGAAGCCAACGGCGCGGTCGATGTCTCCATTGGCGGCGTCACCATGGTTTCGGGGTTTGCCAACTCCGACCAGATGGAGGCCTACGACGCCGGCGGCGGACAATTTTTGGTGCGCGCGCAGAGCGCCGGAACCAACCTGGCTTTAACCGGGGGCAGCATTGCCGGCAGCATTTCCGCGCGGGACGGCGAACTGACCGATTTGCAGAACAGCTTGAACACGCTGGCGTCGAACCTCATTACGCAGGTGAACGCCATTTACACCCAGGGCTTCGGCCCGGGCGGCGTGACCGGCGGCTCCTTTTTTACCGGCACGGACGCTTCGGACATAAGCGTGAGCAGCGACCTCGCAGCCGACCCGACGATCTTTCAAGGCAGCGGTTCGGCCACGGCGGCGGGCGATAATTCCACCGTGGCGGCGCTCGGCGCTCTCGGCCACCAGAATATCACCGGGCTGCAGAATCAAACTTTCAGCGGCAGCTACGCCACAACCGTGACCAGCCTCGGCAACGCGATCGCCAATGTGACCGATCAATTGGGCAACAGCCAATCCGTGGCGCAAATGCTGGGCAACCAACGCTCCTCCATCAGCGGCGTCAACACCGACGAGGAAATGACCAACCTGATTTCGTACCAGAAGGCTTACCAGGCGTCGGCGCAATTAATTTCCACCATCAATCAGATGCTTGAGACCGTCCTGACGATGAAAACCGTCTAACCCCCATCCTGCGTATGCGTGTTTCAACCTCCATGTTCACCAACAATTTTCTGCCGAACCTCAACACCCTCGAGCAGACGCAGAATCAATTGCAGGGCCAGGCCAGCTCCGGCCTGAACATGACGCTGCCGGAAGACAATCCCCTGACGATGGGCAAAGTCCTCAATTTGCAATCCGAGGTGGACGCCAATACCCAATACCAGCAAAACATCACGCAATTGACGAGTTCCGCCACCGACGTCTCCAACATTCTGTCGAGCTTGCAGCCCCTGATTGCCCAAGCCAGCACCATTGCGGTGGGCGCGGGCAATCTTGCCACGCAAGGCAACCTGCCCAACGCCGCCAGCGACGTCGGATCGCTGGTCAAACAGATTCTTGCCCTGGCCAACAGCAAGGATGCCAAGGGCAATTATATATTCGGCGGCACGCAAAACGATCAGCCGCCATTTGTCGCGACCACGGACGCGGACAACAACATCACCGGCGTGACTTACCAGGGGAACACCAGCGTGTTGAGCAGCGAGATCGCGCCCAATTTAAGCATGAGCGCCCAGATTCCTGGCGGCAACACCACCGGAACCGGCCCGCAAGGGCTCTTGCTGGACTCGCGCTCGGGCACGGACGTTTTCAGCCATCTCATCGCCCTCCAGCAAAACCTTTCCAGCGGAAATCTTTCCGCCATCACCAGCACGGACATCCCCGCCATTTCGGCCGACGATGACCACGTGATCAGCCAAATGAGCGGCAACGGCGTGGTGCAAAGCGCGCTGGAAAGCGCCAGCAACAGCACGACCCTGCAAGGCACCGCTTTGTCCGGCCAGATCTCCACCGCCACCAGCGCCGACCTCGCCCAAACTTTGACCAAGCTCAGCCAGACACAGACCGCCTACCAGGCAGCCATGCAAAGCGGCGTGCTCATCATGCAGCTCTCCATTTTGCAGTATATTCACTAACCTCCTCTGCCGCCCGGTTTTCCCGGACTTGGGAACCAAGGGATTGCCTGATGCCGTCGCGGCGCAGACGCTGTTACGGTTCGGGCAATGGGACTCAGCAGTCAAAGCCTGTCAATCCAATCCGGGCCGAATGAGCCGTGGGATTTCCCGCCGCAGTTTTCGTTTTCCACGCAGAATTCAGCCCACGGCGAAAGCGAGGCGGCATGTTAATGGCCATCGCAATGTTATGGGCAGGCGTGGTGGCGACGCTCCTCTTCCGCGCGGTCACCCAATATCGGCACTATGAAATTTTGCGGCGGATGGAGCCCCGGCGGCTCCCCTCGCCCGCCTTGGTGACGGTGATTGTGCCGGCGCGCAATGAAGCGCGGAATATCGCCCGCTGCGCGCAACGTTTGATGGCGCAGGATTATCCCAAGCTGGAAATGCTTGTTGTCAACGACAATTCCACCGATCACACCGCCACGATCGTTTCCGACCTCTCGTGCTTCGATGCGCGGCTGCGCCTGGTCGAGAGCGAAGCTTTGCCGTCCGGTTGGGCGGGCAAGCCGCATGCGTGCTGGCAAGGGGCGCAGGCAGGCGCGGGTGAATGGCTGTGTTTCATGGATGCGGACACCATGGCCGAGCCGGGCCTGATCACGACGGCGGTGCGGGCGGCGGAGGAGCGGCAATTGGACATGCTCTCGCTTGAGCCTTTTCAGGAGCTGGGCGGATTCTGGGAGCGGCTGATCATTCCCGCGGGATTTTTGCTGCTCGTGTTTCAACAGGATTTGCGCCGCGTCAATAATCCGGATTGCCCGGACGCGGTGGCCAATGGACAATTCATTTTAATCCGGCGCCGCGTGTATGACGCCGTCGGCGGGCATGCGGCCGCCCCGGCAGAAATCTGCGAGGACGCCGCGCTGGCGCGACGGGTGAAAGGCGAAGGTTATAAACTGGCGGTGCTCGGCGCCAGCGACCTGGTCTGCTCGCGCATGTACAATAATCTGGAATCGCTCTGGGAAGGCCTCTCCAAGAATGTGGTGGAAATGCTCGGCGGCACGCGCGGGGCGTTGCTGGCGGCGGCCGCCGCCTTCTCGCTGGCCTGGGTCACGGCGCTCCTGCCCTTTTGGGCGTGGCATCAAGGCGACGCGCTGGCGGCGAGTTTGATTTCGACGGCGTCCCTCGCCCTAATCGCCACGCATGTGTTTAGCGCCCGCTATTTTGGCATTCCCTTTTTCTACGGTTTGCTCTTTCCTTTCGGGTACACGATGGGCGGTTTGATCGCATTGAACAGCATCCGGCTGCGCTGGAAGAAGCGCATCGCGTGGAAGGGCCGCATTTATGCGCCGCCCGCTGCGATCACCACCGCGCCGTGAACTCGTTTTGACACCCGTTTCAGCTCCGCCCCAGGACCGCGCGCGCGGCTTCCGCCGGAAACCGGCCGGATGGCTGCTGGCCTTGCTCGGCCTGCTCGCGGCGGTGTTGCTCCACCAACTGCGAAATCTGCTCGTGCCGTTTGTGCTGGCCGGCGGCGCGGCAGCCGTTCTTGACCCGGTGGTGACGCGGCTCCAAGTCCGCACCCAGGCGCCGCGCTGGGCAATGGCGGCGCTGGTGTTTGCGGCAGCCCTGGCGGCGGCCGCGGGAACAGCGTGGTGGGCTTACGTCAAGACTGCGCCAGCCGTGCAACGGCTGGCAGAAAATCCGCCGGGCGAAATACACACTTTTGTCGCACGATCGCTCGGCGGCGAACACGCAAACTTTTTCGGCCATGAAATCAACGCCCAGCAAGTCACCGACGGTTTGCTCCAACAAGTGACGCGCTGGGTGGGAGATTCGCCCGTGGCCGCCGCAAGCCGTTGGGCCATGGAAGCCGCCTTTGGCGTGGTGCTGTTTTTTGTGCTCCTGTTTTACGGACTGGCGCAAGGGCCTGACTTGGCGCGCGCCGTTCTCAATCTCGCCCCGCCGGAAAGCCGTCCGCGCTGGCAGCGTCTGGCCGCCCAAGGCTACCCCATGCTGCAACGCTATTTCTGCGGCATTTTTATTATTGTCATTTTCACCGCCGTGACCACGTGGCTTTTTGCCGGACCCATTTTCCAACTGCCGGACGCCGTTGCGCTGGGCGCGATCACCGGCGCGCTTGAAATCCTGCCCGTCATCGGCCCCACAACTTCGATGACGCTGCTCAGCATTGTCGCCGTGCGCCAAGGGGGAACGATCTGGCACCTGGCGGCGTTTGGCATGGGTTGTTTTGTGCTGCGCTTTGGCGTGGACCAGGTGGTCGGGCCCATTGTGCTGGGCCGCGCCGTGCAACTTCCGCCGGTGGTGGTGATTTTTGCGTTTCTTGCCGGCGGCGCCTTGCTGGGCACGCTGGGCGTCTTGATCGCCATTCCCGTCGTCGCCTTGGCCAAGCTGGCCTTGGATGATTACTATGCCTTGCCGCTGGAGCCGGAAATTTGCTAGGCTGCAGGCGTAAATGAGCTTTTACGACAAATTAAAGTTTAACGCGGAGGGATTGATTCCGGCCATCGTGCAAGACGCGGGCAACGGACGGGTGCTCATGATGGCGTGGATGAACCGGGCCTCGCTGGAAAAAACAATCGAAACCGGCCGCACGCATTTTTGGAGCCGATCGCGGCAGAAATTTTGGATGAAGGGCGAGGAAAGCGGCAATGTGCAGACCGTCAAGGATGTGGCTTTCGATTGCGATGGCGACACCCTGCTGATCCAGGTGGAGCAGCACGGCGCCGCCTGCCACGAGGGCTATCGCTCCTGCTTTTTCCGCTCGGTGCGCGAAGGCGCGGCGGACGTGACGACTGAAAAACAACTCGCCACTCCCGCCCAACTTTACGGGAAAAAATGACTTCCGAGCTGATTCCGTTCGGGAGCGCAGCTTACTTCTTGACGCTGGCCGCGCTGCTGTTTGCGCGCGGCATGGATTTTCTAAGCACCTGGGTGGCCACGCCAACCTTGGCTTTGGAAGGAAATCCGGTGGCGAAAAAGCTCGGATGGAAACTGGGCGCCGCCGTGAATATCGCGATGTGCATCGGTTTTGCGCTCTGGCCCCTGACCGCCATCATTGTGATCACCTCCGGCCTGCTGGTGGCGGCGCATAATTTCCATTCCGCCTGGCTGATGCGAACGATGGGCGAGGAAGCGTACCGGCAATGGTTCGTGGAGCGGCTGGCGCACACGTCCCTGCCCTTTTATTTTGCCTGTTTGCTCGGAGAAACCGTCTTGACAGGCCTGGTCGGCGGCGCGCTGGTTTGTTTTAGCCCGATGGAGTCGGCGCCGTTCGCCATCGGCTTGGGCATCCTGATTTACGCGCTGATTGTTTTATTTTACACCACGCTCGCGCTGGTGCGGATGCGGCGGCGGTTCGCGTCGGAAAAGGCGGCGCCGCCCCTGGTTAACCCCCAATTTCAAAGTGATCAAACCTTCCCAAAGTGAATTTGTCGCGCTGGCGGCGCACGGCAACCTGATTCCGGTGACGCGCACGATCCTCGCGGATTTTGAAACGCCGCTCTCGGCCTATCGTAAAATCCACGGCGAAGGCGAATCGTTTTTATTCGAGTCCGTGGAAGGCGGCGAGCACGTGGGGCGTTATTCCTTTGTCGGCTGCAATCCGCGCGGGATCATCCGCCAAATCGGCGACCGCGTGGAGTTGCTGGTCAACGGCAAAGTGGTGGAACAAATCAACGTCAGCCCGCAGCCCGGGCCGGGCGCGGTGAAGGACGGGCTGGCCGTCGTGGAAAGCGTCATGCAACGTTTTCGCCCCGTGACCGCGCCAGGTTTGCCGCGCTTTTCCGGCGGCGCGGTGGGCTTCATCGGCTACGAATTTATTCATGACATCGAGCCCATCGTGCCGCGCCCGCCCAGCGACGATTTGCGCATGCCAACGATGTATTTCCTCATCGCGGACGAACTGCTGATTTTCGATCGCGTGGCGCAAACCATCACCATCGTCGTCAACGCCACCGTGGACGAGAAAAACACCGCCGAGACCGCCTACGAGGAAGCCGTCGGCGAGATCGAGCGCCTGGTGTCCCTGCTGGAGCAACCCACCGAACATTTGCCGGTAGACGTCGGTCAGGAGGCGCCGGAGATTCCCTTTACCTCCAACGTGCCGAAGGACGTTTTTTTGCAGAACGTGACCACGGCGCAAAAATACATTACAGCGGGAGATATTATCCAGGTCGTGGGATCGCAGCGTTTTTCGACGCCCCTGCATGCCAGCCCGCTCGATGTTTATCGCGCGGCGCGCTGCATCAATCCCTCGCCGTATATGTTTTTGCTCGAGCTGGAGGGCTTTTCGCTGGTCGGCGCTTCGCCGGAAATTCATGTGCGATGCGAAGATCGACAAGTGGAAATCCGCCCCATTGCCGGCACCTCCAAACGCGGCGCCACCCCCGAGGAAGACGCCGCCCTCGAGAAAAAGCTGCTGGCCGACCCCAAGGAGCGGGCGGAGCACGTCATGCTGGTGGATCTGGCGCGCAATGATTTGGGACGCGTGTGCGACTACGGCAGCGTGCAGGTCAAAGATCTCATGATTGTGGAGCGCTACAGCCACGTGATGCATATCGTTTCGCAGGTTGAGGGAAAACTTTCCGCCGACCGCACCCCCTACGATTTAATGCGGGCCACCTTCCCCGCCGGCACCCTGTCCGGCGCGCCCAAGATCCGCGCCATGCAAATCATTTCGGAACTGGAGCAAACCACGCGCGGTTCGTACGGCGGTTGTGTGGGTTATTTCTCCTTCAACGGCAATCTCGACTGCTGCATCACCATCCGCACTGCCCTGATCAAAGACGGCATCGCGCACGTCCAAGCCGGCGGCGGCTGGGTCAACGACTCCACCCCCGAAGCCGAATATCAGGAAACCATCAACAAAGCCAAAGCCATGCTCAAAGCCGTCGCCATGGCCGAAAACTTCCGCCCCCGCTGATGTGACAGCCCAGCGCCGGACTGCTCACCGCTTATTCCCAGACAAAATGGTGCCTCGGGGGGGATTCGAACCCACGACCAATTGATTAAGAGTCAACTGCTCTACCAACTGAGCTACCGAGGCAACCAGCGGGGGGAATATCTTGCACGCCGCGAGCAGAAACGCAAGGGGTTAAAGCAGGATTGAGCGGTTCGCCGATTTCAATTGGGTTTCCTCGGGATCTCATGCCAGGACTGGATAGTTTTTCCAAACCTTTGGGCATCAATCACGCTGTGAGGGGCAAAGTCAAAATCCAACCGAGCGTTTAGCAACAAAGGCCATCCCCAGAAAGATTGCGGAGTTTACAGCAGGTCGCGGAATTGCTGGGGCGTTAGTCCGGCGTCTTTGGCGATCCCTCCCATCGTGATCGCATCAATGGGATTGTTTCTCGGAATGATCAGGCGTTTGACGCCATTGGACATGATGATGTGCCCGCTCTGGCGGGCGATGTGGAAGCCGAGCTTTTGAAAAACGCGGACGGCGTCTTGATGGCGAATGCCCGGTATCTTGGGCACGGGATTAAACGGTGACCAATTCCGCCGAAACTTCCTCGTGCTCTCGCGCCGCCTCGCCGCGAATGTCTTCCTCCGCCACTTCGAGCCATCCTTGGATGGCATCGCGAATATTCGCCAGAGCTTCTTCACGAGTTTTGCCTTGGCTCCAGCAACCGGGCAGCGCCGGGCAGCCAATCGCGTAGCCTTCTTCCGATTTGATCAGCAAAACTTTATACGTCATACATTAGACACGCTGCGAATTGTCGAAGCAGAATATCACCTCACGCTTACATTGTCGAGGCGATCCCCTTGCTGAAACCGCGCTTCTCGGTGGTTTATGGCCCGACGGTGATGGTGACGTAATGATCGCCGGGGGCGTATTGGGGGAAGGAATCTTGGACGGTGAAGGGGAACGTGTCGGTGGCGGCGGCGCTGGCGCCGAAGCCGGGGTCGGGGGTGTAGCGCACGTCCCAGCCGTAGGTTGGGTCGCTGGACGGGAGGATGACGGGGTAAGATTGGATCGTCACGGGATTGCCTATGATGTCAAAGGTGGCGAGGGAGCCGTGCTGGGGCGGAGCGGTGATCGTGAACACCAATTCGGAGCTGTCGCCGTCGGGATCCAGGCCGTTGAGCATGATGTCCACCGGGGTGTTGGGCGATGTGGCGGCGTTGGTCTGGCAATCGGTCAAGACCGGCGGCAGGTTGCGCAGGAGGACTTGGATGGTGTCGGTGTTGGTGGGGCTGGTGTAGTCGCCATCGGTTACATAGTAACTAAAGGTGTATTGGGCGGACGGGCCGGTTAAAGGTTCAGCGGTGGCGTAGTAAAGGTTTTGATTGGTGAAATGATTGTTCGTGAGGGTGATTTCGCTGGCGGGCGAAAGGTCGCCCTGCAGATATAGTTTTCCCTTGGCGGGAAGCTGGGTGATGTAGCCGTTGATGGGGCTATCCGGGTCGGAGATGTTGAGATAGAGGCCGATTTCAGGTTCATCAACATAGCCGACGTCCACCGCCGAGGTCACGACGGGCGGATGGTTCACAAAACTCACGCCGATGGGCACGCTAACGGTGAATGAAAAGGCGATGCCATCGAATAAATCATAATTGACAACATCCGCCGTGGGTTCGCGGAAGAAACCGGGGTTCGGCAGGTAACATACGAGCTTGTTGGTATTGCTGACGATGGCCGGCACATTGGTAATCAGCGGGCCCAGGGTCACGCCATCGTCGAGGACTTGATAAAGTTTGCCGTTGGTGGGCAGGAATCGAATGGTCGAAATCAACGGGTCGCCGTCCACGTCGTAGCCGCCCAAGGCGAAATAAACCGCCGTCTCTTCCTTCGTGTCCACCGTCGGCGGCGTGGCGACCGGCGGATCGTCCACCGGCATGATGTTCAAGGTCACGGACTGGGCGTCTGACTCGACCCAATTGCGAATGACCTTGAAGGCGAGCGCGTCCGCGCCGTTGGTGTCAGGGGCGGGAACGTACAGAACACGGTCTTGCGGATCGTTCAGCGTGACGTTCGTCGAGGTGATCGGCAGGTCCGTGTTTGTGCCGTCGTAGAGAGCGCCTTTGGCCGGCAATTGTGTTATGACAAAGCGGAGAACATTTGTGCCGGCGCCGGGATCGTTGGCGGGAAGCTGGACGATGGCAGGCGTGTCTTCGAGCAGGCTGACATTCGTGGCGACAGCATAGGGCCGCGAGCCAGCGATGCGGACGCGGAAATATCCGGCGCCGGGCGCATCGAAGCCGCTCCAGGTGGTCATCTGAAATCCCAAGGCTCCGGCGGTATTGGTTTCGACCCAATCCGCGGGCAGACCCCAAGCGACGAGATTGGTGGAGAAATCAAATTTGAAAAACAATTGGTCGTCGTTGGTGCGCTGGGCAAAGCTGAATTGAAAAACTCCGTTGGAACGAACCAGCGTAAAGCCCGTCGCGGCCTCGTCGTTGGTGGGATTCAGGCCCAGGGCATATTCGAAAAGATTATTGTGGCCGTCATGGTCGGGATCAGCGGCATCGCCCCAGACCGAATCGGCGAGCGCGGCATTGGTGAGGGCATCAGCGGGAAAATAAACGGCTCTCCACTCTTCGCGAGGCCCCGCCCAAAGGGAAACAGTGGAGCAGGAAAGCAAAAGAACCAAAAGAAGCCGGCGCATGCCCTGACCATGTCGATTTTCGCCTTATGGCTCAAGCCTTTTCTCGGGGTGAGGGCAAAAATGAGAAACTCGGATTTAAGCAAAAATCCGAGTTTCTCTGGACACGTTGAGTTGAGCTCAGCGTTAATTATTCTTTGTATTCCCAGCCGGAACGAATGTAGCGGGATTCGTCGTCCCAATTGACATCACGGTTGGATTCGGTCCAATCGCGTTTCAGCTCGTTTTCCAGGTCGGGCGTCCATTTGGAATACTTTTTGCCGTACTGGGAACGGGCGCCGTAGCCGAAGCGCAAGGCGGGTTCGGCGGTGTCGTAGTTCGGCACGCCGCGCGGCGGAATGGATTGCTTGCCGGAAGCCTGCTTCACCGTGTCGTTGACGTCCTGGTTGGTGTCGGGCTGTTTGCCGCCGACATCATGCTTGGTCTGGTCCCAGTCGCGCTTCATCGCCGCTTTCACGCGGTCCCAGGACGAGTCGTTATCTTTGGTCCACCACTTCGGATTTGAACGTTGAATCATATATTTATTTTTTTATGGTTACTTTTTCTCACCAGTCGCCAGGGGAAAGTCTTGCGCCATCGCGCGCCGCGATGACACGTCTGCTTGGCATAACCTCAGTGTTGTCAATACTTGTAATATCAACTTGAAGCCGCCCGCGCGCCACCGCGAATTACCGGGAGACCTCCGCAGCGCGAGGTCGGTGAAAAGATGAATCTAAACGCCCAGTCTATGGGCTGGCGCCTTGCCACGCCTTTACGTCTTGATTCGCCGAAGGCTGGAGTGTGATGGGAATGGATTTTGAGGTAGGACAATTGCTCTCATCCGCGGCGCTGCCGTGAGGGACGAGGACGTTGGTTTCCGGGTAGTATGCGGCGGCGCAGTGGCGCGGGATGGGATAAGGAGCGACCATGAACGCAGGCGCGTGGCGTTGCTCGTTTTGAAAATGGCTGGTGATGTCCACCAACTGCCCTTGTGTCAGGCCGGCTTCCTTCATGTCGTCCTCGTTGAGAAAGATCACACGGCGGCCGTTGTAGATGCCGCGGTAACGGTCATCGAGCCCATAAATGGTGGTGTTGAACTGATCGTGGCTGCGCACGGTCATGAGCAGGTACTGGCCGGGGGCGCGCGCGGCGCGCGTCAAGGGATGCGCGAGAAAAACGGCTTTGCCACTGGGCGTTTTGAATTTCCGCTCATCGCGCGGCGGGTTGGGCAGATAAAAGGTGCCTTCGCGAATGCGGTCGTTGAACGCCGGAAAACCGGGAATGACCGCTTCAATTTTGTCGCGGATCAAATCGTAATTGGCGGTGTAAGCGTCCCAGTCAATCGGATTTTTCGGGCCGAGCGTGGCTTTGGCGATGCCCGCGACAATGGCAATTTCGCTGAGAAGATGTGGCGAGGCCGGCTTGAGATTGCCGCGCGTGGGATTGATGACGCCCATGGTGTCTTCCACGGTCATGAACTGTTCGCCCGCCGCCTGGCAATCGACCTCCGTGCGCCCAAGGCACGGCAGAATCAGCGCGGTGCGCCCCGCGACCAGATGGGAGCGGTTAAGTTTGATGGAGACGTGCGCGGTCAGGCGGCAGCGCCGCAGGGCGGCGGCGGTGTATTCCGTGTCCGAGGGTGCGCTGGCAAAATTTCCGCCCATGGCAAAGAAAACGTGCGCGCGGCCCTCGTGCATGGCCTTGATGGCTTCCAGCGTGTCAAAACCGTGCTCACGCGGCGGGGCGAAGGAAAATTCGGCGCCAAGCTTGTCGAGGAATTCCTTGTGCGGCTTGTCCCAGATGCCCATGGTGCGATCGCCTTGCACATTGGAATGGCCGCGCACGGGGCATGGGCCCGCGCCGGGCCGCCCAATGTTCCCGCGCAAGAGGAGGAAATTGATGATGTCCTGCACCGTGGCCACGGCGTTTTTGTGCTGCGTGAGGCCCATGCACCACGCGACAATAATGCGATGCGCGCGGAGCGCGATGCCGGCCGCCTCTTCGATCTGCTCCCGGGTGAGGCCGCTCATGTCAATAATATCCTGCCACGACGTCGCGCGCAGTTGCGCGATGAGCGCCTCAAACCCGGTGGTATGATGCTGGATGAAATCGTGATCAAAAACCTCGCCGGGCCGGCGGTCTTCCTCCTCCAGCAGGCGTTTCATCAGGCCTTTGAGAAAGGCCATATCGCCGTTGATGGTCACGGGCAGCCAAAGGTCCGCCAACTTGGTGCCGTGGCCGAATACAAAGCGCGGAATGTGCAGCGGATGCAAAAGGTCCTGCGGGTTTTTGAAACGGAACCCGCCGGTTTCAGGGAGCGGATTAACGAAGACAATTTTACAGCCGCGCTCCTTGGCGTGCTGCAGGGGCGTGAGCATGCGGGGATGGTTGGTGCCGGGATTTTGGCCGATGATGAAAATGGCGTCCGCCATTTCGAAGTCGGAGAGTTTCACGCAGGCTTTGCCGATGCCGATCATTTTGGGCAGCGCCACGCTGGTGGATTCGTGGCACATATTGGAGCAATCGGGCAAATTGTTGGTGCCGAACACGCGCACGAAAAGCTGGTAGAGAAAGGCCGTCTCATTGGCGGTGCGGCCGGACGTGTAAAAAATCGCCTGATGCGGCGACGACAATGCTTTAAGTTCGCCGGCGATCAATTGGAAAGCGTCGTCCCACGAAATGGGCTCGTAATGATCCGAGCCGGGGCGCAGGACCATGGGCTCGGTGAGGCGGCCCTGGTGCCCCAGCCAATGCTCCGGTTTTTCGGAAAGTTGGGACACGGAATGATCGCGGAAAAACTGGCGGTCCAGGCGCTTGGTGTGGGCCTCGTACGTGATGGCTTTAAAGCCATTCTCACAAAATTCGGCCACGCTGCGTTCCTTGTCCGGATTGGGCCACGCGCAACTCTGGCAATCAAAGCCGTCGGTCTGATTGATTTTATGGACGGTGCGGAGCGTGTTCAGCATGCCGGCCCGGGTCACGCCATACTCCATCACTTCCTCGATCGCCTTAAAGCCGGCGGCCACTTCGTAGCGTTTGCGTTGTTTGGTTTTCTCCAGTTCGATGGGAACCTGGGCCTTGGCGGCGGGACGGGGCAAATCATTATCGCTCATAGCGTTGGATTGGAGGGGGCATCCGCCATACGATAGGGCCGGAAGTTCGGAAATTCAAGTGAGGGCCAGCCGATCAGAGCCGGCGTAAACATTCATTTTTTCGTCGCGCAGGAATCCGATCAGCGTCTGGCCGCTTTCGTGGGCGAATTCCACCGCCAGACTGGTCGGGGCGGAGAGAGCCGCCACCAACGGAATGCCAGCCGCGAGCGCCTTCTGCATCATTTCGAATGAGACGCGGCCGCTCAAAAGCAGCAGGTGACGGCGCAGCGGGAGAAGGTTCCGCAGAAAGGCCCAGCCCACCAACTTATCAAGGGCGTTATGGCGCCCCACGTCTTCGCGGACAACGTGGAGTTGGCCGTTCGTGTCAAATAAACCGCAGGCGTGCAGGCCGCCAGTGCGCTGGAAGTTGGTTTGCGCGCCGGCCAAAGCCGCCGGCAGGCTGCGGATGAGAGCTGGAGCCACGCGAAAATCGTCCGTGATGGGCGGGAATTGCCCGCGCACGGACTCGATGGACGCCTTGCTGCAAATGCCGCAACTGGAGGACGTGAAAACGTGGCGCGTCAAGCGTTCCAGATCCAGGGAATCGGGACGGCTCAGGCGGACGCGGATAACATTGGGGGACGCGGAATCGGGCGAACAAGGCAGAATGTCGATGATGTCGTCCGGAGAACGAACCAAACCTTCCGTCACGAGGAAACCCGCCGCCAACTCGCGGTCTTCGCCGGGCGTGCGCATGACGACGGCGATGCTGCGATCTTGTATTCGGATTTCCAGAGGCTCCTCGGTGGCCAGAAGATCGCGGTCAGCTTGTCGCGCGTCGCCCGTAATGCGCTGGAGCGCTATTTCCTGGACGCGACGATCATGCGGCTGGCTCATGCTGGTTTTTTCCAATACACCGTTTGCCGCCATAAATCCATCGCGCAGAATTGAGGCTCCTTTTTCTTGGAGGATGCCCCATTCTCGCCGGCGTTTTTTTCCTGAGTTTTTGAGTTCCAGATTAAATATTTCCCATTGGCGCCGAAAAAGATTCGGATTCATAATGCCGCATGAATTTGCTCTGGCGCCTCGCGGCCATTTTACTCGCTGCGATTTCCCTGCGCGCCGCCGCGACGCCCACGAACGCGGATTATCCGCTCTGGGACTTGGCCCGAAATTCGACCGCGCACCGCTTCGCCACCCTGTTCACCGCCCAGGATGTGCGCGATCATTTGCCCACGGACGCCGCGATTGAGCGCGCCATGGATTGGTGCAAAAACACCGGGATCACTCACGTCTTTTTGGAGGCGTATCGCGACAGCTACCAAACCGACCGCGCCCTGCTGGTGCGGGCGCGAGACCGGTTTCGCGACGCGGGCTTCGCGGTCTCGGGCTGCGTGACCACCACCCAGATTGGCAAGCCATCCACGGGCTGGGCGGACGAGATTTCGTGCTACACTGATCAACCCACGCAGCAAAAGTTACAGGCGATCTTTGAATTTGCCGCGGGCATTTTCGATGAAATCATTATTGACGATTTTTATTTCACTGATTGCCAATGCCCGCTCTGCGCCGCCGCCCGCGACGCCCGGCGCGTCACGATTGGGGACAAAACGTATCCAGTGACCGGCAGCGCTTACGAAAATTATCGATGCGAATTGATGCTGCGCATGGGCGAGGACCGGATTCTGGCGGCGGCGAAACGCGTGAATCCGCGCGTCAAAATCATTCTCAAATATCCGCAATGGTACGATGACTTTCATAGCCGCGGCTACGATGTGACGCGGGAAACGGCGGCTTTCGACGGCATTTGGGCCGGGACGGAAACGCGGGACTACAACGATCCGCGCTGGGGCGGCGCCGCGCCTTATGAGGGATATTTCGTGATGCGCTGGCTGGGGCGCATCGGCGGCGCCAAATGCGGCGGGGGCTGGTATGATTATCTCGGCACGACCCCGGCCACTTACATCGAGCAAGCGCGGCAGACCGTTCTCGGCGGGGCGCGCGAAACATTTCTCTTTCATTATGGCGCGCTTCAACCGACCGGCTCCGCCGATGTGGTGGCTGGTTTTCAAAGCCCCAGCGGGCCGGCCGATATCCTGGCCTTGCGCCAAAACCTGCCGGAATTGTTGACGATCGCGGAGAAAGTCCGCGACCGCGCCATCATTGGCATGGCCGCCTATAAGCCGCCGGGCAGCCATCCCGAGGACGAAGGGCGCGTCTTTGATTTTGTGGGCATGATGGGCCTGCCGCTCGCGCCGTGCGCTGAGTTCCCCACCAACGCGCCCGCGGCGTTTTTCTCCATTCACGCCCTGAAAGATCCGCATTTCCTGGCGGAGTTCTCGGCTTACGCCAGGACGGGCCGGCCCGTTTTATTGACAGATGGCTTGCGCGACCGGCTGAATCATCGGGTGGATTTGACGGCGACGAACCTTCATGTTCTTGACATCGAGGGCGCGCCGCAGCGCCTGCTTTATCTGCGTCCGCCAGACCTGGATGACATTCGCGCGCCGCTGCTGGCCGGTTTGAACACGGTTTTTCGCGCGCCGAATCATGTCGGGCTCTACCTGTTTGACGCCGGCGGCTGGGTCGTGGAGAACTTCAACAACCAGCCGGTCACCGTGGAGTTGAACGGCCAGACCCTCAAAGTTGAGGCGCGCGGCTGGAAATACAAACTTTAAAGCCTTAAGTTACGCCATTCTTATGAAAAAGCATCGCTCGTGGTCCCGCCGCCATTTTCTCAAAACCTCGTCCGCGCTCGCGGCCGCCGCCGGCCTGCCGGTCTGGTTTGTGGAGCGGGGCGAGGCCGAGACACCCGCGGCTCCGGCGCCGCGCTCGGCCAATGATCGTCCGGGAATTGCGTTGGTCGGCTGCGGCGGGATGGGCCGGGTGGACGCGGAGAATTCCAGGAGATTTGGCGAAATTGTCGCCGTCTGCGACGTCGATTCCACGCACGCGGACCAGGCAGCCAAACAGTTTACGGCGAATGGCAAGGTTCCCGCCAAATACGACGATTTCCGGAAGGTGATGGAGCGAAAAGACGTCGATATCGTGATCAACGCCACGCCGGACCATTGGCATACGCTGATCAGCGTGGCGGCGGCGCGCGCCGGCAAAGACACTTACGGGGAAAAGCCGCTCACCATGACCATCGATGAAGGGCATCACATCATCGAGGCTGTGCGCGAGCATAAGACGATTTTTCAGACGGGCACACAACAGCGCAGCATGCGAAAGTTTCGGCTGGCCTGCGAGTTGGTGCGCAATGGACGCATCGGGAACCTGGTGAAGGTCACAGCCTGGCTGCCGGCGGGACTGCGCGGCGGACCTTTTCCCACCAAGCCCATTCCGGCGGGATTAAATTGGGATTTTTGGCAGGGCCAAACGCCTGTCGTAGATTACGTGCCGCAACGTTGTCACGGATCGTTCCGCTATTGGTATCACTACTCGGGCGGCACGATGACGGACTGGGGCGCGCACCATAACGATATCGCGCGTTGGGCGATTGGTTTGGATGGTCCCGTCGCGATTGAAGGCAAACCGCTGGCGCAACCGATCCCAGGCGGTTACACGGCCTACAGCGAGTATGACGTGCAGTTCACCTACGCCAACGGCGTGATTCATCGCGCCTGCTCCACCACCGACGAAAACCCAGGCGGGGTGCTGGTGAAACCGGGTGGGCAGCGCAATGGCGTTAAGTTTGAGGGATCGAATGGCTGGATTTGGGTCAACCGCGAGGAGATTGCGGCCAGCGACGATGATATGCTTTCCACTCCTCTGCCGGCCAGCGCCGACCGCCTCTACGTCAGTGACGATCACATGGGAAATTTCTTTGACTGCGTGCGCTCCCGCAAACCCGCCATCTGCGAGCCCACCGTCGGCCACCGTTCAGCCAGCGTCTGCCACCTCGGCAACCTCGCCCTGCGCCTGGGCCGCAAGCTGCAATGGGATCCCTCTGCCGAGCGCTTCACCAGCGACGACGAGGCAAACTCCATGCTCATGCGCCCCATGCGCGCCCCTTACGATTATTCCATCACCTGATCGCATCTAGCGATTAGCAGCGAGCGTCTGCACGAGCTTCTCCAGTTGATCCAAGCGATTTTTCAAATCACTGTTCTGGCGCTTTAAGTCTTCGACTTGCGCATTCTCCCCTTCAATCCTGTGATGCTCCTTTAAAAATTCATTCAAGAGCATGGCCGAGACAGCTTCGTAACGCACGGTGTAGGGCTGCCCTTTATCATCATGCGCCACCAGGTTTGGATCAACTTTTTCGACCTCCTCAGCCACCAATCCGAATTGGGAGAGCCCTTGAGGGTCCAACTCTTTGTTGTACTTAAAGGTGACGGGATGGAGGCTATAAAGCACATCACTTGCTCCATTCATAGGCTGAATGTTTTGCTTAAATCTCTTCGACGAGGTCAAAGTGCCAAGCTGGCCGTTCCCATTCACATACACAGCCACGCCGCTGGCCGCCGTTGCCCCGCTTATGCCGGCAATAAATGTGTTCGACTGTGTTGTGCCTAATCGGATCAAATTGCCATCCGAACTTACTCCCGTGTTGCCAATAAAAATATTTGAACTCCCCGTGGTAGCGTTCTCCCCTGCATTAACGCCAAGGGCAATGTTGTCGTGACCAGTGGTGTTAGAAAGCAAGGCTCGCACGCCAACCCCTGTATTGTTTGATGCCCCCAAATTATTAAACAAAGCCTGCCCACCTAATGCCGTATTATTGGCGCCGCTGTCGTTATTTTCAAGCGCATAGGCTCCATTCGCCGTATTATTTGTCCCGTTGAAATTCGAAACAAGGGAATAGTACCCCATCGCCGTATTATCATGGCCAGTAAAGTTAGAATTAAGTGAAAAGCTACCCGCGGCAGTATTATTATCACCATAGACGTCTTGGAGCGTTGCTATGCCTATTCCAGTGTTATAGTTACCTGTGCAGCCCGAAAGCGAATACCAACCATCGGCAGTATTAAAGTTTCCGGTTAAGTCATCCTGGAGGGAACTAGACCCAGTTGCCGTGTTTGCAGTCCCGCTAGTAACGTATTCGAGTGAGTTGTAGCCAATCGCGGTATTGTCAGAGCCGGTGGTCGATGGATTAAGCGCCCCGGTGCCGTAGGCTGTATTTCGAACTTGCGCATAGGTGGAGGGAGGCAAAGCCAAAAGTGCAAATGATAAGCTGCAGGTGAGCGTTAGAATATTTTTTTTCATAACTAGTTTTCCTTGTGGTTAAGGCAGTTACAATACTCAATGGCCGCACATTACTTAGGTTCATGTGCGAGTAGCTGGGAGGAACGGCTGCGACCCTACTAACTTAGCATCGGTGCGTCAAGTAAATTCTTGGGAAGATCCGCAAAGCCGCGGGTTATGTACGCGAAAAGGGCCGCTCTTGCGAGCGGCCCTGTGAATTTGTAGAGAGCTAGTCTTACTTGCTCATGCGACGGCGCAGCAAGAAGGCTGACGCGCCCATCACACCGAGAGCGATCGTGCTCGGTTCAGGAACAGAGCCGGTCGTCAGGCTGAAGCTGCGGAGGTTCGACAACTCAGGAGGAGTCACCGAGCCGGAGCCGAGGCCGTCGATATTGAACGGGTCGGAATAGCCAGCCGGAACACCAGCGGCAACCGCTGCGTCGTAGGTGCTATATTGGCCGCCACCGTTATACCAAGCGAAGACCACAGCGGTCACGGAGCTGCCACCAGCCGAGCCAGGGACAGTAACCGCAGCACCGTTGATGAAGCCGCCGTTGCCGGTGGTGCCATTGCCTTTGGAGGTCTTGAACGTGGTCGTAGAACCAGCGATCAAGGCGCTGCTGTCATACAAGGCCTTGGCGGCCGCGCTGGAACCCAAGGTAATGGATCCATCACCCGCCGAGGCGGCGACTTGCGCGCTCCAGTAGTTTCCGAAGGTCACGTCTCCAGCGGCAGTTGTCGCGGCTGAAGTACCATTGGCGCCGCCGATCAGAGCACCAGTGTAAGAAGCGGAGCCTGTCGGGACATCACCGGTGTGATTCGCCGAGGAGTAGGCTGTCGCCACGTTGCCGGTGACGCGAGTGCCGGGACTTCCCGCTTGCGGCGCATAAATATGCGACACATCAGGAGTCGGGTTGCCGCCAGCATCAACAGTCGTATGGCCGTCGTTGCTGAAGTCGAACTGACCCTGCGCGAACGCACCGAGCACGCTCCCGAGAAGGATCCCTGTAGTTACAAGGTATTTCATATTCTTGTGTGTGTGATTGTAGGTTTTGTTAATTTACTGATTGACGGAAAACACCCGTGTCCACGAGGACGGGCCCGAGGCGGTTGTCAGGTAGAAGAAGCCTTGGCCGACGAGGACATGGGGTTCCTGGCCGCTCTGCCATCCAGAGGCATCACCGGAATCAACCGTATAGATGTGATACCCGGCAGTATGATCGAAGGTGTAGAGCTTGTCACCGTCCTGGCTGCCAGCGGCGGAGAAGTCGATCGGGAAGCCGAGGGTCGAGGTAACCCCGCCCGCCTGCGGAACCGCAGACGAAATCAGGTTAAAGCCCGCATGAAGCGGAATGGAGTTGGTGCCTTGAGGAACCGTGCCGACAAAGGTGAAGGTCGCCGGAGCAGCGCTCAAGAAGAACGCGCCTTCGCCAGGGTTCAAGGTGACGTGAGCGCCGGGATCAGCATCCGCGTCAGGTCCCGAGGCGATCGGATCCCAAGAATCAGCGATACCAGAATCCATCGTATAGATATGATACTTGGCGCCGGAGAATTTATACAGCTTGGAACCGTCCAAGGAGCCGTCTTGAGGAGCGACCAAAACCTGGCCAATGGCGTTGGAGCCAGAGGTATTCGCCCAGAGTTGATCAGCGATGATCGAAAAACCTTGGGGAACGGCCACGTTGATGTAACCGACAGCGTTGAGGGAGTAAACGTTGGTGGACGTCTGCGCCATCAACCCGATTGCGCTAAGCGAGCTGAGCGCGGTAAGGACTAATGTTTTTGTTCTCATAATGTTGACTGTTTAGTTTCCGTGTGCGACGCCAAGGTTCTCAAAACGCAAAAGGGGTGTCAATGGCTTTTTGCAGTTTTCTTTTGGCGCCTTTTTCTGCCATTCACCCATGACTTTGAACGAGATGTGTCGTTTTGTAAAGTTTTTTAATCGGGAAAAAGCCTAGCGCAACAACACCTCTTTAAGACATTGCATTAAAGTGGTTTAGGCGTCGCCTCGCGTGACTTTTAAGACGCTTCCCGGCGAATCGAAATTCCCAGCTGTTCAAAATGGGGCGGATATGGCTAATTGGGGTATGACGATCAAAGCGGCTAAGGGGCGTCCGAGCGGGGCGGTCAAGCAATTCTCGGTTTTCGCGGCCAATCGGCTGGGGCGTTTGCATGATTTGATTCGATTGTTCAGCTCCCGTTCCGTCCATGCGCTGGGCCTGACCGTCATGGACAGCGCGGAATGCTCGATCATCCGGGTGGTGGTGGACGACCCGGAGACCGCGCGCGAAGTGCTCAAGGAACATGGGTTCGCCTTCGCGGAAACCGATTTGCTCTGCGTGGAGCTCGATGCGGCTAATAAACTGGGGGAATTGATGTCCGCCATGTTGGAAGCGGAATTGAACATTAATTATCTTTACAGCCTAATCCCCCCCTCGATGGGCAAGGCGGCGTTGGTCATCAGCATGGAAGACAATGAAGTGGCGGAAAAGGTGCTGAGCCGCCGGGCGTTTCGAGTTTTGCGGCAGGGCGATATTTCACGGTAGCCCATGCCCCACGCGCCCGCTCTTCGTCCGGTCAAGGCGGCGCTGCTTCTGATCGGGGCCACGGTCCTCTGGGCGGCAAGCTTCATCTTGACCAAAGCGCTGGGCGACGCGCAACGCGCGCAGGATCCCCAGGCCGGAACGTGGCTTCTTTCCTCCCTCTCGCTGGCCTTGCGGTTTGGGGGCGCGACGGTCGTGGCGGGGCTCTGGCAGGCGCGGCGGCTGGGAAAAACCACACGCTCGGAAATGTGGCAAGGCGTGGGGTTGGGCGTGTTTGGCGGGGTGGGAATCGTCTTTCAAATGGACGGCGTGATGCACACCGCCGCTTCGACCTGCGCGTTCCTGACGCAATGTTATTGCATTTTCATCCCGCTGTTCCTGGTGTGGCGGCATCGGCGCTGGCCCGCGAAGCCGCTGGCGGCGGGTTGCGTGATGGTGATGGCCGGGGTGGCGATTCTTTCCCATGTGGATTGGACAGAGTTTCGGCTCGGGCGCGGGGAGGCGGAGACGATCATCAGCTCGATCTTCTTTACCGCGCAAATTCTATGGCTGGAACGGGAGACATACGCGGGCAACGACAGCGGACGCATGTCGGCGGTGATGTTTGCGGCGACGGCCCTGGTGATTTTGCCGGTGGTGATCGCCAGCGGCGGAACCTGGCGCGAAGGCGTCCGGCTCTACGAAGCGCGCGGCGCGCTGGGAATTATTTTATTTTTGACACTGGGTTCGACCGTGGCGGCTTACGGCATCATGAATGCGTGGCAGCGGCACGTGGGCGCGACGGAGGCCGGGCTGATTTACGGCTGCGAACCGCTCTTTACCGCGATCCTGGCTCTATTCGCGCCCGCCATGCTCGCGCAATGGACGGGCGTGGCGTATCCCAATGAGCATATAAGCGCGCGCCTGCTGGTTGGCGGCGGATTAATTATGGCGGCAAACGTGACGGTCCTGGCGTCTAAGGCGCTTGCTGGAGGCGATAATAACGGTACGGCTGGCTGTTGATGGGCGTGAAATCGGTGAAGCTGGATTGGGTGTTGGTGGCTTGGAACGTGATGGCCTGCGTCCAGTCCATCAAATTGGTCGAGTAATCCACCTCGTAATTGTCGCCCGGCACGGAATTCCAATAAAGCGTGAAGCCGAACCCCGGAATGATCCGAGTTTGCGACACGGCCGGATAATTCACCACCGGTCCGTTGGCGATAACGTCGGCCCGGATGCCGTAATTCACGTTGGCCGAGGTGTTATTGACCACTGCCAGATACCAAATGCCGTTGGTTGCCTGGCGCACCAGTTCAGGGGTCGTGCCCGCATTGAAACTCCCGGCGTACGGATGCTGCGGCGAGGGCAAGGAATTAAGCCCCACGATCAAATCGAGATTGGCGGTGAAGTTCGTGAGGACGAACGCGACGCCGGCCGATGACGGGTTGTTGGAGAAGGAATAAAAGACATTGGTGAGACCGGGCGGCGCCGTGCCATTCGTCAGGACCCCATTGGCCAGCGGAATGATCGTGATGGCGTTGGTGTTGGTGATGACAGAGGCTGAAATTGTGTAATTGACCGGGACCGACCCGGGCGTGAACGCGGCGAGATACCATCGGCCAGGCGTCAACGGTATGGGCGACGAATTGGTGGAGAACGGCGAATTGGTGTAAACGATAATAGACTGGTCATTGGCGCCAGCGACGGCGCTGATGTAATCGAAGCTCGTCGGGCCGGGCACGGGCACGCCGTACCTGGCGTAAAGATCGACCTCGCCGGTCGGATTCAAGATTTGAAAACTGGCTTCCTCAGCTCCGGGCGGAACATCGAAGGAATAATACTGGCCCAGCTTGGTGGCAATGTTGGTCGCGAGCGGCACGGCATTTATCAGAGGCGTCACGGCCACGACCGATTCGTCCGTGTCCACCTGCACACTATAATCATGCGCGGACGCAGAGGTGTTTTGGACGGTCAGGAAATAGCGGCGACCCGGCAGCAATGGAGGAACGGAGCCGCCGGTGTCCAAAATGGTGGAACCGCTGTCTGGCGCGGGCCCCGGAAGACTAACGAAAACGACATCGCCTGGACCGCTGCCCGTGGGCAGGGCGTTTTGGTTGAAGATGAGATTTAGATTCCCGCCCGCGCCGTTGGTGTTTATCAACGTGTTGGTGGCAAAGTTCGCGGTGTTGGAAACATCGAAACCGAAATAAACCGAGGCGCCCGCCGCAATCGTGTTGGTGTAAGGCACGTGGTTTGTCAGGACAATCAAGTTGACGTTGGTGGAGGAGAACGTCATATCCAGCGTCCAGCTCTCCAGCAGGCCGGTGGCCGGCGCGTCGCTGCGTGTGTCCCAGACATCGAGCGTCCAGCAACCCACGGGATTTTCGCCGACAAAGGTGGAGAGCGACTCTTCGGGTTTGAAATAATTGTTATAATTGGTCGCCGGCAACGCCGAGACCGAAATGTCGTCCAGCAGGATGCCATTGGCGCTGTTGCCCACGAAGGCCACCGTGGTCTGGGAACTTGCAGCAGTGAAGACGTTGGTAAAGGCGAGCCAGCCGTTCGTGCTGTCGATCAGAGTATTTGTAGAAATCCCCTGAACGACCATGCTCAGGTTGGGAAAGACCGAGTTGGTAGAGCCTTTGCCCGCGCTGCCGGCCTGGTAAATCGCGTTGATCTCGGTGGGCGAAAGCGCGCGACTGTACATCGCGGTTTCGTCGATGGAACCGTCGAAGGGATAGCTGATCGTGCTGTTATCAATGTCCATGCCCATTTGGAATGGGCGGGTATCATAGACAATGGCTCCCGAGACGGTGCCCGTCACCATTTGCTTCCCGTCGAGATAAAGGATTTGCTGGCTGACATTTGGATCGTAGCTGTAGGCGATATGGTGCCAGGAGCCCAAGGCAGGCGACCATGGGAAATTAATCTCCGGCGAATCCGTGGTGCCGATGCCGCGGACGGCATGCATGGCGCCCGAGGCGTACCAAACTGCAAAGCTGTCCACACGCGCGAGACCGTAAGGCTTGGCGGCGAAGACTTGAAGGTTGCCGGTATTAAGGGATTGAAGGCTTATCCAACCTTCGACCGTGACGACCGCAGGACGCAGCGCCGGGCTGTCCGGCACCGAAACGTAATTGCTGGCGACGGCATCCAACACGAACGCTTCCCCTACTTTGCCTGCTCCGTAAGTCGTTCCGTGAAACGTGCCGTTATTGCCGCCAATAACATCGTTGGCATTGCGATCAGCCGGCCACCAACCGACCATGCCGGAACCGCGCGCATGATATATCACTTGATACGAATCGCCGGCAACCGTTGGAAAGGTCTGGGCGATTCCGCCGGTGGTGAGCGCAAGATATTGGCTGCCAGTGTTGGCGTTGGCGTCGCGGAGCACGGCGACCTGATTGGTGATCACATCCCAGCCGCCAACCTTTTTTCCAACGCCATACGATCCAACGGCATCCGACTCAAAGCCGGTCTGCGCGAGGGAGACAAAACCGTTGGCGTTGCTGACTCCGAATTCGGGCGTAAACTTGACAAGGGTGTCGGTGAGGTTGGTGTCCTCGGTGAAGGTGGTGTAGATAAATTGATTGGCGTTGGAGGTGTCCAGGCCGAGGTTGGTGACGGAGGGGCCGCCGCGGTTTTCAAACAGGAGCACGCTCGTGCCCATGGGGCTGGTCAAATGCAGGACGAGATCGTCCACGTCCGGGTCGGAAATGCGGACGCCGACGTTGAGCGAGACGACCGCCTGGGCCAGGCTCGCCGCGTCGATGCAAAGCTGGGATTTGGTGTGGGCGTCGTTGACGATCGGCGTGACCGTATTGTTGGTGAACGTCTGGACAAAATTGGGCGTGAGGCTTTGTTGAATGCCGATGGTGACGTTGAGGGCGACGGAGCTGGCGCTGTTGTTCTGGATTAAATAATACCAGACGCCGCCGCTGATGGGCGGATTGGAAGCGCTGTTGATATTCAAGACCCCGCCGGGCGGCGTGATGTTCAGCGTGGCCAGCGTGTCACCAATATTTACGTTCGGATCATTCGTGGCATAAATGGACACGGGCCCCGTGTCGCCGACATTCTGGTACGTCACGGCAATGCTGAGATTGGTGGCGTCCGTCGGCACAACGACGTAACCGTAATAAGACCCGAAACCCTCAAGATCGATGGCAAAGGTGCCGGTGTTGGGCGGCTGATGCTCCATGAGGATGTCCAATCGCGTGACGGAGCCGACTTGGCCGAGGGCGTTGTCCGTTTCGTCCAGGCGCCAAACGCCGGCATCCCCGACTTGCAAGCCGATGTAATCTCTCAGGCTGCCGGGTCCATCCGTGAAAACAGTGGGGATATTGGGATCGGAGCTGGGGCCTTCCGGTTCGTCATCATAGGCGACGACGTAATTGGTGGAGTCGCCGGTTTGATTGTTCAACGTCACCGCCTTATTCATGAACGTCAGCGTCCCGACCAGATCGGTGGGATGGCGATGGGCGATGCCGTTCGTGACGACGACGTGCCGAATATGAATCGGCTCCCCGCCTTCGATGACCGCGAGAATATTAGTCGTTCCAGGATGATCAAACGAACCATCCGGAATGGGAAGAGGCAACGGAATGCCGTGAGCGACGACATCGCCGTTCGGCATCTGGTCGCTGAACGGAGTTTGGCTGGCGACACCTAAAAAGCCGAAGGTCGCGGCCTGCTGGTCTTCCGACTTGACGCCAATATAATAAGTTGAGTTCGCTGGCGAATTGCTGAAGACAACTGCCTCGGTGCCACCGCGGTTGCGTGACACGGTGCCATCGCTGACGGCGCGGGCAATGACAGCCGGATCAAGATTTGTCAGATTAAACGCATCGGCCGGATTGGTGGCGACATAGAGATCAATGTCCGCTTCCTGGCTGACGCGCGGAATCGAAAGATTTGGCGGGAGGAAAGTGATAAACGCGACATTCGTGGCGTTATTGGTGTAAGTGGCGGTGTCATTATGAAAGACAAAGAAATGCCATTGCGCGAGCGTGCCGTTGGTGGCGCCGCTGGCGAAGTTGTAATCATACGGCGAATTGGCGCCGACGCGCTCGTTCAAGAGGGCGACGCTATTGCTGGAGACGGTGACCAGCGGTTGCACGCCGACGGTGGAAGCGGAAGGCGTAACCGTGAGGCTTGAGGCGAGGTTGGCGTCGTCACTCGAGACGACCAGCGCATAATCTTGCTCAATATTATTCGTCTGGGTGGTCACGGCGTTGACGTTCACGCGATGGCCGCGGACGGTGATAGTGTAGGGCGGCGCGAGGGGACCGTTGCCGGCGCCGATATAAACATTCTCCACGTTGTTGATGTTATCGGCAGCCGCGAGTCCTGCGGCGTTGTTGGACTCCGTGAAAATGTCGCCGGATTGAAAATTGTTGCCCACGTAAACGGCGCCATTCGCGTCGGTGACAATCAAATCAAGGTCATTCACCAAAGCGACGCCGGCGGCAGGATTGCCGGGCGGATCGGTCCAGACGAGCGTCACGCGCAAGGCGGAACCGAGGGCGTTCGTGTCGCTGCCAAGACTAACCGTATAGGAATTGCTCTCGCCCGTGCGCAAGGGCGGCGATTGCGACTGGTCGAAGTAGGCCATGTTGCTCACGCCGTTGCTGCCTTGCGGCAGGCTGTTGGGCAGATTGATCAGGCCCCAGCCCTGGATGTTGGCCGAGCTCGGCCGCGTGTTGAAATCGTAAATGTGGTTCAGCGAACGGGCGCCATTGATCAATAGCGCCTTCAAGAGCGCGGGCGTCGGCGTGATGTGGTTGCTCTCGATGAAATATTGCTGGATCAAGGCCAGCGTCCCCGCCGCCGCCGGCGCCGACATGCTCGTGCCCGACTCATAACGGTAATACGGCTGCAACGCATAATTCATGTTGCTCAGCACCGTGTAGTAATCGCAGAGGTAATTGGTGCGCACGATGAACACATTGAGATCGAAGTTCACCGGGCGATTGGTTTTGGAGGAGCTAAGATCGACCTCCCACAGGCCGGGCGACAACTGGTTGCTCACCAGCAACGGGCTGAACCCGCTCACGGTCGCACCGCCGCTGAAGGGTTGCGCGCTGACGTTGAGCGGCGGCAAGGGCACGGGCGAGAGCGTATTCGGCGTGGCCTCAATCCACATGTATTGCGAATTGTCCGGCACTTGAATGATGTAGGGAATCGTTTCGCCGGGATTGATCAATTGCCCGGGGCGCGTGACGAAGGTGACGAACTGATCGTTGGTCGGGTCCTGGTAATTGGAACTGCGGGTGGAAACAATGAACACGCCGGGGGCGACAACGTCCGGCTTGAACCGCCCGAAATCGCCTTCAATGGTCGGGTTGACGTTGCCAGCGCTGGAAAAGTACACGACCTGATTGCTGTCCGAGGTTTCTGTCAAGAATATCGCGTTGGTCGTGCTGCAATCCACGCTGACCTGGTTGGTGATGTCGCGCGGGCTGTCGATGGCGCCCACGGTGATGACGTTCTTGGCC
>DASZMX010000091.1:0-114727 GCA_035551475.1 Verrucomicrobiia bacterium
AGGTTTACCGCCACGGAATTGCTAAAGAGCGCCGGGGATTTCAGGTCCACATCCAGGAACGAAAACACGCGTTCAAAGGCAATGTTCGCGGACGAATTAAATTGCAGGAGCGTGCGATGGGCGGGATGCGCCGCATCCAACATCGTATAAAACGTGCCGCTCGAATCCAAAAATGCGCGCACCTGATCCAGCGGATCCTGATACGCGATGGACGGCGCCTCTGCAGAAGGCAATTGCACCGGGGTCAAGGCTGCTTGGGCCGGCGTGGAAGCGGCGGGGCGGATATAATCCACATACTTCGTCAAGTCGCTGGGCCAAACCTCGTGATAGCGATCAAACACGTAGGGCCATTCGAGGCCGGCCACACCTTGAATGAGCCAATGCACCTCAAAATCGGTGAGGTTGTGGGTCTCGCGCGTCGCCCACAGCGTGGGAAGCGCACCGTTGGCATTGTTCTGCTGATAATAGAACGACTGCAACAGGTTTTGAATGGGGCTCGGATCGAGATAGGAATCGTCCGAGCCATCCTGAAACGCCGGCACGCGATCGCCCAAATTCACAGTCACGTCGGTGGGCGACGGTTCTTTATAGACGTCCACAATTTCGAAGCCCAGGAAACGGCGCGTGACGCCATCGGCGTTCAACTCACCGAGCAATTCGACAAAAACGCGGCCTTCCACATTGTCCGCACGGATCAAGAGAGGCGGCGTTTGGCTGAACCAAAGTGTGTTCGTAACCGGAATTTGGGTGGTCGTGTCCCCGGGAATGGAGTATTTCGGAAAATTCTGGTTATAAACGACGTTGACCAGACTGACCCGGTCTTGCGGAATGGTGATCGGGTGACCGCTCTGTTGATAGCCGCCCTCCGTCCAATACATTTTCTGCGGCGGCTTGATGGCGGCTCCGGACACCAGATAATGCACTTTAAAGAGGCGATAATAAAAGTTGCCCACGAGCGCGTAGTTGTTGGTGTCAGACGGAATGCCGTTGGTGGGTGTGGACTTCTGCCAGGTAATATCGATCCCGCCGGCTTGCACCGCGAATACGGCGCGCGCGTTCGGGCTCCAATAGTACGGCGTCGCGTTGGTCAGGTTATTCGTGTAGGGCTGTTGCAGCCAATAAACCAGATTATCCCCGGCGGCCAGGGCTTTGCCGTTTTCGTCCGTGGTTGGAGGCGGAATGACGGCGCCGAAGTAAAAGGACACCTGTTGGGCAAAATAGGGCGCACCCACCTGCGCGGCGCGAAGCACGTACAGAACGGGGCCGCTGGGCGTGCCGTCGGATGTCGTATGCGGCCAATTGAGGACTGGAACGTTGGCGTAAAAATTTAAATTGGTATTGACGTTTGTCGTGGCCTGCACGGGAATCCCCGAGATGGTGGAGAGCCCGCGAAACTGCTGCGGCGAGGCGGCCGCAATGGTGTCCGGGCTTTGCTGCCCGAACGGGCCGCGGCCGTCGGAACCAACGGGAGTGCCGTTGGTGTTGGAGATCGGCACACCACGATAGGACTGCCAGTTGAGCCCGACGAGGGCGTTGCTGGTCGCAACATTGGTGTGATAGAGCAAGGAGTTCTGGTCAATGGCCAACGGCGCGGCCAACACCTGCTGCGCTCGAGCCGGCAAAGCAAGCCAGCCGGCGGCCAGCAGGAGCGCGGCCGGGAATAAAAGGCGCTGGATCGGTTTCATAATGACAATAATGGAATCCGGTTCGAGCCCGGCGTTATTGACCGTTCAAGGGGCGGGCGCCGGCCAATTTGTTGACGGCGGCCTGCAACGCCTGGACCTGCTGCTTGAGCGTCTGGAGCTCGGTGTCCTTCTCCTGCACGACTTCATGCAAGCCCTTGATGGCGGCCAGGGCCACACCCATTTCGTCGGTCAAAGAAATATGCTTGTCATCATCGCCGCTGCCAAAGGAGGCGTAGAAATCCTGGGCCACCGGGCCGATGTGCCGCTCCGCTGGAGAGTTGGTGAAGCTCCAACGCGTGATGGGAAGCGTCGCAACTTTCGCGAGCACCTGCTGTTCATCGATCGATTCAAAGTTCGTTTTGACGTTGCGGTCCGAGGAGGTGACAAACCCGCCTTGGGAATACATTTTTTGGGAGACATTGCAGTTGCCGATGTTGTCCCACCAGAAACAAATCAGCGGATATCCAGTGTAAGCATACGGCGAGCAGGTGACGCCCAAAGCGCCGCCGCTGCAGCCGGTGAGGAAGGGCCCATCAATCGTGCGGTTCACGAAAAAATACGCGTCCACGTTCTGATTGACATAACCGAGGAAGTGATTGTGATCGGTGCCGCCACGAATATACATCCGGTTATCGTTAAGATGGCCCACGCCCGCCATGCTGAACACGCCTTCATTCAGGGAGCCGCCGCCCAAGGTGAGGCTCGAAGCGCCGACGGTGCCGCCCACGTCCAACGCGTCGGTGGGCGATTGATTGTTGATGCCGATATGTCCGGCGCTATCAATTAAAAATCGATTAACCCCCAGGGAGCGGTCAATGATTTGGAAGGATCCCGGCAGACCGCCCAAACCTGACGTGCTCTGGAGAGTCCAGCGCTTGCTGCTTGAATCCGAGCTTTGCAATGAAATTTCCGGGCTGCCGGCGGCGAGAATGTGCAGCATGGTCGCCGGGTTATCCGTGCCAATGCCCAAGGCGCCAGTGGTGGAAGTGCCGCCTTCGCCCCAAAGTTTGATGCGGCGACTGGTGCCAGTGGTGCCAGCGCCAACCAAATCCAAGGCAAAAGTAGAAAACGCTTCATAACCCACTTTGCCGGCGTTCGCTTCCTTGGGAGTGATTCCCTGGCCAAATTCCAGAGTGTTGTGGCCGGTAATGCCAACGCCGCCATTGATGTCCAGAGAATCAGGCCCGGGCGCCTGGTTGATCGCCACATTCGTGCCGGTGCTGCCGCCGGTGTTAATCACCCGCGAGCCGCCACTGCCGACGACCGCAATGGAATTCGCCGAAAGGAGCGCGTAGGGCGAAGCGAGCAGGCGCAGGCGCGGCTGGACTTCCGAAAAACCGCGCAGGGCGATGCCGATGTAGCGGTCCGAAGCGTCGCTGCCGGTGAAGATGCCGGTCAGGTTGCTCGCGTAAGGCGAGCCGTCGCCGGCGGAGGTGCCTTGGCCCAGCAGCACGCTGAAATAACCTTTGTCGATGGTCACAGTTTGCAATTCGCCCCACACTGGCGTGGAGGAGTTGGGCGAATTATAGATGTGAAAAAAGACGTCATAATTCTTGGGCGCATTGGTGGCAAGCGGGACCCCGTTGGCGTCCGTCAAAAAGCCCTGGTAGCTGATCTGGCCGGGCGGATTGGCGGTGGGAATCTGGGCATGCGCCACGCGGGGCGCCAAAGCCGCGAGCGAAAGCGTCAGGGTGAGGAAGGCGCCAACAAACCGCTGGCGGATCTGATGAGATGGGGTCTTCATAATTTTTTTCCTTAATTCTATATTTTTAAATTGTTCGTTACGGAGTCAGCACAGCCACGGAACTAATGCGGCTCAAACCAAATGAGCCGGCGACGTTATAGGTCCGAGTCGCCCCCGATAAGCCGGTCAGCGTCACGGCCTCGGCATACGCGCCGGTGAAGGTTTGGCCTGCCTGGGTCAAACTGGTGAAATCATTGTTCGGCGGGGTGATATTCAGGCTGATATTGCGGGTGATCGTGTAGGATTCAGATCCCACGGGGAGTTGCTTTTGAAAATTGACGTCCAGATTGTCGTGGTCCGGGTGATAGGTGTGCAGGAAGGGATTGGAAGCCTGGTCGCCATAATCAAGATTGATGATGCCCTGCAAAAGTCCGCCCGGCGCCAGTGAACCGCTCAGGGAAATGGGCGTGTTATTCGGCGTCCACGGCAGGTCAATGGAGCTAATCCGCCGTGCGCTGCCCAACTGCGCCGGATCAAGGGAGGATTCGCTCGTCGTGACAATCGTGTTGGAGCCAAGATCCGAGCCGTAGAAAACGCGTTGCAGCAGCCGGGCGTGAGTCCCGTCATTGTGCACGATCAAGCGCAAGGGAAACGTCGAAGCGGTTGGGCCGAGATTCGTGTTAATCCCGGTGACCGTGTACGAACCGGTGTTCGGATCCACGATGGGAGTGTTATCGCCGTCCCGCTGAAAACTCTTCAAATAGGCTTGCACCTGCGAAACCGACGCTTTTCCCACCCACAGGCCGGCATATGACGCCACATTCGCGGAGACCGGGAGATCCACTTCGCTTAATCCGGCGGCATCCGTCAACTGCAAGATGCCCGCATATAAGGCGCCCGGGTTATTGGTCAGAGCATAACGATTCAAGCCAATCACCACGATCATGTCGGAGCCATTCTTGCCCTGCGGCGGCAAGGTCCATGTCACCGAGCTGGAGGTTGTCAAATTCGTGTAGGTATAGGTCAGGTTGCTGGCGATCAGCGCGCCGCGCACCAGCAACGGCGGGACTCCCGCGATCGGAGTCTGCGGCGGGAAAGTGGGCGGCGTTTCCGACGCGAGCAGCTTGAGCTTAACCGTGACAGCGGAGGCCGTGGCGTTCTTCAGGTGCAAACTATATTGACTGGAGGAATCGCCAAAATTGACGCCGGATGAATCCTGGAGCGTCACCGAAAAAGGGCCGTAATAGTTATTGTAGAATGAGCCGGTGCGAATCCAATAGGCCTGGCCGCGCGTTACAGGCGTGGTGTGGGAGCTGAAAACCTGGCTGGGATTAATCGTGCTCAGCGCGCCGCCTTGGTATTGATAGATTTCGGCGTCGGTGGGCCACGAAGGCGCCGGCGCGAAAAAAGCGTCGAATTTAGGCGCGAGCGCCGAAGGCGTCGGGAACCCGAGAAAATTTTCCCCCGTGGTGGTCCAGGCGTAGGTCGGCGCCATCGGCCTGCCTTGAATGTTCCAGGTGTAATTGCCCGAGGCGGTGGAGTGCACGAGATACGCGGCATTTGGAACGAGTTTGGCCAGCGTGCTCGGCAAGCCCGTTCCTGCCGCTTCCCAGACCAGCCACTGGCTGGCGCCGGTGGCGGGATTTTGCGGGCTGGTGATGTATTGCGAGGTGCCCGCCGGAGGCTGCCACATCCATACTTCGGTGATGGGATTGCTATGATCGTTGCCGATCAAATCATTCAAGGTGTCGTAGGAAGCGTCCACGTGCACGTAGATCGCGCTCCAGCCGGGCTTGATGAGAATGGACTGCGTCTGCCATTGCGCCTGAAGGGACAGCGCCGCGCCAAAGGCCGCGACCGCCAGCATTTGGAGAAAGGTTTTCTTCATAATTTGCTATAGAAATACCAAGTCGGTTGCGGCACGATACTTTGCAGGGAGCCAACCGGGATGCCGCTGGTTTGGCCGCCAAATATCAACGCCTGCGTCCCCGTCCATACCGCGCCGGGCGCGCTCCGCGCCAAGGGGCTGCCGGTGGTTGTGAGGGTGCGCCATCGATCTGCCAAGGGATCATAAGCGGCGCCCCCGGCCAGATCCGTGAGGTCGCTGCTGCCATCCAGCACGAGCATTTCCTGGCCCGTCCAGAGCGCAACGAAATTGAAACGCGCGGCGGGCGCGCCCACGCTGGAAAGCGTTTTCCAACTGTTCGCCACCGGATTGAAAATGGCGCCGTCGCCGAGGGCCGAGCCATTTTGTCCGCCCCAAACGATCATCCCCTGCCCGGTCCAAACGGCGCTGTGACGGCGTCGGGCTGCGGGGGCATTGACAGAATTCATGGCGATCCATTGCGAAGGCGCGCCCGATACAAAGACCAATTCCGCGCCATTATTAAGCGCGCCATTCGTGCCGATCCCACCCCAGACGATCACGCGATCGCCGGCCCACACGGCGGTGGCGCCGTTCCGCGCTTCGGGCGGGTTGGCAGTATTGACTGTCGTCCATTGATCAAGGCTCGGGTCGTACAAAGCGCCGTCATTGAGCAAGCCGTCGGAATTCTGGCCGCCCCACACGAACATTCGCGAGCCTGTCCATACTGCCACATGCCCGGTGCGGGCCGCTGGAGCGTTCAGCGTCGTGACGCCGCTCCAGATCTGACCGGATGATTGAAATTTCCCGCCGGTGCCAATCACGCCATTGGTGCTGCTTCCGCCCCAGATAATCATGCTGGAACCAGTCCAAACTGTGGTGTGGCCGCTGCGGGCGTCGGGAGCGTTGAGCGGCGACATGGTTTGCCATTGGTCGGCGACGGGGTCATAGAGGCCGCCGGAGTTGACAAAAATCGAACTGCCCGAACCGACGCTGCCGCCCCAGATGAGCATGTTTTGGCCGTCCCAAATGGCGCTATGGCCGGCGCGCGCCGTGGCGGCCCCGAGAATCGCTCCATTAATCCAAGGCGGCGGCGCGATGGTGGTCAAATATTGATAACCGCTCGATAAAAGAGACGGATCTTGCGGCAGCGTGGAAACGACCGTCACGCCCGAGGGCAGAGACGATGACGGGACAATGCCAGTCACGGTATTGGCGGAAAGCGCGTAGCCGACGGAAACAATCTGACGATCCGGCGCCAGTTGCTGCCAGCCATCCGCGCCGTCATTGACCCAAACGCGAAGATACACCCCGCCATTCGTGAAGACGCCGGACGGCACCGGCAGAGTCATATTCGCGACGGTTGTGTCGCCGAGGTTCACCGAGAAAATTCCGCGCGTGACGGGCAGTGAAACCGCCGGGTCCGCCGGAATGCCGCCGCCGAGGCTGGTGCCATTATCGCTCCAGTAGGAAACATTTCCCGCGCTATTCACGAGCGCGAACTTGAAAAGAGCCGTGCCGTTGAAATTGGTTCCGCTGACCGTGAGCTTGCCTTGATGGCTAATGATTCCAGGCGCCTGGGAAAAAGCATGACTGGCCGACAGCACGAGCGCCGACGCGAAGGCGATAAACCTGGAAATTCTCACGTTTGGGGAAAAGGAGAGATGTAAAATGTTTTGGCTATGGTTTTTAATTAATTAGCTGGCAAAAGCTAGGAACGGGTTTTTGACGGCGCTATTACAACCATAACGCCGTGTTACGGTCAAGTCATAATTGAGGTTGTTGCAAAAAAGTTACGCAGCTCTGTCAGGCGCGCGTCGCGCGTTTCCAACATTCGTCAATTTTCACGCGTAAAATTTTCGCCTGTTCCCAGGAATCAGGAAATCCGCTCAAGTTATAACCGCTGCCCCATGGCCCCATTTCGGGAACGGCGAACAACTCGCGCCCGGGAGCCGCGGTCTTCAGCCACGTTTCCATTACTTTTTGCATGAAGGGCGTGTAATCGCGAAACTCCGGCGTCACTCGCCCCCGCCCGTCCGTGACCGGAACCTGGCAGTGGTGCCCATTGAAGGGGCGGAAATGAAACAGATGCGCGCATTGCAGCAGATCAAACCGAATACCCAAACGCTCCCAATAAGGCGGAGCCAGGTGTTTGACCACGGCAAAATGCGAGTGATCCCACGTCAACGGCAGCAGCGCGCCCGTCTGGCGTTGAAACGCGTCAGCCAACGCGAACGTCTTCTCCGGCGTTTCGGTGCACGTGTCTCGGTGAACTTCAATGGAAGGCTGCACGCCGATTTTTTCGCCGAGGTCCATTAACCGGAGCGCGAGTGACAACGCGGCGGCGGTCGGCGTATCGTGGTCCGCTAACTGCACGTTAATGTGATAAGCTCCGCCCTCCTTTTGCGCGCGCAGGAGGCGCGGGAATTCCGCGGCGTCGCCGCTGGCGAAATAACCGACGCGCAACAACCCCAACTGATCGCCGAGCCGGGCGTGGTCTGGTGTCAAGCGCTCAGAAAATCCGTCAAACCCCGCCTCCTGCACGGCCCGGAGTTTTCGTTTCAGGGACCATTCCCGGCGGCGGGACGGATGACCCACCAGGCTCCACAGATTGACCACATGGCGCAGCACGACGTCATCAAAGCGCTTTTTCCGCCGCATTTATATATTTTTCCCTAACGAAAAGCGGGGATTCGCCCCCATTGGAATCGCGCGCCGGACAAGGTTAATTGGCGGCATGAAATTTATGCGATTCATTTTGATGGGCGCGATTGCCGGAGCTTTGGTGGGATGCTCCACGTCGCGGGATAACAGCAACAATAACAATACGGCCAGCGTGAACGAGCCGTATCGCGCCGATGTCGGAGCGACGAACAACACTGTCGCCGAACCTTCCGGAGTGAGCGCCCCGGAGAACACGCGCTAATGTTGATGCGCGACGCCGCGGCTATGCTGCCAGGCGTGAAGCAGATGGCCAATGATTTCGTCCACGCCGCCGCCATGCTTCACCTGGGCAAAGACAAACGGCCCCGGGCCGCGCATGGCGCGCGCGTCGCGGTCCATGACGGCGAGGTCGGCTCCCACGGCGGGAGCCAGGTCAGTTTTATTAATGACAAGGAGATCGGATTGGGTGATGCCCGGCCCGCCTTTGCGGGGGATTTTGTCGCCGCCCGCCACATCGATCACATAAACCGTAAAGTCCGCCAGTTCGCGGCTGAAATGCGCGGCCAGATTGTCCCCGCCTGACTCCAACAAAAGAATATCCGGATGAAATTCACGATGCAATTCCTCCAAAGCCAGCAGGTTCGCCGAAATGTCCTCGCGGATTGCCGCATGTGGACAGCCGCCCGTTTCCACCGCGCGAATGCGGGCCGCCTCCAGCGCTTCGTGGCGAATCAGAAACTCGCCGTCCTCCTTGGTGAAAATGTCGTTGGTCACCGCGCCCACGCTGAGACGCGTGCGGAGCTGCCGGCACAACGCCAGCATCAACGCCGTCTTGCCGCTGCCCACGGGTCCACCCACTCCCACGGTGAAAGCCCTCTGGCTGAAGTCGCGTCCGAGCGGACGAGCCCGCCCTTGAAAGCTGCCCGGCCCGTCCCAATGCTCGTGTGTATGGCCTTGCGCCGTGTGATCATGGTGGAGACTCATAAAAATCGTCAGCTTTGGAAAAGTCGCGAGTAAAGCCGGTCCTGCTGCCCTTGCCAAATTTCCTGCAACGGCGCCGTCCCCGCCATTTCTGCGACTGGCACGCCGGACGTTTCCGCTAATATTTCCTGCGCACGGGGCGCCATTCGATAATGCAGGCTTTGGGCTTCCATCGGCCCCACTACTCCCAGCCGCACGGCCGCTGCAACCCAGGCGCGCAAACTTTGAAAGAAATATAACTCCACCGCCGCGTTGGCGCTGACCGCCAGGCTGCGCATTAAAACGCCAAAAACGGGAGCCAAATGGAAACAAGCGCCGCCAATCTTCATCTTGCCGCCAAAAATACGCTCCGCCGAACTGGCCAGCGCGCGCCCTTGCAACCGGCTGGCGCGATTGGCGACGTGATTGGATAAAAAGGAGTCGCAGGCGTGATCGAGTTCCGGAAACTGACCGGGATCCGCATGCGCGGCGCGCACGAGGGGAACCATTGAGCACGCCGACTGCCACAAGCTGGCCTCCAAAAAAGATTCCAGTTCGGCGGCATCGCGAATTTCCCCGCATTGCCAGGCCGCCTCCACCCCTCCCGAATGGGCGAAGCCACCGGCGGGAAAAGCCGAATCGGCCAATTGCCACAGCAGCCAGGTATTTTCGGTCGCGCTCAAAACAAACAATACCGTTGGGCCAAAGCCAGGCGTTCGGCCGGCGCGCAGGCCAAATGTTCGCCATCCGCGGTGACGCGGTAGGTTTCGGGATCGACCGTGATGCGCGGGGTCGCGTCATTCCATTTCATATCGCGCTTGCCCAGGCTTCGGCAGCCGCGCACGGCTTCCAGGCGTTTGCGCAAACCGTAACCGGCGGCGATGCCTTCATCTTGACACATCCGGCTGACGAACGCGAAGGATGTGGCGCCCGGCGCGGAGCCGAACGCGCCAAACATCGGGCGCATATAAACCGGTTGCGGCGTAGGAATCGAGGCGTTGGGATCGCCCATTTGTGACCAGGCAATCAAGCCGCCCTTGATCACCATTTCCGGCCGCGAGCCGAAAAAAGCCGGGCGCCACAAAACCAGGTCCGCCAGCTTGCCCACTTCGATGGAACCCACGCAATGGCCGACGCCGTGGGAGATGGCGGGATTGATCGTGTATTTCGAGAGATAGCGTTTGATGCGCAAGTTATCGTTGTCGCCGCGTTCTCCGGACAGGCGTCCACGCTGCGCTTTCATCTTGTCAGCGGTTTGCCAGGTGCGCGTGATGACTTCGCCAATGCGTCCCATCGCCTGCGAATCCGAGCTCATCATGCTGATCGCGCCCAAATCGTGCAGAATATCCTCGGCGGCGATGGTTTCGCCACGAATACGGCTCTCGGCAAAGGCCACATCTTCCGGCAGCGCCGGATCGAGATGATGGCAGACCATGAGCATGTCCAGGTGTTCATCAATCGTATTGACGGTAAACGGCCGGGTCGGATTGGTGGAGCTGGGCAGGACATTGGGCTCCCCGCAGATTCGGATAATATCCGGCGCGTGCCCGCCGCCGGCGCCCTCGGAATGATACGTGTGTATGGTGCGCCCGGCGATGGCGTTAATCGTGGCTTCGACAAAACCGGATTCGTTCAGCGTATCGGTGTGAATGGTCACCTGGATGTCATGCGCATCCGCGACGCGCAGGCAGCAATCAATCGCCGCGGGAGTCGTGCCCCAGTCCTCGTGCAATTTCAAACCGATGGCGCCGCCGCGAATTTGCTCCGCCAAACCTTCAGGCATCGCCGTGTTGCCCTTGCCGGTGAAGCCGAAATTCAGCGGCAAGGAATCAGTGGCTTGCAACATCGCCTGCAAATGATGCGCCCCCGGGGTGCAGGTGGTCGCGCAGGTGCCGGTGGCCGGCCCGGTGCCGCCGCCAATCATCGTGGTCAGTCCCGCGGCGATGGCTTCGTGCGCTTGTTGGGGGCAAATGAAATGAATATGCGTGTCCAACCCGCCTGCGGTGACGATCAACCCTTCGCCGGCAATGACCTCGGTCGTGACGCCGATGACCATGTTTTTATTGACACCCGCCATGACGTCGGGATTGCCGGCTTTGCCGAGACCCGCGATCAAACCTCCTTTGAGCCCAATGTCCGCTTTGTAAATGCCAGTGTGGTCCACGATGAGCGCGTTGGTGATGACGCAATCAAGCGCATCGGCCTGGCTCACGCCGGCCGCCTGCCCCTGCCCTTCGCGAATCGTTTTCCCGCCTCCAAACTTGCATTCGTCGCCGTAAACCGTGGCATCGCGCTCGACTTCGAGAAACAGCGACGTGTCACCGAGGCGGATTTTGTCGCCCGTGGTGGGGCCGAACATATCCGCATAATGGCGCCGTGACATCTTGCTCATGAAAAACCTCGCTCGGCGGCGCGTTGCAATGCCGCCTTTTTTCCCGCATCGGAAACCGGCCCATCGGCCAGATTGTTGCCGCCGCGAATCACCCGATGGCCGGCAATCTCCACCAAGCGGACGGTTTTGGTTTCACCGGGCTCGAAGCGGACCGCGGTGCCGGCGGGAATATCCAGGCGCTTGCCGTACGCGATGCCACGATCAAATTTCAGCGAGGCATTGACCTCCACAAAATGGTAATGGCTGCCCACCTGCACCGGCCGGTCGCCCAAATTGGTCACTGCCAGCGATGCCGTTTCGCGTCCCGCGTTCAATTCCACTTCGTCTTCCTGCGGCAGGCAGGCGCCGGGTTCAAAATCCGTCTCATTCGACTTGAAGAGGGCAAGATCCGGGACGGGCAGAAAACTCCCGTGCAACGCGAGTTTCAAATCGCCATTTTCGGCGGCAATCGGATGATGGACGGTCACGAGTTTCGTGCCATCGGGAAACGTTCCTTCGACTTGCACTTCGGCGACCATCGCCGGAACTCCCGCCATGACCTGATTGCGCCCAAGAAATTGCCGGCCCAAATCCATCAACTCCGACACGCGGCGCCCGTCGCGAATAAATTCCAGAAGCTGCGTGGCAATCAACGCCACGGCCTCGGGATAGTTCAAACGCAGGCCGCGCGCGAGGCGCTTTTGCGCGAGCGCGCCCGCCTGATGCAGCAGCAGTTTATCAATATCGCGTGGCGCAAGGTGCATGGCGTGTCAGTTTAATTTGCGCGCCCAAGGATCATCCCCCAGCCACGCGCCGGCAAATCGCAACGTGTCATATACATAATGCGCCACTTCCTCCTGGGATTCACCGGCCACGCGCAACACCAGTCCTTCCCGCACCGGGCTGGCGGAAAAAATCAAACGGCTGCGGCGCGCGGCGGGTTGCGCGGCGACACGATCGAGCGTGGTTTTGATTTCACCATGGAGAAGCTCCCCGGCGAGGACCATGAGCGCGACGGTGTTGAAACGGCCCAGTCGATGCTGGCTCCCCAGCGGGCCATGGGCGTGATCCAACAGCATGGCGTCCAGAATCACGCGTTCGCCGCCGATAAATATGTCATTGCGGCTGGAGAGACGATGGAAACCCCAGCGCTCGCCACAAGCCGCGCGGCCCGACGAAAACCAATCCAGTAAAATCAGCCCGGAGGCGGGGGCCAGGTGGAAATTTTGTGTTTGACGATAGGTAGAGCCCGCGAACGACTGCACCGGATCAGGCGCCAGCACCAGCAGCGCGCCTTCACCAACGCGGGCGTCCAGACAATGTCCGCAAGGACGGCTGTCAGGATTGCGGTACACTTTGGTCGATGCTTGCGTCGTGATAAAACAACGCGCGCGCGGGCCGATTTCCACCTCCAACCGGGTTTCGTCCCCGGCGACAAACCCGCCGCCAAAACTGCTCAAGTAAGCCCAGACGCTGGGGCCGCGCGGACGGGGCGTGAGGATTTTGACTGGGTTCGAGCACCAAAGGCGGGTGATGGCGCTTTTTCCCGCGACGAGGCGCACGTTCACGCCCGCTGATCCCGGAGGTGCAGCATTCATCAGACCGTCAGGTGTTGTTTGACAATTGCGTCATTTAAATCGCCAATCGGGCCGTTCGCCACCACGGCGCCGCGGTCCATAATGTAAAATCTTTCGCCGACGGCGAGGCAAAAATCCAAATACTGTTCCACCAACAAAATGCTAAGCTTCCCCTCCCCTTTGATTTTAACGAGCGTCTCGCCAATTTGGTCAATAATATTGGGCTGGATGCCTTCGGTCGGCTCGTCGAGCAGCAAGACCTTGGGGTCGGTCAAGAGCGCCCGGGCGATGGCCAACTGCTGCTGCTGGCCGCCGCTCAGGACGCCGCCTTTGCGCCCCAGCATTTCCTTGAGGACGGGAAAAAGTTGCAGCACACGGTCCACCTGCCCGTTGGCGGCCTGGCCGTGGACGACGAGGCTGACCTTGAGATTTTCCCACACCGTCAGATGCGAAAAAATATCGCGGCCTTGGGGCACGTAGGCAAGGCCCGCGCGGGCGCGATCCTCGGGCCGCATCTTTGTCAAATCCACGCCGTCCAGGGTGATCTTCCCGGTGTCGGCGCGAACCAGGCCCATGATGGATTTGAGCGTGGTGGTCTTGCCCACGCCGTTGCGCCCCATGAGGCAGACGAGATTGCGGTCGGGCACGGCGACATTCACGCCGCGCAAAATGCGCGAGCCGTCATACGAAACCGCCAGATCAGAAATTTCGAGCATCAGTGGTCCGCCTTTTTCTTGCGGCCGAGATAAACCTCGATCACGCGCTCATTGTTTTGCACTTCGTCCACGGAGCCCTCGCATAGGACGGTGCCTTGGTGCAGCACAGTGACCTTGCGCGCGATCTGGCGCACAAACGTCATGTCATGCTCGATGACAATGATGCTGTGTTTGCCCTCCAACCGGAGGAGAAGCTCGCCTGTTTTGTGCGTCTCCTCGTCAGTCATGCCGGCGGCGGGTTCGTCCACGAGCAGCAGCTTGGGATCCTGGGCTATGAGCATTCCAATCTCGAGCCATTGCTTTTGGCCGTGGCTGAGCAATCCGGCTTTCCAGGTAGCGCGATCCGCCAGCCCGACGGTCGTCAACACTTCGTCAATGCGATGGCGCTGCTCGTCGGTGGTCCGATGAAATAGCGCGGAAAAAACACTGCGCGGCCCTTGCAACGACAGCAGCACATTTTCAAAGACGGTGTGATCCACGTAAACGGACGGCGTCTGGAATTTCCGGCCCACGCCCAGCCGGTTGATTTGATATTCGTTGAGCTTGGTCAAATCCGTGTTTTTGCCATATTCGATTTTGCCTCGATCAGGGCGGGTGCGGCCGGTGATAAGGTCAAGCATGGTGCTCTTGCCGGCGCCATTGGGGCCGATGATCACCCGCAACTCGCCCTCGTCCATGTAGAGGTTCAAGTCGGTGATGGCCTTGAAGCCGTCAAACTGCTTGTTGACGTCCTCCAGCATAAGGATGAACTGTTTAAGCGTCTCGCTCATTCACTTTGGCAATGGCCGCCGGCTCGATTTTGGGTTTGGCTTTAAAACGTAACGCGAGGCCGCGCAATTGCTCGGGAATTCCGACGATGCCTTTCGGCATAAAAACCGTGACCACGATGAAAAGAGTTCCAAGGAAAAGAAGCCACATATCGGGAAAGGCGCGAGTCGTCCAGCTCTTGAGGGCGTTAATGCCGATGGCGCCGAGAATGGGGCCGATGAGCGTGCCGCGCCCGCCAACGGCCACCCACACCACCGCCTCCAGCGATTTGTCGGGCGCCATTTCGCTGGGATTGATGATGCCGATTTGGGGCACGTAAAGAATGCCGCCGAGCGCCGCGATCAGCGCGCACACCACAAAAACAAAAAGCTTGTACTGACTCGCGGCATAGCCGCTGAACAGGACACGGTTTTCACTGTTCTTGATGGCCATCTGCACGAGGCCGAATTTCGTTTGGCAAAGCCAGCGGCAACCCAAATAAACCAAGAGCAAAACTGTGGCCGTGAGCAGATAAAGCGCGCGCTGCGTGGCGGCGGACCGCAAATCGTGGCCGAGGATGAATTTGAAATCCGTGAAGCCGTTGTTGCCTCCCATGAGAAGGCTGTTGCGAAAAAAGAGCAGGCAGGCCGCGTAGGTGAGCGCCTGGGTCAGGATGGAAAAATAGACGCCGCGAATGCGCGAACGAAACGCGAGATACCCGAACAAGCCCGCCAGCAATCCGGGGACCGCAAACGCCATAAACACCGCGAACGCAAAACTGGAAAAAGGCTTCCAGAACATCGGCAAGCGGCTCCAACCGAGAAACACGAGAAAGTCGGGAATGGGCTGATGATATTGGCCCAAATCGCCAATCATACGCATCAGATGCATGCCCATCATGTAACCGCCGAGCGTGAAAAAAAGCGCCTGGCCTAGGCTCAACAAACCGGTGTAGCCCCACAGCAAATCCACGCCCAGCGCGAGGATGGCGTAACACAGATATTTGCCATAAAGATTGATGCGAAAATCGCTGATGTGGAAAAAACTGTCTGGCGGGGTGAAGGCATTGAGGCCCGGCAAAATGACGAGCAGCAAAAGAGCCGCCACTCCGACCCGCCATGCTTCCGCCTTGAGGACACGTTGCATAAATCAATCCAAACTGCGACTGCGCACGCTGAACAAGCCGCCCGGTTTCCATTGCAAAAACACGATGATCGCCACCAGCACGATAATTTTGCCCGTAACCGGCGAACCGGTGGTTTGCTGCAAAACCTGGTCCACCGTGCCGATGCCGAAGGCCGAGCAGACGGTTCCGACGATGCTGCCCACCCCGCCTAACACCACCGTCATAAAACTATCAACTATATAGGTCTGGCCGAGGCTCGGCCCGACATTGCCGATTTGCGAGAGAAACGCGCCCGCCAGCCCGGCCAATCCCGAGCCGAAGGCGAACGTCATCATGTCCACGCGGCTGGTGCGAACGCCCAGCGACGCCGCCATGGCGCGATTCTGCATCACCGCCCGGATGAGCAATCCCAGGGGCGTCTTCGTCAACAGAAGCCACGTTCCCGCCACGATCACGAGCGCGAAGCCCACGACGAAAACCCGGTTGTAGCCGAACAAAATATCGTTGACCGAAAAGTGCCCCAGCAGCCACGAAGGCGAATTGACCTGCACGTTATTCGCGCCAAACACCATGCGAAAACACTGCTGCATCACCAGCGACACGCCCCAGGTGGCCAGCAACGATTCCAGCGGACGGCGGTAGAGAAAACGAATGACTGTCCGCTCGATCAACAGGCCGGCGAGGGCCGCCATGATGAAACTAAGCGGAATGGCGAAGAGAAAATAACTCTCGTACAGTGTTCCCGTGGCGTTCAACCCCGGCAGATGGGCGCCAAACGAAATCGGCTTGCTGCCGATGGAAAAAGGGAGCGTGATCGAAAAACCGAAACCGCTGCCAAACAAATTTTGCACCACGTAGCAAGTGTAGGCGCCAATGGCGATCATTTCGCCGTGCGCCATATTGATAATGCCCATCAAACCGAACGTGATGGCCAATCCCAAGGCCACGACGAGCAAGATCGAGCCCAAGCTGATGCCGTGAAAAATCGTGCCGAAAAAATTAACGAACGTGATGTGATCATCGATGGCTTTGATTGCCACGTGCAAGGCGCGGGCGAGCGTAGGCGAAATATCTGGTTTGGCGGCAAGGCGCTTTAAATTATCGAGGGAGCCAATGGCCCGAATCTTCGTGAGGTCTTCCACCGCGGACAATTGCACGGCGGAATCCGGGGAGGTGAGCTGCAATAAATCCACGCCTTCCCGCAAAGCCTTGCGCACTTCCGCGTTGGTTTCCTTCGCGAGGCGGGCTTGCAGAATGGGAACGTATTTTAATTTTTGGGAATTGCCGAGCTTGAGCGCTGCCGACTGGCGCGCCTCGGGATCGGGATAGGACAAGGCGAGAGCGTCGAGCGTTTGCTGGATGGCGCTGCGCAGACGCATGTCGGCGTCGGCGCTGTTCAGATCGCCGCTGGCATAACGCAATTCTGCGCCTTTGTCGTCCTTGAGCGGCAGGCCGTCGCTGATTTTGATCGCGCGCGCCCGGCCCTGTGAATCCATCTGGTCTTCGAGCACCACGGGAACTTTGGAGCCATCGGGCGCGGCGTAAATAAAAACTCCGTCATGCGTCCACGCAGTCAAGACATCGGCGACAATCTTGGCGCCGGAATCAGCCAAATCCGTCAACGCCTTTTGCTGATCGGCGCCCTCCGTCAGGATGGCTTGGGTCAAAGTCTGGCGAATCGCGGAGTCATCCGCCCAACTCACCGAGGCGGTGAAGACTCCCACGGCCAGGAAGATCCAAGTGAGGAAACGTTTCATTTAAAAAGAAGGGGTGGAGCGCGGCGCTCCACCCCTGTTAAACTGCAGCGCTTTGGTTAAACGGCACGCAGTTGAATCCTACTTGGACATGGCCGCGACCTTTTCATCAAGCCCTTTGAGGAGGAACGGCTCGCCGGGAACTTGGTCGTAGGATTTCAGGATTTTGAACTGGCCATTGGCGCGGGTGTCGCCGATGTAAACATTCTTGGTGGCATGATGATTCTTGGTCATCGTGATTTTGCCGCCAGGGCCGTCGAAGGCGATGTCGCCGGATTCGAGGGTTTCGCGAACTTTGTCCACATCGAAGGAGCCCGCCTTTTCGGCCGCAGCTTTCCAGAGGTAAACGCCGTCATACGAGAGCACCATCGGGCTGTCCATGGCGCGCTTTTCTTTGATCACGCCGGGATGGTTTTCCGTCGAGAGCCAGGAATCCCAATTGGCGAGGAACTTTTTGTTCTCCGGGGTCTTGAGCGACATGAAGTAGGTCCAGCAACCGAGTTCGCCCACAAGGTCCTTGGTGGGGAGAGCGCGCAGTTCGTCTTCCGCCAAGCTGAACGAGACGACCGGGCAATCCGCGGAGGTCAAACCAGCGGCGGCGATTTCCTTGAAGAACGGCACATTGGAATCGCCGTTGATGGTGTTGAGCACGCAAGCATCACCGCCAGCGGCGAACTGCTTGATCTCGGCGACGATCTGTTGATAGTCCGTATGCCCGAACGGGGTGTATTTGCCCGCGGAAATGACCTTGCCGTTGTCATCCTTGCGCAAACCGCCGCCGATGTTGTCCAGCGCGATGCCGTGCAATTGGAGGTATTTGTAAAGGATGAGGTTGGTGGTTTGCGGATACACATAGTCCGTGCCGATGAGGTAGAACTTCTTCTTGCCCTGGGCCAGAAGGTAATCCACCGCGGGCGTGGCTTGCTGATTCACCGCCTCCGCCGTGTAGAATATATTCTTGGACAATTCTTCGCCCTCATACTGCACCGGGTAGAAGAGAAGTCCGTTATCCTTCTCAAACACTGGCAGCACGGATTTGCGGCTGACCGAAGTCCAGCAGCCAAACACGACGGCGCACTTGTCTTCCTCCAGCAATTGCTTCGCCTTCTCAGCGAACAGCGGCCAGTTGGAGGCGCCATCCACAATGACCGGCTCGATCATGTACGATTTGTCGCCGATCTTAATGCCGCCCGCGGCGTTAATTTCGTCGAAGGCGAACAGCAACACGTCGCGCAGCGAGGTTTCGCTGATGGCCATCGTGCCGCTCAAGGAATGAAGGATGCCGACTTTGATGGTGTCGGCGGCGAAAGCCGCCGTGGATGTCAACAGAACTACAGTGGCGGCCGCACGGGCCAGCCATTTATTCATGGTAGATTTCATAATTGGAGATAACGGAGTTAGGTTGGTGGGTTCGGGTTAGAACAGGTAGGAGGCGCCCATGCCGACGATAAATTGGTCACGCTTGCCGTTAAGCGCGCCCGAGAAGGACGAATGATTCCAGCGCGCTTCCGGCTGAATCTTGATGTTCGGAGCGGGTTTGTAATCCAGCGTAAAAGTCACGCTGCTCAACTGCTGGCCGCCGCCACCCTCGATGCCGGCGGGAAACGGGGTGTCCGCGCCCGGCGCCGGGGAGTTGAAGATGGTGCCAAAGCCGGAGGGATCATCCAAAAATTCGGCACGCAACGCGGCGCCGAGTTTCGGAGTGAAGTCCGCCGTCAGCCAGGCGCCGATGGACCAGAAATCTCCGTGACTTGGCCCGGGGCCGGCGGCCGCCGGAGCGTTCGCGAAATGGAACCAGTCAAACTCCGTCGCCACGGACAAGTTGTAGGCCTCGGTCAACTGCCGCGAGCCCAGGAACGAGCCGCCGACAATGTCCCAGTGCGTGGGAGAAAAATCCTGCCGCCCCACAAAGCCGAGGAAGGCGAGGGTCGTCTTTTTATCGGGATTAATATAGAGGCCGCCCATGAAGGTCTTGGGGCCGGACTCCACCGGGCCGTTGTAAAGACCATTTTGCAGGCGCGCCTTCAAGCCCACAACATCGTTGAAGTCATAGGACAATTGAATGCCCGCATCCGGCGGATTGCCGGTGTAGTACCATTGGTAGCCTTGCGAGAAGTTCGGATTAGCCGCGCCGCCATCGCCGGATTCCCAGTTGAGCAGGGAAATCAATTCACCCGCCTTGATGTCCAGGCCGGTGCCGATGGGGACATTGAGTTCGATGTAGCCTTCGCGCACGGCGGAGAAACCCGCGATGCCGCTGCCGGTGTTTACGATGGGCGCGTCCTGGCCATAAATCAGCGAGAACCGATAGGCGGCGTCCCATTTGTCCTTGTCCGGCGCGGGGCTGGCAAAGGTCAATTTGATTTTGTTAAGCGTGAAAGAATTAAGACTGGTGTTCCAGAGGTAGCCGGCCGGGTGATTATCGTGCGTGTTGGCGATGTCATAAAAATACGAGGCTTCAATAAAGCCGCTGATCGTCATCTGCGACATGGCCTGGATGGGCGAAGTGGGCGCGGCGCCGCTGGGCTCCAATCCTTCCTTCTGCAAGATATTATCCATGGCGTCCAACCGTTTGCGCAGCTCCTGATTCTGCTTTTCCAACTGGTCCACTTTCGGGTCCGCTTGCGCGCGCAGCGACCAAGTGGAGGCGATCAAGCCGGCGACGGCGCTGATCACAGCAACGTAGGTTTTATTTCGTCTGGGGTATTTCATCGTCGTTTTTTTTAGTTTTATGGCGGCGGTCCATTCAACGAACGGCGCTCAAAACCGCCCGCATGCACCGAGAGACCCCTTAGCTATCAGGGCGCCAAACAGGAATTCGGCGCAAATGAGGGAGTGAATTGTTTTCATCACAGTGATGAACGCCATTGCTAGCGCAATATCACCCTTGTCCGGACGGGCCATTTCGCGGGCGTAAATACTAGCGTCTGGCGGCCGGCGGGACGACCCAGACAAAGTTTCTCCCCGGCGAGCCTGTCCGATATTGACCAAAATGAGCAAAACTTGCTGTCACATGCGTGTAACATGGCAGCTGGCGCCCGCGCGAAAAACGATGCGCCGCCCCCGCACCAATCGCCTTTCTCCCGGGCTGGCAACGAGATACGCAACAGAAATGTTGCAATGCCGCAGTCAAGTGGTTATGGTCGCGGCGTTGTCACAAGTCTGAGCGTTCTCAAACGCGCCATCCTAACTTTGACAGATTATTTGACAGAGCCGGCGGAGAAACGGAGAGCAGCGCGGCGGAAAGCGCGGCGGCTGTCCGGAGTTTTCCTTGGGCTTTTTCTCCTGGCGCTCGCGCCGGACGCGTGGGCGCAACCGGAACAAACGACTTCCCCTCCCCGCGACCGCGATCTGGCTCTCTACAAATCCATGAGCCTGGAAGACCTCATGAAACAAGAGGTCACCTCCGTATCCCGGCAACCGGAACCGCTCGCCGAAGCGCCTGCGGCCATTCAAGTCATTTCGCAGGACGATATCCGCCGCTCAGGGGCAATGACCATTCCCGACGCACTCCGCTTGGCGGGAAATCTGGATGTGGCGCAAGCCACGGCGGGCAGTTGGGACATTAGCGCGCGCGGCTTTAACGGTGGAGTCAGCGACAAACTTTTGGTGTTAATGGATGGGCGGACATTGTACACGCCGCTGTTGGAGGGCGTGATTTGGAACATGCAGGATTATTTGCTGGCGGACCTCGACCGCATCGAAGTCGTCAGCGGCCCCGGCGGAACGCTCTGGGGCGCGAACGCGGTCAATGGCGTCATCAACATCACGTCCAAAGACGCGCGCGACACTCAGGGCGTTTATATTGAAACCGGCGGCGGCACGGAGCTCAACGATTTTGCGGGCGTGCGCTATGGCGGGACGCTGGCTTCCAATGTTTATTTTCGGGCTTACGTCAAATATTTCGACCGAGGCAGCGAAGTCTTCACCAACGGGGTGGAGGCAGGCGATTCCTGGAACCGCGGCCAGGGTGGATTTCGTATTGACGATGAACGGTCGGCGCAAAACCACCTGACGTTGCAGGGCGATTATTACGCGGGAGACACCTATGTGCCGACGAACAGGGTGGGCCGGGCGGCGGGGGGGAATTTGCTGGGCCGCTGGACGCATACTTTTTCGGATGAATCGGACATGAGCCTGCAGCTCTATTATGATCGCACGCACATCGTGGCGCCTTTTCAGGGGCTGGGGGCGTTCCCACCCGGAAACTTGACGGACAATCTCGACACCTATGATTTGGATTTCCAGGATCGCTTCCCGCTCGGGGACCGCAACCACGTCATTTGGGGCCTCGGCTATCGATTTACGCATGACTCCGTGAGCAACGCGCCCGCGGTGGGATTTCTCCCGCCGACCTTGGAGCGCGATTTATTCAGCGCGTTTTTGCAGGATGAAGTTAAAATCTTTGACCGCTTGTTCCTGACGTTGGGCAGCAAGATCGAGCACAACGATTACACCGGTTTCGAGTACGAGCCCAGCGGTCGATTGCAGTGGAACATTTCGGATCGGCAAATGGTTTGGGCCGCCATCTCGCGCGCGGTGCGGATGCCGTCGCGTTACGATCGCGATCTTTTTGAGCCGCCGCCACCCGGACTGCTATTAGTCGGCAACAACACGTTTCGTTCCGAGTCCGTAGTTGCGTACGAAGCTGGGTATCGCGCGCATTTGGGAGCCCGGGCCTCCGGCTCCATCTCCGCCTACTACAACGACTATGACCATTTGCGCAGCGTGAGCCTCACCCCCGTGACATTTCTGCCGGTGTATTATCAAAACAATCTCGTCGCGCAGACCTATGGATTTGAATTCAGTGGAGATTATCAGGCGACGAAATGGTGGCGCTGGCATGCCAGCTATGATTTGCAGCGGGATGACATCCACGTCCGGCCCGGCCAAATCGACGCCTTTCTGGCGCACAATGAAACGGCTGATCCGCAGCAGCAATTTCAGATTCGCTGGGCGTTTGACTTGACGCGCGACATCGATTTGGACACCGCGTTGCGATGGGTGGACCGCATCCAGGTCAACAGCGGATCCTCAGTCGCGACCTTACCGAGCTACTTTGAACTGAACGCCCGCCTGGCGTGGCGCCCGGCCAAACATTGGGAACTCGCGCTCGTCGGAGAAAATTTATTGCACACCCGCCATGTGGAATACGGCTTCCCCAGCTCTTCGCAGGAAGAAATTGACCGCGCCGTTTACGGGAAATTGACGTTCTCCTGGTGAGCGCCTGCGGCGTTCGGAGATCATCCTGATTGTTTGCTTTGCCGTCTGGTAGTCACAATTTTTCCCCTGCATGGGAAAAGGGCTTGTCAAGCGTCCGCCAAATTGACACAGTGCGGCGTGGCCTTGAATCTCGCGTAACGCAAAGTATGCAAACCACTTGGAGATGCGCTGTTCTTAGCCTGCTTCTTTTGGTTCCGCGCGCCTTCGCGGACGATATTACCGAATCCGCCGCCGACATCAAAAAACTGAGCGTCGAGGAGTTAATGAATGTGGAGGTGACCTCCGTCTCAAAGCGGCCCGAAAAATTGTCCGACACCGCCTCCGCCATCCAGGTGATCACCGCGGAGGACATTCGCCGCTCCGGCGCCACCCGGCTGCCAGAGGCGTTGCGGCTGGCATCCAATTTGGAGGTTGAGCAAGTCAATTCGCGGCAGTGGGCCATTAGCGCGCGCGGCTTGGACACCACCACCGCCAATGAATTGCTCGTGGTGATTGACGGACGGTCCGTTTACACGCCGCGTGTGGCCGGAGTTTTTTGGGACGTGCAAGATACGCTGATGGAGGACATCGACCGCATCGAGGTAATCAGCGGCCCGGGAGCGGCGCTTTGGGGCGCGGACGCCGTCAATGGCGTGATCAATATCACCACCAAATCCGCGAAGGAGACCCAGGGCTTTTTGCTGGAAGGCGGCGGCGGCTCGGAACTGCATGGGTTTGGCGGCATGCGCTATGGCGGCACGCTGGCATCGAATGTTTATTTCCGCGTCTATGGAAAAGCCTTCGAGCGCGACCGCACCGAACTGGCGTTGGGCGGCGATGCCACCAATGACTGGTACTCCGGCCAGGGCGGCTTTCGCGTCGATTGGGAACCGACCGAGCAGAATATTTTGACGTTCCAAGGCGACACTTATAGCGGGCGCTTTGAGCAATCAGGAACCAACGGAGCCATTGACGCCACTGGCGCGAATTTACTGGGACGCTGGACGCACACCATCGCGGCGGATTCAGATTTTGCGTTGCAGGTTTATTTTGACCGGACCTTCCGCGACACGCCGGGAACCTTGGCGGAAGCGCTGGACACATATGATGTCGATTTTCAGCATCGCTTCCCCGTGGGGGATCGAAACGACGTCATCTGGGGCGCGGGCTATCGGCTGTATGATGACTCGATCCGCAACACGCCCGTGCAGGCGTATTATCCCCCGGACACAGCGCGCCAGCTCTTCAGCGGCTTCGCGCAAGATGAAATCGCGCTGCTCAAAGACCGCCTGACGCTGACGCTGGGCACCAAGCTGGAGCATAACGATTACAGCGGTTTCGAAGTGCAGCCCAGCGGACGCCTGGCGTGGAAATTGACGGAGCGGCAGATGATTTGGGGAGCCGTATCGCGCGCGGTGCGCACCCCGGCCGAGAATGATCGCGAATTCTATAGCCCGGGTGTTCCGCCCTTCAAGCAAGTCGGCGGGACAAATTTTGATTCCGAAAAATTAATCGCTTACGAGCTGGGATATCGCATTCAACCCACCCCGCGCCTGGCGCTGGCCATCGCGACTTTCTTCGACGATTACAGCGACATCCGCAGCGTGGAAGAGGCCAACCCGCCGGCGGCCGCCCCCAAAACCGTGGGTAACGGACAACAGGGCTATTCGTTCGGCGCAGAGTTGACGGGAGATTATCGCATCACCGACGGCTGGCGGGTGCGAGCGGGCTACACGGAAATCCAGACGCATCTCCGGCCCAAGCCCGGCAGCACGGATTTTTCCGATGGCGCCAACGAGATGCACGATCCCAACCACCAGTTTTCGTTGCGCACTTCCGTCGATTTGCCCTGGCATTTTGAGCTCGATCCAGAATTTCGTTACATCAGCCGCATTTCCAATCAGGACGTGCCCTCCTATTGCGAAATGGACGTTCGCCTCGGCTGGGTCCCTTCCTCGCACCTGGAAATTTCCGTGGTGGGCCAGAATCTGTTGCATGATCATCATGCGGAGTACGGACTCCTCTCCACACGCCAGGAAATCCAGCGCGGCGTTTTCGGAAAGGTGGTATGGAGATTTTAAGGCGATGGCTGGCCATCGCCGTGCTTGTGGCGCTGGGACAAGGTGTGACGCCGGCGCAGGCGCAAACGTCGCCTTCCAAAGAGAACCGGATCAAGGCGGCGTTTTTGTTTAATTTTGCCGCGTTTGTCGAGTGGCCGGCAAACTCTCTGCCCGCCGCCAATGCTCCCATCGTCATTGGCGTGCTGGGTGAAGATCCTTTCGGCAGCTTTCTGGATGACGTGGTGCATGGCGAAAAAGTGAATGGCCGCGCGCTGGAAGTGCGGCGATTTCGGGAGGTGAGCGAGGCCACGAACTGTCAAATACTCTTCATCAGCGATTCGGAAAGCGGCAAGCTCACGGACATCCTGGCGGCATTGAAGGGACACAGCGCCCTGACCGTGGGGGACGCGGATGACTTCGCGGATCGCGGGGGCATGATCCAATTCGCCACCAAGGACAAAATTCATTTGCGGATCAATCTGGAAGCCGCCAAGCAGGCGGGGTTGACCGTCAGCTCCAAGTTGCTGCGCGTCGCTGAAATCGTCAAAGGAGGCAAGCCATGACGAAACTTAAAAGCTCGCCCATTCGCCGCAAGCTCATGGCAATCATGCTGCTGGTGAGCGCCGTAGTGATGATGGTGACGTGCGCCTGCTTTTTTGCCTACGAGTTCGTGACCTTCCGCCAACGCATGGTGCAAACCCTTTCGACCTTGGGGGAAATCGTGGGCGCCAACAGCACCGCCGCCCTGGCCTTTGAAAATCATGACGACGCCCGCGAAGTTCTGACCGCCTTGCGCGCCGAGCGCCACATCGTGGCCGCCGCGCTCTACGATAAAAACGGCGCGCCTTTTGCCACTTATCCGGACACGCTCGATGCCGCCGCGTTTCCCAAGGCGCCGGCGACGGACGGCTACAAGTTCGAGAATTCGTATTTGATTGGTTACGAGCCCGTGATCCAAGGCGGGCAAAGGCGCGGCACGCTTTATTTAAAGTCCGACATGGAAGCCATCACGGAACGCTTCCGGTCCTACGGGGAAATTGCGCTGGCGGTGATTGTCGGCTCGTCTCTGCTCGGCTTTTTCCTCGCGCGCAAACTGCAGAATCAAATCTCCGAACCCATTTTGCGGCTGGCGGAAACGGCCAAGGCCATTTCCGATCGTCGGGATTTTTCCGTGCGCGCCACCAAGGTCAGCGCCGATGAATTGGGATCGTTGACCGAAGCGTTTAACCAAATGCTGGACCGCATCCAAACGCAATTGGCGCGGCTTGATCTCTTGAGCCACACCACCCGCGCCATCGGCGAACGCCAGGATTTGCCGAGCATTTGCCAAGTGGTCGTGCGCAGCCTGGAAGATCATCTGCCCATTGATTTTGGATGCGTCTGTTTGTATGACGCTTCGCGCCAGGCGCTCAAGGTGATCAGCGTCGGCTTCAAAAGCCAGGAATTGGCGGAAAAGCTCGCGATGCAAAATCAGGACATCATCAACATCGATGAAAACGGCCTGTCGCGCTGCGTGCGCGGCCATCTCGTCTATGAGCCGGATATCCTGGAAATCAAATCTGCGTTTCCGCAGCGCCTGGCCAAGGGCGGCTTGCGCGCGCTGGTCGTGGCCCCCCTGGCGGTGGAAAGCAATATTTTCGGCGTTCTCATCGCCACGCGCCGCGAGCCCAATAGTTTTGACAGCGCGGATTGTGAATTCCTCAAGCAATTGAGCGAACACACCGCGCTGGCCGCGCACCAGGCGCAGCTTTACACAGCTTTGCAGCAGGCTTACGACGACTTGCGCCAGACGCAATTGGCCGTGATGGAACAGGAACGCCTGCGCGCCCTCGGCCAAATGGCCAGCGGCATCGCCCACGATATCAACAATGCGATCTCGCCCATCGGCCTCTACACCGAATCGCTTTTGGAAAATGAGCCCAATCTCAGCGCGCGGGCGCGGGATTACCTGCAAACCATCCAGCACGCCATCGAGGACGTCGCGCAAACCGTTGCGCGCATGAAGGAATTTTATCGCCGCCGCGAAACGCAATTGACGCTCACCCCCGTGGCTCTGAACCAACTGATGCAGCAAGTCGTCAATTTGTCGCGCGCGCGCTGGAACGATATGCCGCAACAGCGCGGAATCACGGTCCGGTTGTTGCAGGAGTTGGATCCCAATCTGCCGCCCATCATGGGTGTGGAAAGCGAAATTCGAGAGGCGCTGATCAACCTGATTTTCAATGGCGTGGACGCCATGCCCGACGGCGGCTCTCTCACGCTCCGCACCAAAACCGCCGACGGGCGCGTCATCGTGGAAGTCTCAGATAGCGGCATCGGCATGAATGAAGAAACACGCCGGCGCTGTCTCGAGCCCTTTTTCACCACCAAAGGCGAGCGCGGCACCGGCCTCGGCCTGGCGATGGTTTATGGCGCCGTGCAGCGGCATAACGCTGAAATTGAACTTGACAGCGAATTGGGCAAAGGCACCACGGTGCGCCTCATCTTCCCCATCCCCGCCGGCCAGGCCGCGCCGGCCACGGCCGCCGAAGCGCCGCGCGCCCTGCCCGCCCGCTCCCGCATTCTCGTGGTGGACGACGATCCAATGCTCATCAAGTCGCTCCGCGACACCCTGGAAAACGATGGCCATGCGGTCACCACCGCCACCGGCGGACAAGCCGGCATCGACGCCTTCCGGGCGGCGCTAAAGAACTCCGAGCCGTTCGGCATTGTCATTTCCGACCTGGGCATGCCCAACGTCGATGGCCGCAAAGTGGCGGCCGCCATCAAGGAAGCCTCGCCGCGCACGCCATTAATTCTATTGACAGGTTGGGGCCAGCGCCTGGTGACCGAAGGCGATATTCCGGAGCACGTGGACCGGGTGTTGAGCAAGCCGCCGAAATTGCGCGAGTTGCGCGAGGCCCTGACCCAATGCCTGGCGGCGGCCCATGCCTCCAAACCAAGTTAATCTCCCATGCCGGACGCGCCTTTAACTCGAATTCTGATCGTGGACGACGAGACGCCATTGATGAACGCGTTATGCAACACTTTGCGGGAGCAAGGCTACGACACGAAGGGCTTTTCCTCCGCCACGCCGGCATTGGAAGCGTTGAAAACCACGCGCTTCGATCTTCTCCTCTCCGATTTGATGATGCCGGAAATCAACGGCATCGCGCTTCTGCAATCGGCCTTGAAGATCGACCCGGATTTGGTGGGAATCATCATGACGGGCGAAGGCACGATTGCCACGGCCGTCGAGGCCATGAAATCCGGGGCGCTGGATTACATTCTCAAGCCATTCAAATTGAGCGCGGTGCTGCCGGTGCTGGAGCGCGCCCTGGCCGTGCGGCGCCTGCGCGAGCAAAATGCCGCCCTGGCGCGGCAGGTGCGCGAGCGCACGACGCAATTGGAGCATGCCAACAAGGAGTTGGAGTCTTTTTCCTACTCCGTCTCACACGACCTGCGCGCGCCCGTGCGGCACATTGGCGGCTACGCCGAGATGATGGCCTCCAGCGAAGGGAACCTGTCAGAAAAAGGCCGCCGGTATTTGGCGCAAATCACCTCCGCCGCCAATCGCATGGGCCAGTTGATCGATGAATTGCTCGAGTTTTCGCGCATGGGCCGGGTGGAGATGCGGCAGATTCCCGTCAACCTCGACCAACTCTGCGAAGAGGTGATTCGCGAATTCGCCCCCGAAATGGAAGGGCGCAACATCATTTGGAAAAAAGCCGCGCTGCCGCAGACGCCGGGCGATCCCGCCATGCTGCGCCAGGTCTTTCAAAATCTCATCCTCAACGCCGTCAAGTACACCGGGCCGCGCAATCCCGCGGAAATCGAAATCGGCTGCGCCGCCACACCGGACGAAACCACCATTTTCATCCGCGACAACGGCGTCGGTTTCGACATGAACTACGCGCAAAAATTATTCGGCGTCTTTCAACGCCTGCATACCAGCGAGCAATTCGAAGGCACCGGCGTCGGCCTCGCCAACGTGCGCCGCATTATCTCGCGGCACGGCGGCCGCACCTGGGCGGAAGGCAAGCTCAACGAAGGCGCCACCTTCTACTTTACGCTCCCCACGCGTCCCTCCCCGCCGGAACGCGCCTAAGTTGAATTTCGGATTGCAGTCTTGACGCATCCCGGCAAAATCGGGCGCATGACTTCCCCTGCTCCCGTCGCGCGCCATCGTGGCTGGTCTGTGACTTTCGCCGGAACCGGCATTAACCTCGCTTTGGGCGTGCTCTACACCTGGAGCATGTTCAAGGCGGCGATCGGCAAAGAATTCGGCTGGAAGGATGCCCAACTGAACGATCCCTACGCCATTTGCTGTCTGGTCTTTGCCTTCTCCATGATTCTCGCCGGGCGTTGCCAGGATAAAATCGGCCCGCGTTTGACAGCGTCGATTGGCGGCCTGCTGGTGGGCGCGGGGCTGATCTTGATTTCCACGACGCAGAGTTACGCGATCTGGGCGGTGGGTTTTGGCGCGCTCGTCGGCCTTGGCCTTGGCTTCGGGTATTCCTCGGCCACGCCGCCGGCGCTAAAATGGTTCCCGCCGTCCAAGACCGGGCTAATCGCCGGATTAGTGGTGGCCGGTTTTGGGCTCGCGCCGGTTTATCTCGCCCCTGCCTCGGAACATCTGTTGGGGCATTACGGATTGCTGATGTCCATGCGCATTTATGGAATTGCGTTCACCCTTATTGTTTGCGGGTTGGCGCAATGCCTTATCAACCCGCCTACAGGATACGCGCCTCCCGGCGCCGCTCCCGCCGCCGTCGGCAAAGCTGATGCTCCCAGCCTGCGCCCCATGGAAATTCTTCGCACTCCCACCTTCTGGATTCTATGGCTGATTTATTTCATCGGGTCCGGCGCCGGTTTGATGGTGATCAGCAGCGTCAGCGGCATGGCCAAGAAAACCATGGGTTCGGCGGCGTTTGTCGCCGTGGCGGTGATGGCGTTGGGCAATGCCGCCGGCCGCGTCTGCGCCGGCGTGTTATCGGACAAAATCGGGCGGCGCTCAACGCTGCTGTTGGTCCTGCTGCTCCAGGCGGTTTTGATGTTTGCGGCCATTCCCGTGACCGGAGCCGAGCACGGCCCCGGACTCGTCATGGTGTTGCTCGCCACCTTTATCGGCTTCAATTACGGCGCAAACCTTTCGCTGTTCCCCTCCTACGCGAAGGATTTGTGGGGGCTCAAAAGCTTCGGCCTGAATTATGGAATTCTCTTTACAGCGTGGGGCGTGGGCGGTTTCGTCTTGAGCCGTTTGCAACAAATGCTTTTTGCCGCGAGCAAGAATTTCGAGTCCTCCTTTGTGACGGCGGGGCTGCTCTTGCTGGCTGGAGCCGGCATGACCTTCCTGCTCCAACCGCACGCGCGGAAGACCGCGCAACCGGTCACGCTCGATGCCGCTCCCACCAGTCGCTGAACGTTTGTCCCGCAATCTTCGGGGTGGCGCGCGTCCTCGTCCAGGCGCGGAACGGATCCAGCGCCGAGCCCTTGACCAGGTTGTGCCACGGCTGCAAGAGCCGCGCCAGCCTGGCGCCCACGCGATAAATCCACGGATGGCGCATGGCGCAAGCGAAGCCGCTCCAAATCAAATTCTCGAGGAGCGGAGGCTTTTGCCCCACGGCATTGCGGCGGTTGCGCAGCAGATGGTGCGCGAGATCGATTTTCACCGGACACACTTCGGTGCAGGCGCCGCACAGCGACGACGCAAATGAGAGATGCGTCCATTCCTGCAAGCCGCGCAGATGCGGCGTGATCACCGAACCAATTGGCCCGCCATAAACCGTTCCATAGGTGTGGCCGCCCACATTGCGGAACACCGGGCAGACGTTCAAACAAGCGCCGCAGCGAATGCAACGGAGCGAGTCGCGCTGCTCCGCATCGGCCAGCATCGCCGTGCGGCCGTTGTCCAATAAAACCACATGGAATTGCTCCGGCCCGTCAGGTTCGCCCGCTTGCCGGGGCCCGGCGAAAAGACTGTTATAGCACGTCATCGGCTGGCCCGCCCCCGCCGTCGCGAGCATCGGCCAAAAAAGCGCCAGGTCATCCAGGCGCGGCAGAATTTTTTCGATGCCCATCAACGCCACATGGACGCGGGGCAGCGCCGTGGTGAGACGGGCGTTGCCTTCGTTCTCGGTCACGGAAATCATCCCGGTTTCCGCAATGCCGAAATTTACCCCGCTGATGCCCATGTCGGCCTGGCAAAATTTTTCCCGCATCACCCGCCGGGCAATGAGCGTCAATTCCTCCGGCTCCGTCACGCGCGCGGAGCCGAGTTTTTCGGCAAAAGTATCGCTGATTTGATGCCGCGTCAGGTGCATCGACGGAAACACCAGGTGATAGGGCGGCTCGTGGCGCAATTGCACAATGAACTCGCCGAGATCGGATTCAAAAACATCGTACCCCTGCTCTGCCAGATGCTCGTTGAGATGAATCTCCTCCGTGGTCATGCTCTTGGACTTGATGATGCGCCGAACGCTCGCCTCGCGCGCGATGTTCGCAATGATCTCCCGCGCCTCGCGCGCGTCCCGCGCCCAATGCACCGTGGTTCCCCGGGCCGCCAGGCGTTCGGCGAACTGTGTCAAGTATTTATCCAGATGGTTGACGGCTTCGTCCTTGACCGCGGCCGCGGCGGCGCGCGCCTCGCCCCAATTCAAAAATCGCGCCTTGTTTTCATCGCGCTTGATTTCGTAATTGCCCATCGCCGTTTGAATGCGCTGGCGATGGTCGAGGTCCTGGCAAAGCTCCGTCGCGCCCGCCGTAAAGGATTGGGATGGGCGGCTCATGAAAGGCCCGAGGCGAGCACTTCCGCCAGGTGCAGGCTGCGCATGGGCGCGCGTTGCTGGTCAAACATTCCCTGCAAATGCATCAGGCAGCTCGAATCCAGCGAGATCACATAATCCGCTTTCGTCTCCAGGATCGCCGAACATTTGGCTTCTCCCATGGCCGAGGAAATCATGGGAAATTTCACCGCAAAGGTTCCGCCGAATCCGCAGCAAGTGTCGCGGGCCGCCATTTCCACCAGTTCCAATCCTCGCACTTTCGCCAACAGCGTTCGCGGCTCGGTGCGCACGTGCAGTTCCCGCAAACCGTGGCAACCATCATGAAACGTCACGCGAGCCTGAAACGTGGCGCCCAGATCGGACACACCGAGTTTGTTTACGAGAAATGACGAGAATTCCCAGGTTTTGTCTCCCAACGCGCAGGCTTCCTGATATTCCGGTTCGCCGTGGAACAGCTCGCGATAAAAAACTTTTACCATCGCGCCGCACGACCCGGAGGGGGTCACCACGACCTCCGCGTCGCGAAATACCGTCAAGGCGTGGCGCGCAATTTCACGCGCCTGTTTCCACGCGCCGGAATTAAAAGCGGGCTGGCCGCAGCACGTTTGCGCCGTTGGGTACAGGACCTGATGTCCCAATCGCTCCAGCACTTTCACCACGCTGATCGCCGCGCGGGGGAAGCACTGCTCAATGTAGCACGGAATGAACAGGCTTATTTTCATGACCGGATGATTGGCTGAGCTTGGGCCAGCAAAAGCCATACAACGCCACAAATGCAAAACAGAACAAAGGCACAATGAAGCCACGGGAGATGTCCCACATGTCCGCGACGTGCCCCATGATTTTTGGCAGGATGGCTCCGCCCATGATCGCCATCACGATGAAGCCCGAGGCCTTTTTCGCGCGCACGCCCAAACCGTGAATGCCCAGCGCAAAAATGGTCGGGAACATGATCGACATGAAGAAATAGCTGAGGAAAACACATGCCACTGAAATCCAGCCGAGCTTGCAAAAAATCAGCAGACAGATTGCGACGTTCAGCAATGCGTACCATCCCAAGACTTTGTGCGCCGGACGAAACTTCAGGATGTAGGCGCCGCTGAATCGCCCGGCAAGAAAGCAAAGAAAGCCAACTGAAGCCAAGACGGACGCGCCTTTGTCCGAAATGTGGAGCGCCCCGTCTTTCGCCTCAAAATAGCCGGCTAGCCAGCCGACATTCCATGACGCGGGGATCGCCGGGACTTGCGACGTCATATAGTTGATGAAAAAACTGAAGATGCCAGCCTGGGCCGCCACGTAAAAAAATTGCGCCGCCACCGCCATGACGAAATGCGGATGCGTCCAGATGGAGTGCGACACATTGGGCGTCGCATCGTCAAGATGATATTCGTCCTGGGTTTGAATATCAGGGACTTGGGCAAAATAGAAAACAATCGCCAAGACCACCACCACCACGGCGACGCCCGCGTACGGAATCCACAGCGTCTGCGCCCCTGTGCTTTTCCCGGCGGCGTCCTTGGAATAAAAAAACATCGCGCCCGCAATCGGCCCAAGAAACCAGCCAATGCTATTGCAGGACTGTGCGAGATTGATGCGCGTGACCGCAAATTCCTTGGAACCAAGCACCGTAGTGTAAGGATTGGCGATAGTTTCCAGAAACGTCAAGCCGGAGGCGATTAAACAAACGCCGAGCAAAAACGCCCAAAACGCTCCTATATGCGTGGCGGGAATAAACCAGAAGCCGCCGCAAGCCACCAGCAGCAGGCCGGCGATAATGCCTCCCTTGTAGCCAAGCTTAATGGCCAGCCAACCGGCGGGCAGCGACATCAGAAAATATCCCAGATAATGCGCGAACTGCACCCACGCTGATTGCCCCAGACTCAAGTGCAGTTCCACTTGGAAATGCCTATCCATTACGTCAATCATGCCATTGCAAAATCCCCATAGTAGAAACAGCGAACTGACCAGCGCAAAGGTGACAAAGACGTTTTTGCCGTCATCGGTGGTGAAGAGGCCTTTATTTGTTGTCATAAGAATCTTACGGCAGCAGCAAAATGGTTAATTTTCGCGGCCCGTGGGCGCCGAGCACCAGAATGCGTTCGATGTCTCCGGTGCGGCTGGGCCCGGTGATAAAGGAAAGAAAGCTCGGCCATTCATTGTGGTATTTGTTCCGCACACGTTGCAAGGCCGCCGACAAATTGGCAACCATTTGACTGCGCCGCGCCAGCACGAGGTGATGCGGCGGCAGAACAGACAACGCCCGCCCCCCAGCGGCGGCGCTCGACACCAACACGCTGCCGGTCTGCGCCACAAGAGATTCGCATTCGGTCATGGCGGCGTCGCAGCTTTCCAGGTCTTCCACGGCATAACCGCCGTCGGTCTCAAGTTGAGCTGCGGGCAGCCGTGCCGCGACAGCGCCAGTCAGCTCCCCCTTGTGCCACGCGATTTTCTTCCAGCCATAGCTTTCCGCCCGCGCCACCGCCTCGTCCAACGAACCGCAAACGACAAACTCGGCGCGCAGACTCTCGGCATTTTGGGCGAACATCTGAATTTGCGCGTCGAGCGAGTCCGGCACGGACGCGAGCCCGCGCCCGTCCGGCGCCTTTCCGGCGGCGTGCGCGGCGGGAATTCGCAATGCTTCCTGAATCCGCGCTAAAATAATTTCCTGGCTGGTCAAAATATTATTGGCCGAGTTGCCGGCGGCGATGGTGTTCATCCGGCCGCAATTCAATGCGGTCGGAAAGATTTTCATCTAAAAATTGCGGGCCGCCTGCCGCGTAGGTTCCGGCCAGCGCCGACGCCCACTTATCCAGCATCAACATGATATTGAGAACTTCCCGCTCGCTCTGGCCGAGAGCCACCGGGCCGTGATTGATCATGAGAATGACTTTCGGAGCCGCACCGTGCTCGGCTTTGAATTGTCGCAACGATTCCCGCAACGTTGCGGCCAGGCGAATGCCCGGATCGACATATGGAACCACCGCCAGATGCCGCCCGCACACCACGATCGCATCGGGAAAAATATGGCGGCGAAACGGCTCCGCGCCGAGCTTGCTGCAAAGAATTTTCAAGACCGAGACGCTGTGCGTGTGGCCAATCCATTTGGCGCCGCCTTCCCGCAAACAGATCGCGTGCAAAAAAGTTTCGACCGAAGGCAATTTTGCCGTGGCATCCACGCGCGCGGCCTCCAGGATTTGACGCACTTCCTGGTCGCTGACATCCGCGCGATCCATCGCGGCCAGAATGGAATCCGTTTTCACACGCGTGAATCCGTCCGCCTCGATTGTCCGTAGCTCGCAGCCAGAGGCTTTGACGTAAAACGTGCCGTCCCCCATATCGGCGCTGGTGTTGCCTTCGCCGAGAATGGCCAAATGGCGGTCTTCCCGGCCCAGCTCGTTGGACAACTGAATGAGGCGCGGCAAAATGCGAGGATCGTTCATAGGCGAAAAAATTTCTGAAAACGCCCGGCGGCCTCATCCCAGACGCCAGGCCGTTGCGGCTCGAAAATCTTGGTGACAACCGAACGACACACCAGCGCCCGCACCTCGGAGAGAGAGCCCAACTCGCCCAAGCCATGCAACTGCATCGCGATATTGCCCACGGAGGCGGCCTCCACCGGCCCGGCGATCACCACGCAATTCAAAGCGTCGGCGGTGAATTGGTTCAGGAGATCGTTTTGCGAACCGCCGCCGATAATATGTATTTTTGTGACGGCCTTGCCCGTCACGCGCGCCAAAGCCTCCTTCACAAATCGGCACTTTAAAGCGAGGCTTTCCAAAACCATTCGCGTCACGGCAGCCGGTTCGCTCGGCATTGTCTGGGCCGTGCGCGCGCCGAAGGCGGCGATGGCTTGCAGCATGTCGGCCGGCGCATCGAACTCCGGCGCATTGGGATCAAGGCACGCCGCAAAAGCCCCCGACTTCTGCGCACCCGCGAAGAGGCTGGGATAACTTAATACCGCCCCGCCGCGGCTCCACGCTGCCAGGCACTCCTGCAAAATCCACATGCCCGTGATGTTCTTCAGGAACCGCGTTGTTCCGAACACCCCGCCTTCATTGGAAAACGACGCCTCGTAACTGGACTCGGAAATAACCGGCTGCGCCAATTCCCGCCCCAGGAGCGACCAGGTGCCCGAACTCAAAAAGACCGGCTCGCTTTCTTCCGCCGGGACGCCGGCCACGGCCGAGGCGGTGTCGTGTCCGGCCGGAGTTATCACACGAAGATTTTTCGCTCCCGTCTCCTCCGCCAATTCCGGGCGCAATGCTCCCAGCGCGGCCCCAGCCTCGACCGTTGCGCCGAAGAGATGCGCGGGCAGCCCCATGGCCGAGATTAATTCAGAATCCCATTGCTGCGTGCGCGGATTGAGCAATTGGCTGGTGCTGGCAATCGATTTCTCATTGACAGCTATGCCGGTCAAAAAATAATGCAGCAAGTCCGGCAGAAAAAGCAGGCGCGCTGCCCGTTCCAGCCGCGGGCCTTCGGCCAGCAATTGATAAAGCGTATTGAAGAACATGAACTGAATCCCCGTGCGCTCATAGATGGCGCGCCGCGGCATCAAACGCTCCGCGCGCTCCGGCATGCCTTGCGTGCGGCTGTCCCGATATTGAAACGGGCGCGCGATCAATTCTCCTTTGTGATCGAGCAACCCGTAATCGACCCCCCATGTGTCCACGCCAATCGAGACAAGCGCCGCGCCATGCTGTCGCGCAGCCTGCGCAATGCCTTGCTTGATGGCGCGAAGAAGCTCCTCGATGTTCCAATGCCAGCCGTCTGCTTCTTTGACAGGCGAATTGGGAAACCGCGATAATTCGCTGACCTCCAGGCGGGCGCCATCGTAAACGCCCGCCAGCACGCGGCCGCTGCCGGCGCCAAGATCGACCGCGAGATGAACTTGTCTCTTAAGCGCCATGCGTGATGAGCTTGCCTCCCCCTTTTCGCAGCGCGTTTTTTACCGCGGACGGCGGCGGACGGTCGGTGATGAGCGCATCAAAGTCCGACAGCGCCCCGAAAATAAATGAGGATTTGCTGCCCGTCTTGGTGTGATCCGCGAGCAACACGGCTTGATCGGCCAGCTCGATAATTTTTCGTTTTAAGCCAGCCTGCTCGCCGTTCGCTTCGCTTGCCCCTCGCGCCGCATCGACGCCGCGACACGAGAGAAATGCTTTTTGGATGTGAAACGATTCGAGAGCCAGGTCGGCCAGCGACCCCTGGCAGGACAGCGAACGTGGGTTCACGGCGCCGCCCACAACGATCACTTGAATGGCCGGCCGGCGGGAAAGTTCGATGGCCGCTTTAAGCGCGTTCGTCACAACCGTCAGTTCGATATTTGACAGGGCGGCCGCCAAATGAAACACCGTGGAGCTGGCGTCGAATAACACCGTGTCGCCCGGCTGGATCAGGGGCAAGGCCAGTTGGGCAATGGCGCGCTTTTCGGCCACATTGGCATTCTCGCGGCTATTTAACGAAAGATCGCGGCGGCTGTCGTCCGCGCAGACCGCACCGCCGTGCCGGCGCGACAGCCTCCCGTCCGCCTCCAATTCCTCAAAATCACGCCGCACCGTCTCCGCGGTGATGCCCAACTCCCGCGCCACGGTGACAGTGCTGACCGCTTCCGCTTTCAGCAGCATGTCCAGAATACGGCGATGTCGTTCGACGGCCAGCATGATTGAATTTCTGTTTTTTAATTGTTTTTAAGGCGAAATCAAGCTTATAAAAAAAGAAAATCAAAAATATGACCTTCCGCCACGTGCAAAATCTCTGGGACGACGCCCAAGCGGCGCGCCTTTCTCCGCTGGAACTTTTGGTGGCCCGCTCCAATTGGCTGGGGGCCGATCAGCGCATCACCAACACGGGCGGCGGCAACACGTCATCCAAACTCACGGAGACCGATCCTCTGACTGGCGCGGCGACGGAAGTTTTATGGGTGAAAGGTTCCGGCGGCGATTTGCGCACTGCCAAGGCCGAAAATTTTTCGTCGCTTTATCAGGATAAATTGGCCGGCTTGCAGCGGACCTACGCCGCGCGCCCCGACAAAGGTCTGAAGGCGCCTGGGGAAGATGCCATGGTCGGCATGTATTCCCATTGTACTTTTAATTTGAATCCGCGCGCCACTTCCATCGACACGCCGCTGCACAGTTTTTTGCCCGGGAAACACGTTGATCACACGCATCCCAACGCGATCATCGCGATCGCGGCGAGCCGCCGTTGCCAGGAATTGACACAAAAGATTTTCGCCGGCGAAATGGCTTACGTGCCCTGGATGCGTCCGGGGTTTGAACTGGGCCTGGCCATGCAAGACTTGGCGAAAAAGAACCCGAATTTGCTGGCCATCATGATGGGACAACACGGCCTGATTTCCTGGGACGATGATGCCAAAGGCTGCTATCTCAGAACTCTCGATTGCATCGAACGGGCGAGCGATTACATCGCCAAGGCTTACGAAGCGGCGGGCGGTGACGAAAAGGCTTTTGGCGGCGCGAACTGCGCGTCGTTGCCCGAGGCGAAGCGGCGCGAAGTCTGGGCGGCGATTTTGCCGTGGCTGCGCGGCCAACTCTCCCAGCAAAAACGCGTCATCGGCGCCATGCAGGACGACGAAAAGACTTTGCGCTTCGTCAATTCCAAGGACGCCCCGCGTTTGGCGGAGCTCGGGACAAGCTGCCCGGACCATTTTCTCCGCACAAAAATCAAACCGCTTTACGTCGCGTGGCAGCCGCAAACGGAGGACGTGACGGCGTTAAAAAACAAATTGGCGGCGGGCCTTGCGCAATACCGTCAGGATTACGCGGCTTATTACAACCGCTGCAAACATGCCAATTCGCCCGCGATGCGCGATCCCAATCCCACGGTTGTCCTAATCCCCGGACTCGGTCTCGCGGCCTGGGGCAAGGACAAAAGCGAATCGCGCGTCACCGCTGAATTTTACGGCTGCGCCATTGAAGTGATGCGCGGCGCGGAAGCGATTGATGAATACGTGGCGCTGCCGCAGCAGGAAGCGTTCGACATCGAATATTGGCTGCTCGAAGAAGCCAAATTGCAGCGCATGCCGGCGGAAAAGGAACTGGCGCGGCAGGTCATTGTGGTGCTGGGCGCCGGTTCCGGCATCGGCAAGCAAACCGCGCATCGTTTGGCGAAAGACGGCGCGCAGATCGTGTGCGCAGACCTGAACGCCGAGACGGCGCAGGCCACCGCGCAGGAAATCACCGGCCAATATGGCATCGGCATCGGCGTGGCCGGCAGCGGAATTTCCGGTTGCGGCCCGGCGGTGGGATTGGCCGCCGACATCACGCGGCGCGCCAGCATTCGGGAATTGCTCGACGCCACCGCCCTCGCTTATGGGGGCTTCGATTCTATTTGTGTGACAGCGGGGATATTCGTGCCCAGCGACACCACCGGCCACATTCCCGATGACAAATGGGGGCTCACCTTCGCCATCAACGTCACCGGCAGCTATTTGGTGGCCGACGAGGCGGCGAAAACCTGGCGCGAACAAGGGCTGCGCGGCAATCTCGTCTTGACCACCAGCGCCAACGCGGTCGTGTCGAAAAAAGGTTCGCTCGCGTACGACGCCTCCAAGGCGGCGGCGAATCATTTGGTGCGCGAGTTGGCGGTGGAATTGTCGCCGTTGGTGCGCGTGAACGGCGTCGCGCCGGCCACCGTCGTGCAAGGCAGCGCCATGTTCCCGCGCGACCGGGTCATCGGCTCGCTCGCGAAATACAAAATCGCCTACACGGATGACGAAGCCACCGCATCCCTGGTCAACAAGCTGGCGCAGTTTTACGCGGACCGCACGCTGACCAAGGCGGCCATCACGCCCGCCGACCAGGCCGAGGCGTATTTTCTGCTTGTCAGCCAGCGCCTGAGCAAAACGACCGGGCAAATCATTTCCGTGGACGGCGGGCTGCACGAGGCGTTTTTGCGTTAGGCGCCACTATGGACTTGTCATGTGCGGGCGGCGAGGCGTTCACTGAATGGCGTCGCACATAACCAAGTTCATTTGTGATTGATTTAAAAAAGCTCGAAGTCTGGTTCGTCACTGGCAGCCAGCATTTATACGGCGCCGCCGCGCTCAAAAAGGTGGAGGCCAACGCGCGGGAAGTGGCCGGAGCGCTTCACCGCAGCGCCACGATGCCGGTGCAGATTGTGTTCAAGCCACTGGTCACCGATGCCGCAGCGGCGACCGCGATTTGCCAGGAGGCCAGCGCCAACCGCCGCTGCATTGGATTGATTACCTGGTGCCATACTTTCTCGCCTTCGAAAATGTGGATCAACGGCCTGAAACTTCTGCGCCGTCCCCTGCTCCATTTGCACACCCAGCATCATCGCGACATTCCATGGCCGACGATTGACATGGATTTCATGAATCTCAACCAAGCCGCGCACGGCGATCGCGAGCATGGTTTCATCATGAGCCGGATGCGCCTGGAACGAAAAGTCGTCGTGGGCCACTGGAAAGAAACTGGCGTGCATCAGCGCATCGCGGCCTGGGCGCGAGCCGCCGCCGCCTGGCACGATTGGCAGGATGCGAAATTCTGCCGTTTTGGCGACAATATGCGCGACGTGGCAGTCACCGAAGGAGACAAGGTCGCCGCGCAAATTCAATTCGGCTATTCAGTCAATGGTTACGGCGTGGGCGATCTCGCCGCAGCCATCAAGGCCGTCACCGACTCCGAAATCGACGCGCTGCTTAAAGATTACGACGCGCGCTACACCGTCGCCCCCAAGCTGCGCAAATCGGGCGCGATGCGCGCTGCGTTGCGCGAGGCGGCGCGCATTGAAAGTGGTTTGCGGGCGTTTCTTACCGCCGGAGATTTTCGCGGTTTCACCGACACCTTTGAAGATTTGCACGGCTTGGCCCAATTGCCCGGCCTGCCCGTACAACGGCTGATGGCGGAAGGCTACGGCTTCGGCGCCGAGGGGGATTGGAAAGCGGCTGCGCTGCTGCGCGCCATGAAAGTCATGGCGGCGGGGCTGAAAGGCGGCGCCTCGTTCATGGAGGATTACACCTATCATTTGGCCCCCGGCGGCGCGAAAGTCCTCGGCGCGCACATGCTGGAAATCTGTCCCAGCATCGCGCAGTCCAAGCCGTCCCTGGAGGTTCACCCGTTGGGCATCGGCGGCAAGGCCGACCCCGTGCGATTGGTGTTCGACACCCCGCCAGGCGCCGGTTTGAATGCCTCGATGATTGACATGGGCTCGCGCTTCCGGCTGTTGGTGAACGAGGTGGAGGTCGTGGCGGCGGACAAGCCGCTGGCTCGGCTGCCCGTGGCGCGCGCGATCTGGAAATGCCGCCCGGATTTTGCCACTGCGGCCGCCGCCTGGATTTATGCGGGCGGCGCCCATCACACCGGATTCAGCCAGACCGTCACCACGGAGATGTTGGAAGATTTTGCGGCCATCGCGGGGCTGGAACTCTTGATTATTGACAAGGACACGCGCCTGCGTGAGTTCAAAAAGGAATTGCGCAGCAATGAAGCCTATTACCGATGATCACGGAGCGCGCTGCGCAAGACGCTGCAAATAGGCCCGCGCCGTCGCATTGTCCGGCGCGCGTCGCAATGCCTCCTCAAATTGCGCGCGGGCCTCGGCGTCGCGGTGTTGGTTAAGGAGAGAAATGCCAAGATTGAGATGGGCTTCCAATAACTCGGGCTTGAGGCGCACCGCTTCGGCGAACTGTTCCATGGCGCCCGCGTCATCCCGGCGGCGTCCTTTCGCCATACCGAGGCAAAAATGCGCTTCCGCCAGATTCGGGTCCAGGCGCACCGCCTCCGCATAATGCGCAAAGGCCTCGTCCAACCGCCCCAATTGCGTCAATGTGAGGCCAAGATTGATGTGGATTTCCGGATCGGTGGGATCAAGCCGCAATGAATCCGTGAAATTTACCGCGGCTTTTTGGTAATCTCCGCGCTGAAAAAAGAACCGCGCCAGGCCGGCAAATGCTTTCGGAGTATTGACGCGCGCCTCCATGGACTTTTGAAATTCCACCTGGGCTTGCTCGTGCTGGCCGGCCGCATCGAGAATTCGCCCCAAGCCCAGATGCGCCGGGCCAAAATACGGCTGCAGCCGCAAAATGCGCTCAAAATAACGCCGCGCTTCCTCGTTTTGCCCCAGATCCAGCGCCAGCTCCGCCAACCCATCGAGCGCGGGCACATCATTCGGGTGCAGCCCGAGCGCATGATGAAAAGCGGCGGCGGCTTCGTCGCTTTTTTTCATTCGCGCCAGAGCGATGCCCAACGATTTCCAGGCTTCATGGCTTTGCGGCAGCAATTCGGTCACGTGCTGCCACTCGGCGGCGGCGCCGGCGTTGTCGCCGGTGCGCTCATCGAACATGGCGAGGTTCTGGCGCAAGATCCAATCCTCCGGCCACGCTTTTACGGCGTCCTGACAAATTTTCTTTTCCGCCGCCAGCGCCGCGGGTTTGGCGGCCCCGGCCAGAGCTTCATAACGCTCCTTGTGCCGTTCGTATTCCTCCGCGTAATCAAGCTGCCCTGTATAAGGCGGATCGTGCAGCCGTTGCAAAATCTCCTTCTCGCCCTCACCGCGGTTCAACTCGGTGAAAGACAACCGCCGCGCGCACTCCGCCTCGGTTGGCCAAACGGAATTCGTGGGCGCAACCTGCGCCGCCAGCGCGCGGGCCAAAAGATAATTGCCGGAGAAATTCAAATGCACATGCTCATAAAGAAATTTCTCCCCGACCAGATGGTCTGGGCTCGCAGACGCCAGCATCTCCTGTCCGTCCACAAAAACGACGCCGTCTTTCTGATGCGCCTCCGCCGTGTGCTTGATAATGTCGTTTAGACGCGTGTCCGAGCGAAAACGGAGCGCGTCTTCGTCGCAGGCCAATGTAAATTCCCGCCGCGCGTCCGTCTGGTTGCTGAGGGCCAGGGCGCATTGGCCCCAGCGAAAATGGAGATCGGCGTAGGCGCCGTCGATTTGCGCCGCTTGCTGAAAACTTGCCACGGCTTCGCTCGCCTTCCCCAACCGTTGCGCCTCGACGCCTTTCTCATACGCCTGTTCCCAGCGCGCCAAATCTTCCGGCGCCAGCCTCAGCCGATGCTCCGATGCAAAAGGCGCGCAATCGCGTAAATTGCGCGCCATGGAGCTCACCACCACTTTCGCGCCATGGCTGGCGCCGAGCGTGATGATGCGGTCCAGATTGCCGGCGAAATTCGCATAGACCCGCGCCATGCGCGGATCATCCTCCCGCACGTGATTCTTGACAAACATCGGCATGCCGCCCCACACCGCCTGGGCGGCGTCCTTCTTGTGCAAGGCACGGCCGATGCTGTCAAACAATTGGCCCAGGCGCGTGGCCTTGAAGGCCAGGCTGAGGCGCACCAGATTGCGCGGCGGCGCCTTGGGCCCAAACACCGTGCCCGAGCCGAACGGCCCCACCACCTCATTGTTGCCCGCATAAATAATCCACACATCGCCCTCTTGGCGGACGCAATCTTCCGCGATGGGCGCAATGACATGGGAATTGATTCCCGTCATGCCGGTGTTCACGACTTCAAAATGCCGGTCGGGAAAGCGCAGCGTCAGCAGAGCCTCAAGCATGCGCGGCAAGCCAAAATCCGGTTGCGGATCGCCATAGGCCGCGGATTCTCCAAAGACAAAAATGCGCGTCGTGCCGGGGGCCTTGGCTTTGGGCAGAACGACAGGAAAAGGCGTGCGGGCCATTTCCGGCCCAAAAAAACGCCAGCCAAAACGCTCGTTTTCCACGAGGCATTCCTGCCCCCTGATTTTCATTGGCAGAAAAAATGTGGTGGGATAACCGAACCCGCCCAAGCGCAATCCCAGTTCCACCAGGACCAACAAAACCGGAGGCGCCAGCAGCGCGGCAGCCAAGCGGAAGAGCCAGAGCCGTCGCGGAGGGATGGACGGCGGAGGCGGACTCGATTGGCGGGCGGGGCGACGTGGCATCAGCGGCGCCAATTTAAGGCGTGGGACGTTTTAAGCATAGAGAATTGCGCGCGATTCACGGGCATTTGATTACAATCCGCCGGGAACCGCGATGTTTGACACGCACCACGACGCCTCCCTTGGCAATCGCCGTCACGCTATAACCCTCCGCCACGCCATCGAGCGAAGCCACCTTCGGAAGTGTCGTAAACCCCGCCCGCACGGAAATCGGCGCCTCCGGCAAGCGCAACGTTTCGCGCGCGGCGCGGTCAAACGTCTCGTATTTCAATTCGTGCTCGCCATAATTCACACGGCGCACGATGGAAGTGGATCCGAGCAAATGCGCTTCATGCGCGGGCGCCCATTCCGGCACAGACGCCATGCCGCGCTGAAAATGCCGCATATAATCGCCATAGCCGTCCGAGAACCAATAACCCGTGCCCTCATCCAGACTCGTCTTGACAAGCCCATCCTGGTTTTCCGAATAGGAAGCCCAGTTGAAGGAGCGAAACGCCCGTGCCTTCGCCGCCGGATCGCCGGCGACCTCGGCCCACAAAGCCAGCACCGAAGCGAACCGCGCCGTGTGGCTGGACATCTTATCCATGTCATTGATTTGCTCGGACATCACCTCGGCGCCCCATTGATTCCCTTTTTCGCGCAAACCGCCCATTGTTTTGGAATCGCGCGCGAACGACGACGCCGCCCAGTCGATCAATCGTTTGGCATGGGCCCGCGCCTGCGGGTCCAGCTCGGGGTGTTGCAGCAAATAACGCGCGGTTTCCAGGGCGGAATATTGGTTTCGATTGACACGATAATCGGCATAAATCAAGACGTCCTCGAAGTACTGTGTCCAAACCATATTCTCCATCGGATAGCGCATTAACCATTGCCACGCCCAGGCGCGGGCTTGCGCGTACGATTCAATCTGGCCGGCCTTGAGTCGGAGCAATTCGTCAAAAAGCCGGATCGGCCCAATCACGTTCGCGGAATATTGTTCCCGGACGATTTTTCCGGTTTTCGCGTCCACGCGAAACGGCCACGGCGAATGGCTTTCGTCGCCTGGCTGCGCATTCGCGGCCAGCGCATCGGCGCAACGCTCCGCGGCCCGCAGATATTTTTTCTCGAGCGTCACCTCGTAAAATTGGAGATAGGCAAAACCCAACTCGCCAATTTTGTCCGGCTCCAAAAACCCGACGCCGTCGCCCCGCCCGCACGGGCTGTGACTTTCCTGGTCGCAGTAAATCGTGTCCGTGCCGCCATGAAAAATGGGATTCCCCGCATCGCCGCTGGCATAGGGAGACCACGCATACGCCGCCGTTCCATCCGTCGTGCCGTGGGCCAGCATATGGTCCAGCATTTCGCGCACGCGCTCCAGGACGATGCGGTCGCCGCTGTAAGCGTGATACAGGATGGCGCCATCGGTGAGCATGGCGAACAACCCGGCGGGATTATGGGCCCAAATTTTGCCGGAAAACGGCGGCCCCTCGGGGTCATTCGGCCCGCGAAACGTGGGATAATCGATGTACGTCCGGAAACCATCGGGCTGCACCGGGATTCGCTCGAACATATTCCAACCGCGCCGCACAACTGCGTCGTAGGGAGAGTCCGACTCAATCCAGCTCAGTAATTTCCCCTCGGAATCCAGCCGCACATCATGCCAGAAAAGCGGCGGCGGAACGCCGGGCGCGGCCCATCCCGACGCCACGCAGATGAGGCAAAGCCACGCTGTCTGCACAATGGAGCTATTCATAAACCGGCGTCATCTTAACTCTTTTGGCCGGCGAAAAAGCAAGGCATTGCGCTGCGCGCTTTTCCCGCGCACGATGTTTTCAAGCCGCAATGGGAGTCCTCATTTCCAAGATTTCGCGCCGGCGCTTCGTCCAACTCACCGCCGCGGTGGCGGCGGTCGGCATGGGGCGCGCGGCGCCAAACGACTTTACCCTCGACGACGCGGCCCATATTTTTCCCGCGCCCGGCGATCCCGTGCTCTGGCCAGCCTACCGGGAGGCCCTCGCGCACTGGCGGGAAAAAACGCGCGCCCGACTCCACTACGATGATGCGCTTTACCGCCGGCCGGATTTCTTCTGGGCGGCCTCCAATTATGCCTGCGGCTTCCTGATGACCTGCGACGAAACGTTTTATGATCCACGCGCCGCGCGCTATACCGTTGGTTCTTATTTGCGCCGGGCGCGCCGCGAATTCGGCGGATTCGACAGCGTCGTGCTGTGGCATGCCTACCCCCGCATTGGCGTGGATAACCGCAATCAATTTGATTTCTACCGTGACTCGCCCGGCGGTGTGGCAGGCGTGCGCGGCGCGGTGCGCCAATTTCACCAGCGCGGAGTAAGAGTGTATATCGATTACAATCCTTGGGACACCGGCACGCGGCGCGAACCGAAATCCGATTTGGAAGCCCTCGCCGATCTGGTGGCATCGATCGAGGCGGATGGCATTTTTCTTGACACGCTGGATTCCGGCGGCGCCGGGTGGCGCGCCCGCCTCGACGCCGCGCGCCCGGGCGTCATTCTGGAAGGTGAAGATTCCGTCCCGCTGGAAAAACTGCACGACCATCACGCTTCCTGGGCGCAATGGTTTGACGACAGCCCCGCGCCCGGCGTCCTGAAGCACAAATGGTTTGAGCGGCGCCATATGCAGCACCAGATTCGCCGCTGGGACCATGATCACACCGGCGAATTGCATTCCGCCTGGATGAACGGCAGCGGCATGATGGTCTGGGAAAATGTGTTTGGCTCGCACGTTCCCTGGAGCGCCCGCGACCGCTCCATGCTTCGCGCGATGCTGCCCATTCAACGCCGTTTCCACACGCTTTTCAGCGAAGGCGCGTGGACGCCGTTGGTTCCCTGCGAACAACCCGGCGTTTTCGCCTCGTTTTGGGAGCGCGCCGGCCTGCGTCTCTGGACGCTCGTCAACCGGTCGGAAAATGCCTGTCAGGGAAATCTGCTGCGCGTGGCGGCGGCGCCTAAGCAGCGCTGCTTTGATTTGATCCATGGCGCCGAGGCCGCCCCTCCTCTGCTCTCCGGAGAAATTCTCCCGCGCGGCGTGGCCTGTTTTGCCGTGGGAGCGTTGGACGATTTTGGTTCGGGGTTTTCGGCTTTTCTTAGAAGTCAGGCCACGATTGACCGCCACAAGGATTTCTCCACGGCGCGTCCCCACGCCGTCACGGTTCGTTCGCCGGGCCTGCGCGCGCCGCTCCGCGAGGTTCCTGATGGCATGGTGGAAATTTCGCCCGCCGCGTTTGAAATGAGCATGAATATGCGCGTGCGCGAATGCGGTTTTTATGATTCCACACCGCCGCCCGGAATCGATCTGGGCGATTCCTACGGGTTCCGTTTGCAAAACTTTCGACGTCAGGTGTCATTCCGGCGTTTCGCCATGGACAAAACATTGGTCACCAACGCCGCTTTTGCAGAGTTTATGCGCGCCGGCGGCTACACGCCGCGCCACCCGGAGAATTTTCTAAAACATTGGAGCGACGGACATCCGCCGACTGGCCTGGAAAACCATCCAGTCGTTTATGTGGACATGGAGGACGCGCAAGCGTTTGCCCGCTGGGCGCGGAAACGTCTGCCCACTGAGGAGGAATGGCAATATGCCGCCCAGGGAACTGACGGACGAAAATTTCCGTGGGGCGCAGACATGGAGGCCAACCGTTGCGAAGGCATTTCGGACAAAACCAATGCGGTCACGGCCTTTCCCTCCGGGCGTTCGCCTTTTGGATGTTATGATATGTGCGGGAATGTTTGGGAGTGGACTGATGGCGCCTATTCCGACGGCTTCACGCGATTCTGCATCCTTCGGGGCGGCGCGAATTACCAGGCCCAAGGCTCGGGCTGGTATGCGGATGGAGGGCCGCGCCCCGTGGATTTCGCCGCGAAATTTTTATTGACGTGGCCGGGCCTCGATCGTTGCGCGACGATTGGCTTTCGCTGCGCGGCGGACCTGCCCGATTAACGCCTCGCCACCCGCGCCATTGCCGCTATTTTAAGGGCGTGCCATGGCGATTTGATGCGAAAGCGCGAAGGCCCAAAAAAGGGCCTTCCAACTCGCCTTTGGAATCCATTTTCTACGGCGCCCTCTGCCTCGCTCTGCTTGGGTTTTTCGCCTGGCGTTGGTGGGTTTATCGCCCCGCGCCTGCTCCGGCGCCGGCTGTCACCAATACCGTCGCGATAGCCCCGGTAGCTCCGCCGCCGCCCGTTGTCCGGCGCGTAACGCCAGCCGTTTCTCCGACAGAACCGCGTCCGGTGCAAAACATCCTGGAAGCGCAAATCGCGCTCGCCCGACTCGGCATCTCATCTGGATCCATCGACGGCGTCGCCGGCTCCCAAACGCGGGCCGCGCTCATGGCTTTTCAAAAAATGCACGCGCTGGTTCCCAATGGCATTCTCAGCAGCAACACCAAGGCGCTGCTGCTGATTACGCCGCCTGTCATGACGAATTATACAATCTCCACCGAGGACCTGGGCCGTTTGATGCCGCTGCCCAAAACATGGTTGGAGAAATCCGAGCAACCCCGGCTCGATTTCGAAAACGTTTTGGAATTGCTGGGTGAAAAAGCTTTTTCGCATCCGCAACTTATTCGCAGCCTGAACCCCGACATTTCGTGGACGAACCTCAGCGCGGGCGCGCAGGTGATTATTCCGCGCGTGGAATATCCGCCGGTCGCGAGCCGCGCGGCGCTGATAAAAATCTCGCTGCAGGATTGCGTGCTGGAAGCCTTCGACTCCGACGCGAATTTGCTCGTCCATTTCCCGTGCAGCATCGGGCACGTGGCCGAAAAGCGGCCAACCGGCGAACTGCACGTCGCCAATATTGCCCTCGATCCCAATTACACATTTGATCCGGATGTTTTTCCTGAATCCGCCGAGGCCCAGGAAATTGGCCGTAAATTGATCATCCCACCCGGACCGCGCAATCCGGTCGGCGTCGCGTGGATCGGATTGGACCGCCCGGGTTATGGCATTCACGGCACGCCCGCGCCGGAACGAGTCGGGCGCACCGAATCGCACGGCTGTTTTCGGCTGGCCAATTGGAATGCGCGCTACCTGGCCCGGCTCGCGTGGGTCGGCCTGCCCGTCACGGTGGAGTAGGCAGCGGACTCCGCGCGGCAAAATTATTTACCTTCAGCCCCGCAGGCTGTAGAACGCTGGCTCTATGTTTTCCATTCAGAAATGGTTTGCGCGCGACGACCGGTTTTTTGAGTTGTTGCGCGCCAGCGCCGCGGAGGGCCAGGCCGCCGTGCAAACGCTGAAACAGATTCTGCTCCAGCCCAGCGGACAGCCGCGTTTGGATGAATTCGCCGCAGTGCGCCGCCGGGAAAAACAGGTCAGCGTCCAAATCGCCGAACTGCTCGCCCGCACTTCCATCACCGCGCTGGATCGGGAAGACATCGAAGCCATTTATCACGTCCTTCACAAAATTCCCAAGACGGCGGAAAAAGTCGCGGCGCGTTACGCCATCGGCGGCGCCAGCCTGGGCGGCATCGATTTCACGCGCCAGGTGGATTTAATTTCGCAGGCCATGGACACCGTCGCCTCCATCATTCAAGAGTTGGAGAAATCCCATTTCGGCGAGGTCAACGCGTGCAACGAACGGCTGCAAACCATCGAAGGCGAAGCTGACAAACTGATGATTCACCTTCTGACCGAGCTTTACAGCGGCAAATACCCCTCCATCACCGTGACGATCGCCAAGGATATTTACGAATTGCTCGAGCGCATGGTGGATCGATGCCGGGACGTCGGGAATGTGGTGGCCAATGTCGTGTTGAAACATTCCTAGCCCCGCATGGAACCGGTCTTCTTTCTGATTGCGGTCATTCTCGTCATACTTTCTTTCACGCTGACCAATGGTTTTCACGATGCCGCCAATGCCATTGCCACGGTGGTCGGCACCCGCGTTTTGACTCCCCGCCAGGCGGTGGTGATGGGCGCCGTCACGAATTTTATTGGCGCGCTTTCCGGCGTGGCTGTCGCCAAGACGATTGGCGGCGGCTTGGTGGACGCGCATTTCATCACGCCCATGACCATTCTTTGCGCGATGTTCGCCGGCATTTCGTGGAATCTTATCACCTGGCATTTCGGGCTGCCTTCCAGTTCGAGCCACGCCTTGATCGGCGGTTTGCTCGGCGCCGCCTATGCCTCCTCCCACAACAAATGGTCCTCCATTTATTGGGCCGTGACAAACATCGACGCCAAGACCGGACGCATCGTGCATGAAGGCGTCTATTATAAAGTCGTCGTGCCGATGGTGACCTCGCCCTTGATCGGCTTTGTGGGCGGCATGATCATGATGGGGCTGCTTTTCGCGGTGATTCGCTCCATGCGCCCCCGCGTGGTGGACCGGGTTTTCGGCAAGCTGCAACTCGCCAGCGCCGCTTACATGGGCTGGGCGCATGGCTTCGCCGATGGACAGAAGACCATGGGCATCGTGGCGCTGGCGTGCTTTGTGGCCACCACGGAAGGAGCCTTGGACCATGCGCCGGCCTGGCTGGGATTTCTGCGCACCCCGCAGTTTGAAATCAAGAGCTGGATTGAATGGACCTGCGGCCTGGCCATGGCTTGCGGAACTTACCTCGGCGGTTGGCGCATCATTCAAACGCTGGGACACAACATGGTCCGGCTCCGCCCCGTGCATGGCTTTGCCGCCGAAACCACCGGCGCCACAATCCTGCTGCTGACTGGACGCCTCGGGATGTCCGTGTCAACCACCCACGTCATCACCACCGCCATCATGGGTGTGGGCTGCGCCCGCCGTTTTAACGCGCTTAATTGGATCCTGGTCGAGCGAATCGTCTGGGCGTGGATTCTGACGCTGCCCGCCAATGCCCTTCTTGGTTATACGCTGGTGGTGTGCACCCGCCTCGCCACGCACAGCCCCTGAGGCGGCTTTTCCACGAACCTTCATGCGCACGATCAAAAATCTCCGCTGGTGGATGATCGGGCTTATCATGCTGGGCGCCATCCTCAATTATCTCACGCGCAGCGCGCTGGCAGTGGCGGCGCCGACACTGCTCAAGGATCTGCACATCACCACGCGGGAATATTCTTGGATCACGGGCGCGTTCCAAGGCGCCATCATGCTGCAACCTCTCTGCGGCTATGTGCTTGACGTCCTGGGCTTGAAGTTGGGCTTCGCCTTGTTCGCCGCCGCGTGGTCGCTCATCTGCATGGCGCATGGCCTGGCCCATAACTGGCAGGCTTTTGCCTGGCTGCGTGGGTTGTTGGGGCTCGCCGAAGGTTCAGCCAATCCCGCCGGCATGAAAGCCGTGGCCGAATGGTTTCCGGCGTCGGAGCGGGGTTTGGCGGGGGGTGTTTTTAACATCGGCGCCTCGGTCGGTTCCATGCTCGCGCCACCGCTCGTCGCGTCGGCGATTTTAATTTATAATTGGCAGATCGCCTTCGTCATCACCGGCGGGCTCGGCCTGGCGTGGGTGGCGCTCTGGCTCTGGCTTTACCACTCCCCGGCGCGCCATCCCGCATTGGGGCCGTCTGAAAGCGCCCACATCGCCGCCGGCCAGGAAGCGCATCTTTCCTTCCAAGCCGGACGTCCTTCCGTTTTAAACTTATTGCGGCTACGCAATTTTTGGGGCATCGCGCTGCCACGTTTTCTGGCCGATCCAACCTGGGGCACGCTCTCGTATTGGGCGCCGCTCTATCTTTCGACGGCCCGCCATTTCGATCTCAAGCAAATCGCGTTGTTTGCCTGGCTGCCTTTTCTCGCGGCGGATTTGGGCTGCCTTTTCGGACCGGCCATTGCCTTATTCCTGCAAAAACGCGGCGTAAGCCTGATCAACGCCCGCCGCGGCGCGTTCACGGTCGGCGCGTGCCTCATGACGGGCGTGGCTTTTGTCGGCTTCGTCACGAGCCCGCTCGCGGCCATCGCGTTGCTTTGCCTGGGCGGTTTCGCGCATCAGACATTATCAGTCACGGTGATCACCATGTCATCCGACCTTTTCCAGCGCAGCGAAGTCGCGACCGTGGCCGGCCTCGCTGGAACCTGCGGCAATTTCGGCTTGCTGATTTTCTCGCTCTTGATCGGCGGGCTGGTTGCCACGGTCGGTTACACGCCATTTTTCCTGGCGCTGGGCGCGCTCGATTTGATCGGCGCCGCGCTTCTCTGGGCGCTCGTGCGTGAACCTTTGCTCTCCCCAGTTGTTTATGCCTGAAATTCACAACCCCATTTTGCGCGGTTTTAATCCCGATCCCTCGATTGTGCGCGTAGACAACGATTACTACATCGCCACTTCCACCTTCGAATGGTTTCCCGGCGTGCAGATCCATCATTCGCGCGACCTGGCGCACTGGCGATTGCTCACGCGGCCTCTCAACCGCCCGAGTCAACTGAATATGCTGGGCAACCCGGATTCGTGCGGCGTGTGGGCGCCGTGCCTGACGCACGCGGACGGTCTTTTCTGGCTCATTTACACGGATGTCAAGCGCTACGGGCGCACGACGGTCGGCGGTGCTTCCGGCGCGTCATTGCGCGATTTCCACAATTACCTTGTCACCAGCCCGCGGATCGACGGCCCGTGGTCGGATCCGATTTTTCTCAACAGCAGCGGCTTCGATCCGTCGTTATTCCATGACGACGACGGACGCAAATATCTCCTGAACATGCTCTGGGATTTTCGACCCGGCCAAAACCGATTCGCCGGCATCGTTCTCCAGGAATACTCCGTCGCCGAGCGCAAACTCCTTGGCCAGCGACAACTCATCTTCCAAGGCACGCCCCTCGGGCTGACCGAGGCGCCGCATCTCTATAAACGCCGCGGCTGGTATTATCTGCTCACGGCGGAAGGCGGCACCATGTGGAATCATGCGGTCACCATGGCGCGCTCGCGCCATTTGACTGGCCCATACGAGCTTCATCCCGACAACCCAATCTTGAGCTCCGGCCTGCGGCCCGACGCCGAACTCCAACGAGCCGGCCACGCTGATCTGGTCGAGACGCCTGCCGGCGAAACCTACATGGCCTATCTTTGCGGACGCCCCCTGCCCCAACGCGGCCGTTGCGTTCTGGGCCGCGAGACAGCGTTGCAAAAAATGGTTTGGTCCGCCGACGATTGGCTGCGCACCACCGATGGCCAAGGCGCGCCCCATACCGTTGTCCCAGCGCCGGAATTGCCGCCACACACCTTTCCCGCCGAGCCTTTGCGCACGGAGTTCGAATCGCCGAATTTGCCGTTGGAGTTTCAGTGGCTTCGCTCGCCGTGGCCGCACGAACTTTTCAGCCTCACGGCGCGGCCCGGTTTTCTTCGCCTCCACGGACGCGAAACCGTGGGCAGTTTGTTTCGCCAGTCGCTGGTGGCGCGGCGTCAACAATCGCATAGCTGCTCCGCCTCCACCCGCCTTGACTTTGAGCCGCAACATTTCCAGCAGATGGCGGGTCTGATTTGCTACTACGGCGGCAACAAATTTCATTACCTGCACCTTTCGCACCACGAAGAACTCGGCCTGCATCTGCGCGTCATGTCGGCCCTCCCGGACGGCGTGATGGCCGATGCGTTCACGCCTCCCATTCCGATTCCCCCCGACCAATCCGTCGAACTCCGCGTGGAAATCGATCGCGAACGCCTCCAATTCGCCTACCGCCTGGAAAAATCCGCCTGGCAATGGCTGCCGCAGGTTTTTGACGCCAGCATTCTTTCCGACGAAGCCACCGCGCCCGGCGCGCCCAATTTTACCGGCGCGTTTATCGGCATGGCTTGCCAGGATCTCTCGGGCGCGGGGCATCACGCCGATTTCGATTATTTTGCCTATCGCGATCGCCAGTTTCGCGCGGCGCCTTTTGCCGCTGGGTCAGACGCCGCATAAGGGGCAGACGCCGTCATTGCGATTGGTTCCCGCGCGCTTTAAATTAACCGGAATGATAGCCAAAGGCACAGTTTACCTGGTGGGGGCCGGCCCCGGCGACGCCGGACTGCTGACGGTGCGCGGCGCGGAATTGCTCGCACGCGCTCAAGTGGTCGTGTACGACGCGCTGGTCAATAAAGATTTGCTGCGCCTCGCGCCTTCCACCGCTGAATTCATTTACGCCGGAAAACGCTCCGCCGACCACGCCATCCCCCAGGAGCAGCTCAATCAACTGCTCGTGGAACGCGCCCGCGCCGGCCTGTGCGTCGTGCGCCTTAAGGGCGGCGATCCTTACGTCTTCGGGCGCGGCGGCGAAGAAGCGGGCGAACTGGCGGCCGCCAAAATTCCCTTTGAAGTCGTGCCGGGCGTCACCTCGAGCATTGCGGGCCCCGCCTACGCGGGCATTCCCGTCACGCACCGCAAATATTGCACCAGCTTCACCGTCGTCACCGGTCACGAAGATCCTGACAAGGAGGAAATCGATGTGCATTGGAACGAGGTCGCCAAGGCGCCCGGCACGAAGGTCATTATGATGGGCGTCACGCGCATTGGCACGATCGCGCAAAATCTGATCGCCAACGGCATGAGCGAAAACACGCCGGTGGCCATGATTCGCTGGGCCACCACCGGACGCCAGGGGACCATCGAAGGCACGCTCAAGACCATCGCGAGCGTCGTCGAGAAAACCAACTTCAAACCGCCCGCCGTCACGGTGATTGGCGAAGTGGTCGCGTTGCGAAAATCGCTAAACTGGTTCGAGCGCCGGCCCCTTTTTGGCCAGCGCATTGTCGTCACGCGCACCCGCGCGCAGGCCAGCCAACTCGCCCGCGCCCTCCAGGAGCGCGGCGCCGAAACTTTGGAAATCCCGACCATCCGCATTGGCCCGCCCCAACAGCGGCAGGTTTTGGTGGATGCGCTGCTCGGCTTGCATTCGTATGACTGGGTCGTCTTCACGAGCCCAAATGGCGTGACGTCGTTTTTCGAGCATTTCTTCAAGGCCTTTGAGGATATGCGCGATTTGGGCGGCGTCCGCCTCGCGGCGGTTGGTCCGGCCACGGCCGCCAAGCTGCGCGAGCTGCATTTGAAAGTGGACGTGATGCCCGAGGAGTATGTGGCCGCGCGCGTCGCCGCCGCCATGGCCAAATTCGAGAGCGTCGAAAACTTGCGCATCCTCATCGTGCGCGCTGAAGTGGCCAGTCCGGAATTGCCCGCCAAGCTGGAAGAGATGGGCGCCATCGTTGACGACGTGCCTTGCTACCAAACCGTACCCGAAACTGAAGACCGCAACGGCGCCGCGGCGCGCCTTCTCGAATCAGGCGCGGATTGGATCACGTTCACCAGCGGCTCAACCGTCGAACATTTTCATGCCCGCTTCAACTTGCACGATTTGACCGCGAAGTATCCCGAGTTGAAACTCGCCTCCATCGGTCCGGAAACCAGCAAAGCCCTCGCCGCGCTCAATCTCACGCCACACTTGGAGGCAAGCCCGCATACCATCGACGGATTGGTCAAGGCGCTCGAAAGTCAGGCGCACGCGCCGAAGTGAAATGCCGTCACTGCGGCTGGGCCGCAACAAACTGCAAATGATGGAAGCGCGCATACGCTTCGCCGCGCCGCAGCAATTCATCATGCGTTCCAGTTTCGGCGATCACGCCGTTTTGCAGGACGACAATGCGGGTGGCGCGTTGAATGGTGGAGAGGCGGTGCGCGATCACCAGCGTGGTGCGGCGCGCCGCGAGTTTCTCCAGGGCGGCCACCACGAGAGTCTCGGAAGCGGCGTCCAGCGCGCTCGTCGGTTCGTCAAGAATAAGGATGGGCGCAGCTTTCAGGAAGGCCCGCGCCAACGACAGCCGCTGCCTTTCCCCGCCCGACAAGGTCACGCCGCGTTCGCCAATAATGGTCGCGTATCCTTCCGGCAAACGCTCGATGAATTCCGCCGCGTGGGCGGCGGCCGCCGCCGCTTCGATCTCCGCGCGGGACGCGTCGGGCCGTCCATAGGCGATATTCTCGGCCAGGCTCAAGGGAAAGAGAAAAGGCTCCTGCAACACAATGGCAATGTTTCGCCGTAAACTTGACAGTGTGACTTCGCGGACATCTTTTCCATCCACCAGGACGCGGCCCTGCCACGGATCGTAAAAGCGGGGAAGCAACGCCGCCAGCGTGCTTTTGCCCGCGCCGCTGGCGCCCACCAAAGCCACTATTTCCCCCGGCTCCAAGCGCAGGGAGACATCGCGCAAGACCGGGCGTTCCGCTTCGTAGCCAAATGTGACGTGGGAGATTTCCACCCGGCCTTTGCCTGCGGCCAGCAGCGCGGCGCCGGGTCGATCCGTGACGGTGTTCTCCGCGCCTAAAATTTCGCGCACCCGCGCCGCGCTTCCAGCTGACGTTTGCACGGTGGCCGAGGTGTACATCACCGTGGCAAGCGGATCGTACAACGACGCCAGGTAGGAAAGAAAAAGCAGGAGCGTTCCAAGGCTGGCTGTTCCCGCCAAAGCCTGCCGTCCGCCAATCCAAAAAATAGCCGACGTGCCGAATGCCATCGTGAATGCCACCCAGGTTTTGAACCGCAACTGCACCTTGGTTAACTTCGCGGTGGCCGCCACCGTGCGTTCGCAGGCCTCGGCGAATGCCGCGTCGTTGATGGATTCCCGATGGAAGGCTTGGACGGCCGGAATCGCGGCAAAGGTCTGTTCTGTGATCTCGTAAAGGCGCGCTTCCACCTGTTGCTGCGCCTGGCCAAGGCTCAGCATGGGGGCCGCGTGGAAATAAAGCGCCGCGGCCAATAACGGGGCAACCGCCAACGCCAGCAGCGCCAGTTCGCCATCCACCCGCCACATGATCGAAAACCTCGCGATGATCGCAACCGCCGCCGCGAACGCGGGCAACAGCGCGTTATTGACAATCACCGACACGCACGCGCAATCCGCCGTGGCTCGGCGCACATTGTCCCCCACCGATTTTCGCGCATGAAAGCTCAGTGACAATTGTTGCAGCTTGGCAAAAAGATCCGACGCGAGGTCATAAACCATCCGCTGACCGAGGCTGATGTTCGCATAGGCGCTGGACACGGCAATCAACCAGCTTAGGAGGAAAATCGCCACCGTGGCAGCCACGCACGCCGCGATGGCTTGCCCGGCGCTGAGAGCGGGCCACCAAGCTGGAGCAGGCTTGCCTTGCAACACCGTGTCAATCAGAATAACAAGCGGCCAGGGCTTCAGAAGGTCCAGCGCGGTTTTGGCGAGCATGGACGTTAGGACAGCGGCGAGGGCGCCCCGGCGCCGCCAGGCGTAGCCCCACGCCCACGCCGTCATCCCCCGCAATGGCGACGTCGCATTCATGACGCGCCACGCAAGACGCCATTTTCCAGCGCCAGAACGCGCTGCGCCCGTCGTATGGTTGACGGACGGTGGGCGATGACGAGCGTGGCGCGCCCGGCGGCCAGCCGCTCCCACGCGTCGAAAATTAATTCTTCCGTGGCCGCGTCCAGCGCGCTGGTCGGCTCGTCGAGAATCAGAATGGGCGCATTTTTCAGCCATGCGCGCGCCAGGGCCAACCGCTGCCGCTCCCCGCCGGACAATGTGCCGCCGCGCTCGCCCAAAATCGTGTCGTACTTCTGCGGCAGGCGGGCGATAAAATCGTGCGCGAGCGCCGCCCGGGCCGCGACTTCAATTTCCGCGCGGCTGGCGCCGGGTTTCCCAAATGCGATGTTGTCCGCGATGGAAATCGGAAACAAAAACGGCTCTTGCAAAACCATCGCCACCTGCGCGCGCAAAGTTTCAAGCGTCATGTCCCGGACATCTCCGCCATCCACGCGCACGGCTCCCTCCCATGGATCAAAAAAGCGCGGGATCAATTGCGCCAGCGTGGTTTTTCCGGCCCCGCTTGGACCGGTGAGGGCGACGATTTCGCCCGGCTCCAATCGCAGGGAAATTCCGCGCAAAACCGGACGGTCCGGCTCATAGCCAAATGTCACCCCGTCCAGTTCAACCTGTCCCCGCAACTTCGGTCGCGTCAAGGCGTCGGGCCGCTCCGAGATTTCCGGAGGCGCGTCGAGAATTTCCATCACCCGATCCACGCTCGCATCAAAATTCAGCAGTGTGGTGTGAACGCCCGCCAGCGTCTTCAACGGCGCTTGCAGCGCATTCAGGTAAAACACAAACGCCAGCAAACTGCCGACGGTCAGCCGATGATCCTGCACTCGAACCGCGCCCATCCAGAGGATCGCGCCGGAACCGAGCGCCGCAATCAACCCTGAACTCAACCCATTGAGGCTGCCCAAAAATGCGCCGCGCTGATGAGCGCGCACCGCGCGTTCCGCCAGGTTTCCGAAACGCATCTGTTCGCGTTGCTCCTGCCCGAAAGCTTGCACCACCGGAATTCCGGTTAGCGTCTGTTGAATGTGAGATTGCACCCGCGTTTCGATGTCGCGCTTGAGCCGGGCCGCCAATTGCAACGGTTTGGTCACCCAAAAAGAAGCAGCCACCATGCACGGCGCCATCACCAGCGTCACCAGGGTCATGGTCGCATCCATGCGCGCCATCAGCGTCATCATCAAAAGCAGCGTGAGCAATGCCTGCGACGGGCCAGCGAGCAAGGCATCGCAGAATTGATAGACACACCAACTGTCCGTGGTGACGCGGGCCATCGCGTCCGCCACCGGCGCGCGGCTGTGAAAAATCAGCGAACGCCGTTGCAACCGCGCAAATAAATCCTCCGCCAAGCTGTAAACCATACGGCGCCCGCCGAGCGTCCAGGAGTAAGCCATCATGCTTTCCAAAAGGGAGGGCAAAAGCAGTAACACCAAGGCGCTCAGGGCAATGATTCCCACCGGCGCCGGAGCTTTGGCCGTCACCGCGTCCGCCAGCCATTTCACCGGCCACGGTTGCAGGGCGGCAAGGATCGAGGCGCCAAGCGCTCCCGCCAGGATGCGGATGAAATAGGCGCGTTGCGGGCGGATATAGGGCAGGAATCTTCGATGGCGCCGCCCGATCCGCGAAGGCATCGATGTTCGCCCGCTCATCGGAATTCCCTACGCGGGCTTCCGCGCTCCGAAGGCGGCAAAGCAACTGTTTTTATGCAGAATTTCCGGCCGCTGAAATCCCACCGCGCGCAGCAAATCCACTTGAAACATCAGCGGACGCGGCGTGTCCTCACGTTCGACGTAGGCAAAAACGTGGTCGCGATAAGCGGTGTCTTTCAACGACGCAAGATAATCCCCATAACGCCGCCACATCAGCGCTTGCACCTTGGAATCGGAATGCTCGATCAAATCAGAAATCCAGAACGATCCTCCGGGCCGCAGCGCCGCGTAAACTTTGGCGAACACCGCGCGCCACTCGTCCTCGCCGCGCAGATGATGCAAAACGGCTGCCGCGACCACGATGTCAAAGCTAGCGTCCGGCCAGGCCAATTCCCGGATGTCTCCCTGGCAGGTGGTGGTTTTGCCCGGAGTGGCGGCCCCGACGCGTTGCGCGGCGCGCTCCAACATGGGCCGGCTCAAATCAACGAGTGTGACATCGAGCGCCGGCAGGCGCTCCAAAACTTTTAAGGAGTAATTCCCGGCGCCGCAGCCGATATCCAGCAGCGCGCGGGCGTGCGGCGTGGTGGCGGCGGCGCTGGCGGCGATCAATTCCAACGCCAGCGGCGCGTCAATCGTCGCCGATTGGCCGGACTCCAAATTGGAAAACCGCTCCACATCCTGATCGAAACGGGTGCGGATTTCATCAACCGTCGATTTGTTCATCTGCGGCCGGATTAGGATCAGCCCACCGCCATGCCGAGGAGGAATTCGATGTTGCTGCGTGTCTTCTTCAATTTGCCCAGCAACAATTCCATCGCCTCCACGGGCGGCACGCCCGTCAGCGCGCGGCGCAGCATCACCACTTTGTTGAATTCGTCGGGATGATAGAGCAACTCCTCTTTGCGGGTGCCGGAGAGTTCGACATTGATCGACGGAAAAATGCGGCGATCCACCAAATGCCGGTCCAGATGCACTTCCATATTGCCGGTGCCCTTGAACTCTTCGAAAATGACTTCGTCCATGCGGGAGCCGGTGTCCACCAGGGCGGTGGCAATAATCGTCAGCGAGCCGCCTTCCTCGATGTTGCGCGCCGCGCCAAAAAAACGCTTCGGCTTATGCAGCGCATTGGCGTCCACGCCGCCGGAGAGAATCTTGCCGGAATGCGGTTGAATCGTGTTGTAGGCGCGGGCCAGACGGGTAATCGAGTCAAGCAAAATTACAGCGTCGCGTTTGTGTTCGATCATGCGCTTGGCCTTCTCGATCACCATTTCCGCCACCTGCACATGCCGTTCCGGCGGTTCGTCAAACGTCGAGCTGATCACTTCCGCCCCGCGGCAGGAGCGCTCCATGTCCGTGACTTCCTCGGGCCGCTCGTCGATCAGGAGAATGAACAAATATGACTCCGGATTGTTCTTCAGGATGGCGTTGGCCAGCTTTTGCATGAGCACCGTCTTGCCGGTGCGAGGCGGGGCGACGATCAAGCCGCGGCTGCCTTTGCCGATGGGGCAGACCAAATCCAGCACGCGCGTGGACAGCTCGTCCGACGAGGTTTCCAGCAGGAAACGCCGATTGGGAAACAGCGGGGTGAGATTGTCAAAATGCGTTTTGTCCTTGGCCTTGTCCGGCTCCTCGGTGTCCACGCCCTCGACCTTGAGCAACGCGAAAAAACGCTCCTTGTCCTTCGGCGGGCGGATTTGCCCCGCGATCAGGTTGCCCGTCTGCAAATCGAACCGGCGGATCTGCGAAGGCGACACATAAATATCCTCGGGGCACGGCAGGTAATTAAAGCTGCGCGACCGCAGAAAACCGAAGCCTTCCGGCAGAATCTCCAGAACGCCTTCCGAGAACAAGACCCCGGCGCGCTCGGCGTTTTTCTGCAGGATTTGAAAAATGACTTCATGCTTGCGCATGGTGCCGAAATTCTCGATGCCCATGTCACGGGCCATCTGGTTCAATTCGCCCATCGCCATGGCTTGCAGCTGCGCGATGTTCAGGGTGACGCCTTGCGGCTCAGGCTTGGGGGGCGCGACGGGGCGCGGCGGCTGGGGCGCAACATCAGATTCGATGGGCTTGGTGGGGGGCTGGAGAGCGGCTTCCTCGACGGGAGCCGGAGGCGCGACTTCGACGGGCGGCGGGGCGGCTTCGGCGGGAATTTCCGGGGCGGCCTTCGGCTTCCTCGGCGCCTTTTTGGTTGCGGCTTTCGGCATAAAAAAATTTAAAATTAATCGCTGGAATTCGGGTTAAGCCCCTTGCTGACTTCAATTGGATGCAAACGATTTGAAAATGTTCATTCAAATCGACCGGGGCCTCACTGGGGATTGCCAGATATGTCAGTACGGCAAGGGATGCCTCGCCGTTAACTCCCGGACACGTTCTCTTACCTTGTGGGCCGTGTCAAGATTCTTAATATCGAGCAAAACTTCGCTAATCATATCGGCGATGGCCGCCATCTCGGGCTCCTTCATCCCCCGGGTGGTGACGGCCGGCGTGCCCAAACGGATGCCGCTGGCCAGGAACGGTGAGCGTGTCTCAAAAGGTATGGTGTTTTTGTTGACGGTCACCCCGGCTTCATCCAGGGCGATCTGGCATTCTTTCCCGGTCAACCCCCGCCCGCCGACGTCCACCAACATTAAATGATTATCCGTGCCGCCGCTGACCAGACGGAATTTATTGCGCAGCATGCCCTCTGCCAACGCCTTGGCATTGCGCACGATCTGCCCTTGGTAAGCCTTAAACGCGGGCTGCAGCGCCTCCTGAAAACAAACGGCCTTGGCGGCTATGACGTGCATCAAGGGCCCACCCTGAATCCCCGGGAACACTTGGGAATCGATCTCCTTGGCGTATTTTTCCCCGCATAAAATCAGCCCGCCGCGCGGCCCGCGCAGGGTCTTATGCGTGGTCGTGGTGACAAAATCCGCGTGGCCCACGGGGCTGGGATGCAATCCCGCCGCCACCAAGCCCGCAATATGGGCGATGTCGGCCAGCAGCATTGCCCCGACTTCGCGCGCGATTTCGCCCATGCGCTTGAAATCAATCACCCGCGGATACGCGCTGGCGCCGACGGTGATCATCTTGGGGCGATGTTCCTGCGCCATTTTCTGCAATTGATCGTAGTCAATCAATTCGTCCCCCTGGCGCACGCCGTAATGGACGATCTCGAAAAAACGGCCCGAAAAATTGGCTTTGTTGCCGTGCGTCAAATGGCCGCCATGCGACAAGTCCATGGTTAGCATTTTGTCGCCGGGCTTGAGGACGGCGAAATAGACCGCCATGTTGGCCTGGCTGCCCGAATGCGGCTGCACGTTGGCGTGTTCGGCCCCAAAAATCCGCCGCGCGCGCTCAATGGCCAGGCGCTCCACGGTGTCCACGTGTTCGCAGCCGCCGTACCAACGCTTGCCGGGGTAACCCTCGGCGTATTTGTTGGTCAGCACGGAGCCTTGGGCTTCCATGACCGCCGGACTGACAAAATTCTCGCTCGCAATCAACTCGATGTTTTCCTGCTGGCGCGTGCGCTCCAGGAAAATGGCGTTGGCAATTTCGGGATCGACGGTCTTGAGACGCAAGGCCGAAGGTGTGGTGGGAGTTTCCATTTTTTCGATTCTACGTTCGTGGCTGCCGCCTTCAAAATGTGCGGCGATAAAAGTGTCCAAAATCTTCGCGGCCAGATCCCGCGGCGTGGTGCGGGCGCTCAGGCACAATACATTGGCATCGTTTTGCGCGCGAGCCAGCGTGGCGGTGGCCTCGTCCGTCACCAGCGCGGCGCGAATGCCCGGCAGCTTGTTGGCTGCGATGCTCATCCCCACCCCTGTGGAGCAAATCAACACCCCAAATCCGCTCCGCTCCTCGGCCACGGCCTGGCTGACGATCTGCGCGTAATCCGAATAGTCGCAAATTTCCGGCGATTTCGTGCCCGCGTCCATCACGGTGACCCCTTGGTCGCGCAAATGGCTGCGTAAAAATTCCTTCAGCGAATAGCCTTCGTGATCTGAACCGATGGCGACCTGCACTTTCCCTTTGGCGGCCACCGGCAGCCCTTCGTCCACCGGCTCAATGAAGTTGAGCATGGCAAAAATCCCCTGCTCGATCTGGTCGCGGCAATAAGCGTAGGTTTCGTAGCTCCCGCCGATGGGATCGCTGATGTCCTTCTCGAATTCGTCCAGCGTTTCGTCGAATTCCCGCAGCAAAAACGTCTTTTCCGCCGCCTGCGGAAAGAGCGACATCACAGCCTCCACATGGCTGTGGGTCATGCCAAAAATATAATCAGCGGCGCGCACCAATTCCGAGGTGAGCGACTGGCTGCGGAGCGAGGCGATGTCGATCCCCAATTCCCGCAACGCGCGCACGGCATGAGAACTGGGCGGCTGCCCATCCATCGCCCCCACGCCTGCCGAGATGACGCGATAATCCCTCCGCCCTTCTGTGGCGTGACGAAACAACCCCTCGGCCATCGGACTGCGGCAAATATTCCCGGTGCAAACGAACAGAATGGTCTTCATTCCAACGATCAACCATCGCAATTTAAGGTTCCATCACGAAAGTTAAAAGGTCAAAGTTTTCGACCGCACCACGCGCGCCGCGCATTTTGAACTTTGAACCAGCGTGGTTGAACTCTAAACTCCGCGCATGGCTCGTAAAACCCCCGCCTCCGCGCAGTCGCACGGTCTGAACGACGTTCTTGGCGTCGTGTTGGCCGCCACGGCGCTTTTGCTGATGCTGGCGCTTCTGTCGTTTGACCGCCGTGACGTGGCGGATGCGGCGCCGGTGAACAGCCCGCCACATAATCTGGGCGGCCCGATTGGAGCCCATGTGGCGTGGGGGCTGTTTCGAGTGTTCGGAGGCGCCGCCTACATGATTCCGGCCCTTTTGCTGGTGTTCGCCTTCGGCTATTTGCTGCAGTTTCTGGCTTATTTGCAACGGCGCTGGATTTGGGGTGCCGCCTTGCTGCTGTGCTGCATGGGTTTGATGGCGATGTTCGAACACGACCTTAGTGTATTGAGCTGGTTGCAGCGAAAACTGAATGCGCCCAGCGCCGGGGGGTTCATTGGGATGTTTTTCTATGATCACGGCCTGCGTTACGTGGGCAAGGTCGGCGGCACGATCGTTCTGGGCGCCATTTACGCCATCAGCCTGCTTTATTTGACTAATTTTCAGCTCGGCGAATGGTGCCGCTCCCTGTGGGCGGCGCGCGTCGCCGGCGAAGCTCCGACGACAAGCTCCGGGGAAAAGGAACTCGAGCGGCGCGCGCGCGACTTGGAAAAGCAAGCGCGCAAATTGCAGGATCAATTGGATAAAACCGGCAAAGGCGCGAAAGTCCCCGAGCCGAGCGGCCTGGGCCCCGATTTGAAGCCGGTGCCGGCTCCGACCGTGCGGGATTTAAGCGTCCCAGAAGCGCGCCCCGCCGGAGAGAAGCGCCCGGCGGCGCCGGTCGAACCAGTCAAAGAGCCCGCGCCCGCTGAAGAAACCATGGTCATCCCCGCTCGGGAAGTCGCGGCGGCGACCAAGGATGAAATCCTGGGCCACGCGCCTCCCCCCGTCGAACCGAAAGTGGACGCCGCCGAAAAAGCGGATGAAGCGCCAACCCCGGCCGCGGAGGCGCCCCCCGCTCCGATGCCGAAGCCCCGCCTGGCGCCACGCAAACCCAAGCCCGTCGCGGTGGCAGCGACGCCGCGCATTGGCAATTATCAGTTGCCGCCGATGGATTTTCTGCAATTGCCGGACATGACGGCGCGTCCCACGGAATCCAAAGAGGCGCTGATGGGCAACGCCCGCCTCATGCAGCAGACGCTCGCGCAATTCGACATCGAGGTGGCCGTGGGCGACATCACCAAGGGCCCAACGATCACCCGTTACGAATTGCATCCCGCGCCGGGCGTTAAGCTCGAGCGCATCGTCGGCTTGAGCAATAACATTGCCGCCGCGTTGAAAGCCGAGCGCATCAACATCCTCGCGCCTGTCCCCGGCAAAAGCTCCGTCGGCGTGGAAGTCGCCAACGCCGTCAAAACCAAGGTCATCATGCGCGACCTCTTCGAATCGGAGGAATGGCGCACAACCAAGGCGCGCGTGCCGCTCGGTTTGGGCAAGGACGTTTACGGCCAGCCCATCATCGCCGACCTCGCCGAAATGCCGCATTTGTTGATCGCAGGCAGCACCGGCTCCGGCAAATCCGTGTGCATTAACTCCATCATTTGCTCCCTGCTTTACCGTTTCCCCCCCGATCAGCTTCGCTTCGTCATGATCGATCCCAAGGTCGTGGAGCTGCAGCAATACAACACCCTGCCCCACTTGGTCGTGCCCGTGGTGACGGACCCCAAGAAGGTCATCCTCGCGCTGCGCTGGGTCGTGAATGAGATGGAAAAACGCTACCAGATTTTCGCCAAGGTCGGCGTGCGCAACATCCGGTCCTTCAATGAACGGCCGAAAAACAAACCCACGGTTCCCTCGGAGCCGGAACTGCCGCTCATGGCCAAAAAGGAAAAAGTCGAAGCCAGCTCGGATGGGTTCGCGGTGGAATTGGACGAGGAAATCGTCGTGCCGCGCGACGAGGAAATTGTCATTCCGGAGTACCTGAGCTACATCGTCGTTATTATTGACGAATTGGCCGACCTGATGCTCGTGGCGCCGGCGGAAGTCGAAATGGCCATCGCCCGCATCACGCAAATGGCGCGCGCCGCCGGCATTCATTGCATCGTCGCCACCCAGCGCCCGAGCGTCGATGTCATCACCGGCGTGATCAAGGCGAACATTCCCGCCCGCATCGCCTTTCAGGTGGCGGCGAAGGTTGATTCCCGCACCATCCTGGACGCGATGGGCGCCGACAAGCTGCTGGGCAAGGGCGATATGCTTTATCTCCCACCCGGCTCGGCCAAGCTCATTCGCGTCCAAGGAGCGCTGGTGACCGACGGCGAAATTCAGAGTATTATTGACTTCATCGCCAAGCAGGGCAAGCCCAGCTACGAATTGGAAATCCACAAGCAATTGCAGAAGGCCACTCCGAGCGGCGACATCGAGGAAGGAGCCAGCGGCGAGGACGAGGAGCTGATCCAGCAGTGCATCGAGGTGATTCGCAGCGAACAAAAAGCCAGCGTCTCTCTCATGCAACGCCGTCTGCGCCTGGGCTACACCCGCGCGGCGCGGATCATGGATGAGCTGGAATTGCGGGGGATTGTCGGCCCGAGCAAAGGCGCGGAGCCGCGGGATATTCTAATCGACTTGGACGGCGAGGGCGCCGATGGCCGGCCGCCGGTGGATGCAGCCTAAACGTATTCGCGGCTGCACACCGTGGTGGACAGCATGCCCAGCGTGGTCTTGAGAATGTCCCACTGGACTTGCAACTGAAGAATCTCGCTGCGCAGCGCCTCGTTTTCCGCGCGCAATTTGGCCATCCCGCCCAGCGGCTTGGCCGGCTTGGACGCGGCGGCGAATTTTTTCTGCCACACCTTCAACTCGGCGGGATCAACCCCGAGTTCAGCCGCCACGGCTTCGACCCGGTTGCCGTTCTTGTTCAAAAAATCGACGGCCGCATATTGATAAGATTCATCGCCGCCGGACAAAGATTGGTTTTTTGGGTGCATAATTGCTGATGCGGATCTGGTTCTCTTCGGACCGCTGGTTGCCATACTGGTTCGACTGTTCATTCGAACTTTTGCGACACCAATCAATTAAGCAGCCAGTATGCCATGAATAATCTCGCGAAGCTGTGGCTGGCAAAAGATATGCTGCTTACAAAGATGCGTGGCCGGGCCGAAGAAGCAACGGACTGGGTCACGCCTATTGGAGATGTGTGAGAGTTACTTGAGCCGGCGCCCGTAGCGTCGGCTCAAGTTTTTGCGTTTAAAGAGGTTGGCCAGGCTTAAATCTGCGAATACGGCGCCGGTTGCAGCAGAATATTCGTGATGTTGGACACGATTCCCGCATATTCCGGCATTCCGCTGAGGCGCTTCCATTCCGGATCTGAGCCAAAAACTGCCCAGTTTTTGGCACGTTCTGCCACATCCGGGAACCCGATCATGTACGTTAAGCGTGGAAGATTGACTCCCATCAAGGCTTCGCCAAAAAATATCGGCATCAAGCCCGCGCGGCGGAAAATCGCGATTTCTCCCTGGTTGAACATTTCCACTTTCTTGCGGCCCGCCTTCTCGCTCGGGCTCTCATAAGTGCGCATTTCGAAAACGCGCGGCTTGCCCGCCATCGTTGTCGCGTCCAGCTTGGGCATGCCGGCGAACGCGCGCAGAAACGTGCTCTCCATGCGCACAAACGCGGGATCGTCGGTGGCGGCATTCAAAAAAGCGGCCCCGGCCTTTTGATAGACTTCGTCCGCCCACACTTTTTCGCGCGCCGCCGCCAGGGCCTCGAATGTGGCGCAGGGCAAGAGCATATAGGCCGTAGGGCTGTCCGGCCCAACCATGACATTGAAAATTCCCACCGGCTTGATGCCCGCACGATTTAGAGCCGGGATGGCGGCGTTGCGGCAGTAGTCGTCAAACAGCTTCTGTTTGGCCCCCATGCGAAAATGGTAGAGGCGCAATTCATAAAACTCGCGCTCCGACCCGGGCGCTTCATCAGCCGCGCGCACGCTGGCGGCAAAGGCGCTGAGGCTGGCAAGGGCGGCGGACGTTTTGAGAAAATCGCGTCGTTTCATGCGCCACTTTTAAACTTTCGCCGCGCAAGTTCAAACCTTAAACTGACGGCATGGTTCTGGTCATCGACAATTATGATTCGTTCACCTACAACCTTGTCCAATATTTGGGCGAGATGAAGGCGGACTTGGAGGTGCGGCGCAACGACCAGATCACCATCGACCAAATCCGCGACCTGAACCCCGCCCGCATTCTCGTCTCGCCCGGCCCCTGCTCACCGCGCGAATCCGGCTTGTCCAACGACATCATCCGCGCCTTTGGCCCCAAGCTGCCGCTGCTCGGCGTGTGTCTCGGCCATCAATGCATTGGCTACACTTTTGGCGCCAATGTTATTGTCAATCATCGGATCATGCACGGCAAAACCTCGCTCATCAAGCATCGCGGCGACGGCATTTTCCAGGACATGCCCAATCCATTTGCGGCCACGCGTTACCACTCGCTCGTGATCGAGCGTAAAAGCCTGCCGGACTGCCTGGAAGTCATCGCCGAAACGGCGGACGAAGGTGAAATCATGGGCGTGCGCCACAAGGACTATCCCATCTGGGGCGTGCAATTCCACCCGGAAAGCATTCTCACGGAAAGCGGCCGGACGATTTTGAAAAACTTCATGAGCCTGACCGCCTGAGGCGGCTAGGACTCTGTTTTCTTGGGCGTGGCCGGCGCGGCCGGTTTGGTTTCCGTTTTTGCGGGCTTCGCCTCACTGGAACTGGCGCTGCCGCTTCCGGATTCCTTTTTGGCGGCGGCTTTGTAATTTTCGCTGCGATAATCGGTGATATAAAAACCGCTGCCTTTGAAAAGCAGCCCGCTGCCGCCGCCGACCGCGCGTTTGACTTTTCCCTTGCCCCACGGTTTGCGGGGGCAATCTTCCTTGGGGCAAACGGTCAGGGCATTGTCCTTGATGGACTGCACCTTTTCAAAAGCGTGGTTGCATTTCGTGCAAACGTATTCGTAAGTCGGCATACTTCAGGCAAACTCTAATACAAACATCTTCAGCCGCCAATGCAACTCATCGTGCGTTGCGGCTGGACGAATTCACGCTCGCCAATATGGTGACGGGCTTCCTTTTGCCAAACCACCGCGCGCAGATATTCCGCGATTTCTTCGTCGCTCGCCCCCGCGCGCAATTTCGCCCGCAAATCGTGTTCCGTCAGGCTGAACAGGCAGGTGCGGAGCTTGCCATCGGCGGTCAAGCGCAAGCGGTTGCAATGCCCGCAAAACGGCTCGGTCACGGGCGCAATGATGCCTATCTCCCCCCGCCCATCGCGCATGGTCCAGCGGCGCGCGGTTTCGGAGCGGTGCAACGACGCCAGTGGTTTGGGATCGAGCACGTTCTTGAGGCGCGCGAGAATTTCCGCGCCGGACACCACCAACTCCCGCTGCCAGCCGCGCCCGGAATCCAGCGGCATGAATTCAATGAAACGAAAAGCCACGCCGCGCTCGGCGCCAAACGCCGCCAGGGCCTCGATTTCATGATCGTTGATTCCGCGAATGATCACCGCGTTCACCTTGACAGGAGAAAACCCCAACTCGCGCGCCAGATCGATGCTGGCCACCGTCGCCGCCAGCCCATCGCGCCCGGTGATTTTGCGAAAATTCTCGCGGTCCAGCGAATCCAGGCTGAAGCTCACCCGCTGCAAACCCGCCTCGCGCAAGGCGCGCGCTTTCTGGGCAAAAAGGTATCCATTGCTGGTCAGCGCGAGGTCGCGCACGCCCGGGATCGCCGCGATTTTCGCCACCAGTTTTTCCAGGTCGCGCCGCAGCAAGGGCTCCCCTCCTGTCAAACGAATCTTCTCGATTCCCTGCCCCACCGCCACGCGCGCGGCCCGCTCGATTTCCTCAAACGTGAGCATTTGGGCATGCGGCTGCCATTGCCGCGTGATGCGGGCGGTGGCGTCCGCGGAAGCCAGCAGGAAACGGGTTTGGTAAAAATTCGCGGCGGCCTCCGTCTCGGGCAGGCAATAGAGGCAGCGGAAATTGCAGCGGTCCGTCACGCTGATGCGCAAGTCGCGCAACACGCGCCCGTGCGAATCAACCAACCGGCCAGTGACAGCTTCCGCCATGCGCCCTAATTTAAACCGGCTTGCGCCAAGGGCAATTTTTACTTGGCGGTGGGCTCCGGCGCCACCGGCAGCGCGTTGGACGGCACGGGCGTAATGGCTGGCGCGCGGCCATCCTGATGCAATTCCACACTAAGATTGGGCGGCGGATTGCTCGCGGAACGCTCCGGCTGGCGCATCAGGCGCTCGGCCCCTTTTTGGCTGAAACTCTCGTAAATCCCGCGTCGAATCCAATCCAGCCGGCGCGAAATGGACAATTCCTCGCGCAACTTGCGCACCTGCTCCTTGAGCACCGCCAAGTCATTGAATTTCTTTTCCAAGTCAGCCTTTTCAGATTGGAGACGCTTCAATTCCTTGAGCAAAAATTCACGGTCGCCTTCGGAAGCGGCCAGCTTCTTTTGCGTGGCGCCAATTTCCGTTTCCAGGTTCGTGATCGCCATGTGCAAATCCACCGATTGCTTGTCCAGCTCGGCGTTTTGATTCTCCAATTCGGAAATCTTCTTGTCGCGTCGTGCGATTTCAGCCGCCGCAGCCTCGGCCGCCGCTTTGGCGTCGGCCTGGGCTTTGTCGAGGCTGGCCTGCGTCGCGCGGAAACTCGCCTCCGACTCGGTCAATTTATTGGAGTAGGAGCTGGTGGTGGCCGCCAGGTTGCTGGAAAGCGTGAGGTTGACCTGCTGTTGCTCCTGCAGGCTGGTGTGCACCGTGACCAATTGGTTGGAAAGATTGCCCATTTCCGCCTGGGCCAATTCCTGTTGCTTGCGGGAATTGTTATTGACCACGACCAGCGCGATGCCCAGCCCCAGCGCGACGATAATCACCACGATGACGGCGGCTTTATCTTTCATAGGGGGGAGCTATATGCCACGCCTCCGGGTTTGGCAAGCTTGCTCAAAGGCAGGCGGCGTCGTAGATTGCGGCATGGATGTTCCAGACGCTCTCCTGAAGCTCTTGGCCCTGCCCGGCAAGCCTGGCGTGGTCGAGGCTCCCGTCATGACCGTGCCGAGCGTCACCCTTTTTCCGCAGGCGCTTTTGCCTCTTTACATCTTCGAGCCGCGCTATCGCCGGATGCTGGCCGAGGCCCTCGCGTCGCATCGCATGTTTATTGTGGCGATGGAAAAACCAGGCTCGCGCGGCACACCGCTTTCCATCGCCGGGCTGGGATTGATCCGGGTGTGCGTGGAAAATCCCGACGGCACCTCACACCTTATTTTACAGGGCGTGGCGCGCGTGGAGTTGGGCAAAGCGGTGCGCGTCCGTCCGTATCGCATGCACCGTGTCCGCCCGTTGCAGGCCCCCAGTCGCGACAGTGTGACCATTGACGCTTTGCTGGCCAAAGTGCGCGACCTTGTCAGTGAGCGCATCGAATTGGGCCCGCCGCCGATGTTTCCCGCGGGCAAACTTAAAGGCAAAAGCAAGCAGACGATCATGGCGTATTTGAACGACATCAATGATCCGGAGGAAGTCGCCGATTTGGTGTCGTGCTTCCTTTTGCCCGGCCCGGAAGAGCGGCAAACCATTCTGGAGACTGTCGAAGTTGAGCCGCGCCTGAAGCATTTGATTCATTTTTTGATGGCGGAAATCACGCGGCATCGTAAAAAGAAGAAAATATGAGCGCATCTGTTTCCCCGTCTGGCGATTCGCCGGAACAAAAGCAAATGATGGCGGCAATGTTCGCCAGCATGGTTCTGCAGCACACCAACATGGCCATGATTTTTCTCGGCCAGACGCCCAATCCGCAGACCGGCCAAACGTCGCAGGACCTCGATCACGCGCAGTATTTTATTGACCTGCTGGAAATGCTGGCTGTCAAGACCAAGGGCAATTTGGACAAAAACGAAGACGCCATGCTCAAGCAGAGCCTGACCACCCTCCGCCTGGCCTTCGTTGAAGCCGTCTCCAAGGCGCCCGCCACCGGAACCGGCGCCGCGGAAACTCCGCCCACCGACGAGCAGGAAACGCCTTCCGCGGAGCCCGCGCCCGAAGGCGAACCCGCCGGAAAAGCGGCCCCCATCGTCCCGCCGCACGGCGCCGATGCCCCTTCCGCCGAGGCGGAATCCAAGAAAAAGTTCACCAAAAAATATTAGCTTTTCGATTCTTCTTGCCGCGTTCTGGCGCGGCTGTTAGACCTTGGGCGTTCTTTGAAAATCAAGTTGTAGCCGGCGCTGGGAACCTCGTGGAAATCGAGGACGGTTGCGCCACTGTAACGGGATACAAACTCCCATCTGCCACTAGCCCGCAAGGCTGGGAAGGCGGGAGCAAGGTTTGAAACCCGAAGTCAGGATATCAGTCCGGCTGCGCTCGTCCGGCCCTCACAGGGCCACTTCTCCGACAAGAGAAGGATGAGGCCAGTTCCGCTGAAACTGTTTTTTGGCGGGATTGCAGAATGCCTTCATTCTCTATTGCTGGAGTCTGAGGGTTTTTTTATGCCCCGGACTCCGCGCTGGTCTCCGCTCCCAACCGCTTCGCGCCCGCGCGCGAAGTTCAGGAAAGATCAGCATCATGAAAAAAGTCCGTCTCGTTGCGCTGGCCCTCGCCGGCGCGTTGTCCCATCCCTCAGCGGCCCCGGCGCAATTTGCGACCTCCGTGGTTTCCTACAATGCCGGCCTCGGCTTCTCCGCCGGCTTCACCAATGCCGCCGCCGCCCTGGGCGCGCCGGCCGCCGGCTCATCGGTCAATCCGCTCTCGCCGCCGTTTTCCAAATCCCAGCTTGTTTCCCTTGGAACCAACGGCTCGCTCACGCTGGAATTTGATCCGCCGATTGTCAACAATCCCTCTGATCCGTTCGGCGTTGACTTCATCATCTTTGAAAATTCGTTTTTCCAAATCACCAACGGCAACTTCTCCGGCGGCGGCATCACTTCCGGCGCCATTGGCGGCAATAATCCCGGCGCCACGCGGGTGGCCGTCAGCGCTGATGGCGCGGCCTGGTTCACCTTGAACCCCAACCTCGCGCCCACTGTCGATGGCATTTTCCCCACCGATGGCTTTGGCGATCCTCAAATTCCCACGGACCCCGCCTTGCTCGGCGCTGATTTCGCCGGCCTCGGCCTGCCCGGCATCCGCGCGCTTTACCAGGGCTCCGCCGGTGGCACCGGCTTCGACCTCGCGTGGGCGCAAGACAGCAACGGTGTTCCCGTCAACCTGCCCATCGCCCGTTATGTCCGCATCGATGTGCTCACGGGCAAATCCGAGGTGGACGCCATTGCTGAAACACGGGGCGCCACGCCTTGCCTGGCGGAGGATTTTGTCAACAATCCCGCGAATGACGGTTGGAAAATCTTCGGCGACACCAACCTTTTCCAATGGAATCCAGTCAACCATGAGCTGGCGGTCACCTGGGATTCCTCGCAGGCGAACAGTTATTTTTATCATCCTCTTGGCTCGATCCTGACCACCAACGACGATTTCAGCGTCTCCTTCGATCTGGTTGTCAATGATAACAACGCCTCCGGCTCCTTTGAGCTGGCGGTGGGCCTGCTTAATTTTGCCGAGGCCTCGAGCACGAATTTCTCGCGCGCCACCGGCGCCGCGCCGGACGTCTTTGAATTCGATTATTTTCCCGATGGCGGTTACGGCCCTTCGATTGATGCCACCGTCTCCGATTCCACCGTCACTTTGGAGGACGACTCGCATTTTTACTTTGCCTATGACGAATTGCCGCTCGCTCTCGGTACGACCTTCCACGTCACGCTGAGCCATGCCGCCGGGCAGGCGGGCATCACCGGCGAAGTGACCACCAATGGCGCCCTTTACAGCGCGGTGGACAATCTCTATCCCGGCCCCATCACGCAACTGCGCCTGGACACCGTAGCGATCATGAATTACTCCGCCGCGGGCGACACCTACGGCGACTCCCTCCTCGCGCACGGCACAGTCAAGAATATCGTTGTGGCGCTGCCGCTGCCGCCGGTGCGCAATTTCGCGGGCGGGCTCGCCGCCGGCGCCTGGCAAGGACAGTTCCTCAGCCGCAGCAACTGGATTTACACCGTGCAAAAAAGCGCGAACCTGCAAAACTGGTCCAACGCCAGCCCCGCCCTGCCGGGCACGGGCGCGTTGGTCAACTGGCAGGACACCAATGCCGCCGCGGCGCATCTTTATTACCGCGTCAGCGCCGCGCCCGCAAATTAGTGGATACGAAATGTCCAACATCATCGCCAGGTCCGGGCCTGCGGGTCCGGGCCGGCGCCTTCACGTTGCTTGAATTGCTGGTCGTCATCGCCGTGATCGCGATTCTCGCCGCCTTGCTGCTCCCGGCGCTGGCGCGCGGCAAGGATTCCGCCCAGCGCATCAAGTGCCTGAATAATCTCCGCCAATTCGCCTATGCGGCGCAGATGTATTGGGCCGACAACAACGAAACTTGTTTCACTGTCCAGAATGTGGCGACTAACAATGGGGTGATTTATTGGTGCGGCTGGCTGGAGGCTTCCGCGCCCGAAGGACAGCGCGCCTACGACCTCGCGCCCGGACGACTGTATCCCTATCTGAAAAACAGCGACGCCCGCCTCTGTCCGTCGTTAGCTCCCGGCCTGGCTCCTTTTAAATTCAAAGCCACCAACACCATCCTGTGCGCCTACGGCTACAACACCGTTTCGCTGGCCCCCACCAATCCCGCCGCCCCGCCCATTCGCGTGCGGCAAATCAAGCAACCCGCCAACACCGCGCTTTTTGCCGACACCGCGCAAATCAACGATTTCCAGGCGCCAGCCTCCCGCGCCCACCCGCTGGTGGAGGAATGGTATTATATTGACAATCCCACCGCCTATCCCAGCCCCAACTATTATCCGCACGGCCATTTCCGCCACACCCGCAAGGCCAACGCCGTCTTTTGCGATGGCCACGCGCAAAATCAGGATTTCGTGCCCGATTCCATCGATCCCAAGCTCCCCGCCCAATTCCTGGCCCGTTTTCATCCCGAGATTCTACCGCCCCTGGCAAATTAGGGCTTGCTTCACCGGACGGCATCGGCGTATTCTTGACTCCACTACCAGCAGGGATCTCGTAAATCGAGGGTGGCGGAATGTTCGTCAAGACGACATTAATTCTGGCGCAACCAGCCAGGGCCGGAGGAGCAATTCCACAGACAGATTCGGTGTCGCAAGCCATCGCCAACCACCTGCACACAGGAAGTGACATTTTCCTCGCGTTGTCCTTATGACAGAGTTCCTGGAAAGCATTTTGCTGGTGGAAAATCCCGACGCGATCCTTGTGACGACGACGGAGGGACGGATTGTGCATTGGAGCAACGGCGCGAAGGCCATGTTCCTCTACGATAAAACGGAGACGCTCGGACGGCTCATGGATGACCTGATCGTGCCGCCCGAGCAAATCGCCGAGGCGGAAAAAATTCTTCGGGAAACCGTCGAAAGCGGTTTTTCCACCTATGAATCCATCCGGCGCCGCAAAGACGGGTCCCTCGTCTATGTCGCCATCTCCGGCAAGACCGTGCGAGACAAACAGGGCGAAGTGTTCGTTTTGTCAACTAAAAAGGACGTGACGCACCTCAAAGTCCTGCGCGACGCCAAGCTGGTGGAGGCCAGGTTTGGCAACCTGTTGGAATCCACGCCCGATGGCATTATTATGGCCAACGCCACTGGGCGCATCGTCCTGGCCAACAGCCAGGCGGAAAAATTATTCGGCTATAAGCGCGGCGAAATGCGCGGCCAATTGGTCGAGACTCTCCTGCCCGCCCGCTATCGCCGCAGTCATGTGGGGCACCGCTCGAATTATTTTGCGCAACCCCGCGCCCGCGCCATGGGCGCCGGTTTGGAATTAAACGGCCTGCGCAAGGATGGCATGGAATTTCCGGTGGAAATCAGCCTTAGCCCGCTGGAAACCGACGAGGGCACGCTCGTGATCAGCGCCGTGCGCGACATCACGGAGCGCAAACGCTTCGAGCGCGCGCTGCATGACAAGAACATCGAATTGCAGAACGCCGCCAGCGCCAAAAACCGCTTCCTCGCCAATATGTCCCATGAGCTGCGCACTCCGCTGAACGGCATTATCGGCTTCGCCGAGTTTTTGTCCGACGGCAAACCGGGGCCGTTGAATGACCGTCAAAAAGAATATCTGGGCGACATCCTCAATAGCGGCCGCCATCTGCTGCAATTGATCAATGACGTGCTCGATTTGGCCAAGGTCGAGGCCGGCAAAATGGAATTGAAGCCGGACACATTTTCGCTTCGCGCGAGCTTGGACGAGGTTTGCGCGGTCATCAAACCGCTCGCCCAACGCAAGGGCATACAGGTGACCGCCCGCGTGGCGGCGGAGCTTCCCCCAGTCACACTCGACCAGCAGAAGTTCAAGCAGGTGCTCTACAACCTGCTCGCCAACGCCGTGAAATTCACCGATGACCGCGGACGGGTGGAGATCGACGTTCAACCCGCGCCGGACCAACGCTTCGCCATGACCGTCAAAGACAATGGCATCGGCATCAAGCCGGAGGATTTTCACCGCCTGTTCACGGAATTTGAACAACTGGAATCCGGCCATGCCCGGCGCTATGAAGGCACCGGCCTCGGGCTGGCGTTGACCCGGAAACTCACCGAACTGCAGGGCGGCGTCATCACCGTGCAAAGCGAGGTCGGTCACGGCAGCGCGTTCACCGTGACTTTTCCTCTCGCGATTCCTCCCGAACACCCATGAGATCCGCTCGCATCCTGGTGGTGGACGACAACCCCACCAATCTCAAACTCGCCTCCACTTTGCTGGAGATCGACGGGCACGAAGTTCACCGCGCTGGAGATGCCGAGGCGGCGCTGCTTCTGATTGCCTCCACCCCGCTGGATTTGATTTTGATGGACATTGCGTTGCCGGGAATGGACGGGCTCACGCTCACCCGCCAATTAAAAGCGGATGAGAAGACCCGTCAGATTGTCATCGTCGCCCTTACGGCTTTCGCCATGAAAGGCGATGAAGCCAAGGCGCGCGAAGCCGGCTGCGACGGCTATATTACCAAGCCCATCGACACTCGCGCCCTCCCTCGACAAATCGACCAATTCCTCGGCTCGTCTGGCGCATGAACATTCTTGTCATCGAAGATCATCCCGTGCAGCGCAAACTGGCCCATCACGTCCTCAAATTCGCGGGCCATCAAATCAGCGAAGCCGGCGGGGCGGAGAGCGCGATGGCTTCGATCTTGCGCGACCGGCCGGAGGTCATCTTGTTGGACCTGGCGCTGCCCGGCACGGATGGCTTGACGCTCGTGCGGCAATTGCGGGCGGAAGCCGCCACGCGGCGCATCCCGATTATTGCCATCACCTCTTTTCCCGAGCTTTTTCCCGAGGCGCTGGCGCTGGCCGCCGGCTGCGATTCCTATTTCGTCAAACCGATCAACGTCCGCGACCTCCCCAACCAAATTGTCGCCGCCGCCTCCGGCAAGTCCGACGGTTCGCACGCCCCATGAACATATTAATAGTTGACGACGACCCAACCAACCGCAAGCTGCTGTCCGCCGTCTTGCGAGCCGAGAATCTTGAAATTCAGGAAGCCGCGGACGGACAGCAAGCTTTTGGGCTCTTGCAGCAGCAGAGCTTTGACGCCGTCATTTCCGACATTCTGATGCCGAACATGGACGGCTATGAGCTGTGCCGCGAAGTGCGGCAGAACCAGCGTTTGAACGCGCTGCCTTTCATTCATTACAGCAGCACGTACAGTTCGCCTGTGGATGTGAAATTGTCCGAGTCCGTCGGCGCCGACAAATATCTCGCCAAACCCGCCTCCACCATCGAATTGCTCGAGGCCCTGCGCGAAGTGACGTCCAACCAAAAGTACCGCGCCGCCCGCCCCCATCCCGCCATTGATGAAATAGTTCTGATGCGCGAATACAACTCCGTGCTCGTCCGCAAACTGGAGCAGCGCAACGAAGATTTGGAGCTGGCGCAAAACCGGCTTTTGCGCACGAACCGCGAATTGCAGGCCCGCACCGCGGAGTTGGCCCAGCTTAATGAGGAATTGGATCGGCGCGTCCACCAGCGCACGGTCGAACTGGAAGCGGCCAACGCCGACCTTGAATCCTTCTCCTATTCCGTTTCGCATGATTTGCGCGCGCCCTTGCGCCATATCAGCGGTTACACGCACATGCTGGAGCACGAGTTCGGGCCGAGAATGGAGCCGCAAGCCCAGCGGCTCATCGCCAACATCAATCGCGGCGTCGCCAACATGGCCCGCTTGATCGACGCGCTTTTGCGCCTGGCTCACCTGGGACAGCAGAAGCTTGCCAAACGCCAGCTCAACCTTGAACCCATCGTGCAGGAAGTTCTCGCGGACTTGCTCAAGGATCAGTCCGGACGCGCCATTGAAGTGATGGTGGGTTCACTGCCGCCGTGTGTGGGCGATCCCGGGATGCTCAAGCAAGTCTTCGTGAACCTCCTTTCCAATGCCCTGAAATTCACGCGCCACAAGGACCGCGCCAAAATTGAAGTCAGCAGCCGCCCGACCGATGATCACCCGATTTATTTTGTGCGCGACAACGGCGCCGGTTTTGACATGCGCTACGTGGATAAGCTTTTTGGCGCCTTTCAGCGGCTGCACGCGCGCGAGGAATTCGAGGGCACGGGCATCGGGCTCTCGCTGACCCATCGCATCATCGTCAAGCACGGCGGACGCATTTGGGCCGATGGCGAGGCGGGAGTCGGCGCCACGTTTAGTTTCACGCTCGGAAAATAGCGCAAAAAGCGGCAATTTTTCCTTGAGAAATTTCCACGAAAGCCGATACTAAAACCAGCAAGCGATGCTCCCTGCGGGGAAGCGTCCGTTGATCTTTGCCAGTAAAAATTTATGGCTTTTAACCCTGCCATGCTCGTGCTTAAAAACAAAGTCCTTGGACCGTAAATCATAAGACACGAAGCCTTAATTCGGTTTGTGGCCGACAGGCCTTGACTGGAAGTCGAATACGATTGACAGGCTTCATACTGGTTCCTTGATGTCCAAAGGAACTGTTTATACACGGCATTACGGTGGGGTTATTTTTTTACCCTTTCTTGCTTCCGGGCCCGCTCTCCCCTACCGTCTGCTCCGATGTTGACGTTGTTGCAGAAGATCGAGGCCAACGCCGCCGCCCGCCTCACCCTGTCCGCCAAAAGGTCTCCCCGCGAGGAATTGCCCCGCTACAAAAACTTTCTCAAGGTCGAAACGCATCGCCTGAAAATCCTCCACCGCGCCGGCGGCGAGGGCCTGGAAATCTGCCGCGCCCGGAGCGCGATCATCGACCTGCTCCTGCGTTATATACTTGACGCTGTCATCGCCAGCTCCCCGGAGCTCGCGGGCAAGGCTCCCCTGTTCACCCTTGTGGCGACCGGCGGCTATGGCCGCGCCCAGCTTAATCCCCATAGCGATTTGGACATCATGTTCCTGCATGAGAGCGATCTCACCGTCGGCGGCAAGGCTCATCCGACCCTGGCCGCGCTGGTGGACGGCTTGCTTTACACCCTCTGGGACATGGGGCTGAAAGTCGGCCACGCCGTGCGCAGCATCGACGATTGCGTGAAAATTGCCAACACGGACATGCAGTCCAAGACATCGCTCATCGAGGCGCGCCGCATCACGGGTGATCAGGCGTTGTTTGACCGGTTTACCAAAACTGTCCTGTCCAAATGCGTCCTGGGGCACGAAAACGAATACATCGAATCACGCGTCGCGGATCAATTTTCGCGCCGCGAGAAATTCGGCAATTCCGCCACCATGCAGGAGCCGAACATCAAGAACGGCTGCGGCGGCTTGCGCGACTATCAAAACCTGCTCTGGATGGCCTATTTCAAATATCGCACGCGCTCCCTCTCCGAATTGCAGGAGAAAGACATGATCAGCGCCGCCGAAGCCAAACAGTTGGACCGCGCCTATAGCTTCCTGTTGCGCGTGCGCAATGAGCTGCATTACGCCATGAACCGCTCGGCGGATATCCTCGGCAAAAGCGTGCAACCCTCCGTCGCGTCCAGCCTCGGCTACCACGAGCGATCCGCCAGCGAGCGGCTGGAAGTTTTCATGGGAGATTTTTACGGGCACACCCGCAACATCGATCTCATCACCCGCACTGTCGAACGCCGGCTGGCCTTGTTTCCTCCGCCCCGCAGCGTTCTCTCCCCTTTGCGCCGCATCTTTCGGGTTGGACGGCGCAAGGAGCCCGAGCCGCCGGTGGATGGCTTCAAATTCGTCGATGACGAGATCCTCCCGGCCTCCTCAACGATTTTTCGCGACAAGCCGCGCCGCCTGATGCGCGTGTTCCTGGTGGCCCAGCAACGCGGCTTGAAACTGCACCCCGACATGGCGCAGCTCATCCGCAACCAGCTCTCGCTGGTCAATAACTCCTTCCTGCGGGACGAGCATGTCCGCGAATCCTTCCTGGAAATTCTCGACCAGCGCGGCGCCGTCGCTCCCGCCCTGCGGGCCATGCACGAAGTTGGTTTCCTGGGCAAGTTCATGCCGGAATTCGGCCGCTTGACTTGCCTCGTGCAGCACGAGTTTTATCATCAGTACACGGCGGATGAGCACACGCTGGTTTGCTTGCAGCGGCTCGACGAAGTGTGGAACGCCACCAAGACGCCCTTTGCGAATTACGCGGAAATCTTCCGCGAAGTCGAGCGCGGTTACGTGCTCTACCTGGCGTTGCTGCTCCACGATTCCGGCAAGGCCTATCGCACCGGCAAACATGAGCAGGTCGGCGGCGATTTGGCCTTGCGCGTCGCCCAACGGCTAGGCCTTGACGGCGCCAAGGCCCACACCTTGCGCCTCATCATCGAAAGCCACCTCGCGATGGCCCAAATTTCCCAGCGGCGCGACCTTGACGACCCCACTGTCATCAAGAGTTTTGCGCGCCAGATCCAGAACATGGAGAATCTGAACATGCTGACCCTGCACACCTTCGCCGATTCCATGGGCACGAGCAGCCAGCTCTGGAACGGATTCAAGGATGCGGCTCTCACGCGGCTCTACCAAAAGACCCGCGAGCAGCTCACCGGCGGGACGGAATTTCGCGTGGCCGAGGCGCGCCAGCGCGAATTGCTCATGGACGAAGTCAAGCGCATGGCGCCGCCCACTTTCGATCCGCACGAAATTCAGGCGCATTTCAACAATGTCCCGGCGCGTTATGCGCAGATCAATGACGCCCACGAAATCCTGCGCGACATCAGCCAGGTGCACCGCTTCATCCAGTTGCAACTCTCCGACAAGGAGGAAAATGCCCTGGCCCCGATTGTGTCCTGGCACAATGAGCCGGATCGCGGCTACACCACTGTCAGCATTTGCACGTGGGATCGCGAGCGCCTGTTCAGCAAGATCGCCGGGTGCCTCACCGCCTCGGGCTTGAACATTTTGAGCGCGGAAATCGTCACTCGCCACGACGGGGTGATCCTGGACATATTCACCTTGACAGATGCCAAGACCGCCTCGCTTGCCAAGAAGGAGGAGCGCGAAACCTTCGAGGATCTCCTGCACAAGGTCCTGACGGGCGCGCCGGTGGATCTCGCCGGCTTGATCGCCAAAACCAAGGCCGTGCCCACCGCCTACAAATCCATCGAGGGCGAGCGCATCCCCACCACGGTTTTGTTTGACAACGAAATCTCGGACAACCGCACCGTGATCGACATCCAGACAGAGGACCGGGTCGGCCTGCTATACGACATCTCGCGCGCGCTGGCGTCTGTCGCCATGAACATTTCCCTGGCCAAAATCACCACGGAAAAAGGCGCGGCCATGGACAGTTTTTACGTGACGGAGCACAACGGCTCCAAGATCCTTAACCTCGCCCGCGAACAAGCCATTCGCGACAAGCTATTGCATTATATCAGCGGCGCGTCCCGCCCCGCGCCGGTTACAGCTTGAGCGCTTTTTGAAATTCGTCCCAAGCCGGCGAAAGGGCGCGCAGTTGCTGAATCAACTTGGGCAAAATAGCAACGACGTGGTCGATCTCCTCGACGGTGTTGTCCTTGCCCAGCGAAAAAATCACCGCCCCCTGCGCCACTGCGAGGTCAACGCCAAGGGCGCGCAACGTCGGCGACACCCGGAGCGCCTTGCTGACGCAGGCGGTTCCGGCGCCAATCGCGATCCCGTTCATGTCGCACAGCAAGGCCAGCCCTTCGCCTTCGATGAATTTCACGGACACGTTCAGGTTCGCCGGCGCCCGGCCCGGCCCCGGCGGCGGACCGTTCAAGCGCACATGCGGCGTGGCCTGCAATCCCTGCCACAGACGCTGCTGCAATTGGAACACATGCGCCGCCCGCTCCGCCATCGCTCGCCCCGCCATCTCCGCCGCGACGCCCGCCCCCACAATCGCCGGGATGTTTTCCACGCCAGCGCGCCGCCCAAATTCCTGGTCGCCGCCGTGCAAAATCGGCTGCAATCGCGCGCGTCGATTTCGATACAAAACCCCTACGCCCTTCGGCCCGTAAAATCGATGCGGCGAAAAGGACAGCAACCCCACGCCCCAGGCTTGGACGTCAATCGGCAGCCACCCGGCGCTGGCCTCCGCGTCCGCCAAAAATGTGACGCCCCGCTCCGCGGCAATCTGCCCCAGCTCCCGCACGGCCTGCACGGTTCCAATATCATGATTGACATGATGCACGGCCAGCAGCGTGGTTTCCCCCGTCAAGGCCGCGCGCACCTCTGGCGGATCGATGAAGCCCTCCCCATTCGTCTTGACTCGCGTGGCGGCGAAACCCAACTCCTCCAAAAACTCCACGGAATTCGCCACGGCCGGATGCTCCGTAGAGCTCAAAACCAAATGCCGCCCATCGCGCTGACGCGCCCACGCGGTTCCTTTAACCGCGAGATTGCAGGATTCAGTTCCATCCGAGGTGAAGATAATTTCCTCGGGCGATTCCGCATGAATGAAGGCCGCGATCTGCTCACGCGCCTTTTGCACGGCGTCCCGCGCCCGCACTCCCTGGCCATGCAGCGCGGAGGCGGACGCAAATTCTTCCGCCCAAAACGGGCGCATCGCTTCCCGCGCTTCCGGCAGCAACGGCGTCCCGGCCTGGCTGTCAAGATAAACCTGGCGCATACACCGCGCCGCCGGGTTACTTGGCGCCCTGGTCAATCCACGCCCGCACCAATCCCACTTGCTCCTTGGTCCAAGGCGCGAGGTGGGCTTTATTCTTGGGCGGCGGCATAAAATCGTCCTCGTCCCCCACATGCGCGACCGCCGCCACGAGCGAACTCTTGGCGCTGTCGCCCGGCACAATCACCACGCCGTCCTCGCCGCCCTTGAGGGCTGCGGCCAGGGTGTCCAGGCGCAAGCCGCCCGCGCCTTGCGGTTTCTTGGCCTTGGGGCCGTGACAGAGATAACAGGATTTGTCGAACATCGGCTGGATGTCCTTGGCGTAGGTCACACCGGCCTGCGTCGCGGCAGGCGGCAGCTTGCTGGCGTCGATCGGGGTTTTCTTTTCCTTGTCGTCCGCGCGCACGATCGCGACGGAAAGCGCCAGGGCGCAGCCGGCAACGCCAATAAATCGTATGGTTGACATGCCGCCATTATTCCGCAAAACGTGATCTGCGTCAAAGACATTTGCGCCCCGCGCAAAAACAGCGCTTGCCAGCGGGCGCCGCGTGTGAAAAATTGCCCACGCTCGTTATGAAGCATGTAAAACTGCATATCCCGGGACCGGTCGAGGTGAGTGACAAAACCTTTCAGGCGTTTTGCTCCCCGATGATCGGCCATCGCGGCCAGGGTTTCAAAGACCTCTACGCCAAAATCCAACCGCAATTGCAGCAATTGCTTTACACCAAGCAACTGGTCTATCTCAGCACCTCCTCCGCCTGGGGCGTGATGGAAGGCGCCGTCCGCAATCTCGTGCAAAAGCGCGTCCTCAATTGCATGTGCGGCGCGTTCTCGGACAAATGGTTCGATGTCTCCAAACGCTGCGGCAAGGCCGCCGAGGCGCTGGAAGTTCCCTGGGGCTCGCCCATCCGCGCCGAGTTGATCGACGCCCGTCTTTCCACCGGCCAGTTCGACGCCCTCACTCTCATCCATAATGAGACTTCCACCGGCGTCATGAGTCCGCTCGCGGAAATTGCCGCGTTGAAGAAAAAATATCCCGACGTCATGTTCATCGTGGACGCAGTCAGCTCCATGACGGCGACCAAGCTGGAATTCGACGCTCTCGGCATCGACGTGCTGCTGGCCGGCACGCAAAAAGCCTTCGCCATGCCGCCTGGTTTTGCCGTGTTCGTCTGCTCTCCCGCCGCTTTGGCGAAAGCCGCCACCGCCAAGGATCGCGGTTATTATTTTGACCTGGTCGAATTCCAGAAGAACGCCGAACAAAGCATGACCCCTAGCACGCCGAGCATCAGCCATGTCTATGCGCTCGCGTCGAAATTGGAGGATTTCTTCGCCGAAGGTTTGGAGGCCCGTTATGCGCGCCATCTGAAACTTGCGCAGATGACCCGCGCCTGGGCCGCCCGTCACGGCTTCTCTCTTTATCCGGAGCCCGGTTTTGAATCCGTCACGCTCACCTGTGTCAGCAACGGGGCCCGCCCCAGCGGCCGCACGGTCGATGTCGCCAAGCTGCAAAAGCTCGTCAAGGACCAGGGATTTCTGATTGACGGCGGTTACGGCAAAATCAAAGGCACAACCTTCCGCCTCTCCAACATGGGCGACGAAACCGAAGCGACCATGAACGAATTGTACGCCGCCTTGGACACGGCGATGAAGCAGTTGTAATCGTCGGCCCGGCTACGTGTTTAACTTTGCCGAAAGCTGCTCGACTTGCTTTTCCAAGTCGCGCATGCGGCGAATTAACTCCGGCAATTGTTGCACGGCAATCATTTGACGTTTTGCCTGTTTGTCAGGCATGGCCGGAATGCCGAGAACTTTGCCTCCATCGGGAATATCGCGCATCACGCCTGATTTCGCTCCGATCATCGCTTGATGGCCCAGCTTCAGATGTCCCGCGATGCCCGACTGCGACGCCACCACCACGTAATCCCCCAGACGGGTGCTGCCCGCAAAACCGGATTGCCCCATCACCAGACAATGCTTGCCCATCACGACGTTGTGCGCCACATGCACCAGGTTATCAATCTTCGTTCCCGCCCCAATGATGGTGTCGCCGAGCGCCGCGCGATCGATCGCCGAATTGGCGCCAATCTCCACGTCGTCGTGGATCACCACCTTGCCCACTTGCAAAACTTTGCGATGCCGGCCTTCGTCAAAGACATAGCCGTAGCCGTCGGAGCCAATGACCGTTCCGGCATGAATCACCACGCGGTGGCCCAGGACGGTTTTCGCGTAAAGCACAACATTCGGAAACAAACAAACGTCATCGCCCAACCGCGCGTCCGGCCCCACGTAGTTTCCCGCCATTAGCGCCGTGCGCGCGCCGATTTGCGCGCGCGGGCCCACGACGCAATGAGGCCCGACATGCGCCGAGGCGTCAATCTGCGCCGTCGCATCCACCGTCGCGCTCGGATGAATGCCGGGCGGGTGCGTATCCGGCGGAAAAAACAGCGGCAACAAGCGGGCCGCCGCGATGCGGGCGTTGGCCACGCGAATCAAAACCTTGTTCGCCGGCCCGCCTTCGCCCGAAGTGAGAATGGCGGACGCCGCGCTTTGGGCCGCCGCCGCAAAATGCTCCGATTTGTCGGCAAAGGTGAGATCACCGGCGCGGGCATTTTCCGCGGAGGCAAATCCAGTCAATAACGTGGCGCCGTCGCCCACGATTTCTCCGCGAACTTTTTCGGCGACCTGGGCGACAGTCAATGGCATGGCAGGATATGTTTAGAGTGCGTTGCGGGGCAGCGGTCGCGGCTTGCGCGGGGTGACAGGCGCAGGAGCAAGGTGCCGCACGCCAATCATGCATTGCGCCTCCACGTCCCAGACCTTCAATTGCAGGCAGCGATAAATGTCCAAGGGATGAAGCGACGTCGTTTTTGACGCCTGTAATTCCGGCATTTCGCGCAGCGCCTCAGGCAGGCGATAGAACGGGATGCGCGCGTTCAAATGATGGATGTGGTGGTATCCAATATTGGCGGTGAACCAGGCCATGACCCGGTTGGTCTTCATAAAGCTCGACGACTCCAGCGCGGCCTTTTCGTAAGTCCAACCGGCCTTGTCATTGAACGTCACTCCGGGGAAATTGTGTTGCGCGTAAAACAGATATGAACCGATCGCGCTGGCGATCAAATGAGGAACCGTCTGCGCCAGGAGCAGCGTTTGCCATCCGCCCAACTTTAGCAGCGTGGCGCCGATCGCGACGTGGAGCAGGAACGCCGCCCCGCAGTCGTAATGTTTTTGCCGGTTGCTGAAAAAGGGATTGAGGCACATTCCGTATAAAAACACGATGAAGTACCCGGCCAGAATGGTCAGCGGATGCCGCATGAAAAGATATTTTCTCCGTGTGGCGTTCGAGGATTTCAAATATTGCTTCTTGGTCATGATCGGAAAGGAGCCGATGTGCGACCCGAGCAATTTGGAATTGTGGTTGTGATGATGATTATGGGAGCTGCGCCAAATGCTGCTGGGGCTCAGGGCCAGGATGCCAAACGCCTGCATGAGCCATTCCGCCAGCCTGGACCGCGGCAGAATCGCGTGATGCTGCTGGTCGTGGTAAATGACAAAAAAGCGGAGAATCAACAACCCGCTCAGCACGCTGCACCCAATTCGCGCCAACGGATGAGTCAGCCATAACGTCCCGGCCCAGGCGGCCAAAAGAAGGAATCCCGTGGAGAGAACGCACCACCAACTCTTGGTGGTAAAATCTCTGGCGTACTGTTTGGTTGCCACAATGAGCTCGGGGCCGGTCTTCATTGCTGTTTTACAGTGCAGGCAGTCTGACGCATCGGGCAGTTTTGTCGATGAGAACCTTCCCTTTTTTTCCGCCTCGCCCCGCCTCAGCGCGCGCGGAAACCGCCGGAGGAATGATCCCGGCTTGAATTGGCGCATTCTTGTGCAAGTTTGCCCTGCATGGAAATGTCATATGAACGCCAGCACGAACAGCCCTGACTTTTTTCAGAAATTGTTTCAAAGCACCCCGCTCGCGCCGGTCTGGAGCCGGGGCAGCAGCCTTGAGCATGTGTTGGTCATCATCGGCCTCGCCCTGGTGGTGCATTTTATCATCAAGTGCATTCGCGAAGGCAGCGAATGGCTGATCCGCCGCAGCCACGAAAAGCGCACCCGCTTCAGCGGCGTCACCGAAACGCCCAAATTCGTCACCATCACCCGTTTGATTGTCAGCGCCCTGATCTTTGTCATTTATTTTCTGACGATTGGACTGGTGTTCATCGCGATGTTCCATTTCAGCGATAATTTCCTCAAAACCTATCTCTCCAGCGCCGCGGTCGTCGGCCTCGCGTTGAGTTTCGGCTTGCAAGGCCTCGTGCAGGACGTCGTGACGGGCATCACGCTGATTATGTCCGACGCCATTGACGTGGGAGATATTGTTGACTTATCCGGGACAGTGGGGCGCGTCGAGTTGATTGGGCTGCGTTTCACGAAGGTGATCAATTTCTTTAATCAGGAAATCTTCGTCCCCAATCGCAACATCGGCAATGTCGCCCGTTTTCCGCGCGAAGGTTATTATGCCTATGCGGATGTCCAGCTGTCGCGCGATCTCGATTCGTCCAAAGCCACGAAAATCATTGCGGACGTGGCCAAAGGCGTATGGGGGCAGTTTGGAGCCATCATCCTCAGCGAGCCCGTCGTGGGGAAAGTTCAAGAATCCACGCCCGGCGGCTGGAATTTTGTGCGCGTCCGATTCAAGATTTGGCCCGGCCAAACGCTCATCGAAACCGTCTTCCGCCCGCAAGTCGTCAACGCCATGAAAGCTCTCGACGCCAATTACGCCGACTGGATGGTGCCCGTCACCTACCGCGCCACGGCGGCGGCGCCCGACCAACCCGTTTCCCATAAAGGGTAGGCCGCCGCGCTTTCCGCGTTATTTCAGCAACTCTTCCGCGATCTGGACGGCGTTGAGCGCGGCTCCCTTCAAAAGCTGATCGCCCACCACCCAGAAACAAAGGCCGTTGTCGAAGGCGCAATCGAGACGCAGGCGCCCGACCTGACAATTATATTTCTCCGACGCGAACAACGGGAGCGGATATTCCTTCTTGTCGGGATTGTCGATGATGTCCAGGCCCGGCGCTTTTTTGAGCACGGCGCGGGCGGCTTCCACGGTGACGGGCCGCTCAAATTCCGCGCTGACCGCGACCGAATGCGCGCGATAGACCGGCACACGGACACACGTCACGCTGGCGCGAAAGGCCGGATGATGCATGATCTTGCGGCCCTCATTCTCCATCTTGACTTCCTCCTTGGTGTAACCATTGGGCAGAAAGGAATCCACATGCGGGAGAACATTGAAGGCGATTTGGTGCGGATACACTTCCTTGGTCACAGGCTCGCCGGCGACAACCTGCCCAATCTGGCGGCGCAGCTCCTCGATCGCTTTGGCGCCGGTGCCGGAAACAGCCTGGTAACTGGAGGCAAAAATGCGTTTGACGTTGAAGGCGCGGTGCAACGGAAACAGCGCCATCAAAGTCACTGCCGTGGTGCAATTGGGATTGGCGATGATGCCGCGATGCGACTTGATATCGCTGGCATTGATCTCCGGAATCACCAGCGGCACGGTTTCATCCATGCGAAAGGCGCTGGAGTTGTCAATCACCACGCAGCCCGCCTTGGCGGCGACGGGCGCAAGTTCCTTCGAGATGCTGCCGCCCGCGCTGAACAAAGCGATGTCGATCCCGGCAAACGAATCCTTCGTCAACTCGGTGATCGGGAGGTCTTTGCCGCGGTACGGCAAGGTCTTGCCGACCGAACGGGCGGAGGCGAGCAAGGTCAGCTGGCCCACCGGAAAATTGCGTTTCTCCAGCGTTTTGATCATCTCGACTCCGACGGCGCCGGTGGCGCCGACAATAGCCACGTGTGGTTTTGCTTTCATAGAAAAAGGGAAAATCAGGCCGCGACGGTTTCGCGCGCGCGCGCCGGTTGGGGCGTGACGGAGCGCAGTTTCGCGACCATGGAGGGCAGATGCGACAGCACGTAGTCCACTTCCTCTTCGGTGTTATAAACTCCGAGGCTGAAGCGCACGCAACCATGCGCGCGCAATGGCTTTAGCCCCATCGCCGTCAGGACATGCGAAGGCGCCAGCGAACCGGTGGTGCAAGCCGAGCCGCTCGAAGCGCAAATTCCGAGGTGATCGAGCGCCAGCAAAAGCGCTTCCGCCTCAATTCCTTCAAACCCGATGTTGCTCGTGTTGGGCAGACGCGGCTCCTTGGCCCCCGTGCGAATCGTGCGCGGAATGGCGGCCAAAATGCCGTTTTCCAACTTGTCGCGGAGGGCGCGCACGCGCGTGTCCTCGTCCGAAAGGTGCGCCATGGCCAGTTCCGCCGCCCGGCCGAACCCGACGATGCTGGCGACGTTTTCGGTGCCGCCGCGTTTGCCGCGTTCCTGGTGGCCTCCCATGACATAAGGCTCATACCGGGTGCGGCGTTTGACATACAGCAGTCCCACGCCTTTGGGGGCGTGGAGCTTATGGGCCGAAAGTGACAGGAAGTCCGCCCCGAGCGTTTTGACGTCGATCTTTAATTTGCCGGGAACCTGTGTAGCGTCGGTATGGAACAGGACATCTTTGCTCTGGCAGATCGCGGCAATTTCCTCCACGGGAAAGACCACGCCAGTTTCGTTATTGGCCCACATCACCGAGACAATGGCCGTGTCGGGCCGGATTGCCTGGTCCAAGGCATGCAAATCAAGCTGGCCCTCGCCATCGACGCCCAAAAAGGTGACTTCATGCCCCAGGCGCCGCAGTCGTTCGCAATCATTGATAATGGCAGAATGCTCGACCGCCGTGGTGACGATGTGTCGTTTTTTCGGATGAACCGCCAAGGCGCTGTGCAGGGCGGAATTATTGCTCTCAGTGCCGCAACTGGTAAAAATTATCTCCTTCGGATCGGCGTTGATCAATGCCGCGACCTGCGCGCGCGCAGCCTCGACATGCCGGGCCACTTCCTTGCCAAAATGATAGGCGCTGGACGGATTGCCCCACCATTCCGTCAGAAACGGCAACATGGCTTCCACCACTTCGGGCGCGACGCGCGTCGTGGCATTGTTGTCGAAGTAATATATTTTCCGTTTCGTCATTTCCGTCAGCCTAGTGTAATGAGCGAGGCCGAAACATCAAGCGACAAGACCCTACAGGGACGGCGCGGGGAGTGGCTGCCCGTCCTTTGGCGTTTGCCGCACAATTTTTGCGAGCTTACGCCCCGACAGGCTGGAGCAGGCGCACTTCGCGCTGCGGGAAGGGAATCTCAATCTGCTGCTGTCGATAGCGCTCAACGATGGCCTGGTAAATCTCGGTTTGCGCGGGGCCAAAATCGTCAAGCTTCACCCAGGCGTTGACCTTGATGACAATCGCAGAGTCGCCCAGGCTGCCAATGGACACGCCCGCCGGCGGAGAAGGCAGGACCCGCTTATTGGCCCGCGCCACTTCGAGCGCGAGGGTTTGCGCCTTGGCGAGGTCCGTCTGATAACCGACGCCAATGGAAAGATCGAGCTGGCGGGAAAATCCAAAATTATGCAGGACTTCGCCGATGATTTTTTGATTGGGTATCACCACGCGCGACAAATCACCGCGCTGCAGAAAGGTGGACATCAAATTAATGTTGGTGACCACGCCGCGCACGCCGAGAATTTCCACGTATTCACCCACGCGAAACGGTTTCGTGAAAATGAGCGTCACGCCGGCAATCATGTTGCTGACCATGCTCTGCATGCCGAAGCCCAGGCCGACTCCCACCACCCCCGCGCCGGCAAACAGCGCCGTGACTTTGAACCCCAAATTGTCGAGCGCAATGACGAGCGCCAAACCGAGCAGGCCCACCCGGATCACCCGCACCAGCAGATAGCGCACCGGCGGCTCGAGATTCCGCCGCTCCATCGCGCGGGAAGCGATGCGCCCAATCCAACCCGAGGCCACCATGCCCGCCAGAAGAATGGCCGCGGCGTCAATAATTTCCCATTGATGGCCTTCCCACCAAATCCAAAAGCGCTGCGCCGTCGCCAACGGATCGGTGACCGCATTGGCGCCGCCTTGCAGCGCGGAATTTATAATGTTGGTTGGCGATGCCATAAGCTCGGAACCTCTTTACTCGCGCGGCAATGTTTGCCAAGTTCAGCGGCATTGGCAATGCCCAAAGCTTTATTCAACTTGACAGAATTGAAAGTTTTGCCGCTGGCGCAGCGCAAAAGCGAAGCGCGCTTGCAGGACATTCTGGTTTCACCCGACGCGCCTCCCCCGCCCTGCCCGGACGCGCTCGCGGCGGAAATCCGCGAAGCGGCCAAGCGCATCCGTGAGGCGCGCCACAATGGGGCCAGCGTCATGCTTATTTACGGCGCTCACCTCATCAAGAACGGCGCCGCGCAAATTATGATCCGCCTCCTGGAGCAGGGCTGGATTTCGCATCTCGCCACCAACGGCGCCGGGGTCATTCATGACTGGGAATTTTCCTACGCGGGCGTCTCCACGGAAAATGTTCGCGAGAACGTCGCTCACGGGGAATTTGGCTCCTGGGACGAAACGGGACGCAACATTCACCTGGCTCTTTTGGCCGGCGCGCTGGACGAGGAAGGTTTTGGCGGGAGCGTCGGGAAATTTGTGCTGGAAGATGGAACCACGCTGCCGACCGTCGAGGAATTGGAGATGGCCATCCGCGACGCGCCCTCCGATCCCATGGCGGCGGCGCGGGCGGACTTGCTCCAAGCGATGTGGCGCCATCGCCTGCCCGCGGGCCGCCACGCCGTGCCGCATCGCTGGAAAGAAACCTGCGTGCTCGCCCAGGCGCGCCGGCGCGGAGTTCCGGTGACCGTGCACCCCGGCATTGGCTACGACATCATCTCCAATCATCCCATGTTCAACGGCGCCGCCATCGGGCGCGCGGCCGAAGTCGACTTTCGAAAATTTGGCGACACGGTGGAGTGCCTGGCCGGTGGCGTGGTGTGCTCGGTGGGTTCTGCGATCATGGGCCCGCAGGTGTTCGAGAAGAGCATGAGCTGTGTCAACAATTTGCGCCTCCAATCCGGAAGGCGCGTGGTCAGCGGTCACACGATTTACGTCGTGGACATCCAGGATGGCGGCCAATGGGATTGGGCCGCCGGCGAGCCGCCGAAAAGCAATCCCGCCTATTACCTGCGCTTTTGCAAGAGCTATGCGCGCATGGGCGGCGCCATGCGCTATTTGCAGGTGGACAACGTCGCCTTCCTGCACCGGCTTCTGCACGAATTGAAGTGACTCAAGCCCAGGCGGGAATTTTTTCCGTTTCCCAGATTTCCTCCACGCGCTGGCGGCGGCGCACCACGGCGGCTTTGCGGCCATTTACCATCACTTCCGCCGGCGTGCCGCGCGCGTTGTAATTCGAGGCCATCACAAACCCGTACGCGCCCGCGCTGAGCAACGCCAGGCAGTCCCCCTGCTCCACCGGCGCCAGCGGCCGATCCTTGGCAAAACAATCGGCGGACTCGCAGATGGGGCCCACGATGTCCGAGGCCACGAGTTTCCCGCGGCGCTGCGTCAACGGCACAATTTCATGGTACGATTCGTAAAGCGCCGGGCGGATCAAATCGTTCATCGCGGCATCCACAATCACGAACCGTTTGCGGTCCGTTTGCTTGACATATTCCACGCGCGTGACGAGGATGCCCGCGTTGCCGACAATGAAGCGGCCAGGCTCCACGACAATGCGCAAGCCCAGCGGCTTCAGCAAAGGCAGCAATTGGACGGCATAAGTCTCCGGCGTCAAAATATTTTTGGCTGAGGCTGATTTCCACCAGGACGGCTGGCCGCTGGCCAGCGCCGGATCGTACACAATGCCCAGGCCGCCGCCCACGCTGAAGAATTCCAGGCCATGCCGCGCCGTCAAGCGCTGCACCAGGTCGCTCATCTTCTTGACTGCATCCACGAACGGCTGCGCGTCGGTGAGTTGCGAGCCGATGTGCATCTGCACGCCGCGCGGGCGAATGTTCTTGAGCTTGGCCGCGCGCGCATAAACCGCCTCCACCCGCTCCAGCGCGATGCCGAATTTATGCTCGGCGGCGCCGGTGGAAATTTTGGCGTGCGTGTGGGCATCGACATCCGGATTCACCCGCACGGAAATCGGCGCGATTTTTTTCAGGCGCGCCGCCACGCTTTGGATGCGATCCAATTCAGCTTCGCTCTCGACGTTAAAGCAGTAAATCCCGCGGCGCAGGGCGAATTCGATTTCCTCCTCGGTTTTGCCGACGCCGGCAAAAACGCAATCGCCGGCGCTGCCGCCGGCCGCGATGACCCGGCGCAATTCGCCCTCGCTCACAATATCAAAGCTGCTGCCAATCCGGGAGAGGAGACGCAGCACGGCGAGATTTGAATTCGACTTGACCGCAAAGCAGATGCGGTGGTCCAGCGGGCGCAAAGCCGCTTCCAAACGGGCAAAATGATCAATGATCGTCTGGCGCGAATAGACGTAGAGGGGCGTCCCATGCTTCTCGGCCAGCGAGCGGACGGACGTCGCCTCACAATACAGTTCCCCGTTCTGATAATGGAATGAATGCATAAAATGAAAATCCCGCCGACTGCTGGAGCCGGCGGGAAAAACTAAGCTAATTGCTTATGGCTCCGCGATAATTTTGGCGCGCTCGGTGTGATATTCCAAGGGCGTGATCTCGTCGGCCTTATAGCGCCGGAGAAGATCGGCGAGCTTTTGCTCCTTGCTCGTCAATTCCGGGGCGGCGGGAGCGGCGGGAGCGGCAGGTTTGGCGCCGGCAGCAGGTGCGGCATTCGCCGGAGCCGCTTTCGTTTCGGCCTGCAATTTCGCCACACGGCGCGCCACATCATCCTGGGCCTTGGCGCGAGCCGCCGCGTCCGCGGCCGCTTTTTTGCGGGCGGCTTGTTCGGCTTTGGCCGCCGCTTTCGCCGCTTTGGCATCGGCCGCGCTGGAATTGTTGACCGTCGTCGACTGCACCGCTGCCGCGGCCGGGGCAGATGCGGCGGCGGGCGCCAGATGCGCCTCGTTTTCCTTCATCTTGGCGGCGCGCTCCGCATCCGCTTTCTCGGCGGCGGCCTTGGCGGCGTCCGCTTTTTTCGCATCGGCCTCAGCCTGGCGGCGCTGGCGCTCGGCCTGGCGTTGTTGCTCTTCCATTTTGCGGCGATCCTGATCCGCTTTCAATTTGTCTGCCGCGGCTTGCGCTTTGGCGGCGCGCGCCTGTTGCTCGGCGGCCTGCTTTTCTTGCTCGACCTGACGCGCCTGGGCGGCCGCGTCGTCGCGTTGCTTTTGCTCAGCGGCGCGCTGGTCTTCTTGCTTCTTGCGAATGGCTTCAAGTTTTTGCGCGCGAATCTGCGCATCACGCTGTTCTCGGGAAACGGGAGCTGTCGCCTCTTTTTGACGCAATGCGTCAAGACTTGGATTGCCCGTGGTCGGCGCCGGCATGGCGGGCGCAGACGGGCGCGGCGTCGCGGGCGCGGGCGCCGCTTCGGCCTGGCGCAAGGCTTGCAAGGCGGCGTCGGATTCGGCGGGCGTCGCCGGAACAGGCGCCATCGCCGGGGTCTTTGGAGCCGGCGTCATGGTGGGCGCATGCGCCTCGGGAGCCATCGGAGCGGCTTCCGCCTGGCGCAAAGCTTGCAGGGCCGCGTCAGATTCCGCAGGGTTGGCCGGCGCGGGCGCCGCCATGCGAGGAGCCATCGGGGCGGGAGCAGCAGGCGCAGCCGGTGGCGGAGCCGGGGCGACTTCTGCTTGACGCAATGCTTGAAGCGCAGCGTCCGTCTCGCCAGCGGGCGCGCTGGGAGCCATCATCGGAGCGGCCGGAGCAGACGGCTTGGCGGGCTGGGATGGCGCGGACGGTTGTGCGGGAGCGGATTCAGCCTGACGCAACGCTTGCAGCGCAGCATCGGAATCCGAAGATGAAGCAGGCGCCGGCGCCGTCATCGGAGCCATGGGCGCGGGCATCGCCGCATGAGCCGCCGGAGAGGGCGGCTGAACGGGCGCGGCTTCTGCTTGACGCAATGCTTGCAAAGCGGCATCGGATTCCGCGCTGTTCTGGGGCGCGGGGGCGGCGGGCGCGGCCAGCGCGCTTGGGGCCATGGGCGCAGCCGGAGCGGTGGCCGGAGCCATTTCAGCCTGGCGCAAAGCTTGCAACGCCGCATCGGTGTCACCGGAGTTTGCCGGAGCGGGTGTCGCGGCGGGCGCGGGCATGGCCGCGGCTTTTTTCTTTTTGCCCGGCTTGGCTGGCGTGGACATGTCTGCCGGGGCGGATTCCGCTTGGCGCAACGCATCCAAGGCCGAGGATTGATCGTTGGCGGGTTGGGCCGAAGCGCCGTAGTTCAAGCCGACACAAAAGGCGAGGGTCCAAAACTTTCGGTATCTCATTGGCGCCATTGTTACCGCAAAACCGAATGGGACGCAACTGGTTTTGCCGTGTCATCGAATTGCCGGCGCCAGAGCCCGTCCGCGGGATACAAGAGGGCGGAACGCGCCATGATTTGATAGATTTCTGAGCGTGAAACCTTGATGCGCCGCGCGGGATCAAGGACGTTTTCACCGCGCAACTTGCCCAGCGTGCGGGCGCCAATAAGAATGGGCCACGCGCAAGCCAAACGCAGCCGCGCCTGGCTGCGCGGCAAGACATTCGTGTATTCCCAACCCGCCGCCAAATGCCCCTGCGCGCGCTCCAGATACGTGTCATAAAGCGGACGGAATTGCCCCATGAAGCCCGCCTCGAGCAGTTTCCCCGGGGCGATGCCCGCCAGTGCGACCGGCAAATAACATCGGCCCTGGCGAAGATCGACCGGAAGATCGCGCACGATGTTCACCAATTGCAGCCCTTGGCCGAAACGCACGCCATTCTCACGCCATGCTGCTTCGTCTTCAGCCGGCAGTTGAAATAAGTGCGCCAGACACATCTCGCTCCAAAACTCGCCCACGCAGCCCGCGACGCGATATGTGTAGTCCTCCAGTTCGGCGTCCGTGGGCAAGGCGACGATGTTTTGGGCGCTGGCCGCGGCAAAGCGCTGGAGGTCGAGCGCCTGGCCGCTGATGATAATGTCAAGCACACGACGAATGCGGCGTTGGTCCGCGGGCGCGCACCCCTCCAGCAAGCGCAGGGATTCTTCGACTCGTTCCAGCAATGTCTTTTCGGCCGGAGAAGATTGGGTTTGCGCCAACGGCCCAAAATGCAGCGGCGCCGAGGATTGGCCCAAAATGCGAGCGCGCAACTGGTCGAGAGCTTGCAAGCGGAGTTCGAGCGAAATGACCGCCGTGTCCGCCACCGTATCGGTCGTGCGCGCGAGCAGATAGGCGAGGCCAATTTGCGGGCGGACTGCGGCCGGCAGGACGCGCAATGTCAAATAGAACGACCGCGAAACCTCGCGCAAGAGAGAGGTGACGTCGGGCGCGCGCATGAATTTAACCGAGGATCTTTTCCCAGCGGGCCAACTGGGCGGCGACTTGCTCCGTGCCCGGGGCGCCGACCATGCGGCGGGCCGCCAGGGCGTTGCTCAAATTAAAAACCTCGGCCGCATCGGCGCCAAAATGGGGATCGACCAACTGCAGTTCCGCGGCGGTGAGCTCATGCAACCCTTTCCCCAGTTTTTCGGCCGCGGCCACCGCCGAGCCGACATGGTGATGCGCTTGCCGAAATGGAACCCCGTGACGCACGAGGTAATCCGCGAGATCGGTCGCCAGCAGAGCTGAATCATGCGCGACGGTTTTGCAGCGCTTCTCGTTGACAGTGATATGGAGCATCATGCCCGCCATCAAACGCACACACGCGCGAATCGTGTCCGCCGAATCGAAGAGACGTTCCTTGTCCTCCTGCAAATCACGGTTGTAAGTCATCGGCAGACCTTTCTGCAGCGTCAGCAGCGCGAGCAGGTTGCCGAAGACACGCCCGGATTTGCCGCGTGTCAGTTCGGCGACGTCAGGGTTTTTCTTTTGCGGCATGAGCGAGGAGCCCGTGGTGTAGGCGTCGGAAATGAAAATAAAGTGGAATTCAGCCGTGGCCCACAAGATGCAATCTTCCGCCAATCGCGAAAGGTGAACAGCCATCAAGGCGGCGGCGGAGCAGAATTCCACCGCAAAATCACGGTCGCAAATTGCGTCCATGGAATTCTGGCTCAAGCGCGGCGCGCCATTGGCGTCCACAAAACCGAGATCCTTGGCCACCATTTCACGCTCCAGCGGCAGCGTCGAGCCGGCAATCGCGCCGCTGCCGAGCGGGCAGACATTGGCGCGATAAAAACAGTCAAGCAAACGCTCCCGATCGCGCTCCAGCATTTCGACATAGGCCAAAAGATGGTGCGAAAAATAAACGGGCTGGGCGCGTTGCAAATGAGTGTAGCCCGGGATCACCACGTCCGCATACCGTCGCCCGAGGGCCACGAGCGATTTCTGCAAACCGCGAATCTCACCCGCCAACGCCGTGATTTCGTCGCGCAGCCACATGCGCACATCCAACGCCACTTGATCATTGCGCGAGCGGGCGGTGTGGAGCTTGGCGCCGGCCGGAGCGCGCCGCGTCAATTCCGCCTCGATGTTCATGTGGACATCTTCGAGCTCGGGTTTCCACTGGAATTTGCCATCGCGAATTTCCTCCGCGATCTGGCTCATCGCCTCTTCGATTTCGCGCAGCTCTGGCTTGGTGAGAATGCCTATTTTTTGGAGCATTCCCGCGTGCGCCAATGAGCCCAAAATGTCATGTTCCCAAAGACGCCAATCGAAGGAAACGGATTGGCTGAACCGGGCGACTTCCTGCGCGGGACCTTCGGAGAAACGCGCGCTGCGAGAGACTGGAGCATCGGACTTCACGATGGGCGGATGATGGGAGGCGCCACTGGGAAAGTCACGCGGGAAAATGGACGGCAGAAGCCCGGCGCCGGCGACTACGCGCGCGCGGGCGCCGCCGGCGCCGTCTTAGGCTGGCGCAAGGAAACAACCACACGGTACCCGAGCAGCAGCAAAAGAACCGCGCCGAAGATGAGCGGCAGGCGGGTATCCGCCTTGGTCTGCATGTAATAATGCACGACACCCGCGATGCCGGCCACATACGCGAGACGATGAAGCGCGCGCCAGCGTTTGCCGCCCAGACGCTTGATCATGGCATTGGTGGACGTGATGGCGAGTGGCGCCATGACGAGCAAACCAACACTGCCAACGATGAGGTATTTTCGTTTGACCATTTCCGACAGCGTCCCGCTGACACTGAAGGAACGATCCAAGGTGAAGAAAATCAGGAAATGCGCCAACGCGTAAAAGAAGGCGTAAAGGCCGAATGTGCGCCGCGAAAAAATAATCCAATTCCATCCGCTCAGCTTCCGCAACGGTGTGACGAGCAACGTCAATAATAAGCAAATCAACGCCATCATGCCGGTGGTGAGAAGCGCGAAATTGACCGGATTGGCGCCGAGTTGATGACGCCATGCGTCCCAGGCCAGCAAAACGGCCGGAACAGCCGGATTGACCAGCACAAGGAGACGGGCAAAGCGAAGATCGTTTTCTTTCATGGCGCGCGAGTCAGAAGTTCAAGCGCAAATCCATGCCTTGATAAAGTGAGGCGACCTGATCGGCATAACCATTGAACGGCAGCGTCGGACGGCGGCCTGATTCGCCGATCCGCTGTTCCGTGGCCTGGCTCCAGCGCGGGTGATCAACCTGCGGATTGACGTTGGCATAAAAGCCGTATTCCCGCGGAGCGGCGGCGCTCCAGGTGGTTCGAGGCTGGTCCGCGACCAGATTTATTTTGACGATCGATTTGATGCCTTTGAACCCATATTTCCAGGGAACCACCAACCGTAGCGGCGCGCCATCCTGCGGCGGAAGCGCGCGGCCATAGAGTCCGCTGGCCAGAAGCGTCAGCGGATGCATCGCTTCATCCAGGCGCAAGCCTTCGATGTACGGCCAATCCAGCACTTCCCCGCGCTGGCCGGGCATCCGCTTTGAGTCAAGCAATGTTTCAAACGCCACGTACTTCGCTTCCGGCTGGGGCTGCACAACGTCGAGAAGCTTGGACAAGGAATAACCCGCCCAGGGAATCACCATGGACCATCCTTCGACACAGCGCATGCGATAAATGCGCTCTTCCGGCGGACTCAATTGCAACAACTCAGCCTGGGTGAAGACGCGCGGATTTTTTACCAAGCCTCCTACCGTGACCGTCCAACCAGACGTGTCGAAATGCGCGGCGGCATCGGCCACGCCTTCCTTGTCCGTGGAAAACTCGTAGAAATTGTTGTAATGCGTGATGTCTTGCAGCGAAGTGGCAGGATCCGTGACATGAAAGCCCGAGGACGCGTCAGTCGATGAAGCCTTGAGGCCAGTCAACGGAGCTGTCTTGACAGCCCCGGCGCCAACGTGATTGAGGCGTCGGTACAACAAGCCGGTCGCGGCGACGCTGGCCGCCATGATTCCCGCCTGCAAAAACGTGCGGCGATTAAAATAGGCCGAAGCGGGCGTAACCTCAGCCGCGGAAATTTTATTTGGATCTTTCAAACAAATGGATCTGCGACAACAGACCCCAGCGTAGAAAGAATCTTGCAAGCGATCAACTGCGATCATCTAAATGCAGGCGTTTCCACGCACGAGCAGGCCGGCTGGCATTCGGCTTTGATATGACAGGATTTCTTGGGCAGACTCCGGGCGTGAAGAGCGCGAAGCATGTTTTGGTCACGGGCGGGGCTGGGTTTATTGGATCACACTTGGTGGAACGACTGCTAGCTGATGGCAAGCCGGTGGTGGTGATCGATGATTGCTCGACCGGGCGCAAGGAAAACCTCGCGGCGGTATGGCAGCATCCAGGATTTAAATTTTTGGAGGGCCGGATTTCGGATCGGCCGGAACTGGCAGAATTGGCGGAAGGCGCGGAATCCATTTATCATCTCGCGGCGGCCGTCGGGGTGGATTTGGTGATGAAATCAGGCCTCCGGACGATCGAAACAAATTTGCGGGAAACGCAATGCGTGCTGAATGCCGCCGACGCCAGGCAAACCCCCGTCTTGATCACCTCCACGAGCGAAGTGTACGGCAAAAGCGTGAAGGGTGCGTTTGCGGAAGAGGACGACTTGCTCATTGGTCCGCCGCATTTCAGCCGCTGGAGTTATGCCTGCTCCAAACTGATGGACGAATTTCTAGCGCTGGCGCATGCCAAAGAGCTGGGGACGCCGGTGACGATCGCGCGGCTTTTCAACACGGTGGGGCCGCGGCAAACCGGGGAGCACGGAATGGCGCTGCCACGCTTTATCGCCGCGGCCAAAAGAGGCGAGCCGCTGCGGGTGTTCGGCGACGGCGCACAGACGAGATGCTTTTGTTATGTTGCAGATACCGTGGAGGCGTTGTTGCGCCTGCAAGGGGCGGCGGCGGCGCGCGGGGAAGTATGCAACGTGGGAAGCGAAGAAGAAGTGACCATCAAAGGCCTGGCTGAAATGGTGTTGGAAGCTCTAGGGTCAACGTCAACCATTGAAATGGTGCCCTACGCCACCGCCTATCCAGCTGGGTTCGAAGACATGCTGCGGCGCCGCCCTAATGTGGAAAAGCTGGCGCGTCTGACGCAGTTTCGCGCCCGCACGTCCCTGGCCGAGATCATTCGCCTGACGGCGCAAGCGGGTTGAAAAGCAAACAAGGCATCCTTGCGGATGCCTTGTTCGTGTTAAAGACGATTAAGCCTGAATCCAATTAGGGGAACAGGATGCGGATGGAATTCGGCGTCACTTGGGAGTGGCTGGACGGCCATTGGCTGGCGTCAGGGCCGGCATTCTTGAGCCAGTTTTGGCGGAAGCCAGCGGAGGTGACTTGCTGGGCGCTGCCGTCGCCAAGGAGAATGTTGCCCGCGCCAGCGATATTGCCAGCGGTATGGAGTTTAGCCGACCAACCGACGGTGCCGGAACTCGGCATACCGGTGGGAACGCTCTTGGCGGTATAGGAGATGCCGTTGGTGGACATATCGACATCATCACCCGTGGTCGTGCCGACCGCCGGTGAGAAGCCGTAGTTGGGGTCCTGGCCCGTCGCCGTGGCAGAAGCGCCAAGGTTACGGTCGCCGCCCAAGATACCCTGGGGATAGGTGTCGCTCGCGCCCGTGCCGATGAAGTAGGAGCAATTGGTGTTATTGAAATTGCCGATATTCGGGGCGATAGCGCCCAGCGAAGCCGGCGCATAGAAGTTGGTGTTGGCAATGCGATCGTCCGACGGGCAGGTCACAACTTTCGCCGATTGACCCAACTCGTTCTGGAGAATGGCGTAATTGGTGAAACCGATGGCGCCTTCGCTGTCAGCAGTGGACAGGAGGTCGGAATAGCCGCCCAAAGCAGTGGTCTGCTGGGAAGGATAACGGTCGCCGTTATCGTTGGCCCAAATGCGGTAAGCAGTGCCGATCTGCTTGAGATTGTTTACGCAGGAAATACGCTGGGCTTTCTGTTTGGCGCGAGCGAGAGCAGGGAGGAGCATGCTGGCCAGAATCGCGATGATCGCGATCACGACGAGCAATTCAATCAGGGTGAACGCCCCAATTTTCTGATTTCGAATCTTTTTCATATTATATTGGTTATGTGTTTGCAATGGAGCGCGCACTGTAATTTCCAAACATTGCCAGTGTCAACGCGATTTGAATTATTTTTTAAGCAATGTTGGCGCCACCCTTCTGTCTTTACCCGCCCACCCGGCGCTCGGGATGGTTTACGAGGGATGCGTGAGGATTGCGCGAAATTTCCACGCATAATGCGTGGGAAAAACACGCGCATTTTGCGCGAAATTGACGCATTACACGTTGAATTTGAATAAAAGGACGTCGCCATCCTTGACGACATACTCCTTGCCTTCCATCCGGTACAACCCGGCATCGCGAGCCGCAGCCACGGAACCGCACCGGACCAAATCGGCATAAGCCACCGTTTCGGCCTTAATGAACCCACGCTCGAAGTCGCTATGGATGACTCCAGCCGCTTTGGGGGCGGTGTCGCCAGCGTGAATCGTCCAAGCCCGGGCTTCCTTTTCGCCAGCCGTAAAATAGGTGCGAAGCCCCAAAAGGTGAAAAACGCTGCGAATAAGGTTTCCGACTCCCGATTCGGCGACGCCCAATTCCTTGAGGAAAGCGCCTGCCTCTTCTTCGGAGAGATCCACCAGATCGCTTTCAATCTGGGCGCTAATGATGACTGTTTCGCAGGCGTGATGCGTTTTGGCGTACTCCGTCACGGCCACCACGTAGGGGTTGGAAGCGGCCCCGGCCAACTCGGATTCCTTGACGTTGGCGGCAAAAATCGTCGGTTTGTTGGTCAGGAAATAGAATCCCTTGGCCGCCGCCTTCTCCTCGGGAGTAAGGGCCAGGGTAATGGCGGATTTGCCGGTGTTGAAATGCACTTCGAACTTCTTCAGCAGATCAGACTCGGCAATGGCGGCTTTGTCCCCGCGTTTGGCGTCTTTGGCCAGTTTTTCGAGGCGTTTCTGGGTTGATTCCAAGTCCACCAGCGTTAATTCGGTGGCAATGGTCTCAATGTCGCGGACGGGGTCAATGGCGCCGGCAACATGATGAATGTCAGGATCCTCAAAACAACGGACGACCTGCACAATGGCATCGACTTCACGAATATGGCTGAGAAATTTGTTGCCCAAGCCTTCGCCCTGCGCGGCTCCTTTCACGAGGCCGGCGATGTCCACAAATTCCACGGCGGCAGGAATCAGGACGGATGTCTTGGCAATCTTGGCCAGCACGGCGAGGCGATCATCGGGAACGGTGACGATGCCCACATTCGGATCGATCGTGCAAAAAGGATAGTTGGCGGCCTGGGCTTTGCGCGTGCGGGTCACCGCGTTAAAGAGCGTGCTCTTTCCGACGTTAGGCAAACCGACGATTCCAGCTTTGAGCATATATATATCTAGGTCTTGAGGGACGCTTGGGCGACTGCGTCGCGAATCACCTGCTTGAATTTTTCGATACCCTGATCAAACGCCGCCGAGATGGGCAACACGGGCGTCTTGCGCACTTTGCGTTTAAAGGCCTTTAAATTGTCCTCGGCGTTGGGTTCGTCCATTTTATTGGCCACCACAATCGGCGTTTTTTCCAGAATGGTGGGATCGTAAAGCTCCAATTCGTGCAGGAGCTGTTTGTAATCATCCCACGGCTTGCGCCCGTCGGTTCCCGCCATGTCGAGCAGGACGACTATCGCTTTGCAACGTTCGATATGACGCAGAAATTTATGGCCAAGGCCGACATTTTGGTGGGCGCCTTCGATCAAACCGGGCACATCGCACACGGTCAGGCGTTTGTAATCCGCATACTCGACGATGCCAATTTGCGGCGTGAGCGTGGTGAAGGGATACGGCGCAACTTTGGGACGCGCTTTGGAAATGGCGGTCAAAAGCGTTGATTTGCCCGCATTGGGAAATCCAACCAGGCCAACCTCCGCAATGATGCGCAGTTCGAGCAGATAATTCCCTTCGCCGCCAGGCTCACCGGGTTGAGCAAAACGTGGCGCCTGCCGCCGGGCGGTGGCGAAGTTCCGATTGCCCAAGCCGCCGCGACCGCCCTTACAAAGAATAAATTGCTGGCCATTTTCGGTTAGATCAGCGACGAGTTCGCCCTTCTCGGGAGCGACTGGCGGGGCGGGCTCATCGGTTTCGAGATCGATCTCCATGGCGCGCTCGGAGCCGGCATGACGGATAATAGGGCGGCCACTGGAGCTGGCGGCAAAGGACGGCGGCGCAGCCTCCGCCTCGTCGTCGTCCGAATCTTCATCCTCAGGCGAGGGCGTGGTGTCTTCCAAACGCCATACGAGTGTGCCGCAGGGGACCTTGACCAGAAGATCCTTGCCAGCCGGGCCGTCCATTCCCTTCCCCAAACCGTGATTGCCCTCCTCCGCTATGAGGCGCGGCGTATAGAATTGGTTAATGAGATTATTGAGGTCGTGATCGGCTTGAAGAATTACGTCGCCGCCGCGCCCGCCATTGCCGCCGCTCGGGCCGCCTTTGGGTCGAAAGGTTTCGCGCAGAAACGCAACACAGCCTTTGCCGCCGTGCCCGGCCTTCGCGTAAATCTTGACCTCATCAACGAACATAAAAAAAAGGGCGAGGCCTGGACCGCCTCGCCTGCGAAATTAAAATAAACGCCCTAGTTTTGCTGGGCGGCAACCTCGTCTTTGACGGCGTTGGGAACGATGTTGATGCGGCGGCTGTTTTTGTCAAACAGAACTTTGCCGTCGATCAACGCGAACAGCGTCCAATCCCGGCCGGTGCCGACATTGCTGCCCGCGACAAATTTCGAGCCGCGCTGGCGGACGAGAATGCTGCCGGCGGTGACGATCTGCCCGCCAAATTCCTTCACCCCGAGCCGCTTGCTCACGCTATCGCGGCCATTACGAACACTGCCTTGACCTTTTTTATGTGCCATACTTCCTCCTAAACATTAATCTCTTTAATCTTGATGACCGACAATTCCTGCCGATGGCCGATCTTTTTGCGGTAGCCCTTGCGGCGCTTCAATTTGAAAGCGACCACTTTGGGCCCGCGAATATTTTTGACGACGTCCGCCACCACCGTCGCTTTGGCGATGGTTGGGGCGCCGAAAGTCGTTTTGCCTTCGTTGCCGATCAGCAGGACGCGATCGAACGTAAAGGTTTGACCCGCATCCACTGCGAGATGTTCAACTTCCAAAGTGTCACCCGCGCTCACGCGGTACTGTTTGCTGCCGGTTTCAATTACTGCGTACATATCGTATCAACGTATCAAAAAGAGCGTTCAGTAAACCAAAGGAACGCCTAGTCGTCAAATATTATTCAGAAAATTGTTCTGAATAGAAAAGAGTAGCACGCCCTACCCTGCTCCGCGAATACGAAAAGGGGTAAGATTGCTGATTCAGCCCAAAGGGAAGCCCCTTAAAGTTAATGATTTTCGAGGAAAATGAGCTTTTGTTCACGGCACGCCGGTCAAGGTCAAAATCACGCAAAAAACTTAGTCGCGGGTAATTTGCAGCATGGCGTTTTGGAGCTGGAGGCGGAGTTCTTCGCGCTGGGAGTCCGTGAGGTCGCGGGGAATCCAAAGGGGGGCGGCATAGCGCAATTCGCAACGGGCAAAAGGCAAAGGGATCTGAAAGCGGTCCCAACTGCGCAATTGGATTTTGGCGGAGACGTAATTGGAGGTGGGAATGATGGGGCGCCCGGTGAGTTGGGCCAGGAGAATAATGCCGTCGTGTATTTGATACTTGGGGCCGCGCGGTCCGTCCGGTGTAATGACAATGCTGTAGTTTTTTTCCATCAACGTCTTCGCTTCCAACAACGCTTGCGGACCGCGGCGGCTGCTGGAGCCGCGAATGGGCGTGATGCCGAACGATTCGGCGACGGCCGATAGAAAAGAACCATCACGGCTGGCGCTGATCATCGCGCCGATGCCAGCGCTCGGCCACCGCGCGCGGACGGTATGGTCATAGGCGCCAAGCGCCAGCGGCAGGCGATTATGCCAGACGCAGAAGATGACCGGCCCCCGCGTTTCAGGGTAGGCGGCGGAATCAATCCACACGCGGCGCCAAGTCCCGATCGTCAAACGGAGGAGCCCGATCACCAGCCAGGCGGCCGCGCGCTTCTGCCACGCCAGGGGAGTCGGGGTGATGACGCCGGATTGCTTCATGGCCGCAGCCGAAATTACGCGCCCTTCTTGAGGCACGCGCGCACCAACTCTTCCACCTTGGCGTCCGGGCCCAGGACGGCCTGGGCCGCTCGCACCGCTTGGTGGGCATCCACCGGTTTGAAACCAAGGGTGGTGAGCGTGAGCACAGCGTCGTTCGTTTTTTGCTCGTCAGCCGAAAGGGCGCGCGCGGCCACGCTCGGCGTCACGCCGCCGCCAGCCCCGACTTTATCCTTCAATTCAATGATGATGCGCTCCGCGGTTTTTTTGCCGACCCCGGAAATCTGCGAAAGCGCTTTGACATCGCCGCTGGCCACTGCGCTGCGCAGCGCGACGAGATTGATGCCGCTGAGGATATTGAGCGCGATTTTCGGGCCGATGCCGCTGACAGAGTGGATCAGCAGGCGGAACATATCACGCTCGCCGACAGTCATGAAGCCGTAGAGCACATGGGCATCTTCGCGCACCGCCAGATGTGTCAATAATTTTACGGGCTGCCCCGGAGCCGGCAGCTTGTCAAAGGAGGAAAGCGGAATCAAGGCGTCGTAACCCACCCCGTTCACATCGATGACGACTTGAGTGGGATGAGCCTCCACCAACTGGCCTTGCAGGAACGCGATCATGTCAACCGGGCGGCCAAGCCATCGGACGCCCACCCAGAATATGCAGGTGAAGATGAGGCACCGTTTCGCCGCCGTCCGGGCCGTTATTGATGACAATGCGGTAGCCGGTTTTATCGAGTCCAAGACTGGCGGCGACGTGCGCGGCTTTAAGTAAAAGATGGCCGAGAAGCTGATGATCGGCGGGTTGGGCGTCGGCCAGGCGCGGGACGCATTTTTTCGGCACGATCAAAACGTGCGTGGGAGCCTTGGGGCTGACGTCGCGAAAGGCGAGCACGAGATCATCCTCATAAACAATCGCCGCTGGGATTTCGCGCGCGATGATTTTTTCGAAAATAGTCACGTTACTGCACGACAAGCGAACAGGCAGCGCGATTGGACTCGGACTGCCAGCACTGCCGGAGATATTCCACAATCTGATCGGCCAAACGATCGCACCGGCGGGACCAGCGCTGGGCGCCGGTGAGTTGCTTGACGCAACCGCGCAGGCCTTCAAAGCGCAGCACTTCTGGGGATTTCTCCAGATGGCGCTTCAATTCCTCACGCAATTGCGGGAAAAAGAACAGCTCGTAGCCTTTGTCCGCTCCGACGGCGAGGACGCGCAAATCTGCCACCAGCGCGCGCTGCGGCGGCTTGGGCGGCTCCATGATGGCGCCAGAATCCGCATACACACTCAGGCCAAATTGGCGCAAAACTTTTTCCAGGGCGGCCGCAAATTCCCCCACGGAGACGTGCTGGCGATTGAGCTCAAATTTGAAATAATGCAGCACCGCGGCGGAGGCATGATGGATGATCTGCGGATCAATCATATCCGCGCCTTCGCCCAGCAGCTCCAACGTCACCCAGTCGGCGGTGCAAGGCACGTTCTCGCCGTCGCTGGTTTCAAAGATCAAGCAATCAGCTCTGAGTTGAATCATGATTGGCCTCCAGATTGTTCACTTCCCGGACAAATTCGGTCGCCTCTTCGAAGCGGCGATAAACGCTGGCAAAACGGACATACGCCACCGGATCCAAGGCGCGCAATCCATCCATGACGCGCTGCCCAATTTCGGTGCCGGGCACTTCCTGATCGTATTTGCCCACGATTTCATCGACGATGTTCTCCACGAGCTCCTCGATGGCTTTGGGGCTGATGGGCCGCTTCTGGCAGGCCTTGCGCACGCCTGAAAGCAGCTTCTCCCGCGAAAATTCCTCCCGCCGTCCATCGCGCTTGACCACCATAAGTCCTTCGTGCTCAATCTCTTCGTAGGTGGTGAAACGATGGCTGCATTGCAGGCATTGGCGGCGGCGACGAATGATTGAGCCTTCACGCGAGGCGCGTGAATCGATGACTTTATCCTCTTGATTGCCACATTTAGGGCATCGCATAAAAAGCTCCGGCGCCGCTACCTGATGTAGTTGCGCTTTTGGTAACAACAAACTGTTGTGGCGTCAAGCCCCTCGTGTAAAAAAGAATAATCCGGCATAAAATTCCTATCTTCTTCCGGCGCATTTTCTTAATCTCCTGAAATCGTGAACCGGGCCAAGCAAACATTTCTTTTCGCCGTCTTTTTTGTGTCGGGCTTTTCGGGTTTGGCCTACCAAGTCATATGGACGCGCATGGCGTTTGCCTCCTTCGGCATCATCACGCCGGTTTTATCGGTGGTCCTGTCAGTTTATATGCTGGGATTGTCGGTGGGGTCGTGGGCTGGCGGGGCCTTGATTGGCGGATGGGTTCGGAAGACGGGAAAATCGGCTCTTTTCTTCTACAGCGTGGCCGAGGCCATTATCGGGCTGGGCGCATTTGTGGTTCCGCAACTGTTTCACGCTGCCAGCCATATATTATGGTCAACAGGCGAAATGAATTCAGGGACGTATTTGGCAGCGTCCGCTCTCGCGTTGGGCATCACGATCCTGCCGTGGTGTTTTTGCATGGGAACGACCTTTCCATTCATGATGGCGCACATTCGCGAAACCGAAGCGGCGGAAGAGCAAAGCTTTAGCTTTCTCTACCTGGCGAACGTCCTGGGAGCCATGTTCGGATGTCTCGTAACGGCCCTGATTCTAGTGGAGGTCATGGGTTTTGCGCATTCTCTTTGGGTGGCGGCCTTGGGGAATTTTGCCATCGCGTTGGCGTGTGGCGCCCTGTCATTGCGGCCGAAACCAGCGACGCTCGAGTCGGTTGAGAAGCCGGCCGGTGATGCTCCAAGAAGTATTGGGCTTGGCACGATTCCCACCCGGGGCCTCGCCTGGATTTTATTCACGACCGGATTTGCCGCCATGGCGATGGAGGTTGTTTGGACGCGGGCATTTTGTCCGGTTTTGCAAACGCAGGTGTATTCGTTTGCGCTGATCGTTTTCACCTATTTGGGAGCAACCTTCGCGGGTTCGTGGCTATATCGGCGGCATGTGAAAATGGGGAACGTCTGGCCCAGCTCCTATCTCATGGCCATGCTGTTGGCAACCGTCACGCTGCCGGTTTTATTAAATGATTCACGCCTGGCGCCGCCGGCCGTCTTCGGGCACAAGCTGCGCAGCGCGAGCATCGTGCTGGCCAGCATTATTCCATTCTGCGCGGCTCTGGGTTACTTGACACCACGTCTTATTGACGAACGATCAAGGGGAAACCCGAAAGCCGCCGGAAGGGCGTATGCGGTGAACGTGGTGGGCTGCATCCTCGGGCCGTTGTTCGCATCCTATGTCCTGCTGCCGTGGGTGAAGGAGAACTATGCGCTCCTAATCCTGAGCGCGCCGCTGGCAGTGTGTTTTTTGATGAATTGGGAAAGCTTGCCCGGAACCTGGCGCGTTGGTTCCGTCTTATTGGGCACGGCGACTTTTGCGTGGTCGCTCTTTGGGGCGCACGACTTCGAGGATCTCGTGGGGAGTTTTCATGTTCCTTCGGAGGCGCGGCGCGATTATGCGGCGTCGGTGATTGCCTACGGGGATAGCAACCGGAACAAGGTGATTTACGTGAACGGCATTGGGATGACCATCATGACGCCCATCACTAAATTCATGGTTCATCTGCCGTTGACGCTGCACGAGGGGCCTGCGGAATCGGCGTTGATTATCTGTTTCGGCATGGGCACGAGTTTTCGTTCCGCGTTAAGTTGGGGATTGGACACAACGGCGGTCGAACTGGTGCCGAGCGTGCCCAAGGAATTCGGCTTTTTTCACACCAACGCCGCGGAAGTCCTGCGCAACCCGAAGGGCCGCATCGTGATCGACGACGGACGGCGGTTTTTGGAGCGCACCACGGCGCAATATGATTTGATCGTGATTGATCCTCCACCCCCCGTGGAGGCGGCGGGCTCCAGCCTGCTTTATTCAACGGGATTTTATGATGCCGCCAAGGCGCGCCTGAAAAAACATGGCCTGTTGGCAACTTGGTTTCCCATGGGCGATCCATTGACGGCGCTGGCGATTTATCGGTCGTTGCGCGAATCGTTTTCTGAAGTGCATTGCTATCAGGGCGTCGCGGGCTGGGGCATGCATTTTGTGGCCTCCATGGATCCGATCCCTGCGCAGACCGTCGCGCAAATGGCGGCGCGCATGCCCGCCACGGCGAAAAACGATTTGCTGGAGTGGTATCCCGAAGGCAACGCCACGGAATATCTATCGCGCGTGGTGATGAAGGAATACGGCTCCCCGGACCTGACCCAATCCAACCCGCGCATTGTGATCACGGACGACCATCCGTTCAACGAGTACTATTTCCTCCGCCAAATGGGCTGGTTGAAGTATTGAAGTTGCGCGCGCCCGCGGTTACTTTGCCCCGGATGCGAATATTGTCAGGCATACAACCATCGGGAGCGCTGCACCTGGGGAATTACTTTGGGATGATGAAGCCGGCCATCGAATTGCAAGACCAGGGCGAGGCTTTGTATTTCATCGCCAATTACCATTCGATGACCTCCCTGTTCGACGCCGCCGAGCGCCGGCGCAACACCCTGGAAGTGGCGCTGGATTTCCTCGCCTGTGGGTTGGATCCGAAAAAAGCGCTGCTGTTCAAGCAATCGGATGTGCCGGAAGTGACCGAGTTGTCATGGCTCTTGACGTCGCTGACGCCGATGGGCCTGCTGGAGCGCTGCCACAGTTACAAAGACAAAATTGCGCGGGGCATTTCGCCGAACCACGGGCTGTTCGCCTACCCGGTTTTGATGGCGGCGGACATTTTGATTTACGATTCCAACGTCGTGCCGGTGGGGCGCGATCAAAAGCAGCATGTGGAAGTGACGCGCGACGTGGCGATCAAGTTTAACGAAGCGTACGGCCCAACCTTTGTGATTCCCGAACCGCGCATTCGCGATGAAGTCGCTTCCGTGCCCGGGACCGACGGCCAGAAAATGTCCAAGAGTTACGGCAACACAATCGAAATTTTTGGCGACGAAAAAGCGCTTAAAAAAAAGTTCATGGGCCTGGTGATGGACAGCCGCACGCCGCAGGAGCCCAAGCCCGACGCGGAAAAAAACATCGCGGTGCAATTGCTCAAGCTGCTGGCGGCGCCGGAGGTCGCGGCAGATTATGAGCAGAAGCTGCGCGCCGGCGGCCTTGGCTATGGCGATCTGAAAAAAGCGTTGTTCGAGAGCTACTGGAATTACTTCGCGGCGGCGCGCGCCCGCCGGGCGGAGCTGGCGGGGAATTTGGACTACGTCAATTCTATTTTACAGGAAAGCGCCGCCAAGGCCCGCGCTCTCGCCCGTCCGGTGCTGACCCGCGCGCGGCGCGCCTGCGGGCTGGAATGATTACTCCGCCAGTCCGACCGCCTGCTCCAAACGCGACAGGCCCCGCGCTTCCAGGCGGGAGCGCAAGCCCCTGACAATTTCGCGATTCACGCCGGGGCCGCGATAAATGAGGCTGGTGTAAAGCTGGAGGAGTGAGGCGCCGGCGGTGATTTTCTCCCACGCGTCCGCGGCGTCAAAAATGCCGCCAACGCCGATGATGGGAATTTTGCCCTGCGCCTGGCGGGACAAATGACGAATGACTTCCGTGCTGCGCTGGCGCAAGGGGCGTCCGCTCAAGCCGCCGGGCCGGGAATAAATATGTTGGACGCGGGCGTCGGGCGCTTCCGGGCGCGTGATGGTGGTGTTGGTGGCGACGATTCCAGCAATGCGCCGAGGCCCCGCTAAATCGAGAATCTCGTCCAGCGCCTCGAACGCCAGGTCGGGCGCCACCTTCACGAGGATCGGGCGCGCGGGCGCGGCGTTGGCTTCCTGCAACGCGGCGAGAATGTCGTTCAGGGCGGACTTATCTTGCAGTTGACGCAGGTTCGGCGTGTTCGGCGAACTGACGTTGACGACGAAAAAGTCGGCGTACCCTCTCAAGGCGCGGAAGGATTGCGCGTAATCCTCGGCGGCCTTTTCGAGCGGCGTGATTTTGGATTTGCCGAGGTTGATGCCCACGGGATGCGCCGGCCAGCGTCCGCACGCTTTCCAGGCGGCGAGCGCCTGGGCCATTTTTTCGGCGCCCGGATTGTTGAAACCCATGGAATTAACGACCGCTTCCTCCGAAATGGCGCGAAACAGGCGCGGCGCGGGATTGCCGGGCTGCTCGTGCCAGGTGACGCCGCCCAGTTCGCTGAAGCCAAAACCCAGCGCCGGCCAGGCGCAAATCGCGCGGGCGAATTTATCCATCCCGGCGGCCAGTCCAATCGGATTGGAAAAACGCAGCCCAAAAAGTTCGACGGGCAATTCCGGCGCGCCGTAGAACGCGGCGGTCATTCGGCAAAGCGCCGGATGACGGCTGACGACCCCCAGCCCGCGCAAGGTGCGATCATGAATCGCCTCCGCCTGCTGGCGAAAAAGAACCGGGCGAATGACGTTATGATAAAGCCAGCCGGCCATGGAGTTTGGGAAAGAATTTTTCGGCGGTGGCGCAAGTCATGGCGCTTATGTTGTCCAGCGAACAGCCCTTCACCTGGGCCGCCACGGCGGCGGTATGTTGCACATAGGCCGGCTCGCAGCGTTTGCCGCGAAAAGGGACCGGCGCCAAAAACGGGCAATCGGTTTCCAGCATGAAACCGCCAGCAGGCACGGCAGCGAGGCAGTCGCGGACAGACTGGGCGTTTTTAAAAGTCAGAATGCCGGTGAAGCTCACCAGCCAGCCGAGCGAGAGGACTTGGCGCAGCGCGGCCACATCCTGGGAAAAACAATGGAACACCGCGCGAATTTTGCCGGCGAACGGCGTCATTTGCGCAAGCGTCGGCGCGAAAGAATCGCGGGTGTGAATGATGCAGCCCAAGTCGAGTTCGGCGGCCAGTTCCAGTTGTTGCTGGAACACTTCAGCCTGGCGGGCCTGGGCGGCGGGATCTTTCTGGCGATAAAAATCCAGCCCGGTTTCGCCAAGGGCGACAACCTTCGGATGCCGCGCCAGCGCGCGCAAACCGTCGCGAACATCGGGAGGCGCGTCGGCCAAATCATTCGGATGCCATCCGACAGCCGCGTACACCGCCGGATATTTTTCAGCAAGGCCGATGGCTTTTTCGCTGGTGGCCAGGTCCGTCCCGATGGAAATCATCTTGACGATGCCCGCGGCTGCGGCCCGCGCCACCACGTCGTCGAGATCGTCCTCGAAATCCGGAAACCCGAGATGCGCGTGCGTGTCGTAAAAATGCGCCATAGAGCGGCGCCCAACCTAAACACGCCGCGCGCGGATGACACGGAGAAAAACGCGCGGCGCTCAGCGATGTTTCAAGCGGTAGAAGCGAGCAGGACTGTTCGTGGCGTCGGGATCGCACACGCTCACCACACCATTACTGAGGATGGGCAGGTTGGTGAGCGTCGTCCACTCGATCAGGTTGCTGCTCGCTTCAAAGGCAAATCCGGCCGGGCCGGCAAAAGGATCCGCAAGTCCATCCGGCGTTTGGGCCGGGAAACTTACCACGCCGCCCGCCTGCACGACGGGCGCGCCGAGGAGCATCGGCGCGGGCGCGACAAAGAAATTCACCTGATCCAGCCACCCGGCGTCGGCCCCGTCAGACACCTCGTTGTCCTTGGAGTAAACCCAGCGGAGTTGATGCACTCCTGCTCCAATGGCAATCGAGGCTTGCGTCCAGTCCACTTCGCCGGAGATGGACAGCACGTTTGTGCCGTTGTCAAAGAATTCCAAAAGATCGAAATATTGTTCCGACGAGACTTTCCACCAGAATTGCAGCAACCCGGGCCCATTCACGCTCGTCTGTAGCGTCGATTGCCCGCCATCCGGAATCGGTCCGCTTTGCGCCGCGAATTGTCCATCATGCGTGACAAACGGCTCTGAGAACCAGGGCTGGTTGCCCGAACTCGTCCAGCTTAGGTTCGGACCATCCAGCGCCTGCGCGAGCGAGAGTGTATAAGGCAACGAGACGCGCGCGACCCGGCTGGCCACCGTGCCCAGCCGATTGGAAATCAACGCCTGATAATCCCCCACCACGTTTTCCGGCACGTTCGTCAGAATCAAATCGGCATTGGTCGCACTGGGAATGGGAATGCCATTGTGCGTCCATTGAAACTGCAGTGGCTGCACCCCGACGCCGCGCGCATGGAGCCAAACGCCGCCGCCAGGCCCAATCATTTGATTGCCCGGCTGCACCGTGAGCCGCGGCGCGCCGTCACCCAGCAACGCGATGGCTTCACCCGCAAAAACAGCCATTCCACCGGCGATGCTAAACGCATTCGTGATGGGAAAGGGAAACGATATGTGGCTGGCGGAATCGGTTAGGACTCGACCGTCGGACGTCAGCCCAATCACACTGCCGCGCGAAGCCGCCACCGCGACGAGGTTGGAAATCCCAGGCAGCGGATTGGGGGCAATCCCATCCCAGCCCACGACGGCGCCGTTGGCCAGCAACGCAACCGCTCCGCCGTTCAACGCCATGGCAATGACATTCGTTAATCCAGACGGCGCGGTGTTGAGCAGAGTTGCGCCGGACCATTCTACGACCGTGCCATTGGCCCGCAGCGCCAAGTGCTTGCTAAACTCAGTGGAAATGGCGACGACGTTCGTAAGATCGGCTGGGACGTTGGTGGCGAATTGACCGGAAAGCGCGACCATCCCATTGCTGTTCAAAACCGTTAGGCCGGAGTAAGAATCGCTGATCGCCACTATGTTGCTAGGACCAGCAATCGGTGTGGGCATGCCCATGGCCCAGGTCACGACGAATCCATTCGAGCGCAGAGCGGCGTGAGGCGCCGAAACCGCGGCCACATCCGTCAAGAGCGGTGGCACATAGGGAGAAGTTCCCGCCACAGAGCCGTCAGCCTTCAGCACGATGGCGGACGACCCGAGCGACGCCGCCACCAGGTTCGTAAAATGCAGGAGAAACGCCTGGTTGGTGCTCGAAATAGCGGGGTCATAGCCGGAGACGGCTTGCGCCACGAGCAGCAGCGTTTTTCCGCTGCTGACCTGACCGGCCGAATTGCTGGCGATCACATTGTAGTAGCCGCTTTGCGCCATCGTTAACGGCCCCAAACTCAGCGCGGCATTCGTCGCGCCGGGAAGATCGAGCCCATTGAATCGCCATTGGTAGGAAATTGGCGCAGAACCGGTGGCGGCGGCGGACAAGGTCGTGAAACCGAACAGCGGCGCCAGTTGGTTGGTGGAAAGATTCGTCACGAAGCGAGGAAGTAATTCCTCCACCGATAGGACGACGGGCGGGCTAAACGCGGCCCCGCCCAGATTGGTCGCGAGCAACGTATAAGTTCCAGCCGCTCCGGCCTGCACATTTGTCAAAACCAGCGTGGGGCTGGTCGCGCCGGCAATGGGCGCGCCGTTGAATTCCCACTGGTAGAAGATGGGAGCCGTGCCTTGCGCGGTGAAGGTCACCCCGAAATTGCGGGCCGCCGGAACCTTGGCTTGCACCGCCGCGCCCGTAAAAGTGGGCGGCACGACGACAGCCAAGGCGGCGCCATCACTGAGAATGGAAACCGACGCGTTGCTCACTCGCACCGTATAGGTTGCCGCATTGGTCGTTTGCGCGTCACTTATCTGGAGCGTGGCGCTGTTGGCGCCCGAGATTTGAGCTGAATTGGTTAAAGGTTGAGCGTTCGCGTACCATTGATAGCTGATGGGCCCAGCGCCGCTCGTCGCCACCGAAAATACAGCATTGGATCCCAGCGCCACAATCTGGCTGCGCGGCTGTTGCGCGATATAGAGCGGACTTCCCTTGGATACTAACGCCAAGCTATAATAGTAACCCGCCGCAATGGCTCTCACTTCGGTGAGCCCGGCTGGCACAGCGGTTTGCCCGTAATTGACGCCCGCTTGCGCGGCGCCCCACGCCACCACCGACCCGTCGGAACGCAAAGCCAGACTATGCGCTGTTCCCCCCGCCACTGCGACAACGTCGGTGAGGTCCGAGGGAACATCGGTTTGGCCATAAGCGTTTTGGCCCCACGCCACCACCGTTCCATCTCCTTTCACCGCCAAGCTATGATTGGCCCCGGCGCCGATCGCCACCACGTCGGCAAGGCCTGCTGGGACATTGGTTTGACCGTAGGAGTTCAAGCCCCATGCGACAACCGTGCCATCGATCTTTAGCGCCAGAACGTGTTGCTGCCCTTCGGCGATGGCCACGACATTGGATAACCCGCGCGGAACATTTGTCTCCAGGGAACTTCCCCACATCACAACTGTGCCGCCGGCCTTCAAGGCCACGCTGCTATGCCAGCCGCCTCCGATCGCCACCACGTTTGATAATCCGGGCGGGACGTCAATTTGATGGTAAGTGTCATCGCCCCACGCCACCACGTTGCCGTCCGACTTAAGGGCGAGACTATGCCTATCCCCCACGGCAATGGATTTGACTCGATCGAGATCGGGCGGCGGTGCATTAACATTCGCAAATGGGAATGAGCCCCAGGCGGCTACCGAGCCATCGGCTTTCAAGGCCAGCGCGTGCCCCAATCCAGCGGCCAGCGCAGTCACGTCTGTTAGATTAGAGGG
>DASZMX010000092.1:0-2231 GCA_035551475.1 Verrucomicrobiia bacterium
CACCAATGGCGAATACAAGCTGGGCGACGATGAAATCCGCCAGGCCGCCAATGTGACCCGGCAATTTGGTTTTGACACGATCACGGATGACCAGCCTGGAACTTTCGCGCGCGATTTTCCCATGAGCCAGATCGCGCTCTATGCGGGCTGGTATGACAGTCAAGCAACGGGGCCGTTTACCCTGTCGAAGGTTGAATTCATGCCGGGCGCCTTTGCGTATCACCTATATTCCTACAGCGCGAACACGCTGCGCGGCACAAATGAATCGTGGTGCGAAACGTTGCTGGCCAAAGGCGTGACTGCGACGATGGGCTGCGTGGATGAACCATTCCTGGACGGCACGCCGGATATGGGAATCTTTTTCGCGCGCTGGCTGCAAGGCGCCACGTTCGGCGAAGCGGCATTTCTCTCGGAGCGGGCGTTGTCGTGGCAAACCACGGTGCTGGGCGACCCGTTGTACCGCCCCTTCGGCAAGGCGCCGCGCGCGCAACACGAGGCGTTGCTGGCCGCGCAGAATCCGCTCGTGGCCTGGTCTTTCGTGCGCATCGTGAACGTGGAAGGCGAGCTCGGCACGCCGAATCTGGACAGCATCAAATTTTTGGAAAAAGAGCCTTGGACGGCGCGCAGCGCGGTGTTGAGCGAGAAGCTCGGCGATCTTTGCCGGAAAGGGAATTATCGCCCAGCCGCCGTCAACGCCTACAAGCAAGCGCTCAAACTTCATCCCACTCCGTTGCAGCGCGCGCGCCTGGAGTCCGCCATCGTCGAGGCGAAGAAAAAGCGGGCCCCCTGATTACAAACCCGGGGCGAATTTCCAATTGGCGTCCGTGCCCGAACCCGGGATGCTCGCCCCATGACAACGATACAGCCAAACTTAAACGAACTGGAACACCGCGCCGTCATTGGCGCCGCCGTGCTCGCCGCCTTCGCCGACGGTGGTCAAGATGAATCCGAGCGCGCGCAGATTCAGCGCATCGTGGAGGGCTTTCCGCAGGACCGCCCCGATTTGACCTGCATTTATCGCGATGCTCTCTCCGGGAAATTGACCGTGGCGGGGCTGGCCGCGCAATTGCGCACCGCCGAGTCGCGGGCGCTCGCCTATCAAATGGCCACCTGCATTTGTTATGCGGACGGCACGCTGCAAGACGGCGAAAAGCGCTACCTGTCCGACCTCTGGCACGCGCTCCAACTCGACGGAACCGCCGGCACGCATCAACAAACCGCGGAGGCCCTCGCCGCCGGGGCGTGCCAGGGCGCGCCGCCTGTGATTGACAGCGGACGCGACGCGGAATTGGATAAATTAATCTTGAACGCGGCGATCCTCAACGGCGGCCTCGAGATCATTCCGCACACTCTGGCCACCATGGCGATTGTGCCCTTGCAAATGCGCATGGTTTATAAAATTGGCCACAGCTACGGCTATGAGCTTGACAGCGGGCATGTCAAAGATTTCCTCGCGACGGTGGGCGTCGGCCTGACCTCGCAGGTTTTTGAAGGGTACGCGGAGAGGGTGGTGGGACGGCTGACGGGCGGGTTGCTGGGCCGCTTTCTCGGCGGCCTCGCGGGCCAGGCCACAGGGTCGGCTTTCGCTTTCGCCACCACCTATGCGCTGGGGCAAGTGGCGCGCAAATATTATGCGAGCGGCCGCACTTTAACCGCCGCGCAGCTCAAAGATGTTTTCTCCTCCATGCTGGCCGAGGGGCGGAACATGCAAGGCCGTTATTCAAACGACATCAACCAGCGTTCGCGCCAGGTGAATATGTCAGACCTGCTGCCGCTGGTGCGCAGCTAGCGATCAGCCTTCGAAGATTTGCCAGAGGTCGGGCGGAAGCGTGGCGCCATAAAGGCGGTTGAAGTCGCCGATGGATTGCTCCAGCGCGCCTGCGCATTTGGGCAATTCACCTTGCGCCAGCCAATAGCCGGTGACCGGCGCAAATTGGGCCGTGAGCAGTGGAATAATTTCTGAGGCGCGCTGAATAAAATAATCGCGCTCCTCGCCGGCCACCCATTCCCACGCTTCCTTGATGAGTTCCTGCCCCGGCCCGCGATACGTCGCGTAAAACATGCGGGTTTGAATGCCGGAAACGAAGGGCGCCGGGTATTTGCCGTTTACTTGATAGAGGGCGATGCGCCCGGGCAGCCGGGAGGCGTCCAAGCGTTCGCGCGCGGCAATTTGCCGGGACATTTCCAGCAGTGATTTGTAACCGTATTCTAGGCGCAATTGCACTTCGCGA
>DASZMX010000093.1:0-7264 GCA_035551475.1 Verrucomicrobiia bacterium
CCGCCATAAAGCACTGCCACGCGCAGATCGGTGAACCGGGCAAGATCGTGAATGGCCGTCTCGACCTGCGCCGCCAATTCGCGCGTCGGCTCGAGGATCAGGGCGCGGGTGCGGGGCTCGTGCGGGCCTAATTTGGAAAGAATCGGGAGAGCAAACGCGGCGGTTTTGCCCGTGCCAGTCTGGGCGCTGCCAATCACATCCCGCCCGCTCAAAATGAGGGGAATGGCGCGGGCTTGAATCGGAGTCGGCTCCACATAGCCCATGGCCGCAACCCCCTCCATTATCTTCGGCGCCAGGCCAAATGTAGTAAACGACATGATTTACAATTGCCGCACGTCTCGCTTTAAGCAAGCCCTATTGACAGAGCTTCACGCGGGCGGCAACGGTTCGGACGCAGGCGCCGCCGCGGTTTCGGGCGCGGGCGTTTCGACTGCTGGCGCCGCCGTCAACTCCGCAGGCGGGACTGGAGCTGCTTCACTGGCCGCAGGCGCGGGAGCCGCATTTTCCGCCGCAGGAACGGCGGGAGCAGCTTCCTTCTTTGGCTCGGGCTTGGGTGGACGCGGCGCGGGGCGCTTGGCGGTTTCCAAAATGCCGTTGGCAAATTCAATCACATGGCCCTGATGGATCAACCAATGCAGGTCGCTCGCAATTGCCGTCTGCTCGGGCGATTCCACTGGAGCCGCCGGCGCGGCGGCCGCGGCGGCTTCAGGCGCAGCGCCTTCCACGGCGGGGGCCGGGGCCGGCACGGGCAGCGGGGCGCGGGCCGGGGCTGGCGCCAGCTTGTCAATCAGTTTGCGCCGCGTCGTTTTCGGGTTCGCATTGATGAACTCCACGATGCGGCGGACGCCTTCGGAAACCGGCGTGGCTTCCATGTCCAGGAAATGCGGGCGCGCCACGGAAACGTGCGTGACCGATTTGTTGACCTTGAAAAATTGCAGGCCATGCCCGGCAAATTGCTGGCTGAGGCTGGTGGCGACGCGCAGCGGAAAACGGCGCTGGTCTTCCCAGGCGCTGCGGGCCAGGCGCTGCAATCCGGGCGAGCGCATTTGCCGCACGGCGGAGCCGACGGATGTATAGGTGTCCACCTGCTTGATCACGTTGGGAGCGTGCACCTCACGGAAATGTTTCTCGACCTCTTCGCGGCTGGCGAGCTTTTTGGCCTCGGGGACATTGAGGCAATTATATTCGGTCTTGAAACTCTGCTCTTCGATCCATTTCTTGACGACCGCTTCGTCCTTCACGATTTTCACGCGCGCCTTGAAGGCGTCAAACGGCATGCGGGAAAACCGCTCCGCATGCAACTTATGCAAACGGGTCTGGTAGTCGTGATAGTTGGGCGGCCCGAAAATCACGCCGCTCATGCCGCATTGCGCCACGAACGTGTAAGTGCCTTTCGGCGGATCGGTGGGGGTCTTTTCTTCCTGGTAAAACGTCGCGAAGTGACGGGCCAAAATATGCTCCACTGCCTCGCTCTCGGACAACCACAGCGAATCATCCAGCGCGCACAAAAAGAGCGGCTGCACCGGCTTGCCTTCGGGATTTTTGATGACATCGAAGCGCACGACGTGGCGCTCCGGCTTTTGCAAAATCAATTGCGCAATATCGAACAGCGGATAAGCGCGGCCCGTGATCCGAATCTGCCGGGCCAACGATTCCACGCCTTTTTCTTCGGCAATGATGGACACTGCGACTTCCGGCAACGGTTGCGGTTTCTCCTCCCGGCGCGGCGCCATCGCCTCGCGTCGGTCGCCTGGGCCGTGCCGCCGTTCCCCGCCCCGGCCCTCCGGACGCGGACCGCCGCGCGGACGCCCGCCGCCGCCTCCACCCCCACCCGGCCCGTCCCGGCGCGGGCGACGATCCCGCGGCCCATCCTCGCGCCGGCGCGAATCTTCCCCGCTAAAATTGGCATATTTGTTTACCGCGGGAGAGTCAGTGGCCCAGGCGGGCAAAAACAACTTCTCTAAATCAAATTCGGATTCTGGCGCGTTGCTCATCAAAGGTGGACGCTCAAAGACGTCGGTCATTAGTTTCGCACAGCATGGAGGCCCTGCGGTCGGAAAGCAAGTTCACTCGTTCTCATTTCGCTTTGCGACTGGTGTGAATCTTGGAAACGGTCCCCACCTTCAAATAAAGCGAGCGCACTTTTTCGTAGATTTGTTCCCGGCGCGCAAACAGCCGTTTCAGCTTCCGCGGCTTGTGCCGGGCCAGCGCATACGCGGTCAGCAATGGCAGGGAAATCGTCGAATCCACGTAGGCCACCACACAATCCGGCAGCTTGTTGGGGTCCACTTTGCCCCAGCTTACCGCCTCGGCCGGCGTGGCGCCGCTGAGTCCGCCCGTGTCCGGCCGGGCGTCGGTGCATTGCAGAAAGTAATCATGCCCTTTCTCGGCTATGCCCATCACTTCCTGAATTTGCGGCTCGGTTTGGAGCATGAAATTCTTCGGCGAACCGCCGCCCAGAATAAACACCGACGACGTGTGCCGGGTGGATTTCGCCTCATACACAATCGCGGCTGTTTGATTGACATCGCGGTTCACGTCCAGCACGAGTTTGGAATCACGCATCGCCATGGCCGCGACATTCATGCCAATGGAGCTGTCGCCGGGGCTGCTCGTAAAAACGGGAATGCCGCATTCGTAGGCCGCCGCCAGCACCGAGCTGTCCGCCACCTTCAAAGCCCGGGCCCGCTGGGACACGTACTTGCCCAGCAGATAATGAAACTCATCCGTGCCCATGCTCCGCTGGAATTCCGGCAGTTGAATCACCTCGCGCACGAAAGCGTCGGTGTCCAGCAGCACGTTGTAGTCAAACAGAATGTCGTAAATGCGGATCACCCCGTCCCGCCGCAGCGCCACGTCGTCCAGGAACGGCGACCCCTGGTGCAGCGGCATATCAAGCCCGTAATGCAAATCGTGGTACAGGTTCGCGCCCGTGGAGACGATCCAATCCACGAATCCCGCGCGCATCAGCGGAATGAGGCAGGACTTGCCCAATCCCGCCGGCGTCAGGGCGCCCGTCAGGCTCATCCCAATGTAGCCGTTGTCCGGCAGCATTTTGTTGGTCAACAATTGCGCCGCCTCGCGCAAGCGCCCGCCGTTGTAGGCCAGAAATGCGCTATCGATCAAATCCGCCGCGGAAACATTCTTCCCGATTGGCCGGGGATTGAGCCGCGCATACCGAGATAGTTTTTGGGTCTTGCTCATGCGGCGCAAATCTTTGCGCAACCCCGGCGAAAGGCAATGGGAAAGTCGGCGAATTCGTTTGCGTTGCCCCGCCCCAGGCGCTTTGTTGGACAAATTGACGGTCGCGCTATTATGAACACTCGAATTTTTAAGCTGCTCATGGGTTGCCTCCTTTTGCTTCGCCTCACGGCGCAGGCCCAGGACGACTCCGCCTTGAACACCGCCATGCAGGATTTTGTCTCGCAATTGCGCGATCGCGCCTCGGCCGATAAGCACGACGAAAAAGATTATGCCGACCTCTTTCAGAAGGCCGATGACATGCTGGCCCAGCATAAAGATCAGAAGACCGACCAGGTCGCGCAAATCCTCCTGATCAAGGCGGAAATCTATGTGGAGATCGCGACCAATGCCGACCGGTTCGACCACGCGATCGCGGCGATCGAGCAAATCAAAAAGGATTTTCCCGAGACCAAGCAAGCCAAGCACGCGGATGAAATCATCACCAGTTTCAAAGGCGCGCAGGAATCGGAAAAAATCCAGGCGGCGCTGGCGGTCGGCGCCCCCGCCCCGGAGTTCAACGAAAAGGATGTGGCCGGAAACGCCATTTCCGTCCCGGGCCACAAAAGCAAAGTTGTCCTGATTGATTTCTGGGCGACTTGGTGCGGACCGTGCCGCGCCGAGTTCCCCAACGTCAAGAAGACGTACGCCGCATACCACGACAAGGGCTTTGACATCATCGGCGTCAGCCTGGATGACGACAAATCCAAGCTGGACGATTACATGAAGGAAAACGGCGTGACCTGGCCGCAGTTCTTTGACGGCCAGAAATGGAACAACAAACTCGCCGTGAAATATGGCATTCGCAGCATTCCGGCCACGTTCCTGGTGGATGGCAACGGCAAAATCCTCGGTCGGGATTTGCGCGGCGAAGCGCTGTCCGACGCGGTGTCCAAAGCGCTGGCCAAGGGCAATCTCTAATGGTCCGCTTCCGGAGCCGCACGAAAATCTGGGCGCTGGCAGTGGGCGGGATCGCCATGGCGCTGGCCTTTTCCGGCTGCCAAAACATCCGGTTCTACGGGCAGGCGGCCACTGGAGAATATCAGATTCTGGCGCACCAAACGCCGATTCAAACACTCATCGCCGACACCAACACGCCGCCGGCGTTGCGGGAAAAATTCAAGGACATCCTGAAAATCAGGGATTTCGCCGCGCAGGAACTCAAGCTGCCGGTGACCGATAGCTATCTCAAGTATGTCGATCTGCACCGGCCCTTTGTCGTGTGGAACGTCAATGTGGCCCCCGCCCTCTCGCTTGATCCCAAAACCTGGTGGTTTCCAGTTGTGGGACGCGCCAGCTATCGCGGTTACTTTTCCGAGAAGGGCGCGCAGGATTATGCACGGCAGTGGGAGGCCAAGGGCTGGGATGTCTATGTGGCGGGGATAGAAACCTATTCGACGCTCGGCTGGTTCCGCGATCCATTGCTTAACACCTTCATCGGCGAACCCGTGGGCGACCTGGCGGAAATCATTTTCCATGAATTGGGCCATCAACGTCTTTTCATCTCGGGCGACACCGATTTCAACGAGGCCTTCGCCACCACTGTGGCGTTGGAAGGCGTCCGCCGCTGGTTCGCCGCCGCCCATCAACCGCAGGATTATGAGCGCTATCGGCGGGCGCTCGAACATGACAATCAATTCGTCCAACTCGTGATGGCCGCCCGCCAGAACCTCGCCGCGGATTATGCCGATCCTCATCTGGACGACGCCGCCAAGCTCCGGCGCAAGGCGAACATCATCGAGGAATTGCGCCACAATTATGCGAAACTCAAAGCTTCCTGGGGCGGCAGCAACGAATATGACGGCTGGTTCTCCCACCCCATCAACAACGCCAAGCTAAACACCATTGCCGCCTATTACGATTTGGTTCCCGCTTTCCAGGCTCTCTTGCGCGAAAACGGCGGCGATATGGAGCGGTTCTACAACGCCACCGCGGCCATCGGCAAACTGCCCTTCGCCCAACGCCATCAGGAATTGAATAAACTAATGGGCAAACAGAACGGCGGATGAACCGTCTGGCCGCATTGCATTTTGGTTGAAAATCAGCGCGGCCGCCTTCACTATTTTGCCATGCAATCTGTATTCAGCGGCCCCGTTTATGTGGTGAAGGATAATATCGACACCGACCAGATCATCTCCGCGCAGTATTTGAATTTGATCCCCACCATTCCCGACGAATACCAGAAGCTCGGCAGTTTCGCCCTCGCGGGCTTGCCGGACTCTCTCTATCCGACGCGCTATGTCACGTCGGGCCAAACCAAGAGCGATTATCCCATAATCATCGGCGGCAAGAATTTCGGCTGCGGCAGTTCCCGGGAACATGCCCCGATCGCCATCGGCGCAGCCGGATGCCACACCGTCGTGGCGCAAAGTTTCGCGCGCATTTTCTTCCGCAACAGCGTGGCCACCGGCGAACTTTATCCCTGCGAATGTGTCGAGCGGCTGTGCGATATTTTCAAAACCGGCGATATAGCCACCGTTGATCTCGATAAAGGCACGGTCACCGCGCAAGCCACTGGTAAAGTCTATATGCTCAAGCCCCTCGGCGACGTCCGCCCCGTGGTGGATGCCGGCGGCCTTTTCAATTACGCGCGGAAAACAGGCATGATGGCCCCGACTTCCTGAGGTCATTTCCCCTTCCCCCGCATGAGAAACATCCTCCTCCGACTTCTCATGCTGCTGGCATTGTGCCCGGGGTTCGTGCGCGCCGCTGAGACCAATCAAACCACCGAGTCCGTCACCAATGCCAAAGCGTTGCGCCATGCCCGCATTCTAAAGCAGATCGCCGGCCTGCGTTACCAGACCGGGACCATCAATCTGCGCGATGGTTTGGCCACCGTGAACCTGACGAATGGCTTTGAGTTTTTGCCGTCCGCCGACGCTCGCGTCGTGGTGGAGGATATTTGGGGCAATCCGCCTGGTTCACTGCCGCTGGGCATGATTGTGCCGGAGGGCCGTCATATCGTCGGCTCCAATTCCTGGGCCATCATCATTACGTATAAGGACGATGGTTACGTTAAGGATTCGGATGCGGACAAGATTGACTACAACAAGATGCTGAAAGACATGCAGGCGGCCACGCGGGACGCCAGCAAGGAACGGGTCAAGGAAGGCTTTCCCTCCATCGAGTTCGTCGGCTGGGCGGAGCCTCCCAGCTATGACAAACAAACGCACAAACTCTATTGGGCGCGCGATCTCCGTTTCGGAAATCAAAAGGACGACACGCTCAATTATAATATCCGCGTGCTCGGCCGGCGTGGCGTGCTGGTTTTAAACGCCGTGGCGGACATGAACGACCTTCCCGAAATCCGCTCCCAGGCGCCCACCATTGTCAAGATGGTCGAGTTCAATCCCGGCGAACGTTACGCGGATTTCAACCACAACACTGACAAAGTGGCCGAATACGGACTCGCCGCGCTCGTGGCGGGCGGCGTGCTGGCCAAGCTCGGTGGGTTCAAGCTCATCCTGGCTGGGTTGCTCGCCGCCAAAAAATTCATCGTGGTCGGCTTCATCGCCGTCGTGGGTTATTTGAAAAGGCTTTTCCGTCCGAAAACAGCGGCGCCCACCCCCGCGCCCCTGCCTCCGCCCGACCCGCCCGCCGCCGTGTAATCTCGCCATGCGCGACGACTTTTCTCTATTTGACGGCGCCGGTTGGTACATTGTTTTTCTCTTTTCCACCACCGTTCACGAAGCCAGCCATGCGCTGGCCGCCCTCAAGCTCGGCGACGACACCGCGCATCGCGGCGGGCAAGTCACGCTCGATCCCACCCCACACGTCAAACGCGAGCCCTTCGGCATGGTGATCGTGCCCATCCTCTCCTACATCCTGGGAGGCTGGATGATCGGGTGGGCCAGCGCGCCGTACGATCCGGTTTGGGCCAATCGCCATCCCAATCGCGCGGCGTGGATGGCGGTGGCTGGGCCGGCGTCAAATTTCAGCCTGATGCTAATCTGCGCCTTGCTCATCCGTTTGGGCATGTGGGGCGGATGGTTCGAGCCGCCGGATGTTCTGACCACCACGCACG
>DASZMX010000094.1:0-25590 GCA_035551475.1 Verrucomicrobiia bacterium
GCCAGGCAGCTTTGGAAGGCGCCCATGCCCAACCTCGCCACGCCGGGCGCCACGGTCACGTTGGTCAGATAGGAACTGACGATGAAGGCATAATCATCCACGTTCGTCACCGTGCCTGGAATCATGACGCTTTCGATCCTCCCCTCGCCGAACGCTTCTTTGCCAATGGTCGAGACAAATGAAGGGACGGCGTAGGCCCCGCTCCAGCCCCCGGGAAACTGCACGAGGGTAGCCATGCTTTTGTCAAATAGAATACCCTCCAAGGAGGAAAAAGAGGCGTTGGCTGGAGCGACGGAAATATTGGTGAGCGCCAGGCAGTTCCAAAAAATCCCCTCGCCGATGTTGGTCACGCTGGCGGGAATAAAGACGTTGGTCAGCAAGGTTGAGCCAAAAGCGTTGGCGCCGAGCGAACCCACGCCGTTGCTGAGCGTGATGCTTCTGAGATCGAAGGATTCGTAAAAAGCGCTGTCGTCGATGACAGCCACCCTGCCGGGAATGGTGACATTCGTGAAACCTTCGCCGCTGAAGACCATCGAGCCAATTTCCGTGACGGGCAAGCCGTCGATCGTGGCGGGGACATGCACGTCACCGCCCCCGGCATACGCGGTGATCGTAACACCCGTGGCATTGGTGGCGTACGAGAATTGCGCCGAGGCTGAAATCGCCAGGAGCAGGCATCCGGCCAGGCCGAGGAGGGTCTTCATATGGGCCAATGGTTTCCTTTAACTGAGCTGCCACCATAGCGCCGCCGGCGGAACGCGCAAGCCCCCGCGCGCGTGAATTTTAAGTTTCATTTGGGCCGGGGCCCGCCGCACAGTGGGGAGGATTTATGGCGGAAGAAATCTTTGACGTAGTCAACGAACAGGACGAGGTGATCGGCCAAATGCCGCGCAGCCAGGTGCATCGCGAAGGACACAAGCACCGCGCCGTGCATGTGCTGGTGTTCAACCGGCGCGGCGACCTCTTTTTGCAAAAGCGCTCCATGACGAAGGACACTTTTCCCGGGCGTTGGGATTCCTCCGCCTCCGGCCATCTGGATAGCGGGGAGGACTATGACCAATGCGCCGTGCGGGAGATTTTCGAGGAAATAGGCTTGACGCTATCGGCGGCCCCGGCGCGTTTGTTTCGCATCCTTGCCTGCGAGGAGACGGGGCAGGAATTTGTGTGGGTGTATCGCGCGGAGTCAGAAGGCCCCTTCACGCTGCATCCCGAGGAGATCGAAAAGGGCGGCTGGTTCAGCCCGATGGAAATCGACGCCTGGGTGGCGCGGCGGGAGGATGATTTCGCGCCGGGATTTGTGAAGATCTGGCGCCGGTGGCGTCACTCCCAGCCGCCGCCGAGCGCCTTGTAAAGCGAAACCAAATCCGTGGAAATGCTTTGCCGGCTTTGGGCGAGGGCCGTTTCGGAAATGTAAAGCGAACGCTGGGCGTCGAGCACGCTGAGAAAATCCGTGGCGCCCTGCGTGTAAAGCTGCATGGAGAGATCGACCGCGCGGCGGTTTTCCGCGGCGGCCTCGGTGAGCGCCTTGCGATGGTCCCATTCCCGCCCGAAAGCCACGAGGGCGTTCTCCACCTCCTGGAATGCCGTCAAGACTGTTTTGCGATAGTTGAGCGAAAATTCGTCCCGCAAGGCTTGTTGCAGGTGGACATTGGCCACGATGCTGCCTCCCTGCAAAATCGGCCAGGTCAGCGACGGGCCCACTTGCCAGGCGCGCCCCGCCCCGGCGAACCAGGTGCGGAGCAGGTCGTTTTGATAATTGATCGATCCAGTCAACGAAAATTTTGGAAACAGATCAGCCTCCGCCACGCCGATTTGGGCGGTGGCGGAATGGAGCTGGGCCTCCGCGGCGCGAATGTCCGGACGGCGCCGAGCCAGCTCCGAGGGCAGGCCCACCGGGACTTCGGGCGGCGTCAGCGGCGCGGCGGCCACGACGCTTAACTCCGGCAACAAATCGGCGGGCCAACGGTTCAGCAGCACACTCAAGGCGTAGATGGATTGCTGGGCCAGCGTATCGAGTCCGGGAATGGCTGATTCGGTGGTGGCCACTTGCGCGTTGGCATTGGCGACATCCAGGGCGCTGACGAATCCCGCGGCGAGCCGGCGGCGGGTCAGGTCCGCCGTGCGCCGTTGCGCCTCGAGGTTTTGCTGCGCGATAACCACTTGCTCCTGCGCGCTGCGCAATTGGATGTAATTGAGCGCGACTTCCGCCGCCACGCTTACCTGGACGTCATGTATATTTTCTCCCGCCGCCTCGATCAGGGCGTTGGCGGATTCCACGTTGCGCCGTGTGCCGCCAAAAATATCCAGCTCCCAAATGGCGTCGAGCCCCGCCAGAAAACCATCATGCGACCTTCCGCTGGCGCCGAAGCCCGCCCGCTCGTAGGAGGCGGACGCCGTCGCGCTGGGAAACCACGCGGCGGCGGCGATACCGCGCTCGGCGCGGGCCTGGCGCAGCCGGGCCACGGCGATTTGCCAATCGAGATTGGTCACGAGCGCCTGCCGCACCAGGGACGTGAGCAAAGGATCATGGAAATTTTCCCACCACTGCGCGACCTGGGCGGGGGCGCTGACCGCGGCGGTGGCGGCGTTGGTGGAGAGATTGGTCGTCACGCCCGTCCAGGCGCTGGGCGCGTCCGTCTTGGGCGGATGAAAATTCGGGCCGACCGCGCAGCCGCCGAGCAGCGCCAGGGTCAGCGAGGCCAGTGAAAAAAACGTCGTTCTCATTCGTAACGGAGGGCTTCGATGGGGTCGAGACGCGACGCTTTCCAAGCCGGGTAATAGCCGAAGATCACGCCCACCCCCGCCGAGACCGCGACAGCGGCGATGATGGCGCCAAGCGATGTGGCCGTGGGCCAATGCAGTGTCAAACTAACGATCAACGAGGTGGCGCGTCCGAGCAAAATCCCCACGCTGCCGCCAATCAGGCAGAGGACGACCGCCTCGGCCAAAAACTGCCGCAGAATATCCGAGGCTTGCGCGCCCACGGCCATGCGCAGGCCAATTTCGCGCGTCCGTTCCGTCACGGAAACGAGCATGATGTTCATGATGCCCACGCCGCCGACCACGAGCGAAATCATGGCAACGATGAGCAGAAGCTTGGTCATTAATTCGCTCGTGGAGCTCATCGTTTTGGTGATTTCGGTGAGGTCGCGAATTATGAAATCTTCCGGGGCGTCGGGCTTGAGGTGATGCCGTTCCCGGAGCAACGATGTGATTTCATCCATGGCCGGCGCGATCAATTCGGCGGAGCGCGCGGCGACCACGATTTGGTCAATGTTGGCAAACCGGACGGGCGCCGGAGTGTCGGCCTGCTGCACGGAGGACGGCGTGGAATAAAGGCTGAGCTGCGCGTTCGGATAAACCTGGCTGGGAAGGGAGCTGCTGGCGACGACCGTCGTGCCTTGATTGGCGGCGGTGGTGGCGCTGCTGCCCGTGACGCGGTATTTGAGCGTCGTCCACGGGGCGATAACAATGTCGTCCTGGTCCTGGCCCATCATATTGGCGCCTTTGCCCGCCAGCACGCCGACAATTTTAAAGGTGACATTTTGCAGGCGCACTTCGCGGCCCACGGGAGATTCGCCGTTGAACAATTCCCGCACAATGGTTTGCCCGACCATGCAAACTTTGCTGGCGTTGCGCACGTCGTGATCCGTGAATGCCACGCCTTCGGACGCCTTCCAATCGCGCACATCCAGGTAGGAAGGCGTCGTGCCGTTGATGGTGTTCGGCACCCAATTGCGGTTTCCATACACCAACTGCGTGCGGGCGCGCACGATGGGCGCGGCGGCGGCGACGGACGGACAATCCGCCACAATCGCCTCGGCGTCGCTGGGGGTGAGCGTCAGAATGCTGCCGGCGCCGAAGCTGACGCCGGCGGCGGCGGCGTTGCCAGGAAAAATCAGGACGTTGTTGGCGCCCATCGTGGCAATCGTGCGCTGGATGGCCAGCGAGGAGCCGCGCCCAATTTCCATCATCGCGATGACCGCCGCCACGCCGATGACAATGCCCAGCGTGGTCAGCGCCGCGCGCATGATGTTGCGGCGCAAAGCGCGCAAGGCGGTGGCCATGATGCGATACGATTTCATGGCCAGTCCAATTGCGCGGCGACGGCGGCGTTTTGGTCCTCAATCAAACCGTCGCGGATGCGGATGACCCGTTTGGCGTGATCGGCGACATTCGGATCGTGCGTCACGAGAATCACCGTGAGGCCTTCCGTTTCGTTGAGGCGCCGGAACATTTGCAGAATTTCCTCGGTGGTGCGCGAATCCAGATTGCCCGTGGGCTCGTCCGCCAGCAGCAGGCGCGGCTGGTTCACCAGGGCGCGGGCGATGGCCACGCGCTGTTGTTGTCCGCCGGAAAGTTGCGAGGGATGATGATCCATGCGCTCTTCCAGGCCGACCAGGCGCAGGAGTTTTTCGGCGCGCGCGCGCATGGCGGTTTCGTGCAGAGCGACGCGCGCGTAATTCAGCGGCATGGTGACATTGTCCAGCGCGCTGGTGCGCGTGAGCAGGTTGAAATTCTGGAACACAAAACCGATCAAGTCATTGCGCAGCATGGCGCGCTCGTCGGTCGAGGCGCCGGAAATCTCGCGCCCGTCCAGCCAGTATTCGCCGGAGGTCGGATGATCGAGGCAGCCAAGAATATTCATCAGCGTGCTTTTGCCCGAGCCGCTCGCGCCCATCAGCGCCACCAATTCGCCTTTCTCGATGGCGAGCGTCACGCCTTTCAAGACTGGCAGATCGACCTCGCCCAAATGGTAGGTCTTGCGAACATCGCGCAAATCCAGCAACGCCATAAGCTACGGGGCGTTGGTCCGGGTCGTGCTCGCCGGACGGCGGCGGCGGAAGGGGTTCTTGGGCGCGAAAGGATTGCTGTCCGGATCGCTGGCGGCCATGGATTCCACATGCTGCCCCACGATGACGCGGGCGCTCTCAGGCAAATCGGCGCTCTCAATCTCGCTTTCCGTGCCATCCGTCAAGCCAACGGTGACTTGAATGGGCTTGGCGAATTCGCCGTCTTCGACCCACACCGTGCCGGTGGTCGTGCCTTTGCGGCCTGCGCCGCCGTGGCTCCGCGCGGTGTTGGTCGCCATCGTCTCGCGCACCGCGGGGTCGATGACGTCCGGCGGCGGACGCCAGCGCAGCGCGGCGTTCGGGACGAGGCGGACGTTGTGGCGCTCATCGGTGAGAAAACGCGCAGTGGCGGTCAGGTAAGGCAGGAGGCGCCCGCTGGAATTGTCCGTGTTCACTTCCACCGTATAAGTGACAACGTTTTGGGTCATGGTGGCGTTCAGGCGCACCTTGCCGACCGTGCCTTGGAATTCGTCGTTGGGAAACGCGTCGCAGGTGAAGGAGACCGGCTGCCCGGGATGAATGCTGCCGATGTCGGCTTCATTCACCGACACCCACACCTGCATGCGGGTCAAATCCTTGGCGATGAGAAAGAGGCTGGGCGCATTCAGGCTGGAAACGACCGTCTGGCCGATGTTGACGCGTCTGTCAATAATAACGCCTTTGACGGGTGAAATAATCGTGCAATAGCCCAGCGTTTGCAATTGCCGGTCGAGCGTCGCCTGCGCCTGCACCGCCGCCGCCTTGGCCTGCTCGAGGGAGGCTTGGGAAAGGGCGACGTTGGCTTTGGCGATGGCGTCATTGGCCTGGTAGGAATCGTAGGCAGTCGGCGCGAGGGCCTCGGACGGCCCGAGTTTTTGGGCGCGATTCCAGTCCGCTTCCGCCTGCGCGAGCTTGGCCTTTTGCTGCTCCAGATCGGCTTGCGCCCGGCCGACGCCGGCTTTGTCCTGATCCACTTGCGCCTTGGCCAGGGCGACGTCCGCCGCGTAGAGCGAGTCATCGATTTTCGCCAGAACCATCCCCTCGTCCACGATCGAGCCGTAGTCGATGGCTTTGCCGTTCTTGTCCTTGCCGAAGCTGTCCACGCGCCCGGCCACTTGCGCGCCGACATCGACGGTTTCCTCGGGCTCGACCGTGCCGGTGGCGGCAATCGTCAAGACTAAATCGCCCCGGCGGACTTCCGCCTCCCGAAAATCCGCCTGATGCACATGGGCGGCGCGGGAGCGCCAGAGGGCGACGCCGCCGACGCCGGCGACGACGACGATGATGGAGATGGTTGCGCGAAGGGCTTTCTGCATATTAAGAAAGGCCGGGCTTAACGCCAATGGCTATGCACCCAGACGGCGCGGCCGCGGCGATGCTCCCAATGGCCCGGAGCCCAGATCGCGCCGCGATAAGGCGGGAACACCCAGCGGCCCGGAGCCCAAACCCAGGTCACCCCGCTCCAATTCCAATAACCCGGCGCCCAGACGTAGCCCGGCGCGGGCATGGGAGCATACACTTCCTGCGGCGGCGCGGGCGGCGGCGTTTCGGTCTGCACGGTGGTCCCGGCCGCCGGTTCCACGTTCACGGGGGGCGGAGGCGCAGGCGTCGGCGCGGGAGCCGACACCACGACGGGGGGCGGCGGCGGGGCGTAAACTCGCTCCCGAATCACGCAACCACCCAATAACAACCCGCCCAAAACCATGCCAACGAACTTTCCTTTATTCATACCTTATTAATATAGATGAAACCCAAGGCCGCTTTGTTCAATCGATCTTCTGAACACGGACCGGGGAAACGGTCAACGTTGTTTAAGGGGCGGACAGTTTTACCCGCGTTCCGGAGCGGCGCAATGCTTTTCCGCCTTGCGGCGCGGGCGAAGCATGGAAGATTTAAAGCCGCCATGAAAACGCCGCCTTCACCTCGCCCGCGCGCCCTCGGCTTCACTCTCATTGAGTTGCTCGTGGTCATCGCGATCATCGCCATACTGGCCTCGCTATTGTTGCCGGCGCTGTCGCTCGCCAAGAGCAAGGCCCGCGCGATGAGTTGCGTGAGCAATATCAAGCAAATCATCGTCGCGACGAAAATTTACACGGACGACAACAACGGGTTCGTGGAGCCGTTGTGGCGGCAGGCGGGCGCGTGGGATCCGTGGTCATATGATGCGGCCACGTATTTGATGGCCGATCCGGCGACGCTTTGGTGGCCGGACGCGTTGCAGCAGGGGAAATATGCGCCGGGCAAGAAATTGTTTAGCTGCCCTTCGCTCTTGTATCCCGCCACCAACACCGCCGGGGGCTCCGTCAGCGCGGACAACCTCGGCATCGGCGGCAATCACGTGGAATTTTTGACCACGGTGACGGCCGCAAACCCGTCAGGCACAGCGATCAAGGAAAGCACCGTCCAAACGCCCTCGTCGTTTTTGGTGTTCGCCGACGCCGGCGGCGTGGCCAATCCCACCGAGCTGAATCGCGACAAATGGGTGGAGGCTCGCGACACCGGCTGCGCCTATTTCCGGTCGCCGAGCGATCCGCAGTTCACCATGACCTCCTACACCCCGGGCGATGGGCGCACGATTCCGCGCCATGGCGGACGCCTGAACGCCGGTCACTTCGACGGCCACGTGCTAGCAGTCAAGAATAGTTCCTTGGGCTACGACCTGCCGCGCACTGATCCGGGCGCGCAATGGGCGCGGTATCATTCGAATTGAACTTTCGTCCCAGTCGGGCGGGTTTTTTCGACCGTGGCTTGAGAACTGCTAAAACGCTCCGGCTATGATTCAACGCGTTCTTCTGACCCTGACTTTGGCCGCCTCGGCCTTCGCTGGGCCCACCAACTCCATTCTGTTCGTGACCCAAGTTCCTATTGCGGCGGATTTTGCGACCATTGGATCGACGTTCGGCAACCAGCAGGCCACGCTCGACGCCTGCGGGCGCGGCGGCGATCTTTACATTCGTTACCCGGATGGCTCGGTGAAAAATCTCACGCGTGCGGCTGGTTACGGCCAATGGGGTTCGCAGGACAGCAATGGCATCGCGGTGCGGCAGCCGTGTGTGCATTGGAGCGGGCAAAAAGCGGTGTTCAGCATGGCGGTCGGCGCGCCGCGGCATCAGTTTGATTACAGCAGCGTGAGCTTCTGGCAGCTCTACGAAATCACCAATTTCACCAACCCCGGCGCCACCCCCGTCATCACCAAGGTGCCGAATCAGCCAACCAATTTTAACAATATCGCGCCGATTTACGGCAGCGACGACCGCATCATTTTCACCAGCGATCGCACGCGCAACGGCCAGATGCACCTTTATCCGCAATTGGACGAATATGAGGAGCAGGCCACCGTCACCGGGCTGTGGAGCTTGCAGCCGACCAATGGCGACCTGTTCATGGTCAATCACACGCCCAGCGGCGCCTTCTCGCCTATCATTGACAGCGCGGGCCGCATCGTATTTGTGCGCTGGGATCATTTGCAGCGCGACCAGCAGGCGGACACCGATTTTATCGAGAAATCCATCACTTACGGTACGTTTAATTGGAGCGATGAATCAGCGGCCTCCGTGCCCACGACGAACCAGACCGAGGTCTATCCCGAGCCGCGCAACGTGCGCACCGACTTGCTGGCCGGCACTGGGCTGGCCGGATGCAGCTTCAACCAGTTCTTTCCGTGGGCCATCGACCAGGACGGCACGGATGAGGAAACTGTCAATCATATCGGACGGCATGAAATTGGCGGCAGCTACGCCAGCGCGGCATACACCAACGATCCGAATTTGCAGGACCTCTACTATTACGGCGGCAATTACAACACCAACACCATCGACAATTTCCTGATGGTCAGCGAAGACCCGCGCACGCCGGGCCTGTTTTACGGCATCGACGCTCCGGAATTCGGCACGCACAGCGGCGGCCAGATCGTGTCCCTCACTGGCGCGACCAACGTCAACGCCTTCTACATGAAGATCAACTATTTGACACCGCGCTCCACGCACGAATACGCCGATTCGCCCACGAATATTCCCGCCGATCACACCGGGTTGTATCGCAACCCCATCGTGACCTCCGACGGCTTTATGATCGCCGCGCATACGACCAACGCCTTGTATGCCGCCGGCAGCGAATCGGACACCTATCCTTCCACGCCCTATGATTTCCGGTTGAAATTCCTCCAGCCGAGCAAAGGATATTATGCGCCGGCGGGTTTTCTGACGGCCGGCCTGACCAATCGCGCCAGTTATTGGACGCCGGATTATTTGGTCACGCAAACGAACCTCCTGTGGGAGCTGGATCCGGTGGAAGTCATCGCGCGCCCGCGCCCCACGCCGTTTTCGGTGCCGATTGCCGCGCCGGAACTGGCGGCGTTTGCCGCGGCGGACGTCGATGTCACCAAGTTTAAGGAATACCTGGCCACACACGAGCTGGCGCTGATCGTCAGCCGCGATGTCACGACGCGCGACCACGCCGATCGTTTGCAGCCCTACAATTTGAAAATTGCCGGCACGACGCATCAAACCATTGGCTCGCCGGGCAAAGTGTATGACATCGGTTTCCTGCAAATCTTCCAGGCCGACCAATTGCGCTCATTCAACTACGGCAACACCAACACGCCTCACGAAGGGCGCCGCGTGCTCGCGCAATATTTGCACGAGCCAGCGGTGGACAACCCGGTTGCGCCGCAAGCGCCGCTGGCCAGCGTGCGGCTCGGGCCGGACGGCTCCAGCGCGGCCATCGTCCCGGCGCGCCGCGCGCTCTCCTGGCAATTGACCGACACCAACGGCACGGGCGTCGTGCGCGAGCGTTATTGGCTGACGTTTGCCGCGGGCGAAATTCGTTCCTGCACCAGTTGCCACGGCATCAATGAAACCGACCAGGCCGGCCGTCCCGCGCCCACGAACACGCCGCTGGCGTTGATCACCTTGCTCAACTACTGGAAAACCAATGTGACCGTGACGCCCAGCCTGGCCGTACAGCAGCAGACCAACTATTTCCAAATCAGCTTCACGCGCCGCCCCGCCGAAACCGGCGTCACCTATCACGTGCAAGGCTCGAGCAATCTGGGCCCGTGGTCCGACATCGCCACTTACTCCGGCACAAACATAGTCTTGACACAACAAGCCCAGGAAATCGCCCGCGCCGGCGCCCCCAACGAAACCGTGACCGTGCGCGACCTCGCGGGCGTGCCCGGCCACCTCTCCCGCTTCCTGCGCGTGGAAGTGACCCGACCCTAGGGCGAGCGCGCTTAAATGCGCTCAACCGCGGCGCCGTGGAATTCGGCGGTGAAATTCAGGACGTCGCGGGCCATGGCGAATTCCACGTCGTCGCGCAACGCTTCGTTGGCGAGCAGGCGGCGGGCGTTCTTGGAGTGCTCCATGGCGGCGATGAAGTCGCCGCCCGAAGTGAGATAAAGATTGCGGGCGATGGCGGCGGAATCAGAAATCTGCGAGGAGCGGAATTGCGGCCAGAGCAATTCGCAAAGGGCGCCGGCAACGAGCGTGTCTTCATAGGCCGCTTCTTCGTAAGTGCCCGCGCAGACGATCAGGAGTTGTTGGGGCCGCGTCAGTTGAATCCAGCGGGACACGGCGCCAAGGTTCAATGCGGCGCAGACCAGAACTGTGCCGGCGCCGGCGCAGGCTTGCAGGGCGCGCGTCCCATTGGTGGTGGTCATGATGATTTCCATGCCGGACACGCGCTCGACGCCGAATTCGCGGGGGGAATTGCCGAGATCGAAATCCACGCTGCCGGTCTGCCAGGCCTTGATCAACACGCCGTCGCGCTCCCCGGCGAGGAGGGCCTCCGGATGCGTGCGTTTGCGCTCGAGGGCGTCGGCAATTTCTTTGACAGGAAAAATGCGGGTGGCGCCATTGGCGAACGCGGTGAGCATGGACGAGGTGGCGCGCAAGGCGTCGATCACCACGCAGACCGTTTGCGACAAATCACGGCCTTTCAACGCGCCAAACTCCGCCGGTGTAAACAATACTTCCAAATTCGATGTCATGGGATGCGATCCTTTGCCCGGCAAATTATCGGCTTCGGCGGAGGGCGGCAAGCGCGTTTTCCCAGATCGTCTTCGCGCGCGCGGTGAGGCAGAGTAAAGGCATGAGTGAGACGCCAGTGCGCATCGACAAGTGGCTGTGGGCCGTCCGCGCGTGCAAGACCCGGAGCCAGGCCGCGGAAGCCTGCCGCCTCGGCCGGGTGACGGTCGCCGGCCAGCCCGTCAAGCCCGCGCGCGATGTCAAAGTGGGCGAAATCATTTCTGTCAAGCAATACGAAATCACTCGCACGCTCAAGGTCCTCCAGCTTTTGGAAAAGCGGGTCGGCGCGGCGGCGGCCAGGCAATATGTGGAGGATTTGACGCCCCCGTCCGAATACGAGAAACGGCGCGAGCCGGACTTTCGCCCGCTCGCCTTGCGCCCGAAAGGCGCGGGCCGGCCGACCAAGAAAGAGCGGCGAGCGCTGGATGATCTGGATTTTTAAGGTTTGCGCGCCACGCTCAGGCTCATGGCGCCGCCGAGGAAATTCCTCGTCTTGACATCGCCGCCGCCGAGGGCCGTGAGTTTCGCGGCCACGCCGCGTTGCGCGGGATAATGCCGCAACGACTCCAGGATGTAGGCGTGCGTCGCCGCGTCATGACAGAAGACGCGCCCGAAAAGCGGCACGACGCGTCGCAAATAGCCAAAATAAATGGCCCGCCAGAGCGCTTGGTCTGGTTTGCCGAAATCCAGGACGAGCAATCGACCGCCAGGCCGCGCCACGCGCCACATTTCCGCCAGTCCAACTTCCCAATTGGCAAGATTGCGCAAGCCATAACCGACCGTGACGACATCGAAGGTTTGGTCCGCGAACGGCAGGCGCAGGGCGTCGCCTTCGATCCATTGAATGCCGGAGGAGCGGGGACGCGCGATGGCCAGCATCGCCGCGCTGAAATCCAGGCCGGTGACTTCGGCTCCGGCCCGTTCCAAACGAACCGCGAGATCGCCCGTGCCGCAACAGACATCCAGCGCGCGGTCGCCGGGTTGCACCGCCGCGGCGGCGATCAACGCGCGTTTCCACCAGCGATGCCAGCCGAGGCTTTGCCAATCGTTGATCAAATCGTAGCGCGGCGCCACGGCGGCGAAGAGGTCATTTACTTTCTCCGCCCGTTGCGCGCCGGGTTGATAGAACTTATTCGTCATGCAGCCCGGTGATGATGCGCGCGCCGCGCTTGTAGGCGAAATACGAATAAGCCCATTGCAGGAGCACGGAGATCTTATTGCGGAAACCAATCAGAAAAATCAAGTGCACCCCCAGCCACATGAGCCAGGCGAGCCTTCCTGTCAAATGCAATTTGCCGACTTGCGCCACGCCCGCCGAGCGGCCGATCGTGGCCAGCGTCCCCTTGTCCCAATAGCGAAACGGCGCGCGCGATTTTTTGGGCCCCGCCAAATCAGCCTCAATCAAGCCGCTGACATAGCGCGCCATTTGCATTGCCGCCGGAGATACTCCCGGCACTTTCTTTCCATCGGCATCCGTCACCTCCGCCATGTCGCCGATCACGAAAACCTCCGGCCGTTGCGGGAGCGCGAGATCGGGCCCCACCTGCACGCGTCCGGCGCGGTCCAGCGGCACGCCCAGCTTGGCGCCCAACGGCGAAGCGCCGACACCCGCCGCCCAGATAATGTTCTCCGCGCGAATTTCCCCCTTTTCCAGCCGCACGCAACCCGGCGAAATCTCGGCCACGCGCGCTCCGGTGCGCACTTCCACGCCGAGATGCTCCAATTGCTGGCGCGCCTTCCCCGACAAATCCTCGGGCATGTGCGCGAGAACGCGCGGCGCCGCCTCAATGAGGATGACGCGCGCTTTGCGCGGATCGATATGGCGGAAATCGCGCTTCAAAACGAAACGCGCCAGCTCGGCAAAAGCGCCCGCCAATTCCACGCCCGTCGGCCCGCCGCCCACCACCACGATTGTCAATAATTGTTTGATCCGTTCCGCGTCGTGCTCGTCCTCCGCTTTCTCGAACGCCAGCAAAATTTCCCGGCGAATCCGCAGCGCGTCATCGAGCGACTTGAGGCCGGGCGCGCATTTTTCCCATTCCGGATGGCCGAAGTAGCTCGTGCGCCCGCCGAGGGCCACGACGAGATAATCGTAGGTCAGCGTGTTTTTCTTCAGCACGACCTGGCGCTGATCCAATTTGAAATCGACGACGTCATCCATCAGGACGTTGACGTTCTTGCGGTCGGCCAGGATGCTGCGCACCGGCTGCGCGATATCGACCGCGGAAAGACCGGCGGAGGCCACCTGATAAAGCAAGGGCTGGAATAAATGATGGTTCTGCCGGTCCACCAGGGTGACGCGCGCGTTCCCGCGAAAGCTCTCGCAAAATGTCAACCCCCCGAACCCGGCGCCGAGGACAACGATGTGCGGATTTCCCGAATCCATTGGGAAATGTACCGCCGCGCGGCAGCGTTGACAAGCGCCCCGGCCGGAAAGGGAAAATCTGGAACTCAGAAACTCAGGAAAAAAACTTTCCGAGGCCTAAGCACAGCTTCGCCGGAGCTGCGGAAAAAGGTTTTGAAATTCAGATTCCTGATTTCCTGAGTTCCAGATTTTTACAGGCTTCGGCTTTTCTGGTATGTTCTATCAAGTGAACTTGGCGTCCACGAGATTGGCGGTGTCCGGGATGAATTGCTCGAACTGCGCGCGGCATGTGACGGAGGCGTTGCAAAGCGTGCCGGGCGTGGCGGCAGCGGAGGTTTCGCTCGGCGAAGGGCGGGCGGCTGTCAAGTGGAAGGCGGATGGCGCAGGACGGCTGGGCGATTTGCTCGCGGCGGTGAAGGCGGCTGGATACGAGGCGCAACCGCTGGCTGAGGAGGCTGAGGCGCATCAGCACAGCGATGCCGGCTGGCGGCGCAGCGTGATTCTCGGGGTGGCGTGCACGGCGCCGTTGATGGTGGGGGAATGGGCCTTCGGACTCGGCATGACGCGCTGGTTTCAGTGGGTGGCGTTTGGGCTGGCCCTGCCGGTGCAGGTGATTTCAGGCGCGCGCTTTTATCGGGGGGCGTGGCGTCAGCTGAAGACCGGCGGCTCCAATATGGACACGCTCGTGGCGCTCGGATCGACGGCGGCGTTTGGCTACAGCGTTTGGGCGTTGCTGGCCGGGCAGGCGGGGCATTCGTATTTTATGGAGGCGGCGGCGATTATCACGTTGATCAGCGTCGGCCATTGGATGGAAGCCCGCGCCAGCGTGCAGGCCGAAAAATCGTTGCGCGCGCTCTTCGCCCTCGCGCCGCCCACCGCGCGCCGCAAAAATCCCGACGGCTCCGAAACCGAAATCCCGGTCGCGCAAGTGCGCGCCGGCGAGGTCCTGGTTCTGCGCCCGGGCGACCGCGCGGCGGCGGATGGAAAAGTCCAGGAAGGCGCGGGCAGTTTCGATGAAGCCATGCTGACGGGCGAATCGTTGCCCGTGGAAAAAGCGCCGGGCGCGGAGATTTACGCCGGCACCATCAATCGCAATGGGCATGTGCTGGTGACGGTGACCGCCACAGGCGAAACCACCGCAATGGCGCGCATTATCGCCGCGGTGCAGCGGGCGCAAAACAGCCGCGCCGACATCCAGCGTCTGGCCGACCGGGTGAGCAACGTCTTCGTGCCGATCGTGGTCACGGTGGCGTTGGCGGCGGGTTTGTGGTGGGCCCTGGCGCCGCAAGCCGCGGCGCGCGCGCACACGGCGCTCGAACATTTTCTGTGGATGGCGCCGATCCCGTCGAGCGCGCTCATCGCCGCCGTCGCGGTGCTGGTGGTGGCATGCCCGTGCGCGATGGGCTTGGCCACGCCGATTGCCATCATGGCGGGCGCCAACGCCGGGGCGCGGCGCGGCATCTTGATCCGCGATGGCGCGGCCCTGGAAAAGGCCGGGAAGCTCACCTGTATTGTATTTGACAAAACCGGCACCCTCACGGTCGGCCGGCCGGAAGTCGCCGAGGCGAAAAGTTTGGGCGAGGATGCGCGGCCTCTGGCTGCGGCGCTGGCGCGCGGTTCGTCGCATCCGTTGAGCCAGGCCATCGCGAAATTGTCGCCGGAAACGCGCCCCTGGCAGAACTGGCGGGAAATCGCCGGGGGCGGCGTGGAGGCGCAGTTGGACGGCGTGACGATGCGCCTGGGATCGTTGACGTGGCTGCGCGCGGCCGGTGTGGAAATTTCCGGCGAGGGCACGGTCGGTTTGGCGGTCGGTTCGCGGCTGGCGGGATTATTCACCTTGCGCGATGCGCTCAAACCCGGCGCGGCGGATGTGGTGGCGCAATTTCGCCGGCAAGGCCTGAAAGTGCGCATGATCACCGGCGATCAACGCGCGGCGGCGCTCGTCATCGCGGCGCAATTGGGCTTGCAGCCGGAGGAAGTTTCGGCCGGCGTGCGCCCGGAGGAAAAAGCCGGACTCGTGCGTCAATTACAGGAACAAGGCGAGCGCGTGGCCTTCGTGGGCGATGGCATTAACGACGCCCCGGCGTTGGAGCAGGCGGATTTGGGCGTGGCGGTCAGCCGGGCGAGCGACGTGGCGGGCGAGGCGGCGGACCTGGTGCTGCTGCAATCGGACATCCAAGCCATTCCCGAGGCGATTGCCCTGGCGCGGGCGACGCTGCGCACCATCAAGCAAAATTTGTTCTGGGCGTTCTTCTATAATGCCGCCGCGGTGCCGCTGGCGGCGCTGGGATTTTTGAGCCCGATCCTGTGCGCGGCGACGATGGGTTTGTCCGACCTGGTGGTGATTGGAAATGCGCTGCGCTTAATGCGCGCGCGGCAGCGCGTCCACCCGGTCCTGTTGCCGGATTAAATCCCGCAAGGTCGTGCCGGTGAGCGCGTCCTTCACGCCGTCCTGGGCGCGCTCGAACAGGCCGCAGAGCGCGCAGCCGCCGACATGCTCGCAATCCGGCTTGTCCAGGCGGCAGCGCTGGAAAACAATTTTGCCCTCGATGGCTTCAATGACTTCCAGAACCGTGATGGCGGAGGCGTCCCGGGCGAGCGCGAAGCCCCCGCGCGCCCCGCGGATGGAGCGCACCAGTCCGGCGCGCCCCAGCTCCTGAAAAATTTTGCCGAGGAAGCTTTTGGGAATTTTTTCCGTGCGGCTGATTTCGTCGATCATGGCGGTGGCCCCGTCGCGCAAACGTGCCAGGCGCATCATTCCCAAAACCCCGTATTCGGCTGCGCGTGTAATTTGCATCGCGAATTTAAATCGGACAAAAAGAGTCTCTTGAATATAGAGGGCGAGAAAAACGTGTCAATGCGCCGCTTGCCGGCGGGGCGAAAAGCGCCGCGAATTATTCACTGGGGCCGTGGCCGTTGGGCTGGAAGGGGCTCCACCAGAGGAGGCTTTTGCGGGCGTTGGCGGGCGCGGGAAAGGGCGTGGCTTGGGCCGCGAATTGCTGGCGGGTGATGAATTGGACGTGGCCGTCGATGGCGAGAATTTGGCCGCCATTTTTATTGTGCAGGCGGCCGATGCCTTCGGTGGTGTCGGGATAATTGGAGCCGTCGTTGTAATCGCCATTGGCCGGCGTGGGGTAGCTGGGCTTGAGGGTGCAATCCGGCTCCCATAACAGGTAACAGGCGGAGGACCAAATCTGGACGATTTTGCAGGTGCGAAAAATGGCGGGGGAGGAAAAGCCGTTGGGCGCGCCATTCATCAGGTAGGTGGAGAGCTTGTCCGGGCGATATTTGTAGTCGCGCGCGTTGACCGTCAGATCTTTGGGGCACAGATAATTCTTCGGGTTGCGAATGTAGGTGAACCACGCGCCGCCGGCATAGGCCGCGGGAATGTTATTGGAGTAAGCGGCGCTCGTGGGATCGGGAATGGTGCCGGACGGCGTGTAAAGCCAGCCGGGGCTGCGCGGGACGAGGACGCTGCCGCCGTCCCAATTGCAGAACGCAAAATTATCGCCGTTGTCATCGGCATACATGCGCATGGCCAAACCCATTTGTTTCATGTTGCCGAGGCAGGTCGTGCGGAGGGCGTTGTCCTTCGCCGCGGCAAGGGCGGGCAGCAGCATCGCCGCCAGGATCGCAATGATGGCGATGACGACGAGCAACTCGATCAGCGTAAAGGCGGCGCGGCGTGGAGCGGACGTGTTGATGGCCGGAGTCTGGCGCCGGGAAGGGCCGACGTCATGTCGTTAAAACACTCTACATGAGAAATCAGGCGAGATCGACGTTGCCGCAAAGGTGCGTTTCCAAGCCCAGTTCGGCCAGCATGAGGGCTTTGAGACGGCAGGCGCGGTGGGCTTGTTTGCGGCTCGGCGCGTACACGACCTGGATGTGATTGGCTTTGTGGCGGGCCATCATTTGATCGCGGTCGATGCCGTCGAAGACCGCGTGCATGATCGGCCATTGCGGCGTCGTTTCTTTCCAGCGGCGCTCGGTTTCCTTCTCCGGCAGCGTGACCACCTCGCCCACGCCGAGGTCGCAATGAAGCTTGCCTTCCATGACGAAAATGCGGCTCCAGACAAAAAAGCCCGGCTTGGAAACGCCCTTGATCGTGCCGCCGCCCAAGCGGAAATACATGGGGGGCTGGCGCAAACTGCTGGCGCCTTTGTAGCCGCCGATGAGATGGGCCGGAGGCACCGCGCCGGAAATCAGCAGCACCCAAACGTAATCGTTGACTCCCGCGCCTTTGAAATGCTGGCCCCAACGGAGATCATGCAAAGTGTTTTCCGGGGCGAAACCGAGCTGGCGCCACAAACGATACGTGAGCAGGCCGTCGAGCCCGGCGCATTCGTCCACCTCATTGAAATGCGGCAACGCCTCGCCCGCAAAAAGCTCGCGCCCTGTTGTCAAGCATTTGACAGGCGGACGGTCCACATTGTTGAGCAGGCCCTCCACCAGGTCGCTGGCGGGGGCGAGGTCTTTCAAGCCTTGCTGATATTGGATGCCGATGGCGGCGCAGCCAAAATCCGCCGCGAGGCGGACGGCCGCGATGTACATTTTGCATTGTTGCAACGTTTGGGCCTCGGTCAGTTCGGTTTCCTCGTTGGTTCCCCAATGAAAGCTCATGCCTTTTTTGAGCAGCCAATCGAGCGCGGCGCGCGCTTCGGCGTCGCTGACTTCACGCGCGGCGGCGTAAAGGGCGCTCTGGCTGAGGCGCTCCTTGAAGACGCCGGTGGCGTGCAAAAGGTCGTCCGGAATAATGGCGTTGAACATGCCCATGCAGCCTTCATCGAAAATGCCCATGATGGCTTTCTCGCGCTTGAATTCCTGGGCGAAGTTGCGGGCCTCGCGCTGTTCGGCGGCAGGCAATTTCAGGAGGCGCAGATCGCGCACATGGCTTTGGTCGTGGCTGACCGCGCCGGTGGCGAGCCATTGGCGGAGGCCGTCGCGAAAAAAGGCGTCGGTGAAATCCTCGCTCCAAAGCGTGCTGTAGGCGATGCCGCCCTTGGTGAGCGAGCCGTTCAAATTGAGCATTCCGACCAAACCGGGCCATGTGCCGCTCCAATTGGCCACGGTGAGAATGGGGCCGCGATGGGTCCAGAGCCCGGCGAGGACATGATGGCTGTATTGCCAGACCGCCTCCGCCACAATGACGGGCGCGGCCGGGTCGAGGCGGCGAAAAACTTCCATGCCCATCTTCTGTGAATCAATAAAACCGTGCTTCTTTTTGGCGTCGTAGGGATGGGCCCGCACGACCGTCCAGCCTTCGGCGCGGAGGGATTTGATGAGCGCGGCTTCCATCGCGGCCTGGGCCTCCCAGCATTTTTGATTGGCGGAAAGGCGGAGATCGCCGCTGGCGACGAGATAAACGTGTTGCGGAGGGAGCGGGGAATTTGCTTTGGACTTATTCATAGAGCGAACCGATGCGCAGGCATGGTGCGGCGGGGAGGCAGGCGTGTCATTGAGTCTTCGCGCTTTTTTTATTGAGGTTTTGCGGCGCCGGGCGATTTTAGGAAAATGATGCCAACGCGCCTGCCGGCGTTCCGCAAACCGCGCCGCCGTGTGGCCCTCCTGATCGAGTCTTCGCGAGGGTACGGGCGGGGTTTATTCCTGGGGGTGGCGAAGTTTGTGCGGCAGCGGCACGACTGGTCCGTGCAAAGCGAGGAGTGGCGCTGGACCGACGGCCCGCCCGCGTGGTTGAAGAATTGGGACGGCGACGGCGTGATCGCGCGGGTGGAGACGCCGGAGATGGCGCGGCTGATCCGGCGGCTCGGCGTGCCCGCGGTGGACTTGCGCGGGACGGTGACGGGATTTGATTTTCCGCTGCTGGACACCGATGACCGGAAAGTCGCGGAGCTGGCGGCGGAGCATCTGATGGATCGCGGATTTCGGGAGTTCGCGTTTTGCGGATTTGCCGGGGCGAATTATTCCGACAAACGGCGTCAATGGTATCGGGAACGGCTGGCGCGCGCGGGGTTTGGGTGTCATATCTATAATCCCCCGCAAGCGCGCGGGAAGGGCGAGACGATTCAACTGGAGAAGCGCGGCCTGCTGTTCCAGGAAAATCTGCTCGCGTGGCTGAAGGCTCTGCCCAAGCCCGTGGGCATCATGGCCTGCAACGACATCCGCGGGCAGCAGGTGTTGAACCTTTGCCTGCGCGCGGAATTGATCGCGCCGGAGGAGGTGGCGGTGATCGGCGTGGACAACGACGAAACGCTCTGCGAGCTCTCTGATCCGCCGCTGACCAGCGTGGCGCCGGACACCTTGCGCATCGGCTACGAAGCCGCCGCGCTGCTGCAACGCATGATGGAAGGACAGGCGCCGTCGAAAAATCCCGCGCTCATTCCGCCGCTGGGCATCGTCACGCGCCGCTCCACGGAGGTGCTGGCGATGGAAGACCGGCGGCTGGCGGCGGGCTTGCGTTTTATTCGCGAGCGCGCCTTTGACCGCATTACCATGAATGAGGCGGCGCGGGCGGCCGGAATGTCGCGGCGGGTGTTTGAACGCCGGTTTGCGCGCCAGGTCGGGCGCACGCCCAAGGCCGAAGCGTTGCGGCTCCGCCTGGAACGCGTGAAACAATTCTTGACAGACACCGACTGGAGCCTGGACGAAATCGCCGGGCGGACGGGCTTCAAATACGGCGAGTATTTGCACACCGTTTTCACCCGCAAGCTCGGGATTACGCCCGGAAAGTTCCGCAAGCGCGCGCAGCCGGACCGGGCTTAAGGCGCGTCGTGTTTTTGCAGGGTGCGCAGATCGACGCTGCGCGGGCGGCTATACACGGGAATGCGCGCCACGAGCGCGTCAAACCCGAGAAAGTAACCGGCGGAACGCGGCGATTTTCCGGCGCACTCAAAGCGCAGGGTATGCGGCCCGGCGGTCAGCGTCTGCCGCCCGAGCTTGTCGGTGGTGGGGCTGACTTCGGCGTCGTAGAGGTCGAGTTGCGCGATTTGTTTTCCGTCGAGCAGGACCTTGTAAATCCCGTAATCCCACGAATGCACCATTTTGGCGCTGAGTTCTCCGGTGCGGTTGGTCGCCACGTTGAAGGAAACCTCCAGCCAGCCCTTGTCGTCGGTGGGGCGGAACCAGAGTTGTTTGCCATCGGTGACATCGCCGAGGTTTTGAATTTCGACTGGCGCGTCGGAATGATGCGCGTCGGCAACGGCCTCGTGGCCTTTAAGGAACGTTTCGTCGTGGAACGGCAGGCGTTGCGGCCCCGGTGGAATCGCCGGCCACGGTTTGTGCGGCTCAATCTGGTACCAAAACGCCACACTCGACATAAGGTCATCGCGCTCGATGAATCCCGTGCCCGTGCCATCCGGAAAATCCTGTCCGCCCTTGTGCTCGATTTCCAGGCGCAATGATTTTTGGAAATTCACCGGATCAGGAATGTGCCAGCGGTAGGCGCTGCCGCGATCGCCCGTGTCGTAGCCTTCCCAGAGCGGCGTGCCGTAAAACGGCCCGGATTGCTCGCGGAAACCCCACCCGTCGCAGAAATAATCCTCCGTGCCCGTGCCGCGCAGGCTGGGCTCCTTCTCACCGTCAATAAAAAAGAAATCGTCGCCCTCGCCGTACCAGCCGGGCGAGGAGAGGCAGACGCTTTGCACGGTGCCGACGTAATGGCCGCGCCCCTCGAGGTCGGCGATGAGATAATTGCGGCCCATGACGCACGGATATTCCTGGCGGTACATGGCGTGGAAAAGCGCGGTGTCGGCGGGCAGCGCCGGCAGCTTTTGCCAGTCAATATAATAGTAAAAGGCGTTGCACGGCAGCGAGCTTTCGTTGACCACCTCGATGCGCGCGGATTTGTGGAATGGCATCGGCCAATAGCAGTTGCGGCCCTTGCCATCGGAGCTGACGCGCACCGGCAGCGAGGTGAAGGCTTTATCGACGCCGTTGCCGATGCCGAAAAAATCGCCGACGGGGCATTCGACGCTCGGGTCTTTTTCGTCGTCCCAATACATCTTGAGCGTGATCAAGCGCGAGTAATACGGCGCATTGTGCGCGATGGTGAACCAGATGTGGACGATCTGGCCGGGGCCCTCGAGCTGCGCGAGTGTCAGCGTGCCGCCTGGCCTGATCCAGCGGCAATCGCCGTTGCCGTTCGTCCAATTGGGGTCGGACGAGGAGACCCGTTTGGTTTGGAAATCTTTGAGCTGCGCGAGTCCGGCCAGCGGATTGCCGGTGTCCAGTTGCGCCAGGACGGTGGCGCTGGAGACAGCCAGCGCGAGAAGGATGTGTCGCATGTTTTTCATGGGTATTTCATTGGCCCAGGGCGAGCCGGTAAAAATGAGTGACAGTGGAAAGCGGCTGGAAATAAGTAATGGGCGAAACCGGCGGATTGGTGACGAGCAGCGGCTCCCAGTCAATTAAATTTGTCGAAGACGACAGCGTGTAGGCTCCGCCGGGCCCCCCGAGCGTCAGGCCTATCTGCGAGCCCGCCACGCTGACGGCCAAGGTGGGCGTGCGCGGCTGCGCCTGGCCCACAAACGTGACCACGCTCGACGCGGGCAGCGTGTAGGCGAAGGCCGCGTTGGTGATCGCCACAGCCGGCTGGCTGGCCAGCGAAAGCGAAGCCGAGGTGACCCACGGCGTGACGCTCGTGGCGGTGAAGGCGGCGAGATTGAAGGTTTGCGCCAGGTCGGTCGCGCCGGAATTGATGGCCACGATCGCGAAACGGCCTGAGGCCGGGTCCTTGAACGCGCTGATCGACGTGGCGGAATTGTTGACTACACCAATGCGATAAAAACCGGGGCGCACGAAGCGGCTGTATTGGCCCAGCACATACATGCGCTTGGCCGGCTGGCCGGCGTTGTTCACCAGGCTCTCGTTGTCCGTCGGATACGGGCTGAGCCACCAGAAATGCCAGGCGTTGACCTGCGCGTAGGTCAGAAAGGTGTGAATTTGCCCCGCCCAATAAAGCCCGTTGGCGATGCTGCCGTCGAAATTCTCATAGGTGGACACCTCGGTTTCCCAGAGCGGCTTGCCGCCATTATTGACTGGCGCGACGGTGTAATCGTAATCGTGCGCCGCCAGCACCCCGACCATGTTCGAAGTGACGGGATCGTTGATGGAATTGGCCGTGAGATCGAAGCTCCAATGATCCGATTCCGCGATCAGGATTTTCGTGGAGGGAACGCCGGCGTTGGACAGCGCGCGGTAGAGATAAGGCACAAAGTCGTGAATTTGCTGCCCCGTCCAAATGCAGGATTCGTAATTCGTTGTGTTGAAATCCGGCTCGTTTTGCACCGAGAGCGCGGTGACATCGACCTGATACGTCGATTTCATGGTCTGGACATAATGCGCCAATTGATTGGCGTAGGCTTGATTGGAGGCGGAGAGAAAATTGCCGCCGTTGACCGTGTGCGAATCTTTAAAGGCGGCGGGAGGACTCCACGGCGCGCTCCAAATTTTGGCGCCGCGATCGCGCGCCATTTGCATGATGCCCGCTTCGACGGTCGTGCCGTCCGGGGCGATGCGGCTGCGGAGCAGCGAGAGGCCGATGCCCGTATTGGTCGAGAAAAACATGTCCGCCTGCGCCGCCGTCCACGAGCTATCGAAGGCCGACGACGCGCCAAATCCATCGATGCGTTGAAACACATTCGTCCACGCCACCACGCAATTGGTCGGCACGGGCGCCGCGCCGACGAATTTGATATTGTCCACCCACAGCGTCATCGCGCCGCTCAAGCCCGGCGAATAGTACGGGCCGTAAATGTGAATCAGCACATCGGTGATATTCGTCAGGTTCGGGTCGGCTGCCGCGTTGAGCGGAATGCTCACATGCACCCAATTGGTGTTGCTGGCGGGAACGTCGATGCTGCCAAAATAATCCTGGCTGAACCCGTTATGCGCGCCGAATTCCAAATGCCCGAAGACGGGCGTCGCGCCCGCCGGCGAAGTCGCCGAGCCGGAGGCAAAGCGGACGTCGCATTGAAAATTGGTGAATTGCGAGCCGTTCAGTCCGGGCACGATTCCATTCAAGCCGTCGTACACTTCAAATTGATTGGGCGTGGCGCCGGCGCCGTCGAAATTCGCCGTGATTTTCATGGAGCCTGAACCGGCGTTGCCGTTCGCATCCGCCGCGCTGTCCCACGTCACCGAGCGAAAAGCGTCCCCGAACCAGTTCATCCAAATCGCGCCAATCTGGCCGCCGCTGTAGGAGCTGCCTCGGATGCCGGCCGGGTCAAACCCGTCCACCACGTTGGTGATCGTTTGGCCGGAGGCGGCCCCGGCCAGCAGCAGCGCAACCCCGGCGCGGAGCATCCGTGAAAGGAAATGTCGCATGCTCCTATTTTACGTTCAGCGGCAGAATCTCCAAGGCCTGAATCATGGCATCGTGCCCCGCGGTCGCGGCATGAAAATGCACCGCAATGACTCCATTCTTCGCCTCCGCCGGGAACTCCTTGTCGTAAGCCTTGAAGGTCCCCACCTCGTCCCGCACGTTCAATTTCTCCACGACAGTTTGGCCATTGATCGCCACCGTGGTTGGCCGCGTGATGGTTTTCCAATCGCCTTCGCGCTCGACCCACGCTGTTTCCGGCGTGTCCGCCCAATGCAATTTCACGAGGTACGATCCCGGCGCCACTGTAAGATTGACACAAAAATCCGGCGCATGGATGCCGTAGCGATAAATCTCCTCGTCCCGCGCTCCGCCGATATACATGCTGCGGCGGTTGATCCACCAGGTGCGCGCCACGGTGTCCACGCCGAAGCCGGTGCGGGTGACAAATTCCGTGCCGGGCCGCCACGCCTGGCCGTCCTTATCCACATACTCGCCGCGTCCGGTGTAGCCGAAGATGAGGCGTTGCGCCGTGCGCGGGCCGCCGCCCGCGCCGTAACCGGCGTCACCCGTGGCGTCCGAGAATTGCGCGCCGTCGACCGCCACATGCACGCCGCCCGAGAGTGGATTTTTCTCGCCGCGCACCACCAGCTGCAATTCGTGCGGCCCGTTGGTCAGGCCCTTTTTGGCGAAAACGGGCTGGCGATGGCGCTTGGCGGGATTCCAGAATTCGACAATGGTTGGCTCCTTCACGCCGTCGATGTAAGCGTCAGCCCAACCGCCGTTGGGCCAGACTTCGCCGAGTAATCGGACCTGGTTGCCGCTAAACGGAAAGGTCATGGTGGCGCCGCGCTCGGTCGAGGCTTGGAACGAACCGCCGAACGCCGCAGCCTCCTCGAAGGTCTTCCAGGCGCCCGCCATTTTGAATTGCGTATCGTCGGCGACTTGTTGCGGATCTTCGCCTGCGATCACGATCGAGGTATGGCCGTCATGCCGGACGTAAACGAGGCAATCGCCGTTGGACAAAGGTTGGAGCGCGTAACCGTTGTTTTCCAGATGCGGAACTTCGCCCAGCGGCGCGTTATCAGCCAGAACCGACGTCGGACGAAAAGCGAGCCGCAGCGCCTCTTCCGTTTCTGCGGGGGCGTCGAACGTGCGATAGGCAATGCGGCCTTTTTCGTAGCTCACGTCCTGCACCACCGAGGTGGAGCGGACGATGTGGTTCTCGCGATTGGGCGCGAACGATTCCGGCAGCCACGCCATGGCTTCCATCACCTGGCAGAGCGGCCACGGATGCGCGAGGTTCGACCATTCGCCGGTGGCCACCTGGTCGCCGAACAACCCATCCTTGACCACGCCGTTCTCTTGACTGTCATAGGTGGCCATGATCATCATGCGGCGGCCGATTTCCGTGGCCCAATCGTCATGCGCCAGCGCGCCGTAGCGCAGCAAGGTGGGCCCGGCGGTATATTGATTGTAGGAAAGAGACGTGCCGCAGCACACCGCCGATTCGGGAAAAGCCCACGCGCCATTGTAAACGTCGCCAAACGATTTGGGGTCGGCGCCGTTGCGATTCCACACGAGCGACAGCATGTTGCGCAGGTCGGTCTTCCAGGTCGGATAGGCCAGCGGATACTTCATGAAATGATCGGCGCACATGGAAACCATGCCGCACATCATCGGGTTGTCCCAATCCCAGTAGGTGCGTCCCCAGGTGTCGGTCACCCACCAGTTCGGCAGCATGCGCTCATTCAAAAACCGGCGCCCGGCGTCACGCGCCTTGATGATGGAGTCGTCCGCGCCCGTGTGGCCGACCTTGATCAGGTCATCCAGAAAATCGACGATGATCGCGGTCGTCCCGGTGAGGACATCCGACCAGCCGACCACCGAGGGATCGACATACCGGTTCCACGGCGAAAGATCGGGATGCGCGAACTGGCATTTGGCCGCAATCACATCGCCCCAATGCTGCGCCATTTGCAGGTAGCGCGGGTTGCCGGTCAATTTGTAGGCGCGCAATACTTCTATGCCCGTGATGGCGCATAAATCGAGCTGGTTGCGCCCGGACGGGTCGCATTTCCCGTACGCTTT
>DASZMX010000095.1:0-12826 GCA_035551475.1 Verrucomicrobiia bacterium
GCCGCAGCTTTGAAAAGGCCAACGTCTGCAATCCATTGCAAGTGGTGACGGACGGCGAACAGGCGCTGTGCTACTTGCAGGGGGAAGGCGAGTACGGCGACCGGCGGCGTTTTCCCATGCCGGCGGTGGTCTTCCTGGACCTCAATATGCCGAAGAAAAATGGCTTCGACGTCCTGACCGGAGCGCGCCAGAATCCCGCGTTGCGCGGCACGATGATTTATGTGCTTTCCGCCTCCACGCGTTTAATTGACATCTCCCGGGCCTACGAGTTGGGCGCGAACGCCTATTTAATCAAGCCCAGCCGCCTAAGCACGTTGCCCGAAATGATGAAAGGCTCGTGCGCCTTTGCCGCCCACGTCGCCGGGGCGGAATAATTTTCAAGCGCCCGCGGTTGAGGGACGGAGGCGCAGGACAAGAATGGCGCCCGCCACGGAGAGAGCCGCGCTGTAGCCAAAGGCGGCGCCCGTTCCCAGCGCCGTCCACAACGCCCCCACGATCACGCTCGAAAGAAAATCCCCCGCCCCATTGACTGCCGCCAGGGAGCCGAAAGCCATGCCGTGCTGCTCGTCCGTCACCAATTCCGCGCACAAGGAATCCTCCAAAGTCTCCTCAAATGCCACACTTGTGCCGCCCAAAATAAAAATCAAGGCCAGCGCCGGAAGGCTGGGCGGGAGCACGATGACGCACACCGCCATGGCGGCCGACATCAAGTATCCCGCCGCCAAAAGGCGCTGCTTCGGCAGCCGATCGCCCAACCAGCCGCCGGCCAGCGCCATGGACGCGTAAAATATATTGTGTAAAATATACAGGCCGACCGCCGCCGTGGCGGCGTGGGCCGCTCCCAGTGACGGCGTCAATTTCTGCACCGCCAAAAGAATGAGCATGCTGTGGGCAAAAGAGCCCGCCCCGAACAATCCGGCCGCCGCCAAAAACTTCCGGTAGGCCGCAGGCAGCAAGCGCAGCCGTTGCCCGAATGAAATATGTTTTACAGGAAGCCGCTCCTTCTCTTTGACCAGGAACGCGATCAAAAATGCGGCCGTTAAACCCGGGATTAATGTCAACGCAAACAGCCGTGGATAGCGATGGCCCAAAAGCGGCAGCAGGGCAAACGCCGTGGCCGGCCCGACAATCGCGCCGATGGTATCCATCATGCGCTCGAAGCCGAAGGCGCGTCCGTAGGTTTCACGGGTGACCGCGCCCGCCAGCAACGCTTTGCGCACCGGCGTGCGCACGCCGCGTCCCAGCCAGGCGGCCGATCGCGCCACCAGCACATGCCAGGCGGCGGTGGCAAAGCCGAAGGAAGCCGTGCCCAGCGCGGTCACGACGTAACCCGCGACCGCGATGGGCTTGCGCCGCGCCAATTTGTCCGTGAAGTAGCCCGACCCCATTTTCGCAAAGCTGGAAAGCCCGTCCGCCACGCCTTCGATCAGGCCAAGCCAGGCGGCTGCCACGCCCATGCTGGCCAGAAAGGCCGGCAGGACCGTCGTGGCGATTTCATGCGACCAATCACTGAAGAGCGAGGCGAGCGCCACGCCCAGGACAGTGCGGTTGAGCCAGCGGACTTTGGTGTTTGGCATCGGCAAATCCTACTCGGGCGGATTTTCCCATTCCGGATAAACCGCGGCCGGCAATTCGTCACGCCGAATCAGCTCCTGCAAATCACGGATGATCGTGCGCCGGGCGACGTTGAATTGCCGCGCCAGCTCGGAAATATTTGGGCGCTGCGCGGCCTGGGACAGCATTTCGCGCAAGCGCGTTTGCCGGCTCAGGCGGTCGGTGGAGCGGCTAAACAATTCCTCCGCATCGACGCGCCGGGAGCGTTCCAGGGCTTCGAATTGCCGCAGCGTTTCGCGCTCGCCGCATTCTGTCAAAGCGATTTCCACCGTCTTTTTCAAATCAACTATATCAAGCGGCTTGGGCAGGCAAAAATGCGCGCGGCGCGGACCCTGCAGCGCCTGAAAACGTTGCGGCGCGTCCAGGGCCCCGGAAACCATGATGATCGGCACATGCGGCACAAGCTCTTTAAACGCCGGCAAAAAATCCAGGCCCAACTCCCCTTTGTCCAACACATGATCCAGTATCAGCAGACGCGGACCCTCGCGCGGAATCAGGGCCAGCGCCGCGGAGCCGGTCGTCGCGCGAATCAGCGTATAATCCGCGAGCGCCTCCTCGTAGATTTCGTATTGCAGGTCGTCGTCCTCGACGATGAGAATCTTGGCGGGCTTCATGGCAAATCGGGTTGCGCTGCCGGCGCCGGAGTCAGCGCGGCCGGGAGGATCAATGTGAAGACGCTCCCCTGCCCCGGCGTTGATTCCACCGCCAATCCCGCTTTGAGTTTCTGGGCCAACTCGTACGCGACCGACAGGCCAAGGCCAGTGCCGCGCCGCGTGGAGAGCGCTTTCGTCGTGAAAAAAGGCTCGAAGATCCGGGGCATGATTTCCGGCGCAATGCCGCAGCCAAAATCCCGGACGGCAATGCAGACGTACGACGCGGCGCCCGCGGGGGAAAGCGCCACGCCGGGCGGCATTTCGGCGCACGGCGCGGTGGTCACAATCACTTCCTTGCGGGCGCTCATGGATTCGGCGGCGTTGAAAATAAAATTCAGCAGTATCTGCTGCAGCAACCCCGCCGACGCCCGCACCGCCGGCAGCGGCCCGCCGCGATCAAACCTCACTTCCGTCTCGCGCAAAAAACGGTCGCCCAGGAGGCGAATCGTGTTTTCCACTGCGGCGTTGACCTCGCAGGTCTCTGTCAACTCATCGGTGTTGCGGCTGAACCCCAGCAGCGCCTGCACCACCGCCGTGCCCTGGTCCACGACTGTTTTGATGCGTTCGGCGCGCGCGCGGATTTTTTGCGGGTTGTCAATATTCTGCTCGATGATTTGAGTCGAGCCTTTGATGATGGAAAGGATGTTGTTGAAATCGTGGGCGATGCCCGCCGCCAGGGCGCCCAGCGCCTTCATTTTTTGGCTTTGCAACAGCTCCTGATTGGCCAGTTTTAATTCTTCCGTGCGCTGCGCCACTTGCAACTCCACCTGGATGTAACTTAACGCCAAATCGCGGTGGCGCTTCCACGCCAGGCCCGCGAAAAACAGCGCCGCCGCCGCGCCAAAACCGGCGATCCAAATCAGCCGCACTTCCTTGTACCAAGGCAGGATGACGGCGAATTCCAGGCGCGGCGGCTGCGGGTCGATGTTGCCGTTGCGATCCATGGCGCGAACCTGAAAATAATGTTTGCCCGGCGGCAAATCGATGAACGGCGCGGTCGTCGCTGCATCGAAGGGCGACCAATCGCGATCATCCATCCGCCACGAAAATAGCAGGCGCGCCGGCGGCGTGAGGTTCCATTTGTCCTGTCCGCTGAAACTCACCATGATCGATTCGCCTTGAAGAATATTGCGATCGCGTTCCGCCGGGACGCGCACGACGGCTCGGGGCGGATCAAGATCAGCCGCCGGTTGGCGCACATTCCATCCACGCGCCGTCATCGCCCAGATTTGCCCCGTTGCATCTTCCCGCACATCCCGCACCACGGCGCTGCTCAATCCCTCTTCCAGCCCGTAATCCACCCAGGCGCCGCGCGCAAAATGATGCAACCCGTCATGGGCCGCCACCCACACGCTGCCGTCGGAGCCGCGCATCATGGTGTTGATGCGCCCAAAGCTTCCGCGAGCCGTGGCCCAGTTCCGGCCATCAAACGACCAGACATTTTCCGGCGTGGCGCACCACGTTTTCCCATCCGGTCCATCCAAGAACGCGAACGCATTTTTGGGAGCCCCCGGCGTCGCCGCGAGAGCGCGGTAATGAGTTTCCGGCTGCATGGCGGACACAAATGAAGCCGGCGCCTCACTCGCCGCGCGCCAGAGCATGGGGGCGTGGCAAAAAAGCCCTTCGCTTGTCGCCAGCCAGAACATGCCGTGCTCGCCGATCGCGACATCGTAAATGGAGCTCGCCGCCAGTTCGTCATTGGTAGTGACGATCCCCCCTCTCATGCGGAGCAGGGCATCGGTGGTTGCCGCCCAAATGACTTCGTCGGACTCGGTCCACGCTGCGATCAAATTCGTGCGGCCGGTTTTCCATATCGTCCAGCGCTCGCCGTCAAAATGCAGAATGCGGCCGGCATCGCCCAAACACGTCACGCCTCCGGCATCATCGCATACCGGCGCGCGTAGATGGTTTTGGCCAGCCGTGGCAGGCAAATCAGATTCCCGCCAGACGGAATGCTCATCGATCGCGCGTTTCGGGCCGGGGATATGGGCCAGCCCATTTTCTCCCGCGATCCAGATGCTGTCATCCGGCGCGACACTCCAGCCATCGAATCGACCCAGGCTCGTTTGTTTGACATCGCCTAAAACTCGCGTGGTTGGAGCCCCGGTGGGATTGGCGGTGAATTCCATCAGGCGTTCGGGCAGCAGGAAAAGCGTCACGTTCTGGCGCACGGGGCACAGCTGCATGGAAGCCCGCGGGGCCGCCCGGCGTTGTGCGGCAATTTCCGTCACGGGATAAAAACGCCAGCCGCCCTCCGACCAGTCGCACAGCCCGTTCGAAGCCGCTCTCCAAAGCTGTCCGGCGGGGCTTTGGAAAATGCGGCCTGCGGACTGGGCCTGCGGGACAGCGTAGTTCGTCCAACCATAACCGTCGCCGACAGCCACAGCGGAAGAGTTAAGGCCGGAAACAATGACATTGCCTGCGCCACTGAACGTGACGTAGCGACAATCAGCGTCCGGCAATCCGTCCGCCACCTTGAAAACGCGCCCCTCCGAAGCCTGCTGGCCAAAACCGTTCGCGGCCCAGGCCAGCGCCGCCAGCGCCGAAAAAATGCGTTGGACCCGAATCATGCGCAGCGCAACTGAGGGCGCCAGTATCGGCCAGGCCCGCCGCCCGCGCAATCAAAAGCACACCTGTGCGGCCAGACGCACACTTCCCGCCGCCACCGCGGCGTTGTATGAAAGAGTTGCGGGAATCCGCGGCGGAAGCGAAGCCGTCAACATGACTTTCAAATTCAAATGGGAAGGCGGCTCACGCCGCCGGCGCGGCTTTACGCTCATCGAGCTATTGGTCACCATTGCGATCATCGCGCTTCTGGCGGCGCTTTTATTGCCCGCACTTTCCAACGCCAAGGCCAGCAGCCGCGAGGTTTCCTGCCTGCAAAATCTCCGCCAATTAGAGGCCGCCTATCAAATGTATGCGACCGACAATGGCGAGAAATTGGTTCCCAACATTCCGGCCCTGGCCTCTCCCAGCGTATCACAAGATGCCGCAATCACATGGGTGCAGGGCAATATGACTCTCCCGACAGATACGGGCAACAGCTCCAACATCGTTGCGGGAAAACTGTTTGCTTACGCGCCGCAATTGGGCACATACCGCTGCCCCGCCGATCAAACCCCCACCAACAAGGTCCTGCGCGTGCGCAGTTATTCCATGAACTCGTGGGCGGGCAGCCGCTTCATGGTCTCAGAGGAGAAAGGGACAACCTTCCGCACGTTTGTGACGGGCGCCGATCTCGCGGGCGCACCCACTTCCCAGACCTGGATCCTGGCCGACGAAAACGAAACGACTTTGAATGACGGCTGGTTTCACGTCACGATGGACAACTCACGCCCTTTCGATAGCTTTCCTGCCGCGCGGCATCGCAATGCTTACAGCTTGAATTTCGCGGATGGCCATTCCGAAATCTTTCGCCTGCGCGATCCCGGAACCCTGGCCGCCCTCGGCCCGAAGTATCAAGGCGGGGTTCAAGCTTCCAACGCCGACTGGATCAAGCTCAAGCAGGTCACCACCGTGAAATGACGAGACCGTAGAGCATGTCTGAGAAATCGGTAGTGCAAAGTTCGTGAAGCCTGAGCCGCGCAAACAGAGTAAAATGCAACTTATTCCCGCGCCAAGTGTTCAATCCGCTAAAGTGAGAAAACTCCTCACCGCTATGGGGGCGCTCGGTTTGGGTGCCGCTATTTTCTTTTTGTGTCAGCCGGCTGAGCCTGTTTATAACGGGAAAAAACTGACCGAGTGGCAAGATCAATGGGCTGCGGGCAGCCATGATGGCAGCACAGCTTCCGCCGAGAGACTTGGCTCCTATCGCGAAGCTCTCCAGGCCATCGGCACGAACAGCATTCCGTATGGTGTCCGCAATCTGGCGCTCAATGACTCCCGCTGTCGGACCGACTACGCCCGGCTTCAAACCAAACTGCCCAGGCTGTTGCAAAAGCTCTTTCCAAAACCTAAACCGCTCCTTCAGGAAGCGGATGGCGCGAACATGTTCTTGTATATCGGCTCCAACTCCCTGCCCTGCGCTATCGCGCTGCTGAACGACCCCAGCCCGACGGTTCGCCGCGCCGCCGCTTGGGGGATTGCAGGCTTGCGCCGTCAATCCCCCTCCGCAAAACAGGGCATACCCGCATTGATTGATGCTTTAGCGGACCGAGATGAAAAGGTTCGTTACTACTCCGTCATTTCGCTCCAGGAAATGGGACCCGACGCTTCGAACGCGGTCCCTGCTTTGACCAAAGCGCTGGCCGACGTTGGAGTCGGGTCACAGACAAATTCCCGTTATAATCTCCGCGCCGCCGCGGCGCACGCACTGGGAAGAATCGGCCCGCCCGCCGCTACCGCATTGCCCGAGCTGAAAACCGCCCTCGCGGCGCCGAATCCCTACCTCCGAGGCCAAACCGCCGTCGCCATCTGGAGAATCGACGCCGACGTTAACCTCGCGCTACCGGTCCTCCTCCAGGAAATGCCGGGAACTATCGAGGATTCCAAATGGGATTGGATTATCGCGCTCGGCGAGATGGGCCCGCGCGCTACGAACGCAGTTCCGCAATTGAAAATTGAATTGCAAAAGGACCATAAGAAATGGGTTCTCAATTACGTCACCAATGCCCTCAAAAGAATTTCACCGGCAGATGTCCCGGATGCCAGAGTAAAATGAAACAAGAAAAATCGGTTCCTCGATTTTGATTAGGGGCACATTGCCACAAGCCAATTAGCCAGTGACAGACTGACTGCGCCAACAGCGCCGAACGCGACCAAGCACAGATGTTCTTGGAACATGCACCACCAGCGCTAAAGCTTGGGGTCTTCATTCCCTGGAGCGCAAATTTGCCCCAAGGGGCTTGCCGTCCGTCGGCAGTTAACACTCCAGCGTACTACCAGCACTTGGAACGAGGGGGTTGCGGATCGATTAATTTTTCGTTGGAAATCTCGCGGCGATTTATTCAGCAGATTTCTTGGACCCAAGTGGACAGAACCCAGTCTTGGCGGGGTCGTTTCGCCAGAGAAAATAGGCGTAGGCGTGGATCGTGATGAGCCAGACTGCCGTGTAGCTAATTTGGAAAATCAAGATCCCTTTGTCGGACACTCGAATACCTGCAAATTGGACCAAGGCCGCCAGGATGAGGATTAAACCAAAAATGACCACCATCCACCCCGCGAGGCGATTCGTCCGATTCCAAGCGAGTTCGCTGCACATGGTCCAGGGGTTGCGAACGCGGAATCTGGAATTGATTCGGCACTTGCCGAGCTGGTTGCCCAAGACGATGGCAAGCGCTCCCATGCCACCCCAGATCAATGACAGGCCGGAACGCAAGGGATGGCCCAGACTGACCCGAATCATGACGTAGTGGAAACTGGCGGCGCAAATGAGAATCAATAGGTGCAAGCCCAAGTGGAAGCTGCGATCAACCGGAAGATTTGCGCCGCGTGGCTCCTGGTAAGGGATCAGACGATAGAGCGCCGCGAAGCCAAGAACCAGGCCTGGCGCCATGAAAAGGGCAAAATAGTTGACTTGACCCACTGGCTGCCGCGGCCAGGCCCAGCACGATGCGCCCAGCAAAACAGCCGCAAGCACAAGCGAAAATGCGAACGAAGCATTGGGAGACCGGGGTGCGGGCGCAGTCGGACTGGCCTCGAGTGGCGATAGCGGATTCATGGTCATTCCTTGGATGATTTTGATTTTGGGCTGATTTTAAAAGTGTCCATCATTTGACAGAGCGCATCTTCCAACACGGAGACATTCAGCGAATATATAATCGTAGTCCCATTACGCCGGCCCTGGATCAGATCCGCCTCTTTTAAAACGGTGAAATGCTTTGACAGGGTCGGCTTGGCGACGGGGAAATGTTCCGCAATGTCCCCGGCCGACAGATCACGCTTACGCAGCAGGCGGAGAATGGCCCGCCTGGTGGGATCGCTCAAAGCTCGGTAAACATCGCGCATAATTAGTACGGTGGCTAATTAGCCATTTGGCTAATTATTCGTCAAGCGAAATCCCTTCTTGAGAGACTGCCGGAAAAAATTAGAATGATCGGCAAGGTGAGCGGGTTGGGCTGGCCTCCCCGCTTCTCAATTACGAATTTTAAGACAGGCTCTTAATTACGCGTAATGATCCGATAGAAAGTCGATGGTCCGCCCGCCTGCGCGGCAATGGCCATCGGGCCGTTGCTCCCGATCACGGGCGCGCCATAGTTGAACCAGTTCACGAGGTTCGAGGACCATTGCGCCTGGTAGGTGACTTCACCCTGCCCCACCCAGCGCAGACTCATGCCGCCGTTGGTTGACACGTTGGCGCCGGCGAGATTGATCGCGGCGGGAGTTACGGGCGTGGGCGGAGGAGCGACTGAGAAAACCACCGTTCCGTCTTGTCCGCGAACATTTCCCGCCGCGCCCACGGCTGTCAACGCGCCCGCAAATCCGTTGGTGGCAAAGTAGGCGGCAATACGTCCGCCGCCGCCACCGCCGCCGCCCCCCGGCTCACCCGCGCCGCCATTGGCGGAAATCGTTCCGTTCCCCGCCAGCGCAAAGCCTTCCAGCCAGACGCTCCCGCCCGCGCCGCCGCCTGCGCCCTCAAAAAGACCCGGCGCTCCGTTGGCGGTGACGGTTCCATTGACAGTCACGGCGCCGCCAGCCTGCAAATAGATCGCGCCGCCGCCCTGCGACAGAAGTCCGCTCGGCGCGGGCAAGCCGCCGCCGCTGCCAAAATCCACCGGCGCGTTGCTCGAGCCGTACGCGAATCCTCCCGCGGCTCCCGACTCTCCCGCGCCGCCTGCTCCACCATACCCGCCCCCGCCGCCGCTGCCATTGGTCCAAAAGCCCAAGCCGGGGCCCTCGGCGCCTTCAAATCCCGCCGCATCCGCCGTGATCGCCGCATTGGACGCAATCAAGGCATCCGTCGCCACTGTCAAATTAATTCCTTGCTTGCCGCCCGGACCGATCATCATCGCATTGGACTCCACCACGAGCCTGTAGAGAGTCAGCGGCGAAACGCTCGACACCGTGCGCCCGATGGCTGCGCCCGTGAGGCGAAAATCCACCCCGGCCGGAAGGTTCAAGGGTGTATTCGTGCCGACCATGCCGCCATTATCCACTGTCACTTTCGCCGCCGGATTTTGAGTGAAGGCGAAATATACCGTGCCGGCGCCTCCTCCGACGAAGCCGCGTCCGCCGCGCGTCTGTATTTGGCCCGTGAATTGCGACGATGATGCCGTCACGGCAATGCGGCCGCCGCCTCCTCCACCGCCAGAGGGAGGCTGGCCGGCGCCGCCATTGGCGGAAATCAATCCGCGACCTGACAACGCCGTCGTTGTCAGATAAATACCTCCTCCTGATCCGCCGCCGCCTTGCTGGTTGGTGGCATCCGCACCGTTGACCGAGATGAAACCGTCCATGACCACTGGCCCCGTGACCCCGATGGCCACCTGGCCGCCACCTAGCCCCCCACTGGTCCCGGCCGTGCCGAAATCCTGCGCAATCGACACCACTCCGTAGGTGGCGCCGCTTTGCTGCCCGCTGCCGCTTGCTCCGCCATAACCTCCATAACTTCCGCCGGCGCCGGGAGCGTCTTTCCCGCCGGAATTCGCTCCAAGCGCGCTGGCGGCGGAGAAATCAATCCCACCACCCGCCGCCACCGTCATGCTCGTGGCGGCCATTTTCAAATTGCCCGTTTTGCCGGGGCGAATGAAGCTATTGGAGCCAATCATCAGGCTGCCGACACTGATTGAATCCTGCGGCGCCACGGAAGCGCCTCCTGTGACGTTCAAACTGAGCATGCTGAGAGCCGGCAAAGGGGTGTTCGTCCCGGGCAAGCCGCCGTTGTCAATAATAAACCTCGGAAGCTGGCTGCGATTGGTCAAGATCGAAATCTCGCCCGCGCCTCCCGCGATAAAACCAGCGCCGCCATGCGCCGAAAACATGCCCGTAAACGAATTAGAGACCGCTTGCACGGCGACGCGCCCGCCTCCTCCACCGCCGCCGTAGGGCAATTGTCCCGATCCGCCATTTGCCGCAATCAAGCCGTTGCCCGCCAGCGTCCCGACATTCAAGTAAATGGCGCCGCCCGCCCCGCCGCCGCTGGCTTCATTGGTTCCAGGTTTTCCATTCGCGCTGATAAAACCTCCCACATTCAGCATGCCCGTCACGTTGAGTTGCAAAGCCGGCCCGCCCGCGCCCCCCGCGCCGCCAACCCCCGCGCCACCCCCGCTCCCCGGCTGCGTTGGCACAAGAACGGTGTCATATGAATTGCCACCGCCCACCGCCACGGACGCGCCGCCGTATCCCGCATGCCCGCCGCCGCTCCCGGTGTTAATTCCGCTCCAGGAGGCCGACCGCCCTGCCCCCGTTCCGATTCCCGGCCCGAAACCGAGGCCATCGCCCATCAACCCGCCGCCGGGCTGAATGGTGACGCCAGCCTGAGCTGTCAAACTCTGATACGATTGGCTGCTGGAGATGAGCGCCAGGGCGTTGGAGGTAATGACCAGGCTGCGCATGGGGGCGGTGTATTGCCATGTGGCAATGGCGCCGTCGGCAATCGTGACATTGCAATTGTCAGGCAGCGACACCAGAGGCGTATTCGTTCCCATCACGCCGCCGTTGCGAATGATCACCACATTATTCGTGGAATTCAGTTTGCTCTGGAAGCACACCGTGCCCGCGCCGCCATAATTGAAGCCCGCGCCGCCGAAAGCCGTGGCGAATCCGGAGAATGTGTTTGACTGGTAGGTGGCATAAATTCGCCCGCCCCCGCCGCCGCCACTGTAAGGCGGCGCACCCGCGCCGCCATTGACGCTGAGCAATCCTTTCCCGCCCAACCCCGCCGCGGTGATGGCAATGCTTCCCCCCGACCCGCCGCCGCTCACTCCTAAGCCGGATGTTCCATTCGCGCTAATGGTTCCATCCACCAACATGTTCCCTGTGACGTTGAATTGCACCGCGCCGCCGCCCGCCCCGCCCAGAGATGTGCTTGCGCCGCCGCCGCTTCCCGCTTGGTTGGCTTGAGTGATGAAGCCCGCGGAACCGCCACCGCTGGCGCCCCAAGCGCTGGCCCCGCCATCGCCGCCGTTCCCGCCGCCGCCGCCGCCGGAATTGTTGCCCGCCACGCCATAGCGCCCCGGCGTCGATCCGCTATTGGCGCCATATCCCCGTCCATCCAATAAAACGTATCCATTTGACAGAATGCTGCACGCTCCGCTCGCCGAGAGTATGAAATTTTGCCCTCCCTGCGTCGCAGCCGTTAAAACGCCGTTTGCACCCACCACCAAATTGTGCACCGCCACATCTCCCGTCGTAAATCCCACGCTGGCGCCGTTCGCGACGGTCAGATCACTTGCAGACAATTGCGGGAGCAGAGTGTTGGCTCCAAAGTTACCGCCGTTATCAACGATGATCGCCGAGGTCGCTTTGCCAGGGGAAACGTATATCGTGCCCGCGCCGCCATTGCCGTAGCCAATTCCGCCGTAGGCCGTGAGCGTGCCCGCAAACGTCGTCAACTCGGCCAAAACCTCGATCCTGCCCCCGCCGCCGCCCCCGCCCAAAAGCGCCTCACCGTCTCCACCATTTGCTGAAATTAGTCCGCTGCCCGACAACTGGTCGACAAGGAGATAAATTCCACCCCCCGCGCCGCCGCCGCTGCCAAACCCGGGGCCGTCCGCGCCGTTTGCGCTGATGGTTCCGTTCAAAATGAACTTTCCAATTACCCGCAAGTTCAGCGCCCCGCCGCCAAATCCACCCTTGCCCAAACCCGCCCCGCCCGCGCCTCCTGGCGTAAAGGGAATCTGTAAGGCGCCCATAGGCGGACCTCCCGCCGCGCCCCCAAAACTCACCCCGCCGTACCCGCCGTTGCCGCCGCCGCTTCCGGTGGAAACTCCATTGGAAACCATCGTCGCGCCCCCGACCGGCGCCGCTGAGAGTCCGTCCAGCAGAATCCCGCCAGTGGCTTCAATGCTGGCATTGCCATTCACGAGCAACGAGTCAGGCGGGAAATTCCCGGGCAACAGGAAACTATTGGAGCCAATTGTCAGGCTTTGCAACGTGTTGGAGCCATACAGGAACGCCGTCTCAGCTCCGTGCGCCACGGTCAAATTGACGGCGTTCGTCAAAGCCGCCAGCGGCGTTGTGGCGCCGGCCAGACCGCCGTTGTCAATTACAAGCTGCACTTGCGTCGGCGCATTGGACGGCGCGATATAAACCGTGCCCGCGCCGCCTGGCCACCATCCGGCGCCCCCGCTGGCGATGATGCCGCCGGCAAAACGATTCGTGGCGCAATACAGGGCAATGCGTCCGCCGCCGCCGCCGCCCGCGTTCGGAGGAGAGCCCACGCCGCCATGGGCCGAAATGGCGCCGGAGCCCGCCACAAGTTTTGCCTGCAACAGTATTCCACCTCCGGCCCCACCGCCTGCACCCACGCCAATTCCATCGACGCCATTGGCCGTGATGCTTCCATCCACGGTCAGCGTGCCGGCCGTCGCGATTTGCAATGCTCCGCCTCCCGCGCCTCCGGATGCCCCCATCGCCGCGCCGTTTCCCCCTGTCTGGTTGGGCAGCGTCACCCCCCCGAA
>DASZMX010000096.1:0-32969 GCA_035551475.1 Verrucomicrobiia bacterium
CACCGGCACACCCATGGCCGCTTATCGGCGTCTTACGCCTGGCAACTACCATTTTCAGGTCTGCGCGTGCAACAACGATGGAGTTTGGAATGAATCTGGCGCTTCGCTGGCATTGACGGTGTTGCCATTCTTCTGGCAGACGGATTGGTTTCGCACCCTGGGCGTGGCGGCGATTCTCGGTTTGGTTTACGGGGCGTTCCGCACTCGTCTGGCCCACCTGGAACACCGGCGTCAATTACAGGAATCCTTCGCCCGCCAGGTGATTGAGACCGAAGAAGCCGAACGCCGCCGCATCGCGCTGGAACTGCACGATGGCGTTGGCCAGGCGCTGGTGCTGGCCAAAAACCACCTTACTTCCGCCCTCCTCGCGTGCGGAACGTCTCCCGCGCAGGAGCCGCTCTCGCGGGCTTCTGCGGAGGTTTCCGAAGCCCTGGAGGAAATTCGCGCCACCGCCCGCGACCTGCGCCCGCCGGAACTGGACCGGCTCGGCTTGGCCAAAGCGTTGGAAGCGATGCTTGACCGCATCGGCCATACGACCGCCACGCGATTTTCTTCGGAGCTTGAGGAAACGGCGGCGGAATGGATTCGTCCGGAAGCGGAAATTCAGTTGTATCGCATTGCGCAGGAAGCTATTAATAACGTCCTCAAGCATTCCAAGGCCAGCGAAGTGATTGTTGAGTTAAAACAGGAAAGCCAGGAGGTTCGACTAACCCTGCAAGACAATGGCGCGGGCTTTGACCCAGCCATGGCCGGGCTCCGCAGCGGCGCCGGGCTATCCGGCATGACGGAGCGCGCCCGGCTCATTGGCGGCGCGGTGACCATCAAGGCCGCGCCTGGCAAAGGATGCCGCGTGACGGTTTCCATGCCTCTGTTGAATGAGCGTCGCAAATAAAATTGAAGTTTTCATCGTCGATGATCACCCGATCTTCCGACATGGTCTGCGCCAGGTGCTCGAAGCCGATCCGCGGGTGGTGGTGGTGGGCGATGCGGCGGACGGCGAGGCGGCGCTTGCCCAGATCAAAACTGCGCAACCTCAAGTGGCCGTGGTGGACTTGACGCTACCCGGCATGGACGGCCTGGCCTTGACTGCGGCCTTGCAGAAATTGCGCCCGGCGATTCCGGTGATTGTTCTTACAATGCACAAGGACGAGCATCTTATTCGTGGCGCGCTGGATCGCGGCGCGAGGGGTTATATTCTAAAGGACAACGCCCTCCACGAAGCCCTCGGCGCAATCCTCGCCGTGGCCAAGGGGGATTTCTACATCACTCCCGCGTTGTCGCAATTCCTGGTCCAGCGCGACCGGCGCGCCGCGGCGTTGCGCCAGAAGGCGCCGGGGTTGGACTCCTTGACGCCGATGGAGCGGCGGGTGTTGAAGCTGCTCGCCGAAAGCAAAACCAGCCGGGCGATTGGCAAAGAACTGTTCATCAGCGCCCGCACCGTCGAGACCCATCGCAACAACATGTGCGTCAAACTGGGTTTTCGCGGCAGCCACAAACTTTTGGAATTCGCCATCACGCATCGATCTGAGCTCTGAACCGAGCGCGCCCGCGTAGGCTTACGCGGCGCAATTACGTGGGGCTACACAGGCCAAATTACGTAGCCTTACGGACGCCCGAAAACCCGGCGATGGCCTATGGTCTGGCGCGTGAGTCAACCACCACCAGCCCCAACCGCTGCCCGCGCCTTACGAATGGCCCGGCGTGTCTGCGGCCAATCCCGCAAACGATGAAGTTTGGAACTCTTTCCTTCTGGAGAATCGGGTTCGTTCTTGGCGCCGCCACGCTTTCCGCTTCCGCGCAATGGCTCACCCAGACGGTCACCGTCACCAACGGATGGACGGCGGCGTATTTATTTGTGGACGCTTCGAGCCAGCCCATTTTGCCGACCGCCGCGAATCTGCCGTTGAGTCCAGGCAATCCGATTGACCAGATCTGGCTTTGGCAGGTCCCTGCCAGCACGGCCCAATATGTGACCACGCCGCAATCGCCGCTGAATGCCGGAGGCCGATGGCTCTCGTGGAATATGACCAACAGCCAAAATACGCTGGCGGCGTTGGTTCCGAATTCGGCTTACTTGATCCATTCCCGCGGCCCTGGAACTTATACCTGGTCCATACAAGGCCAGCCGGCGCCGCCGCATTATATTTGGGATTTAACCGGGCTGAATTTCATCGGCCTTTCCACTCCGCCGGTCAACCCGCCGAGTTTTGCGAGCTTCTTCGCGCCGGATCCCGCCATCGTCGATATCGCCCAAATTTATCAATATGTGGGCGGCCCGTTTTCAACGCAGCCACCGGCGTTGAATCCGTCCCCGGTGACATTCTTCAGCTCCACCCCCGTCAATCGCGGACAGGCGTTTTGGGTGGGGGCGTCGAATGTCAATAATAGCTATTTCGGGCCGTTCCAAGTGAACCTGCCTAACCCCGCCGGCCTTTTTTACGGGCCCACCGCCGGCCAATTCACGTTCCACCTGGTTAACCTCACCTCAGGAACATTGACCGTTTCAATGTCGCTGCTGCCTTCGGAGACGCCGCCCTACGGGCAGACGCCGATCGTGGGCTCGCCGCCTATGTTGCTGGAAGGCGCCTTGAATGCGACGAACCTGACCTATGCCTACTCTCCGGTTAAAAGTTCACCGACCAGCTGGACGCTGCCGCCCTTCGGCCAGCCCGGCTCGGATATCGGCGTGGTTTTAGGCGTCAACCGCTTCGCCATGACCGGGCCCACCGGATCGTTGTACGCCGGCATTCTGCAATTCACCGACTCCCTGGGCCTGTCGCAAGTGAATGTGCCGGTGTCAGCCTCGGTGTCCGACAACGCTGGTTTGTGGGTGGGGAAAGCGAACGTCTCGCAAGTCAGCTACGATCTTAAGACCTACGCCACGGATAATAGCGGTTCCTATGTTTCGACCCTGACCACCAACCATGTGGTCACGTTTGTCACCAATAGCGCTGCGGCTTTCAGTCCGGTCACCAACATCCTGGTTGCCACCGCTTTTCTCACGAACACCGTGGCCACCAATTACACGGTGACGAATCAAATCATCAATACGTACGCGAGCAACTCCATTTCCATCAGCAGCAACGGTTTTGTCATCTCGACCAACTTGATGGTGAACGCCGGCTACACCACCAACACGGAGATCACCACCACGGTTACCGGCTATTATTTCACCAACAAGGGGCAGCTTCTGGTCTGGCAGACCGCCAACTCGACCAACGTGAGTGTCGTCGCCGACCCGTCGATCACCAACCAGGTGTTGGTCACCAATCAAATCGATTTGGTTCCCGCCGCCGGCGCTTTGACCGCGGTGACGAACTTCCTGTTTTATACTTACACAGCGCAGAGCTACCTCGTGACCAATGCCATTTTCTCCGCTCCCGTCACCAATTTCTCCGCCTCATCCTTTAGCATCACCAATTCCTTCATCGCGACCAATGCGGCCTACAATGGGTTGGCGACCAATCTGATCACCACGTTTTCCATGACGACCAATGATCCGGTGGTCACAAACTACGTTGCGGCGACCAACACCGTTGCCACCGGGGTTGCGACCAACTCGTTTGCCGCTCCGCCCTTGTATGTCTTCACCAATCCGCCAAGCGTGATCACGGTCAGCGTGATCACCAACACTTATTCCTTCACCAACGCTGTTTCTCTCTTTTACGCGACCAATTCTTTTGTCATCAATCAAAGCTATCTGGTCACGGGCAACTCCACCAACCTGACCGGAACCGCAACCAACCTGGTGTTCGCCGCCACGGCCGCCCTGCCGCCCCAGTCCACTTTTTCGGTTTATACGAATATTTCCCTCTCGTTCGCCACGAATCCGTGGGTGGTGGCGGTCACCAACGCGCTGGTGTCGTCGATCAGCAATTATGTGGTTTCCGCGCATAACACCAATCTGGACGCCGTGGTGGCGCCTTATCCATTGCGCTTGATTGTGTTCAACGATGCCAATGGCTCTTGCTCGCTGCTGCAGCGGGTTTTCTACGGCCTGCGGCAGGACACCAACCTGGTGGTGTCCACCACGGAAAGCGCGTTGGACGCTTCCCATCTGGACGTCGCACGGCGCATCACCGCCACGCATTTGCCATGGGCGCCCACGAACGTCCCCTGGCGCTTCAGCGGCGGAGCGCTGGCGCAAGGCGGGACTTATTCCACCACCATTGTGGAGCCCTACGACGATCAGGCGTCCAATCCCTATCTCCACACCTATCATCCGGATCACAATAACCTCGACGTGCAATCGCCGCCGCATGAATTGCCCATGGGCAGCGAATCGTACGAAATCGACCGCACGATCACGCTTTCACTTTCCGCCAGCACGGATGATTTTATCAGCCTCACGCGCGCCAACAGCGCCCTGGCGGGATCCTACTTCGAAACCGTCTCGCTCAAAGGCCTGGCCGGCTATGCCAAGACCTATCGGGCGTCTGGAACATTTTCCCTGCAACGCCTCAGCCCCATTTCCACCCTGACCACCCATTGATCTGCATGCTCCAACCCCGACTCAACTCCAAGTGTATGAAAACGATCCTTAACCATGCGTGGCGCCATGGCCTGGCGCTGATCCTCATTGCAGCCGGCTTCTGGCCCGCCCGCAGCCATGCCCAGACCTCGCAGTATATGTCCTACCAGGGATATTTAACCGACGGCAACGGCAACGCCCTGGGCAGCACCAACACCGGGCCCAAAGCCTATGACGTGGTGTTTCGCATCTGGGATGCTCCCACCGGCGGCAACGAGGTTTTTTCCGAGCTGCAAACGGTGACGGTGGACAACGGCTATTTCAGCGTGCTGCTGGGCCAGGGCACCGCTTACTCGCTGGAGCCAACGCTGCATGTGCCGCTGGCGAACGTCTTCACCAACGTCGGCGTGTTGTCGCGTTACGTGGAGCTGACGGTTCTCGGGATTGGCGTCAATAATTTCATCACGATCCTTCCGCGTCTGCAATTGGTGGCCGCCCCCTACGCTTTTCAGGCGGCCAACGCGGTCAATTCATTGAATGCCGTTTACATCACCGGCACGAACGCCATTGGCGCGACGAATTTTTCCACGAACGTGGGAGTCTGGACGGCCTCGGGCACGAATATTTATCGAACCGGCGGCAATATTGGGATTAACACTTCGTCGCCCGCCTATCCTTTGGATTTTGGCTCTTCGCTCGGGGAGAAAATCAGCCTCTATTCCGGCGGGGTCAGCCACTATGGCTTCGGCATCCAGCCCAGTCTGTTTCAAATGTATAGCCAATCGGACATGGCCTTCGGCACGGGGAGCAGCTCCAGTTTTTCTGAGGCCATGCGCATCAAATCCGGCGGCGCCGTCGGCATTGGCACTTCCAACCCGGGCAGCACGCTGGATGTCAATGGCAACATCCAGATTGATTCCGCCGGTGGCGGGCATCTGATTTTCAACAATGCCAATGCCGTCCTTGATTGGAACGTCAATGGGACGCTTTTTTTCCGCAGCGATAACGTTCAGGGAAATATCAACTCCTACAACAACGTGATGACGCTCTCGGGCAATGGCAGCCTGGCCATTAATGGCGCCAGCTCTGGCTACGTTTTCACGGATCGCACGGTCGGGTACGGCGAAACCTGGGTGTGGTACGCCCAGAATGGAAACGCCGGGCTTTTCAACAGCGTCGGTTCAAAGAACTACCTGACGATAACCTCCGGGGGCAACTGCGGCATCGGCAATCTCAACCCCACTCAACTGCTCACGGTCGGCTCCGGCGGCGCCTATTGCAATGGCACAACCTGGGTGAACGGATCCGATGTCAAAAGCAAGCACGACATTCGTCCGGTAAATCCGCAACAAATCCTGGAGCAGGTTTCCGCCCTGCCGATTAGCAAATGGGAATACAATGCCGAAAACCAGGGGGTTGATCACGTCGGCCCCATGGCCCAGGATTTTCATGCCGCCTTCGGGCTCAATGGCGCGGATGACAAACATATCAGCACCGTTGACGAAGGGGGCATCGCGCTGGCCGCCATCCAGGGTCTTCATCAGGAGGTGCAGGAGAAAAACGCGGAGCTCAAGGCGTTGCAAACCCAGGTGCAGGAGCTTAAATCCGCCGTCCAGGAATTGCTCAAGGCGACAGGCGGCGAACGGAAATAGGGAAGCGCTTACTGACGTTCCGCCATGAAATCGCTTCGACGCATTTTGCCGGCTCTGGGGTTGCTGTTCAGCCTGCCGCTCTTGGGCCAGCCGATTACGGTCGTCCAATTCAGCCAAACCGCCGCTACGCTCAACCTGCAATCGCAGCGCGGTCAGCCGATTTCGACCTCGGCCAACGCCAGCATCGGCTCCGATGGCGCCGCGCCGGGCATCGATTCTTCCACGGGCGGAACCGCCAATCTGACTCTCCGTCAATTTGCCGGACTGCTTTCGTTCGGCGGCGTCACCGCGGCCTCCAACAATCTTGCTCTGCAAACCACCAATCCCTACCTGCAAGGGACCAATGGCTTCTCCGCGGTCGTGGCGCAGAATATGCAATTGCCCATGGGGGCGGATGCCAGCGGGGTGCAGTTTATCATGCGCCGCGGGCAAGTCGGCGCTCCCTATATCAGCCAGCCCATCAGCTTTTACTTTGGGAGCGTGATTCCAGCGCCAGCGACGGATGTTCATGGCACACCCCTTACCAACAGCGCGGCCTACTGGCTGACCAAGCCCGCGAATTACAACAGCTATACCAATGGCAGCGCCAACGCCTATTTCTACTACAGCCCCAATGCCGGCGCCGTCTTCGCCACTCAGCCCGGCCAGATTAGCGTCACCTGGGTGACCTTCGCGCGTTACACGGGAACCAACATACCTTCCTATACCAATCGGCTGGCGACGGCCGGCATTCCGAATTATGTGACCAACAGCGATAACTCTGTTTCTTTGCTTTATACTCAGAACTATCTGGTTTCGCCGAGCCCGGCCAAGGCGCCGCAAACCATTTATTGGACAGAAGACAGCTTCGCCAACACCGGGCATCCGGTGGTGGTTCCGTCCGGACAAATCACCGCCTTGAACGTGATTTACAACAGCCAGATTCCGCCCTCGGTCACGACCCCTTATTCCTCCACCATTCCCGGAGTCACCAACCTGAACACGCTGTGGTACGATTCGCAGCACGGCCTGATCCGGGCCTTTAATAAGACCGGGCGTGTCTTCGTGGAAATGGTCGGCCAGCCGACAGCCAATGGCAATTATCAATTCCTCGGCGATGAAATTGTGGATGTCCAGCAGGCCCCCATCCCCGCGATCATCACGAATTACCTCGGCAACTTCCTGACGCCGTATCAAGACCCAGGCCAGGGCGCCAACCTGATCCCGTCTCCCATCAATAATCTGGGCAAGCAATTTTACTACTTCGACGGCGTCAACTATTACGCCGACCAGGCCACCGCGAACGTCACGGATTTGCAGCTCTACTGGCTGACCACGGGAGTTGCGGGGCTGCAATGGCCCTATGTCTTCGATGATTGCGCCTTGGTTTGGCCGAATGATCCTGCGCAATACAGCTTCTACTTGCGTCCCAATGCCGCCAGCAAGGCGCAAGCGGCGCTCACCGCCGTCCAATTGGACCAGGGCGAGGATCCGAGCATCGATTATCAGGATGCGCTGGACCAACCGCGCGCGTTTTTAACCGGCAATTCCACGTTCTACACCTGGCTTAATGCGAGCTATCCCGCCCAGCGCGTCTTGCTGCGTTTCAATGCCAACGGGCAAGTGCGGTTCGAGCGCGTCTTCTCCTGCCTCGCCCAGGGATTGCAGAACAATGTCATTTTCAACCAATCCGTCATGACGAATCTGAGCGCCTGGAATGCCGGCAGCTCGACGCTGACGAATTATGCGAGCAGCTACAATCCGCCCCACGTTTATAACTCCACCGTCAATGTCGGCGATCAAATCATTGCCCCGCCGGGAGAGTATGCCAGCAACGCGGCGGGTGATTACTGGGCGGGTTACATCAACACCAACGTCAATGCGACTTTCGTCAATACGAACATCGGCGCCTCCTATCATCCGGGCGCCTACGTCGATCCATTCGCCAATGGTTTTGCCGCCGCCAATCAGGGCGCGATTATTCCCGTCAACTCCATTCCGGGGCACAATCAACTGGAGGTTTGGTGGTTCCGGCCCAACGACGCCGACAACGCCGCCGGATTTCAAACAGTTTATTGGCCCGCGGTCGTGGGCGATTACACCATTCAGTGGCCGTCCGCGGCGCCCACCATCGTCCTGGCGGGCAATGCCGGCAGCGGCCCGCTGGACAGCCAGCGCGCCACGGGCAGCATTTATTTCCAGAACGATCCCACGCAGCCGGGCTATAATCCGAATGAGGAGCACGCCATCATGCTGGGCGGCCAGGCTTATGCGTTGCGCGACGATTTAAATATCACCAATGCCACCAACAATAGCCTCCCGTGGGGCGGTTATTCTTCCGCGCCCTTTGTCTTGCTCAATTATACCGGGTCGGACGGACGCCCGGCGATGAGCGTCTTTCAAGTGGAGCGCGAAAATCCGGCCGCCGGGGTCTATTTCGATTATGTCGTCACGGCTGGGACTCAGCTGCAGCCGCCCATGCCGCTGCCGTTATTGGAGCCGCCCGTGGCCAACGGAACCAATTACGATGTCGAACCGTCCAGCGCCTCCGGCGATGTGCCGGCGGGGTGGAACGCCAACGTGGATCCCCATGGCCCTTACGCGCTTTATTCCGCGTTTACGTTTCAAGATCGCAAGAACAACTTCTGGGTGTATCGCGGCCTCCATGCCGGCCTGCCGCCGCTGCAAGCCGGAAGTTATAATCCCACCAATAACACTTTCGATCCGTTGCCGGATGCGACCGCTGTGGTCGGCGATTCAAGTTTCAATTACTTCATCCACGTCTCACGGCAGCTTGATTCTTTAACTGTCGGCATGGCCGATCTGCCGCCGGGCCTTTCCTACGTGGAAGACACCACCAACGGCTTGAGCATCACGGGCACGCCCACGGAAAACGGATCCTATCCCGTTACCATCACCCTGACCGACACCGCCGACGGCAGTGAAGTCACGTTGCCGTTGCAGATCGACGTGGTGGATTCGGGCGCCGTGTCCGCGCTTGGGCCGCTCGTGCTGAACAGCGCCAATCAATACTCCGGCCAGGTGGACACCTTCTCCAACCGTCCGCCGGCGCTCGCCCAACCTGCCAGCCCGAGCAACAGTTTCACGATGCGGTTTTATTACAAAACGTTGCCCGGCTTCGCGTGGCCCAGCTTGGGCAACGCCAGCAACTGGCCCGCGGTTGGCTCCATCGTGCCCTATTTGCGTCCGCTCTCCAACGGTGTTTATGTGGGGTCGCCCGGCTCATCGAAAACACCCAGCCTCGATATTGTCTATCGCCCGGTTTGGCCGGAGTTGCAGAATGGGCAGCCCCTGCCATCGATGTCGCTGGGGCAAACGCTCACCACGCCCGTGAATGGGCTGGCGGCGGTGCGCGGCCAAAGCAGCGTCCAAGTCCTCTACCAACAGTCCATCGCCACCAACGGCGCGCCGCTGGCCGGCGCCCCATCCAGCGTCACGCTTTTCGATCCGACGGTGCAGAAGAAATCCAGTCTCGCCGCCATCCATGGCTTGCCGAGCAGCGTCCAAACCGATCCGGACAGCGGCTTTCTCTTCTTTCCCACCTTGCCGCCTAATTTGATCAACCGGGTCTGGTACGATCCGAATACTGTCACGCTGAATCTCAAGGGCCAATTCATCTCCGATCCGGTCAATGGCGATTATCTCATGCTCAACGTGCTGCGCGACGATGACCTAGCGGCCGTCAATGGCCTTTGTTCGAGCAACGATTCGGCTTATCCCGCGTGGATTCAGGCGGTGGCCGGTTTGTCCACGCCGGAGTTCTCTTTCCACATCAACACCAACGGCGCCTATGTGATTGATCCCAGCCAAACCGTCACGCGGCAAGCGGGCGATCTCGTGGAGGTGACCAACTCCGACACGGCGGTGGATTCGTATGCGCTCAGCGCCTCCGGCCCCGGCCTGGGCTATGTCACCTATATTGTGGAGAATGGGCTTAAGCCGAGCGATGCCGGGAATCCGATCAGCGTTTATGTCACGCGCGTGGCTTTGCCGCTCTTTCCGGGCGCCCTGGTGCTGGCCAATGGCGGCCACGGCAATCCGTTCAGCCAGGTCATCACTTTCCAGCACACCGCCGACCTGGCCGGACGCACCAGCCAGTATCGCTACGACTGGCGCGTGGAACCGCCCGTCAATGGCCAGCCGCCGCCGCTGGGCTCCGAGCCGAGTTGGACGCCGTTGCCGCAAGCCCATCCCGGGCCGGTGCTCGATTTCGGCGCCTCGGGCATCCAGGGCATTTCTGACAATTATATTTCCATGCGCTATGGCTATCTGCAGACGAACAACGGCGTCGTCTCCACCAATTGGGCGCCGTGGGCCAATCCCATCCTGGCGGAGGGCTGGATCACGCGGGTGACGCAGGCGATTGATCCGATAGCCGGGCAAACGCAAAATCTTTATAACAACCCGGCCAGCACCACGGCCAATCTCATTCAACTGGCCGGCACGCGGTGGAACGGCAACGTGCCTTTGAATGCCTCCTCGCTCACCAACAGCGGCCTGATCCAACTCTACGAGACCGTGCTTAATATGGGCGAGTCGTTGAGCATTAACTCAGGCATAAACTACGGCCCGGCCAACCAGGCTTTGCTCACTGCCGCCGGCTATCTCAACGATCTATACATGACCCTCGGCAATGCGGCCTGGGCCAACTCGCTCAATCCCACCATCGGCTTTGGCACTGATAACCAAACCTATGGCGCGGTCGCCACGGCGTCGTTTTGTTTCGAGGGCGAAGTGCCCACGCTCCTGGACCAGAACCTCGCGCTGTTGCGCGGGCGCGACGACAGCTTGTCGCCGGGCGTGCTGCTGCCGCCGGTTTATAATCGTCTTTACTGGAACTACACCTATGGCCTTAACGCCGGCCAGGTCATCTACGCCCTCAATTACAACATCACCGACCAGAATGGCGACGGTGCGGTCAACGCCGCCGACGCGCAGATCATGTTTCCGCAAGGTCATGGCGACGCCTACGGCCATTACCTCACGGCCATGATGAACTACTACAAGCTGCTGATGAATCCCTATTTTGACTGGGTGCCCCAGGCGCAAACCGTGCTGGTGCTGGGCGCGGCGGTGACGGTGAACTATGAAAACGAAACGAAATTCGCGGCCGCCGCCGGGGCCGTGGCCCGCACGGGACGCCAGATTTTTGACCTGACCTGGCGCGAGAGCTATGCGCCGGGAACGGCCGCCGGCTGGAGCGCGTTCTCCACAAATCACACCGGCCAATATCCTTATGTTGACAACAACGGCGCCACGCGCCATGTCACGCGCTATTGGGGATTGGACCACTGGGCCGCGCGGGTGGGGCAGGGGACCTATCTCAATTGGCTGGTGGGCAATTCGCTCCTTCCCTACACGGACTCCAATCCCAATGACCAGGGCGTGCAGGTGGTGGATCGTCAAACGGTGCCGGAGCTGTCGGACTTGCCGGCGACCGCCGCCGCGCTGGAGTCGGATATGGATAACGCCAATGCCGGTTTCACGCCCTTGGGCCTGGCCCAGAACGCCATTCCCTTTGACATTGATCCGGCGCTTGTGACGGGGGCCAATCCCCAAACTCATTTCGAGCAGGTTTACGCTCGCGCCGTGCAAACCCTCAACAACGCCGTGGTGGCCTTCAACGCCGCCCAAAACGTCACGCAACAGTTGCGCCAGCAGCAGAATTCGCTTTCGGATTTGCAAGCCGCCGTCTCGGCGCAGGAATTGGCCTACAATGACCAATTGATCGAGCTTTATGGCAGCCCTTATCCCGAAGACATCGGGCCCGGCGCGACGTATCCGGACGGCTACACCGGCCCCGACCTGCTGCACTACATGTATGTGGATAACGTGAGCACCAATACTTTTGGCGGGATCCTGCCTGACCCGACCGTGACGCAGAGTTTTCAAATCGATATGCAGCAGCTCCCTGCGGATTGGGCGACCAAAATGTATCAGAACTTTGATTTCTACGAATCCTCCAGCAGCGGCGCGGAGAACTTCGATCAGAACACCGATTACATTGTCTTCAACGTCGGGCCGGATGGGTTCAGCAAGCCGTCGGATTGGACCGAGGCGCGCGCGTCCACCGGCAGCATTCAGACGGCGGCCGCGGCGGTCAACGCCGCCAACGACCGCGTCCGGCAGGCTTGTTACAATGCCCAGAGCGCCAAGCAATCATTCGACAAAGTCGTGGCGGCCTTCAACTCCCAGGTTGCCCTGCAAGGGAATGACGCCACGCTGGGTTTGGATAATCAAAGCCTGCAAACTGCCATTTCGCTGGAGAATGACACTCTTCAGGTAGGCGATGCCATCAACAATTATTTCCAGCAGAGCTTCCAGAACACGTTGACCGTGGCATCCAGCGTTTTCCCCAACACGCTGATTTCCGGTTTGGCCGACGGCGGCGATTTTTGGAAAGCCCTGGAAGCTTTTCCGCTTTCCGCCATCCAGGCCTCCGCCACGGTTTCGGGCGCCGGTTATATCGCGGAGCGGATCGCCGAAGGAGCCGCGTTGGCGGTGCTGAACCATGACATTCAAAACAACAACAACCAGATTGCCACCAACGATTTCACCATCAATCTGCAGAACACCGTCCTGAGCCTCGGCCAGCAATTGTCCGCCATGCAGGGTTGCCTGACCAACATCAACCTGGCCCAGCAGGAGTTAAGCGGCGCCGAAGCCACGTATCAAACCCTGGTCGCGCAAGGTTCGCGCATTCAATCGGAGCGGCAAACCTTCCGTCAGCACACCGCAGCCCAGGTGCAGGGCTACACGGTGGCCGACGCCGCTTTTCTGGTCTTTCAGAACGAAGATTTGGAACGATACACGACCCTTTTCAATTTGGCGGCGCAATACGCCTACATGGCCGCCAATGCCTATGATTATGAAACCGGCCTCCTTAACACGCCGGCGGGCCGTTCCTTCCTCAATCAGATCGTGAGTTCCTGCGCGTTGGGCGTCATTCAAAACGGCCAGCCCCAAATCTCCGGCACGGACACCGGCGACCCCGGCCTGGCCAACGCGTTGGCTGAAATGAACGCCGATTGGCAGGCCCTGAAAGGCCGGCTGGGTTTCAACAATCCCGATGGCTATGGCACGATTGCCTCGTTGCGCTCGGAGAATTATCGCGTCCTGCCCGGAGCCTCCGGCGACGCGCAATGGCAACAGCTCCTGAACCAAAGCGTGCTGCCCGATCTTCGGGCGGATTCGGATGTCGTCAATAATTGTTTGCAGCTCGACGACGGCAGCGGCCAGGCCGTGCCCGGGATTGAATTGACGTTCGGCACGACCATCACGGACGGCCAAAACCTCTTTGGCCAAATCCTCGGGCCGGGCGACCATAGTTTCAGCTCCAGCTCCTTTGCGACCAAAATATTCGCCATTGGCGTTTGTTTTGATGGCTATGTCGGCATGGATAATCCAGTGGCTTATGGCTCCAACAACCCCGGCGCCGCCAGCGGCCCGAACGCGCTGGCCGCCACCCCTTATGTTTACTTGATACCATGCGGCGCGGATTCCATGCGCAGCCCGCCGCTCGGAGACACCAGCGCCGTGCGCACCTGGAATGTGGACGATGTCGCCATTCCGCTGCCGTTCAACATCGGCGCCTCGGATTTCGCCGCCACGCCCTTCTACACGGCGGCGGACTCACTCTCGGAGCCGTTGCTGGCCGTGCGCAAACAGCAGGCTTTCCGACCAGTCTCCACCACGGACGCATTCAGTCCCAGCATCTATGGAGCCGGCGGCATGCTTCAGCCCTCGCAATTCACCAACCGGCGCTTGATTGGCCGTTCCGTGTGGAACAGCCGTTGGAAACTGATTATTCCCGGCCGCAATTTGCTCAATGACCCGACCCAGGGATTGGCTCGCTTTATCAATACGGTCAAAGACGTGCACCTGTATTTCCTCACCTATTCGTACGCCGGCAACTAACTAAATTGGAAGTCATGAAGATAAAACATGTGAGCCGCGGAGCGCTGATAGCCTGCCTGGCCCTGTTCGCCGCGCAGCCGGCGGCGCAGGCTTATCCTCCGGCGCCGGACGCCTTGATCTATGGCCTGGTAAAAGACCAATACGGCAATCCGCTGGCCAACGTGTCGGATCTGGTGATCCTGCAAACCACCACCGGCGTTCAGGTGGTGGGGCACGTCCAGCCCAACCTCGCCATTGGAGTCAACTATTCAGTGCAAGTTCCGATGGACGCCGGCAGCCTGCCGCCGCTTTACGTCAGCAATGCCCTCACGGCCGGCGCTCAATTCCAGCTTCTGGTCGTGATTAATTCCGTGACGAATGTTCCCAGCGAGATGCAAGGCGCCACGTTAACCCTGGGCGCGCCGTCGCAAACCCTGGCGCAAAATCTGACCTTGGGCCAGAACCTCAATAATTCCGGCGTACCCCTGGCGTGGGCCCAGGCCTTTTTGGCCTCGCTCGGGTTGAACGTGCCGCCGGGCAGCATCAATCCTTTTGGCGTTTACACGCCGGACGGGCGAACCTTGCAACAAGAATACCTGCTTGGCAACTTCCCGTACCAGACCAACGCCTTCAGCGTGCGGATCGTCAGCCAGAGCGGCGGCTCCGCCTTGCTGGCCTTTAACACTGCCGCCGGCCGCACCTACACCGCCTTTGGCTCCGCCGATTTGAAATCCTGGACGCCCCTGACCTTCACCATCCCCGCCCTTGGAGCCAGCCCGGTTGCCGCCTATTACTCCTCCGCTGTCCAAGCTTTGCAGATCCAAACCGTTCAACCGGGAGCGGCGCCGCCCATGCAGTTCTTTCGGCTGCAACTCCAGTAAATGTTGTTCGCATAAAAAACCGGCTTCCCGGAAACACGCGTTCACCAAGCGCCTTTGAAAAGACAATGAGCGCCACCGTTCCAAGCAAAAAAGTCGGCAAAGTCCTGATTGTTGACGATTCCGCGCGGGTGCGTCAGGCCATTCGCGCCCTGCTGCAGGGCGTGGTGGAGGAAATGATCGAAGCCGGCGATGGCGCCTCCGCCGTCGCAGCCTACCTGGCGCACAAGCCGGATTGGGTGACCATGGACCTGGAAATGGGGCCCGTTGGCGGCCTGGCGGCCGTGCAGCAAATCATCGCCCGCGACCCGCAGGCCCGCATCCTCATCGTCACCGTCCAGGATGCCAAAAGTTTTCTTGACGCCGCGCGCCAGGCCGGCGCCTGCGGCTACGTCCTCAAGGAAGACCTGCGAAGCATCATCGGCTTCATTGCTCCGAACTTTCAGCCCCGTCCTCACGCCCGTCCGAAAGCATACGGAGATTTTTAAAGCCCGATTCGGGAGCGGCTTCGCTTCAGATTTTTGTTTTGGTCGATCGTCTTCCACCTTTTTGCGTTTCATGACGGTCAAAAAATATTGCTCGTAAACGCCATAACTTTTTTGAAAAACCTCTCAACCTGTAGCGATGCTATGATCGAAGGAGCGAGTCAAAGACCTCGGAGGAGACTTGTCTTTGACCTGCTCCCAATCACTGGACACTTTGCGCTAAAGAAATCGACGTCAGTTGGGCGTAATAGCGGCATGCCGAATCCAGAGACCGCGAATTGGGCGCTTGCGCTCTTCCCTCGGCCTTTGGTATGGTGAGCGGCAATGGTGGCGAGTGTCTCGATTGGCGAGACAGCGGCGCTTGTTGATCAGGTTGCCCGCGTGGCGGAATTGGCAGACGCGCTAGATTCAGGTTCTAGTGAGTAACATCGTACAGGTTCAAGTCCTGTCGCGGGCACCATTGACGGAGGGGGGCTTGCTTTAGGGCGGCGAGTCACATATCATGTGAGGATTGCGTCCCGCCTGCGGGCGGGCGTGGACTTTTGGAATTTTGGCAGTTGGATCGCATGGAAGAACACATTGAAGTCGAAGGCCGGGTGCTGACCGTCTTGGCGGGAACGATGTTCCGCGTCGAGTTGGAGAATAAACATCAGGTGCTGGCCACCATTTCTGGCAAGATGCGCAAACGTTTCGTGCGCCTCACGACCGGCGATCGGGTGAAGATGGAGATGTCGCCATACGACTTGAATAAGGCGCGCATTGTCTGGCGCCTGGGCTGAGGCTTCGGTGGCGCGGGCATTTGTCTTTGCGCCGGGTTTGTTTCCCGTTAGTTTTCACATCCGATGAGCGATCCTATTCCAGCGCCAGCGCCGTCTGATTTTATCCGGGAAATTGTGGCCGGGCATGTGGCGGAGGGCCGCTATCCCAGGATTCACACGCGCTTTCCGCCGGAGCCCAACGGGTATTTGCACATCGGGCACGCCAAATCGATCTGCCTGAATTTCGGCATTGCCCGCGAATTCAATGGGGCCTGCAATCTGCGCATGGACGACACCAACCCCACCAAGGAGGATGTCGAGTATGTGGATTCCATCATGGCGGACGTGAAATGGCTGGTGGGCGGGTGGGCGGATGCGAATCTGACGCTGAAGGCGGCGGGCCAGCCGTTTTATGCGTCGGATTATTTTGGGGCCTTGTATGACTTCGCGGTGGCGTTGATCAAAAAGGGCAAAGCCTACGTGTGTGACCTTTCGCCGGAGGAGACGGAGATTTATCGCGGCGCGCCGGATCGTCCGGGCAAGGACAGCCCGTTCCGCACGCGGTCGGTGGAGGAAAGCCTGGATTGGTTCGCGCGGATGAAGGCGGGCGAATTTCCCAATGGGGCGCGCACGTTGCGGGCAAAGATTGACATGGCGTCGCCGAATATCTGGCTGCGCGACCCGGTGCTGTATCGCATCCGCCACGCGGAGCATCATCACACGGGCAATGCGTGGCAGATTTATCCGATGTACGATTTCGCTCATTGCCTGAGCGATTACCTGGAGGGAATCACGCACAGCATTTGCACGCTGGAATTTGAGGTGCATCGTCCTTTGTATGATTGGATCCTGGAGAATCTCGATTTGCCGCGGGCCTTGCCGCATCAATACGAATTTGCCCGGCTGAATTTGAGCTACACGATCATGAGCAAGCGCAAGCTGCTGCAATTGGTCAACGACCGCGCGGTCACGGGCTGGGACGATCCGCGAATGCCGACGATTTCGGGGTTGCGCCGGCGCGGCGTCACGCCGGAGGCCTTGCGTCATTTTGCCTACCATATCGGCATCACAAAATACAACGGCACGACGGACATGGCGGTGCTCGATCATGCCGTGCGCGAGGATTTGAACAAACGCGCCGGGCGCCGCCTGGCGGTGCTGCGTCCGCTGAAAGTCGTGCTCACTAATTATCCGGCCGGGCAGACCGAGGAGCTGGACGCTGTCAATAATCCGGAAGATCCTGGCGCCGGCGCGCGGAAAATTCCGTTTGGGCGCGAATTGTTCATCGATCAGGACGATTTCATGGAGACGCCGCCGCCGAAGTATTTTCGCCTGCGCCCGGGCGGCGAAGTGCGATTGAAATACGGTTACATCATCAAGTGCGACGAGGTGGTGAAGGACGCGGCTGGGAAAGTCGTGGAAATCCGGGCCACCGCCGATCTCGGCAGCAAGACCGGCGGGCCGACCGCCGGCCGGAAAATCAAGGGCACGATTCATTGGGTGAGCGCCGCGCATGCGGTGGACGCCGAAGTCCGTTTGTATGACAGGCTTTTCACGGTGGCCGAGCCGGATGCGGAAGGTGATTTCAAAAAACATCTCAACCCGGATTCATTGCAGGTGGTGCAGGCGAAATGCGAAGCGAGCCTGGCCGGGGCGAAGCCGGAGGAGCGGTATCAATTTGAACGCGTGGGATATTTTGCGCTCGACTTGGAGTCAGCGCCGGGGCGGTTGATCTTCAATCGCACCATCGCGATGCGCGATGGCTGGGCCAAAGAACAGGGCAAGACGGCGTAAGCGTTTGACCGGGGGCATGACCCGCCTGCTCCCTGATGCCGCGATTTTGCGGCGCCCCTAAACTCCGGGGACGGAGTATGGGCGGTTTCACCACTTATCGATGGGCAGGCTTTTGGCTGGGCGCATGCCTGGGGGCGACCGGCGTTTGGGCGCAGAACAGCTCCACACCCATCGAGAATGTTTGGGTCGCGGATTTGCCGGTGCGCTGCATCACGGAATCCAACGGCATTGTTTATGTGGGGGGAGATTTCCATTTCGTCGGCCATGATGCCGGAGGAGCGTCGGCGCTGGATCGCACCAGCGGCGAGCCCTGGAGCGGGTTGCCGCCAATCAACGGGCCGGTGCACGCGCTGGCGGCCGATGGCGCGGGAGGATTTTTTATCGGCGGCGAATTCAATGCGGTGGGGGACACGGCCTGCGGATATGTCGCGCATATTTTTGCGGACGGCTCGTGGGACGAATCCTGGAACGCCGGCGCGGACAATCCAGTGTTCGCGTTGGCATTGTCCGGCGGGGTCTTGTTTATCGGGGGCGAATTTTCTCACGTTGGCGGCGGGCCGCACGACGGCTTGGCGGCGGTGGATGCCGCGACGGGCGAGACGTTGAATTGGGCGCCGTCGGTGGATGGCCCGGTGAATGCCTTGGCGGTGGCTGGCGCCACGGTGTATGCCGGCGGCTCTTTTCAAAACGCGAACGGAACCTCGCGCGCGGGTCTGGCGGCCTTTGATTTTCAGACGGGCGCTTTGGCGGACTGGAATCCGGGCACGGATGGAACCGTGCAGGCGTTGGCGGCGCTAGGCGGCAACCTCCTGGTCGGCGGAAACTTCGACACGCTGGGCGGGGCGGCGCGCTTGAATCTGGGCGCGGTGAGTTTGTCAGACGGAGCCGTGACGGATTGGGATCCGGAAATGGATGCCACCGTGCGGGTCGTCGCGGAATCGGGCGGCGAAGTTTACGCCGGGGGCGATTTCAGCGGCGACGGCCTCGGGCCGGCCTACCTGGCGCAATTTGACAGCGCGCTTAACCTGTCAAGTGAATGGAATCCGGGCCTGGATGGGCCGGTGTATGCGCTGGATTTTGCGGGCGGCCAGGTTTGGGCGGCGGGACTTTTCACGACCGCCGCCGGGACGCGGCGTTACGGGTTGGCGCAATTGGATGCCGCCAGCGGGGCCGTCACGGCCTGGAGCGGCGACGCCGGAGGCTCGCTCTATGCGGTGGGGGTGACGCCGGATTTTGTTTATGCGGGCGGAGCCGTGCTGGCGCCGGGCGTGGGACGGGATGGTTTGGTGGCGATCGATGAGAACACCGGCGCGGCCACGGCGTGGAATCCGGGCGCGAATTTCCCGGTGTTTGCCATCACGGTGTCAAGCAATCTGCTGTATGTGGGCGGAGAATTCTCGATGCTGGGCGGGGCGCAACGCCTGCATGCGGGCGCCGTGGACCTGAACTCGGGCGCGGCGAACGCCTGGGACCCGGAAGCGGATGACACGGTGTATTCATTGTGGATCACGCCGGCGCAAATTTATGTGGGCGGAGTCTTTCAACATATCGGCGGCAAGACGCGGCATCGGCTGGCCGCAGTGGACGCGGCGCACGGGTCGGCGAACGCCTGGAACCCGAACGTCAACGATAATGTTTACACGTTCGCCGCCGCCGGCCAGACTTTGTACGCAGGTGGATTTTTCACAAGCGTCGGCGGCCAGGCCCGCCAGCGGCTCGCGGCCTTCGACCTGGGCAGCGGCGCGCTTTTGCCGTGGAACCCATCGGTGAACAGTCAAGTGTACGACGTTGCGCTAGCGCCAAATGGCGTCTATGTGGCGGGCACGTTTACCACCATTAATGGCCAGCCGCAGAAGCTGCTGGCGGCGGTCGATCCAATTCTGGGGGAATTGCTGCCTTGGAATCCGCAGGCGGACGGTTTCTTTTGTGATTTTGTGCTGCCGCAGAGCATCGGATTGGGGCTGGGCGCGCTGGCGTATGTGGGGGGCGACACCATGTCGCTGGCGGGCGCGCCGAATTCGCTGGGCGCGGTGAACGCGCAATCCGGCTCGGCGTTGGGCTGGAATCCTGGAATTAGCGGCGGGCCGATCGACGAGATGGTTCTTTCGCCCAACGGCACGATTTATATTGGCGGCGAGTTCACCAGCATCGCCGGCGAATACCGTCCGCATCTGGCGGCATTTGTCCGCGCGGCGCCCGCCGCCTTTACGGGGGTGGACCAGGCGCACGAAAATTTCCACGCGCAATTGGCGGGTGACCCCGGCCGCGTTTACGTGATGGAGTCCTCGACCAATCTGTTGGACTGGAATCCGGTGGCGACCAACATGGGAAGTTTCAAATTTGCCGCGCCTTCCACGGGAGCGGCGGTTTTCTATCGCAGCCGCGCGCTGCCTTAATCCGCGTTAGGCTTGATTTTTCGGGGGTTTCGGCGATACTCGTCGGCGCCTGATTGAGCGGCGCGAGTAAAAAAAGCCCCCTTCTATGCCACAATTGAACGTGCGCCGCGGCGCAGCCTGGTTGTCTTTGTTATGGTGTTCCCTTTTGGCCTCCTCCGCGCCGGCGGCGCAAACCGGCTTGAACGCCGGTTTCAGCGCGTGGGCCGCGCAATATGCCGCGGCTCCGGACTCGGCCACCCGCGCGGCGCTCGTTCCGCAAGGCCTGGCGGCGGCGCGTCAGCGACATGTGGCGCTAAGCGGATTGATAAAAACCGATCCGGCGGATGCGCTGGCGGTTAGCGACTCTTTGCCGCGCGCGGCTTTCTGGCCGGCGGAAATTACGGGCGAACTGGAAACACGTTTTGCCGCGGTCGGTGACTATGTCGTCATGGGAGCCGTGCCTGCGCAAGGCGGCCCGGCGGTGACGCCCGTGCAACGCACGGCGCGGATCAGCGGCCAAACTTTCGCCGCTTATGTTTATGGAAAACGCCTGGGCGAAACCACCAAGCTGGGTGTGCCTTTGCAGGGCATCGCGCTCGACGGCACGGCGGCCCTGGCGGACGCGCCGTTGGATGAATCGCCCAATCCGCCGAGCGCTTGGACCACGGGGGCGAAAAAGATTCTTATCATTCGCGTGGATTTCTCCGATCGGACAGGCGACCCGGAGGGGTTGACCGCCGCCGCGGTGCAAAACGTGGCCGACAACCAGATCGCGCCGTATTACGCGCGGAGCTCTTACGGTTTGACGACTGTCACAAATATTGTTACCCCGACGGTTTATCGCCTGCCGCATACCGCGCAATACTATGCCGTGAATGGAGCCAATGACTCGCTGCACTCCGATGCCGAGGTCGCGGCGGGGGCGAATTACATCGTCACGGCCTATGATCGGGTGATCGTTTTCTTTTCCAGCCTGGGGAACATTGCCAGTTCGCAGATTACGTACGGTGGATTGGCGGACATCGGGGCGTCACGCGTGTGGTGCAATGGTGAATTTGATTTTCGCGTGATTGCGCACGAAGTGGGGCATACCTACGGGCTGTTTCACGCCAACCTTTGGCAGGTGAGCGACGCCAACCCCATCAGCGCCAGCGGCACCGATGTCGAATACGGCGACGATTTCGACACGATGGGCGCCAATGGCAATAACAACCTCAGCACGGATTTTAATGTCTGGTTTAAAAACATCCTGGGGTGGGTGGGCGATTCTCAAATCCAAACAGTGACCAGCAACGGCACTTACCGCGTCTTCGCGTTTGACCGCGGAAATTATGTCGCGGCGCCCGGCGAAACGCTGGCGCTGAAAGTGGTGAAGGACAGCACGCATAACTATTGGATTTCCTGCCGGCGCGATTTCACCAACAACACGGCGATGGAAAATGGCGCCTATGTTTTCTGGGGATATAATTATACGCGACAAAGCGACCTGCTGGATTTGACCACATCCGGCGTCAGCGATCAGGACGCGCCGCTGGCGGTCGGCGGGATTTTCACCGACGTGGCGGTGGGCAACGGCGTGGGTGTGACAATTCATCCCGTGGCGAAAGGCGGCGTTTCGCCCAACGAGTATCGGGACATTCAGGTGATTTTCGGCGTGGCGCCGCCCTTGGCCCCGAATTTCATCGTGCAACCTGTAAGCCAGACCGCGTTGCTGGGGCAATCCGTTTCGTTTTTGGCGTTGGCGAGCGGCAACCCTCCGCCCGCTTATCAATGGCAACGCAAAGCCAGCGGAAGTTCGGTGTGGGTTGGTCTGACAGATGGCGGGAGTTACAGTGGTTCGGCGACCACCAATCTGGTGGTGGCGGCGACGGATCTGGCGATGAATGGCGATCAGTTTCAATGCGTCGCCAGCAACAGCGCTGGGCAATCCACCAACGCCACGCCTGTTTCCTTGAGCGTCCAATCAGCGCTCACAGTCACCACGCTGGCCGGGCAATTTGGCGCGCCCGGCGAGGGCGATGGCCTGGGCACGAACGCGCAGTTTTTTTATCCGTACGACGTCGCCGCGGATGGGCAGGGAAATGTGTATGTGACACAATTCTATAACGGCGTGATTCGGAAAATCGACCGCACGGGGATGGTGTCAACCATCGCTTATGGCTTTTATGGGGTGGAGGGAATTGCGCTCGATCCGGGCGGCAATTTGTGGGTGGCGGATTCCTATAATCAAGCGGTCCAGCGCGTGACGCCTGATGGAAATGTCACGCTGATTGCCGGCGCGCTGCAGGTTTCGGGCTCGAGCGATGGGACGAATGGCGATGCCCTCTTCAACCGTCCGTGGGGCATTGCCGTGGACAGCGCCACGAATGTATTTGTCGCGGACAGTGGGAACCAAACGATCCGCATGCTCAAGCGTGTTGGCTCCGCCGAAGATTGGGCGGTCACAACCATCGCCGGATTGACGGGCGCCGCGGGTTCCGTGGATGGAACGAACGATCAGGCCCGCTTTAAGTCGCCGGCCAGCGTGGCGGTGGATGCGGCGGGCAATATTTTTGTGGCGGATTCGGGCAATAACTCGATTCGCAAAATCACGCATGTCGGCGCGGGCACGAACTGGGTTGTCAAAACGATTTCTGGTCAGGCGGGGGTATCGGGCGACCGCAATGGCGTGGGCACCAATTCACTGTATTATTCCCCGTCGGGCATTGCGGTGGATGGCGCCGGCAATTTATTTGTGGCGGACACCTACAACGATTTGATCCGGGAAATTTCGCCGCAGGGCGTCGCCACGACGCTCGCGGGCTCGTATTTCGCGACCGGCGGCACGGACGGCTTTAACACGGCGGCGCTTTTCAACGGGCCTTATGGCATTGATGTCGATGGCGGGGGAAATATTTATGTGGCCGACACCTATAACCACACCGTGCGAGTGGGCCATTACGCCACGGTGATAATTCCCGGATTGAACGCTACGCCGTCCGACCAACAAGCGGTGTTGAGCTGGCCAGTTCCCACGCAGCCGTACCATTTGCAAACGTCGCCGGATTTAAGGCACGGTGACTGGGCGCCTGTGACGGACATTCCCACCGTCATTAACAGCCGGTTTTATCTGACGAACAGCGACGCGGCGGGCGCGGCGTTCTTCCGGTTGGTAAACCCATAAAAAAAGGCGGCCGGTTTGCGCCGGCCGCCCTGAGTCACGCTCTGGAATTATTTATTCTGGGGTTCGCTGGAGCCCATGCTTTGCACGGACGGCGCCGCAGAATCGTTGCTGGCGCCGGCGGGTTCACGCATGGTTTTGTCCTGCTCGGCCATCTGGAGATGCTCCTTCAAGGTCGGCAGTGTGCTTTGGGCAAACGCCTTCACGTCGGGATCGCTGTTGTTGTTGGCAGCTTGTTCGAAGAACGCGATGTCCTTTTTGTGATCCTTGATCATGTCGCGGACATAATGCTTGTCAAAGGCGGCGCCGTTTAGAGCCGACAGGCTGTCGATTTTCTTCTGGCACTTCTCCGACAGTTGGTTGGAAACCTGCACATTTTTTTGCTGGGCCAATTGCGAGAGCTTGTCGGCGTTCGCTTGATGGTCCTGCGCGAGGCGTTGGGCCAGGGACTTGACCTGCGGATTGCTGGATTTTTCCTGGGCCAATTGGGCCAGGCGAATTTCCGCTTGGTTATCCTCCGAGACCTTTTGGATGAAACCGGACGGGCTTTCCGCCTTGGACTTCAAACTGGCATGCTCCTCGGCGGTTTCGTTGTCAGCCCCGGCGGGTTCATCCACCGCGTAGCCATTGGCGGCATTGGGCAGGCGGGCGCGATCCAAGGCGCGGCCCGGCTGGTCTTGGGCGGGCACAACCTGATTTTGATCCGTGGCATTGGGGTCGAACGCAAACGCGGTCGCCGTTCCCAAAACCAAGCCGGCCGAAGCCAGCGCTGCTGTAATGTACTTTTTCATATTTCGTCGTTCCTTACTTTTTTAATTTTTCCCGGGAAAAGCCAAACCGCTCCCCCTCTTGGCGATAACTTAGAAGGGATGAAAAGGACGGGCAATCAGCCCGCGCCCCTGTTCTGTGGTGGGGGTTTTGAGGGGCGCCCTTAGAGGGGCAGGGAACTGATTTCGACTTTTAAAGAGGAGCTTTTGCCGGCGGGAAGCGTGAGGCGATTTTCCGCGACGTTGCCGGACTCGACGCAAATCATCTGGCGAAATTCTTCGTTGCCGAAGTCGGGCATCTGCTCGGATTTGGCGATCCACGGGTTCCAGACCACAGTGGAAAGCGACCCGGTTTTTTCGATGCGAATGCGGCGGCGCAATTTGGAATCGTGAATCTCCACGGGCGCGGTGGTGTCAAGATAAACGCGGTCGGTTTCCTGCGTGATTTTGATATGCTCCGCGCGCTCGGTCTTGCGGGAAAAGTTTTCGGTTTTATCGAGAAAATCGACGCCCTTCAGGCCAGTGACAGAGACGGCGCTAATGTCGCCGACGTGAAAGTAGGTATGGAAGCAGGTCTCAAACGTGAAATCCTGGTCAGCGGAGCCATTGGCCACCACCAACTCCATCGCGAGCGTCTGGCCTACGGTCACGATGTATTCCGCGCTGAATTTGGAAAAGAGCGCGGCGGAGGGTGAATCCGGGAGCGTCAGGCGCAGGCGCACGGCGCCGTGGGGCAGCGGCGAGACTTCGCGCAGTTCCCAGACTTGCGTGCGGGCGAAGCCGTGCGGCGCTTCGCCTTCACGGGGGCCGAACCACGGGAATATCACGGGGATGCCGCCACGGATGGGTGAGCCGGGTTGGAAGCGGCTGAATTGGCTCATGAACAACAGCGGCGGCTCGTTCTTGCGCTGAAAATGTGTGAGGTGCGCGCCGTGCAAATAAATCTCGGCGTTGGCATAGGCGGTGTTGATTTCCAGGCGCGCGAGTTCACCGTTGCCCTCGCTGAAGAGCACGCGTCCGGGAATTTCGAGAGATTGCTGCCATTCCGTCGTGGTCATAGTCGGTTTCGGGACCGAGTTTAGCAGGGACATGACCGGGCCACCACTTTTAAATGCGGTCAGGCAAACCACGAGGCCCATGAACGGGGCACGCCCGATTGTTGGCGGAAAGGGGGCGGGCTAGAGTGTCCACGTTGTTTGGGGGGATAAGGGCCGGCTCGAGTGTATGGTTGCGCTTGAGCCGGCTCATTTTTTTGGTTCCGGCGCAGCCGGAGGAGTGGCGACCGAGACGGGGGCGAGGCGGCGGGTGGCCCGGCGTTGCGCGATTTGATCCCCCAAGACGCCCAGCAGAACCACGGCTCCCATCACGGCAAAGTTCAGGGAGCTGGGAATGCCGAGGAGATTGACGAGATTTTGCAGCACCTGCAGGAGCGCGGTCCCGATGATAATTCCGATGATCGAGCCTTCACCGCCGCGCAGGCTGCAGCCTCCGAGGACGGCGGCGGCGATGCCGTAGAGCTCGTAAAAATTCCCGTGGTTGGAAGGCGAAACGGAATTGGTGTAAAAGGCGAAAAGGATGCCCGAAAAGCCTGTCAATAATCCGGCGATCACGTAGCTCCCGGCAATCACGGCGCGCGTGTTGATGCCGCAGAAGCGGGCGGCTTCTTCGTTGCGGCCCACGGCGAAAAGATAGCGGCCATAAACCGAGCGGTGGAGGACGAACCAGAAGATCACCGCCAGCCCGACCAGGAACCAAAAGGGCATCGGAATGCCGAGCGGGCGGGCGTGCGCGAGGTTTCCGAGCGTGGCGTAGCCTTCCCAATCGCCAAAACCTTTGGTGGTGTCATCCGCAATGAACCGCGCGAGGCCGCGATAAATCAGCAGGCCGCAGAGGGTGACGATGAAGGGCTGAATGCGCAGGCGCGTGATGAGCAGGCCGTGCAGCGAGCCCAGAACCATCGGCAAGACGAGGATAAACAGCGCAGCCAGCGGCCAGGGCCAATGCCATTCGCGCAAGCTCATCGACAGGAGAACGCCGGTAAGCGCGATCATGGAGCCGACGGAAAGATCGATGCCTCCCGTGATGATCACAAGGCCCGTGCCCAAGCTGAAAATGCCGAACAGGCCAATGACATTGGCGAGGTTGGCCAAGTTCGCGGCGGAGAGAAACGCCGGGCTCTTGAGGGCCGTGAGCCCGCAGAGGACGACAAGGAGCGTGAAAATGCCAAGGTCTTTTTTCATGGTTCAGTGAAAGCGGGTTGGGCGCAGCCGGAGGGTCGGCCCATGGCCAATTGCATGATTTTATCCTCGGCGCAATGGGCGCGCTCGAGCAGGCCGGTGATTTTGCCCTCGTGCATCACGGCGACGCGGTCGCTGAGATTGAGGACTTCCTCCATATCGCTGCTGACCATGAGAATGACGGCCCCGCCCTGCGCCAGCGCGCGCATGAGGCGGTAAATTTCGGCTTTGGCGCCAACATCGATGCCGCGCGTGGGTTCGTCCAGAATCATGACCGCCGGGCGCATGGCAAGCCACTTGCCGAGCACAACTTTTTGCTGGTTGCCGCCGCTCAGGTTGAGGAGCAGGGATTCCGCGGTGGGCGCCTTAATTTTGAGCGAGCTCATTTGCTCCTCGGCGACGGCGCGTTCGCGTTTACGCTGAATCAGCCCGGCCGCAGCGTAATGGGGGAGGCAAGGCAGCGTGATATTTTCGCGGATGGTCATGCGCAGGACCAGCCCTTCGCTGGCGCGATCTTCGGGCGCCAGATAGAGGCCGTGGCCAATGGCGTCGCGCGGGGAGTTGATGGCGAGTTTTTTGTCGCCCAGGAAAACATCCGCCGTCACGGGGCCATCCAAACCGACGAGGGCCTTCATCAGCTCGGAGCGCCCGGCGCCGACGAGCCCGGCAAAACCGAGAATTTCGCCTTGCGCGGCATCGAAGGAAACGGCGTGCTGCGGAAAAAGTCGGGAGCGCAGCCCGCGCACGCGCAGATGGCGCGGCGTGCGCGGCGCGGAGGAAGTGACGTAAAAATTCTTAATCTCGCGCCCGACCATCATCCCCACCATGCGATCATGATGGATTTCGTCGCGGGCGAGTTCGCCGGCATTGCGGCCGTCGCGCAGGACGGCGACGCGGTCGGCGCATTGATCCAGCTCGCCCAAACGATGCGAAATATAGATGACACTGACGCCTTGGGAACGCAGCTCGCGCACCAAGGCGAGGAGCCGCTGGGTTTCGGGCAAAGTCAGGCTGGAGGTCGGCTCATCCATGATGAGCAGGCGCGCCTGCAAAGAGAGCGCGCGGGCAATTTCCACCAATTGCCGTTGCGCAATCGAGAGCTGGCCCACGCGCGTGCGCGTCGGCACGGTCAGGCCGAGGCGATCGAGAAAGGGTTTGGTCTCGGCGTGGATCCGGCGCGTGTCGATCAGGCCGAAGGCGCTGGAGCGGGGCTCGCGGCCGAGGAAAACATTGGCGGCGACGTCGAGGTTGTCCAGGACGTTCAACTCCTGATGAATGAAGGCAATGCCCAGGCGCAGGGCGTCGGAGACGTGGCGAATGCGGACCGGCTGGCCGTCAAACAAAATTTCCCCGGCGTCGGGCTGATGGACGCCGCCGAGGATTTTCATGAGCGTCGATTTGCCGGCGCCGTTCTCGCCGACGAGGGCCAGGACTTCGCCGCGGTCCACGCGCAGACTGACGTTGTCCAGGGCGATCACGCCGGGGAAACGCTTGCCGATGCCGCGCAGTTCCAGGAGCGGCGCCGAGGCGGAGGATGGGACGCTGGTTTGCAGATTAAGTTCCGAGGAGCTTTTTCAGACGGGCTTGGAAGGCGCCAACGGTGTCTTTCTTCAAGCTGAGCGTGGGGATAATGAGCTTGCCGCCGGCGGGAAAGGCCGATTTATCGCCGCGCGCGGCCTGGGCCATGCGGGTGATCGCCTGCTTGCCGAATTCGAAGGGTTGCTGCACGACGGTGCCGTAAATGTCGCCGGAGGCGACGCCCGCGAGCGTTTCATCGTTTTCGTCAAAGCAAACAATCTTCACCTGGCCGGCTTTGTTCGCGCTGCGGACGGCGTTGAGAATGGCGGGGCCGTTGTAATTATAGAGGCCGACGAGGCAGGCGACATCCGGATGCTTGACGAGAGTGTCCTCGGCATTGCGTTGGGCGCGGCTGGGATCGGTTTCGTCGGTGCGGATGTCCAGGATCTCGATGGACGACCCGGCGATTTCCTGGCGGATGCCGGCGGCGCGGTCCTTGGCGTTTTGGGCGTCCATGCCTCCGACGAAAAGGACGATTTTCCCGCCTTGCGGCAGCGCTTCCTTGATCAGTTTGCCCGCTTCGACGCCGGCGGATTGATTGTCCGTGCCGATGTAGCAGACGCGCTTGCTGGCGGGCGCATCGCTGTCCTGGGTGACGAGCACGGCCTGGCTGGCGACCTTGTCCAAGAGGGCGGTCTGGTTGGCGGGATCAATGGGGCTGACGGCCACACCTTCCACGCCGCGCGCGAGCAAGTCTTCCAGAATCTGCTGCTGTTCCGCCGCGGCGCCGGAGGAAGGGATGCGAAAATCCACTTCGACATTCGACAGGCTTTTCTGGGCCTCGGCGCAACCAGCCTTGGCAATCGTCCAAAAGGTGGCGGCGTTATTGGGCACAAAGGCTAGGCGCAAGGCCTTGGGCGGGGGGGCGGAGCCGGTCGCGGGGGCCGGGGCGGTTTCCGGCGACGCTTCTTTTTTGCAGCCCGCGAGGGCGAGAGCCAGGGCGACGGTGAGGACGGACGAGTAAAATGATTTCATGGTAAGGAAAAGGGTTATTTCGCGCTGAACTTGTAAATAATAAGGTTACGATAGGTTTGGCCGGGCTTCAGCACGACCGAGGGGAAATCCGGGTGGTTGGGGGAATCCGGGAAGTGTTGCGGCTCCATGCAAAAGGCGTCGCGGAATTGGTAAACCCAGCCGCCTTTGCCGGTGATGGTTCCGTCGAGGAAATTGCCGGTGTAAAATTGGAGGCCGGGCTCCTTGGAATAAACTTCCAGGATGCGTCCGGTGACGGGCTCGGTCACGCGGGCCATGACGCGCAATGTGCCGGGCTTGTTGATCACCCAATTATGGTCGTAACCATTGCCGAACTTGAGCTGCTCATCCGGCTCGCCGATGCGGGCGCCGATGGGGCTGGGTTTGCGAAAGTCGAACGGGGTCCCGGCGACGGGCTTCAATTCGCCGGTGGGGATGAGCGTGCTGTCCACCGGGGTGAATTTGTCGGCGTTGAGATAAAGCACACAGTCCAGAACGGTGCCGCTGCCGCGCAGGTTGAAGTAGGAATGGTGTGTCAAGTTAAGGACGGTGTCCTTGTCGGTGGTGGCGGTGTATTCGAGCTTGAGTTCATTGTTGTCGGTGAGCGTGTAAATGGCGGTGACATTTAGAGTGCCGGGATAACCTTCCTCGCCGTCTTTGCTCACGTAGGTGAGGCGCAGGGAGGAGCCGGAGGGCGCGGCTTGCCACAGGACTTTGTCGAATCCCTTGGTCCCGCCGTGGAGCGAGTTGGGCGGATTATTAATGGCGAGCGAGTAATTGACGCCGTCGAGGGTGAATTTGCCCTTGGCGATGCGGTTGCCGTAGCGGCCGATGAGCGCGCCGAAATAAGGGCTGTTCTTGACGTAATCATCCAGCTTGTCGTATCCGAGGACGACATCGCCGTATTGGCCGTGGCGGTCGGGCATTTTCAGGGAAACGACAATGCCGCCATATGTCATGATGCGGGCCTCAGCGCCCTTGGAATTCTTGAGCGTGTAAATATCGACCGCACGGCCATCGGGCAGGGCGCCGAACGGGGCTTTGGTGATTTCGGCTTCCGCTGCGGGGAGGAGGACCGCGGCTGTTAAGGCTAGAGCCGCGAGAATTTTCGTCGTGAACGAATGCAATTTCATAGTGTGTGGAATGATTAACGAGCCTCGGGGGAAAAGTGTCAATTGTCTTTTGCGCGGGGGGACGCGGAGGGGCGGCCGGCACATTTGGGCGCAGATAGCCACAGGTGGCCGCAGATGGCGGCACGGGAATGCCGCCCGGAGTGGGAGGAATCGTTTGGCATATTCACATCATTTTGATGCCTTCTTCGATCTGGCGGAGCGTTTCCCGTGAGATCCCGGACTTGGCGGGGCGCTGCTTTTCCTGCTCCATTTTGCGCAGCTCCAGCTCGTAGCGCAGGCGTTCGAATTGGGCGCGACTTTTCTGGGCGCGGACGGCGCCAAACGTATTGAGGGCCTTGGCGAGTTGGAAATAGAATTCCGGCTTTTCGGCGAGGAACGTTTTCAGGGCGGAGGGTTGCACGGCTTCGAGGAGTTCGTGGAGTTGGGCGGCGAGGAGGGAATCGTTCACCTCGGCCAGATCGCAGTGGCCGTCTTCGCGCATCTGGCCGAGCAAGGCGAGGGTGCGCTCGGAATAGGCTTGGGCATGCTCGAAGCGCTCCTGCAGGGCGAGCCAGGGGCGATAGCCGCCGCGCATCCAGTTGGTGATGTGCCAGGGTTTGAAGCCGGGGCGTCCGCGGGCGGCGAGCTGGGCGATGATCTCGGAGTAACGCAGCCCATCGCGCAGGGATTGGTTGACCAGGTTGCGCAAGGCGAGGGGCAGGCGCGCGACGCGGCCGACGCCCCGGGGGCGGCGGTAGGCGGGGGCGGGGACGGGGACGGTGTTTTCTATTTGACTGATTGCATTTTCAGCATTCATGCCGGGGAGCATGGCAGAAAGCGGGGGAAGGGTGTGAGCTTGTTATGGGTTGTATTCCACTTATACGGTTTTTTTTGCGGGAAGGAGCACGACAATCTGGAAATCAGGAAATCAGGAAAAGGCAGGGGGGGAAATCTGAAAAGCGGGGAAAGGAGGTTTTAACAGGAGGAAGCAGAGATAGCAGAGATCTGAACAAGCAATTTCACCCTCTGCTGCCTCTGCTTCCTCCTGTTAAAGTTTCCTCCGTCAGCGGGCCGATGCGGTCGATGATGTTGCCGTCTTCGCGGATGACGAGGCGGCCTTCGGCGTCCGTTTCGGGGGTGTCGCCGATCAGGCTAGCGTAACGACCCGCCGTTTCTGCGGCGAAACCGCGGCGGACGAGTTCGGCAACGACGTTGCCCATGGCGGCAGGTGTCATCATATCCAACCTACGGATTCTCGGACTTCCTTGATGGCGTTGTCAATAGACTTAAACTCCTCTTCGGACCACTCGGTCTCCGGCCAAAAATGCGTCTGGTCCGCCCAGATGCCGGCGATCTGGCGCAATATGCCGGGATAGCCGCTGTGGGCGGCGCTTAATTCGGCGTAGAGGCGCGGAGATCAGGGTCATAGAGCCCTGGGTCGAATCTAAAGGGCGTTCTGCCCGAATATTGTTTGATTGATAGCTAGCCATAACTTCCACCGGTGTGAGAGTAGTTGTCGGTAGGAAGTATACCACTACTCAATCTTGTGGCGGCTTACGGTGCAAGAATAAGCGGGAAGAGCTTTTCTGGGGCGATGGACTGAAAATGCCGGACATTGAACGTGTAAATCTTCTCCGCTCCCGATTTCTCCGCGGCCTTCAAAAGCACGGCATCATATATCGTTCCGCCAGCCACCCCGGCCACCGCAGCCTCTCGCAGTAAAGCGGCGTAGTCCATTCCTGAAAGGGAAACTATTTTAAAATATTTGAGGACATTTTCCTCTATGCTCAAGAGAGCCTGCTCAGGCGAATGCCTTTGATTCTGCGGCAGTCGCGTCAGGACCGAATAAATCTCTGCCAGAGAATGGGCCGATACAAATCCATGGTCTTTACCGTTTTGCACCCGGTCAAGAACGGCGAAGGCTTTATGATGGCTTTCGTGAATCTGAATGACGGCGGCTACCAGAACATTCGTGTCCAGAAATGCCTTCATGCTTTTTTGCGTCCTCGCTGCGGCGTGGGGAAACTCTGAAAATCTCTCTCATCTCTGACGTTTTGAAGAATATCGTTCACCGTGCGGTTATCCAGGGAATCCTCATTTGGCGGTGAAAAAACTAAGGCCTTCCCTTTGCGGACAAGCCCGCTCGCTTTGTTGTTCGGAGTAAGCGTCACAGCGGAACCATGGATCGCAACTTTGAGGAGGTCGCCCGGCTTGATCGCCAGCTCCTCTCTAACATTTTTGGGAAGAACAATGCGGCCAGCGCCATCAATGGGGATGTTCAACTCTTTCATGCCATTTTATATTACCATTACCATTTTCATATGGCAATCTCGAATATTTTATCCCGCGCAGAGATTTACGAGAGGCCATTTTTTTGCGGAAGACCAGCGCACGGATCTTGGCGTCCGACAAATGCGTTAGACAACGCCCTGCAGAACGCTTAGGCTTCGGCGACTAGGAGAGACCGCCGGGGGCGTCGCGTGGTTGAGATTTCGAGGGACGTGTTTGCCGAATGTCTCGATTTAGCCTCCAAAAATTATCAACAAAGCGCGCATAGTAAAATGATCACGACGGCCGCATTGCGACGGCAGGCAATCCTAGGCGATAGCGATGCCCAATTTCGTTTGGGTTATCGTCTGGCGTTTATACGCAATCGGGCGAGGCGGGATTGCAATGGCGCGGTAAGATGGTGGCGTCGGGCCGCTGCCCAAGGCCATGCAAGAGCGCAGTTTTATCTAGGGGTCTCATTCGACCGAGGACTTGGCGCCCCCAAGAATCTGAAGCGGGCCATGCGTTTTTATAAGGAAGCCGCTAAAGCCGGACATCCAGAGGCT
>DASZMX010000097.1:0-5215 GCA_035551475.1 Verrucomicrobiia bacterium
GTATTGACTCGAATCCGCGCGGGGGCGACCTCCTGCGCCATGCTGCGCATCAATTGCATGATGCCGCCCTTGGACGCCGCGTAATTCACATGCCCGGCCCACGGGATCAATTCATGCACGGAGCTGATGCAGATGATTTTCCCCGCCGCGCGCGAAATGCCGCGCCGCACCCCGCGCGCCTTGAACCTCCGCACCGCTTCGCGCGCGCATAAAAACTGCCCGGTCAAATTAATGCCGATCACCGTGTTCCATTGCTGCAGCGTCATCTCGTCAAGCGGGGCGTCCTGTTGCACGCCGGCGTTATTGATCAGAATGTCCACCCCGCCCAATTCCGCCTCCGCCGCGCGGAACATCGCCGCCACCTCCGCCTCGTTGCTCACGTCTGCCTGCTGCACCGCCGCCTTGACGCCGTGGCGCCGAACCTTCGCTGCGATGAGTTCCGCTTCTTTGCGCTGATGCGCATAATTGACCAGCACATCCGCTCCCGCCTCGGCCAGCGCCAAGGCCACGCCTGCGCCAATCCCGGAACTGGCGCCCGTCACCACGGCCTTTTGGCCGGCCAATATTTTCCCCATCGTGCAACCTAGCACGCTTGCCCGGCGCGTCAAAACGGCGTATCTTGACACTGTTGAAGGAATCAGGGCCGGCCTTCGTCTAATGCATAAGAGGACTAATTTTATGAGCACGAAACAATTACTCGGTAGCGCGCTTTTGGCGGGGTTGCTGGTCTCCGCCGGATCATCCGTCAATGGCCAAACCGCCATCGCCGCCGCTCCTGTCAATGCCGCCCCTCAACCAGCGGTGGGTCTGCCATTCGGCGCCAGCGAAGTGGTGAAAATGCATCAAGGTGGAATTGGCAAGGACGTCATTATCGGCTATGTGGAAAACACCGTCGCTCCCTTCCACCTCACCGCGGATCAAATTATATATATGCAAGGCATCGGCGTCCCGCAGGATGTCATCACCTCAATGATTCATCGCGATGGCCAATTGCAGCGCGAAGCAATGGCGCCATCAGCGCCCCAACCGGCCTATGCCCAGAATTATCAAACGCCGCAGGCGGCGCCCTCACAAACTCAAGTGGTCATGCCCGCCACCCAGGCCCCCGCCGTCACCTACGTGGCCCAGCAGCCTTACGTCAGCTACCCTGATTACGGTTACGATTACAGCTATCCCTACTATGGCGGCGGGCCGGTGGTGATTGGGGCGCCGTTATGGGGTTGGGGCGGGCCGTTCTGGCATGGCGGATTCCGGGGCGGTTTTGGCGGCTTCCACGGGGGCTTCGGCGGTGGATTTCACGGAGGCTTCCACGGCGGCGGCGGTTTTCATGGCGGCGGGGGCCACGGCGGCCACCGTTAATTGGCGGCGTGCGCCAGCAGCTCCTCGAAGTCCACAATCTCGCGGAGCTGCGTCAGAAACCAGCGGTCAATTTTCGTGAGCTGGAAAATTTCCTCCATCGAAAATCCCGCGCGGAAAGCGTGCCGCACAAAAAAGATCCGCTCCGCATTGGGCGAGCTTAATTTCTGGCTGATCACTTCGCGCGGCAAAATATCCCGGTCGCCATAAACCTCCGTCCCGATGCGCCACGGCTTGCCGTCCCCGCCTAATCCGTGCCGCCCAATTTCCAGCGAGCGCAGCGCCTTTTGCAGCGATTCCTTGAACGTGCGCCCAATCGCCATGGCTTCGCCCACCGATTTCATTTGCGTGTTCAGCGTCGGATCCGCCTGCGGAAATTTCTCAAAGGCAAACCGCGGAATTTTTGTCACCACGTAATCAATCGTCGGCTCAAAGCTCGCCGGCGTTTCGCGCGTGATGTCGTTGCGAATCTCATCCAGCAAATAACCCACGGCCAATTTCGCCGCGATCTTCGCAATCGGAAAACCCGTCGCCTTCGACGCCAGGGCTGAGGACCGCGACACGCGCGGATTCATTTCAATGATCACCATGCGCCCGTTGTCCGGGTTCACGGCAAATTGAATGTTTGAGCCCCCGGTTTCCACCCCCACCGCCCGGATCACGGCGAAACTCGCGTCGCGCATGATCTGGTATTCCTTGTCCGTCAACGTCTGGATCGGCGCCACGGTGATGGAGTCGCCCGTATGGACGCCCATCGGATCAAAATTCTCGATCGAACAAATGATGACGCAGTTGTCCGCCTTGTCGCGCATCACTTCCATCTCGAATTCCTTCCAGCCCAGCAGCGACTCTTCGATCAACACTTCGCTCACGGGGGAAAGTTCGATGCCGCGTTTCGCCATCGGCTCAAATTCCTCGCGATTATAGGCAATGCCGCCGCCCGTGCCGCCCAGGGTGTAAGCGGGGCGGATAATCAGCGGGAATTTCCCGATTTTTTCCGCGACAGAGCGCGCCTCCTCGAGGTTGTGCGCCGTGCCGCTGATCGGCACGTCCAGCCCGATGGTGAGCATCAAATCCTTGAAAATCTGCCGGTTTTCACCGCGCTCGATCGCATCCGCCTTGGCTCCGATCATTTCCACGCCATATTTTTCCAGCGTGCCGCGTTTGTGCAGCGCCATGGCGATATTGAGCGCCGTTTGCCCGCCCAACGTGGGCAGCAACGCCAGCTTGCCGGTCACGCCCAGCCGCTTGAGCTCCTCCACTTCGCGCGCAATAATTTTCTCCACGCACTCGGGCGTGATCGGCTCGATGTACGTCCGATCCGCAAATTCCGGGTCGGTCATGATCGTGGCCGGATTGGAATTCACCAAAATGATGCGATACCCCTCCTCGCGCAGCGCCTTGCACGCTTGCGTGCCGGAATAATCAAACTCGCACGCCTGCCCGATGATAATCGGACCGGCGCCCACAATTAGAACCGAATGTATGTCAGTGCGCTTGGGCATCTCAGGACGCGAACCATACGTGGCCGCGCCCGGATTGTCAGTCGTTTTCTGCGCCGTTTCCGGCCCGGCGGCCGCCGCAAGGGTTTCCCCTAATTGACAAGCCCAACGCCCCGAATGATATAGGTGATATGAAAACGACAAATTATTTGAGGGGACTGCAAGTTGGGATCATCGCGCTGGGTTTGACGTTTGGGCTCAACGCCCGCGCCGACACCGCCCGCGATGAAGTGCGCCACGCCTACACGTTGCTGAAGGCGGCGCATGATGATTATCACGGCCACAAGGACATGGCCGTCGCGGAGTTGAAGCAGGCGGGCGCCCGGCTCGGCTTGGATTTGGAAGGCGGCCATTGGGAGCATGAAGGCCAATTGAAATCGGACGAACAATTAGTCCACGCCCGGACGCTCCTGAAGGAAGCGCGCAACAAACTCGAAGGCCACGACCGCGAACTGGCGGCCTCGCAAGTCGAGGCGGCCATCAAGCAAATCGACCTCTCCCTGAAAATGCAGTAAGGCTTACGGAAAAAGCCCGCGGATCTGCTTGGCGTCGGCGACGCGTTTGACGCCGACGCTAAGCGCCGCCATGCGCATCGAGATTTTTTGTTTGCGGCTCAGGTTGAGCACTTGCACAAACGCCCCTTCCAGAATTCGGAAAAGTTTGTCCATCACTTCGCTCTCCGTCCAAAAGAAGCTCTGCAAGTCCTGCACCCACTCAAAATACGAAACCACCACGCCGCCCGCGTTGCATAGGACATCGGGGATGACAAAAATCTCGGGTCTTTGATCCAGGATCACGTCCGCTTCGGGCGTGGTCGGCCCGTTGGCGGCTTCCGCCAGGATGCGGCATTGGATCTTGCCCGCATTGGCCCCGGTGATCTGCCGCTCCATGGCTGCCGGCGCGAGAATTTCGCAGGGCAAGAGCAGAAGCTCCGCATTGCTCAACGCCTCCGCCCCAGGAAATCCCGCCAGGGTCTTGTGCGCCGCCACATATTTATCCAGCGCCCACAGGTCGATGCCCTTGGCATTATGCAAGGCCCCGGACACATCGCTTACCCCGATGATTTTCACGCCATATTTCGCCAGGGAAAATGCCGCCACCGATCCCACATTGCCAAACCCCTGCACCACGGCTGCGCATTGGCGGGGATCAAGATTCAAAGTGTCAAGCGCACGGTTAATCAGGTAGCCCACGCCCCGCCCGGTCGATTCGCGCCGCCCCAACGACCCGCCGATGCTCACCGGTTTGCCCGTGACGATGCTTGGCACGGCGTAGCCGGCATGCGTCGAATAGGTGTCCATCATCCACGCCATGGTCTGTTCGTTGGTGCCCATGTCGGGCGCCATGACATCCACTTTCTCCCCGATGAACGGAATCATTTCCTGCGTGTAACGCCGCGTCAATCGCTCCAGTTCGGGCGTGGACATCTGGCGCGGATCGCAGGCCACCCCGCCTTTGGCGCCTCCGTAAGGCAGGCCGGTTAACGCGCATTTCCAACTCATCCACATCGCCAGCGCCGCCACCTCGCCCAGCGTCACCTCGGGATGAAACCGCAACCCGCCTTTGGTCGGCCCCAGCGTCAAGTGATGCTGCACGCGGTAGCCCGGAAATACCTGCGTCACGCCGTTGTCCAACCGAATCGGCAACGCCACCGTCATGGCGCGTTTGGGAAATTTCAGGCGCGCGCGGTCGTTCTCGGGGATCTCGAGGATGTCCGCCACCAGGTCGAACTGGCGCGCGGCCATGCGGAACGTGGGGTGATCATAAATTTCCATGCGAGGATTACCTCAGGCGCGCGCGTCGGTGTCAATAATCATACAAGCCGCTGTCATGCGCATAGCTTCCCGCACCGCCCCCGCCCGGGCCATCGCCCATGAATTCGCCGAGCACATCGCCCATGTCCGCCTCGATTTTATCGGGATCCTCTCCCGCCTCCAACCGTTTGATCGCCGCTTCCAATTCCTTCGGCGTGCCGCAGGCCGGCAAAAGGCTCTGCATCTTGCGCATGAGCTGCGCCATGTGTTTTGGATTGTTCTCGTCCAGGTGCGCCATGTCCCGCTCCATCTCCGCCATCGCTCGCGCCATCCGTGGATCATCGAGATTCGGCAGGTCGCCCTCCTCTCCCGCGTCCGCCGCGGCGCCCGGCTCCTTCGCTCCGCGCGGCATGGCAAACGCGCTCATTTGCTTGGATAAATTTTTCGCGCCGCATTTTGGGCATGTGGGCGAGCGCTCAGGATTTAACGTCCGGGACAGGAAACTGAAAATCCGGCGGCAGCGCGGGCAGGCAAATTCGTAAATAGGCATAAGCGCAACGGCAATTTAACACACGCGCGCCCGCCGTTCACGCGGCAAATTAT
>DASZMX010000098.1:0-35576 GCA_035551475.1 Verrucomicrobiia bacterium
CCAGGGCGGCGCGCTGGTGGGCTGGGTCAACTTCACGGGAGACTCAGCCAATGCGATTGCCACCAATTCCACGATCGCCTGGTTTAACGAAGCCGGCGCGACCACGCTCTACTCAGGCGGATTCACGGGGCAAGGAACGCCGATGGCTTCGCTGTATGATTCCACCCTGAGCGATCTGCTCTCGTTCAGCAGCGGGACGGTGATCTTGAGCGGCGGCAATCTCACCGACACCATCACCAATACGGTGACGATTAGCGGCAACACGGTCTTCGTGGATCCATCCGCCACGAACAGCCTCACGCTGACGATTGATCGTCCGACAGGTGAAATTCTCGGCACGTTCGTTTATCCGCCGAACCACACCAACTTCATTGACAGTGTGATTCTGCAGAATTCCACCAACGCCGCGCGCGGTTACTTCCTGGGAACCAGCGAAGGCGGCGCGTTCCTCATGTTCGGCAACTAATACTTGCCCAGCCGGTTTCCCGCCAACGCCGCCTGTCTCGGGCGGCGTTGCGCGTTTGGACTAGCCAACTTTTTGGCCTTCCAACGCCATCAAGTACATGAAGGAATGTTTCCGAATGTGATAGCTCTTGAGCCCGGCCTGCTCGGCCAGGGCGCACAACTCAGGAACGGTGAAGGCAGCGCGGCAGGAATGCGGGCCGTCGTGGCGAATGAGATGATTCTTTCCCGTGGCGCGCGATAAAAGATGGGTCAGACCAATGGCGGCCCAGTTGCGGCGCAAATCATTGACGATATAACCGCGCCGCGCGACGCCTTCCATGCCGCGCAAAATCGAGACGGCGGCGGACGCCTCAAAGTGATGCAAAGCCAGCGAGCAAAGCACGAGATCGAAGCTGGAATCGCCATAATCCAGCGCCGCCATGTCGCCTTGGACAAATTCAATTTCGGGCCAATCGCGGCATGATTCCCGGGCAAAAGTCAGCACCTTAGGATTGGCGTCCACGGCCAGGATCGAAACCGCCACCCCGGCGCGGCGCGCCCATTTCGCGATGGCTCGTGGAATATCAGCCAGCCCCGTGCCCAGATCGAGTATGCGCACGGAAGACAATCCGAAAGAGTGCGCGCTGCGCCGCACATAATCGACCATGAAGGCATGCCCGCCGAGACGCCGGTTGATCGCCTCCAACGCGGCCAATTCCTGCCGCACCGACGCGGGATCGGTGTCAGGCCGGTCGATGAGCTCCGGACAGGCGGGATCAAAAAATCGCGGCGGCGCCATGGGAATACTTCGACTGGCGCCACATTAACACGCCATGCGCGCAACGCAACTTGCTCGCGCCCCCGGCGCCGCCTAAGCTGGACGCGTCCATTCCTGACGATGAAATTTTGCGTGTTAATTCCCTGTTTCAATCACGTGACAACCATTGGCGAGGTCGCCCGGGCCGCGCGCGCGCATTGCCCGGTGGTGGTCGTGGATGATGGATCGACGCGCGCCTTTCCCCCTTTGGACGACTGCACGCTCCTGCGGCTGGAGGGCAATCGCGGCAAAGCCGCGGCCCTGCGCGCCGGTTTCGCCTACGCGGCTCAAGCTGGTTTCACCCATGTCATCACGATGGATGCCGATGGCCAGCATTTCACCGACGACCTGCCGCGCCTCATGGCCGCAGCGCGAGCGCAACCGCGCGCGCTGGCGCTGGGGCAGCGGGATTTTCGCGCCTGCGGCGCCCCACCCGCCCGGCGCCACGCCAACGCCCTGGCCGCCTGGTGGTTTTACCTGGAAAGTGGTGTGCGGTTGACAGATACGCAATGCGGTTTTCGCTGTTATCCGCTGGCGCTGGCGCAGCGGCTGCAAACGCGCGCGGGACGTTTCGCCTTCGAACTGGAATTCCTCGTGCGAGCCGGCTGGGTGGAAACGCCCCTGGCGGCGGTCCCGGTGCGCTGCGTCTATCACGCGCGGCAATTGCGCGAGTCGCGCTTCCGCCCGGTGGCCGACCTGGCGCGCATTACACTTCTGACGGCGGGCCTTGGGCTCCAATCCTGTTTTGTGCCGCGGGCGTGGCGCGCGGCCTGGTCTTTGGGGAAACAAACGCCGTGGCGGGCGGCATTCGGCCTGGCGCGGCGCCCGGCTTAGAAATCCTTGAAGGACTCGTCCATCTTCATCTCGCCCAGGCCGCGGGTGGCTGTGACCAGCTCCGGCCTGGTGCGCGCATGGCCATTCCCGTTGCCATTGAACCCATGAAGCCGGGAAGCGGCGACAGGGTTGCGCGAACGCCCGGACGGGCTGGGCTTGCTGGAGGCGCCCACCAACTGCATCAACTCCGCCACGGAATGCTTCATGGATTCGGATTGAGCGGTCAATTGTTCGGCAGCGGCGGCGCTTTCCTCCGCGCTGGCGGCGTTGCCCTGGGTGACTTTGTCCATCTGATTGACAGCGGTGTTGATCTGGCTGATGCCCTGGGTTTGCTCGCGTGAAGCGTGGGACACCTCCGCCACCAGATCATCCACCTGGCGCACTTTGCTCACGATGTCGTTAAGGGTAAGGGCCACCTGGCTGCTGATTTCAACCCCTTGCGCGGTCTTGGTGATGGCGCCCTCAATTTTGCCGGCGGTCTCCTTGGCGGCCAGGGCGCTGCGCTGGGCGAGATTGCGCACCTCGTCGGCCACCACCGCAAAGCCCATCCCGGCATCACCGGCCCGGGCCGCTTCCACCGCGGCGTTCAGGGCGAGAATGTTCGTCTGGAAAGCGATCTCGTCGATGGTCTTGATGATTTTGGCGATGTCATCGCTCGAGGCTTTGATCGCGAGCATGGCTTCGGACATCGTTTGCATGTCGGAGGCGCCTTTGTCGGCGGCGTCGCGCGCTTCCTTTGCCAACTGATTGGCCTTGGCGGCGCTCTCGGAATTTCGTTTGGTCATGGAGGACATTTCTTCAAGCGAGGCGCTGGTTTCTTCCAGGGAAGCGGCTTGCTGGCCGGAGCCGGAAGCCAAAGTCTGGCTGGAGGCCGACACCTGTCCGGCCGCCTGGGCCACTTGCGCGGCGCCGTCACTTATAACACTGTCGGTGCGAATCAGGAACTGGGTGGTTTTGCTCACGATTAAATACATCATGAGCGTCCCCACCGCCAGCGCCGCGAGAAAACCCGCCACGAGCGCCAGCTTTGAGCTTTGCACCGCAGCGACAACCCCTTTGGTGGCGGCGTCGGCATTTTCCCGGATGTAACCTGCGAGGTTTTCCAATTCCCCATTGTAGCGGGCCGCCACGGGTTCCATTTTGGTTCGCGCCAACTGATATGCCAAACCGTCGTTGGTCAATTGCCGGCTCATGGCCAGCCCTTCCTCGCGCAGTTTGAGATACTCCGCGCGCGACGACAGCGCGCGCTCATACAATTCGTGGCCCTTCCCGCTCGGAACAAGCTTCGCCAGTTCCTGGTAATCCTTGGAATTTTCGAGTGTCAGGTTGTTCAGTTCGCCCTCCAACCGGTCCATGTCGGCTCGGCTGTCGCTCTCGATGTGTTGGTAAAAATATTGGCCGCAGGCGACGACGTTCTTTTGCACGCGCAACACCAGTTGCAAGGATGGGAACGCCTGGTCGGCGATCTCGCGCGAGTGCGCGGCAATGACGTTCAAACGAGTGTGCGCAAACACCCCAAGCGCCGCCACGATGATAATCAGGCACGCGAATCCGCTCGCGATGCGCTGGCCAATGGTCCAATTCTTCATAATTCGTAGTTCTGTTTGATAAAATATTGACGCTCAAATCCTTGTCAGGTTCTGCGCCGCGTCTCCCGCAAGAGCCCGGTCGATGTCGAGCAATGTCTTCACCACGCCTTTGATCTTGGCCATGCCGAGGATGAATTCTGTGACCACACCCCCGCCAAAATCCGGCGTCTCTTCAATTTCGGCGCTGGAAACATTCACCACTTCATCCACGCCATCGACCACCAGGCCCATTTGCAGGGATTTGCCTTCGGGCAGTTTCACGTGCACCACCACGATGCACGTCTGATCGGTGGCAGCGGCTTCGTTAAAGCCAAACCGCACGCTTAAATCGATGATCGGGATAATCTTGCCGCGCAAATTGATGACGCCCCGGACATATCCGGGCATTTGCGGCACGGCCGTGATCGGCGCCAGCCGGATAATCTCGCGAATCTTCAGCACGTTGATGCCGTAAGACTCCCCGTGAAGCGTAAAGGTCAGGTACTTCCCGGCTAACGTCCGGGAAGCTGCGGTCGATTCAAGGATTGCATCAGACATATGACAGGCATGAGCTCACTGCGCCAAGGTCTCTTTCCACCCTGTCATCGACCCCTCTCGGACGCGCCTGAATGATGATTCCACACCGTTTCTTGCGAAAAAGCCTCCCTTTCTTGCGCTCTGCGCCAATTGTCCTGCGCCTTCCTTGCGCCTCAAAAACGCTTGCCCTTTGGCTGAGAAGTTGCTACGAGTCTAAACGCTAAAAACTGCGATGCCCTCATTCTCTTACATCGCTCGCGATTCTGCGAGCGGCCGCGAAATTCGCGCCACGGTCGAGGCCTCCACTGAAGCCAACGCCGTCGCCGCCCTGCTGAACCGCAATCTCCTGGTGGTTTCCATCCAGGAAAAGATCGCCAAGAAAGGCCGCACCGGCGGCGGGTCCGTGCCTCTGGCCGACCTCGTGATGTTCACCCGGCAATTGGCCACGATGATTGACGCCGGTCTCGCCATGGTTCAATCCCTGCAAACTCTCGCGGAGCAGACGGAAAACAAGGTCATGCGCGACCTCATCAAAGACGTGACGTCGCGCGTGGAATCAGGCGACGGATTTTCGGAAGCGTTGCAAAAGCATCCCAAGGTTTTCAGCCGGCTCTATTACTCCATGGTGGCGGCGGGTGAAAAAGGCGGTTTGCTGGCGGAAATTCTGTCGCGCCTGGCCACCTATCAGGAAAATACCCAGCGCCTGCGCAAGAAGGTCAAATCGGCGATGATGTATCCGACCGTCGTGACGGTCGTCGCCATCGGCATCACGATTTTCCTCCTGGTCAAGGTCGTGCCGGTGTTCGGCGGCATTTACACCAGCATGGGTGGCAAGCTGCCTGCCCCCACCCAATTCCTCGTCGATTTAAGCAATGTCCTGCAGCATTACTTTATTATTTTCGTGCTGGTCATCGGCTCCATTATTTTTGGCTGGCTGTATTATATAAAAACCCCGGCTGGCCGGGCTTTCTGGGATGCGCGCCGCATCAAGCTGCCGATCTTCGGGCACATCGCACACAAAATTTGTCTGGCTCGCTTCGCCCGCACCATGGCCTCGCTCATCCGCGCCGGTGTGCCCATCCTGGAAGTCCTCGCCATTGTGCAAAACACCGTGGGCAACGTGGTCATGGAAAATGCGCTCAAGACCGCGTCGAACGACATTGAAAAAGGCGAAGGCATTTCGACTGCCCTGGCCAAACATCCGGTGTTTCCCACCATGATCATCCGCATGATGGCCGCCGGCGAGCAAACCGGCAAAATCGACGCCATGCTCGAACGCGTGGCCGATTTCCTCGATGAAGAAATCGACACCATTCTCTCGGGACTCACGTCGCTGATTGAACCGCTGCTGATCGTTTTCCTCGGCGTGGTGGTCGGAGGCATCGTGATTTGCATGTTCCTCCCGATCTTCAAGCTGAGCGATCTCGTTTCCGGCCGTCATTGAGGCCGCGCGCAGCCGGGCGTTGAACTTTGCGCATTCCGTCTTAAAGTGGCGGAGTGCGGAATATTTTCCAGGCCAGGGACGCAGACGAAGTGATCGCCATTCACGGGGCGCGCGAGCATAATTTAAAGAACATCTCCCTCACCATTCCGCGGCAAAAATTCGTGGTCATCACGGGCGTGAGCGGCTCCGGCAAAAGCACGCTGGCGTTCGATCTCCTCTTCGCGGAAGGCCAGCGGCGCTTCCTGGACTCGATGAATGTGTATGCGCGCCAATTTGTCGAGCAACTGCCGCGCGCGGAAGTCGATCTGATCACCGGCATTCCGCCCTCCGTCAGCATCGAGCAGCGCCAATCCCGCGGCGGCGGCAAAAGCACGGTGGCCACCGTGACCGAGATTTATCATTTTCTCCGTTTGCTCTTCGCACGGCTGGGCACGCAATTCTGCCCGCGTTGCGCCGAGCCGGTCCAGGCGCAAACCCGCGATCAAATTGGCCGCCGACTCGAGGCCGAAATGCGGCGCCGCGGCGATTTGTTGCTGCTGGCGCCAGTGGTCCGCAATCGCAAAGGCTTTCATAGCGAGGTCGCCGCCTGGGCGGCCCGGCACGGCTTTGCCGAAGTCCGCGCCGATGGCAAAATGCGCCGCACCGACCAGGAATTTCGTCTGGATCGCTTCCGCGAGCATGATGTCGAAATCGTGGTGGGCGTGTTGGAGAAAAAGCGCAAGCTGGCCCAGGATTTAGTTGACAGGACTTTGGAAATTGGCCACGGAACACTTTACGCGCTGGGCAATGACCGCCAGACCACGGTTCATTCGGTGGATCGGTCGTGCCCCAAATGCGGCGACTCCTTCGACGCCCTCGATCCCAAGATGCTCAGTTACAATTCGCCGCGCGGCTGGTGCCCGGGCTGCCGTGGTTTTGGCGAATTGTTTTACCTGCCGGAAGCCGATCGGGGCGCGCGCGCTGAATCCATTGAGGAATCATGGTTCGATTGGCAGGAAGGCGAGCGCGAAATCTGCGCGCAATGCCAGGGAACGCGCCTCAATCCGGTCGCCCGCGCCGTGCGCCTGGTTGACTTCGGACGCGGTCGCGCCGCCCTTGGCGCCAGCCCGACAGTCGTCGATATTTCCAGCGCCTCGGTGGAGGCCGCGCTCGCGTGGTTTCGCGATTTGAAACTCCGCGGGCGCAACCGGGAAATCGCGCGCGACATCCTGCCGGAAATTTGCGAGCGCCTTAAATTCCTGCGGGAAGTGGGTCTGGGCTATCTGCAATTGGGCCGGGCCGCCACCACCCTTTCTGGCGGCGAATCACAGCGGATTCGCCTGGCCGCGCAACTCGGCTCCAACCTCAGCGGCGTGCTCTACGTGCTCGACGAGCCAACCATTGGATTGCACGCGCGCGATAATGAAAAATTGCTCGCCGCCTTGGAGATGCTGAAAGCCCGGGGCAATTCGCTCGTGGTGGTGGAGCATGACGAGGAGACCATGCGTCGCGCTGATTTTATCATTGATCTCGGGCCGGGGGCCGGGACGCAAGGCGGTGAAATCGTGGCCAGCGGCACGCTCGCGGAACTGATGCGGCATCAGGATTCCATCACGGCCCGCTGCCTGCGCTCCGCGAAAAAATACCCGGCCAGCGGGCAGCGCCGTCCGGTCGATCTGAAAAAAGATCCCGCCCTTGCCATTTCCGGCGCCAGCCTGCACAACCTTCAAAACCTGGGCGTGGCGATTCCCTTGCGCCGATTTGTTTGTTTGACAGGTGTGAGCGGCTCGGGCAAAAGCACGTTGCTGCGCAGTTGCCTGCTGCCGCTTTTGCAAAACAAACTGCGCCGGGGCGGCAAGCCGGCCGCCCTCGATCCCGCCGCCGGCGCGCTGGACGGCGCCAAAGCCATCCGCGCCGTCTACGAGGTTGACCAATCGCCCATTGGGCGGACGCCCCGTTCGGTGCCCGCCACCTACGTGGGCTTTTTTGACGATATCCGCCGCATCTTTGCGCAAACCACCGAGGCCCGTTTGCGCGGTTATTCCGCCAGCCGCTTTTCTTTCAACAGCCCGCAAGGCCGCTGCCCGGAATGCCTTGGGGCGGGATCGATCAAGCTGGAAATGAGTTTCATGCCCGCGGCGTTCGTCACCTGCGAAACCTGCCATGGCGCCCGCTTCAGTCCGGAAACCCTTGATATTCCTTTTCACGGCTTGAACATCGCCCAGGTTCTCGATTTAAGCGTCGGCCAGGCGCTGGAAGTGTTCGCCGCCTACCCGCGCATCGCCCGCCCGCTCGAAGCCTTGCGCGACACCGGGCTGGATTACATCCGGCTCGGCCAATCCAGCCCCACCCTGAGCGGCGGCGAAGCCCAGCGCCTCAAACTCGTCACCCATTTGTTGACAGGATTGCCGCGCCGCGCCGAGGCCCTGCCCCTGCTTGATGAGCCCTCTTCGCTTTTTCTGCTGGAAGAGCCGACCATCGGATTGCACATGGCGGATGTCAAGCGTTTGGTGGAAGTTCTGCAACGCCTCGTGGACGCCGGGCACAGCGTCATCGTCATCGAACACAATCTGGAGCTGATCGCCGAAGCCGATTGGGTCATTGATCTCGGCCCGGAAGGTGGCAGCGGCGGCGGCAAGCTCGTGGCGCGAGGGTCGCCCGAAGCCGTGGCCAAAGTCCGGGCCTCGCACACCGGCTGCTTTTTACGCAAGCTGCTGGCCGGGTCTTGAGGCGCATGCCAGCGCTCAAGAGCCTGACGCGCGGCCGGCGGCCAGACGCCGCATCGCCGCGACATCCATGCGCAGCACGGTCCATTCGTCCAGGGGACGCGCGCCGACGCCTCGATAAAAATTCAGGGCTGTTTCATTCCAACGCAAGGCCGACCATTCAAGGCGCCCGCAATTCTTTTCCACGCTGAAGCGCGCGACAGTTGCAAGCAAAGCCCGGCCTACGCCACGCCGCCGAAAATCCGGCCGCACATATAAATCATCCAGCCAAAGTCCGCGACGCCCGATGAAACTGGAGAATGTGAAATAATAAATCGCGTAGCCAGCTGGGCGTCCGTCCACTTCCGCCAGCCACGCGCCCGCGTTGGCTTGCGGTCCAAAAAATGCCTGCTGTAAGGATTCCTCCGTGGCCTGCGCTTCATGTTCGAGGCGCTCGAATTGCGCCAATTCCCGCACCATCTCCAAAATCACGGGAACTTGCGCGGGCGTAATTGGTGTAATGGACATTTCGCGGAATTTATTTCGACAGCGTCAATTAAATTACCCAAAATCAAGCACGCCATGCCCATGCAACGACGCCAACCCGACAAGCTTGAACAGGCTTTTCGCCTGGCGGAAGAACGATACGCCGCCGCTGGCGTGAATGTAAATGCGGCCTTGCAACGCCTGGCCTCGATTGCCCTTTCCTTGCATTGCTGGCAGGGCGATGACGTGGGCGGTTTTGAAAACACCGGCGCCAGCCTCGGCGGCGGGCTCGTGGCAACGGGGCAATATCCCGGCAAAGCCCGCACACCCGATGAATTGCGGGCGGACGCGGCCATGGCGTTCTCGCTGATTCCGGGCGCGCGCCGTTTTAATTTGCACGCGATTTACGGGGAATTCGGCGGACGACGGGTCGAGCGCGACGAAATCGAGCCGAAGCATTTTCGGAATTGGATTGCCTGGGCGCGGGAGTTGGGCCTGAAGCTCGATTTCAATCCCACCTGCTTTTCCCACCCCAAGGCCGCCGACGGTTTCACGCTGGCCCATTCCGACCGGGCGATTCGAAAATTCTGGATCGAACATTGCCGGCGCGCGCGCGACATTGGCGCCGCGATGGGCAAGGCCCTGGGCTCGCCCGCCATCACAAATATCTGGATTCCTGACGGCAGCAAAGACACGCCCGCCGACCGCCGCGGCCCGCGCGCCCGGCTGCGCGCCTCGTTGGACGAAATCTTTCGCCAACCGCTCCCGCCGCGCCACAACCTGGACGCCCTGGAGCCGAAGCTTTTTGGCATCGGCGCCGAAAGCTACACGGTCGGCTCCCATGAATTCTATCTGGCCTACGCCGTTTCGCGGAAAAAGTTATTGACGCTGGATTCGGGGCATGGCCATCCCACCGAAACGGTCTCGGATAAAATCACGGCCGTGCTGGAGTTTCTGCCGGAGATTCTTCTGCATATCAGCCGCGGCGTGCGCTGGGACAGCGACCATGTTGTCACACAAACCGACGATTTGCTGGCCATCGCGCGCGAGGCGGTGGCGGCCGGCCGGCCCGGCCGCGTCCATCTGGGCCTGGATTATTTTGACGCCAGCATCAACCGCGTGGCCGCCTGGGTCATTGGCGCGCGCAACACGCTGCGCGCCCTGCTGATAGCGCTGCTCGAGCCGCCCGGGATTCTGCAGGCCGAGCGAGCCGGCGATTATACCGCGCGGCTCGCCTGGCAGGAAGAGGCCAAGTCCCTGCCGTCGGGCGCCGTCTGGGATTATTACTGCGCGCGCGAGGAAACGCCCGTGGGCGCGGCCTGGCTGGCTGATGTCAAGCATTACGAAAAATCCGTCCAGCTGCGGCGCAGTCAAGCATGAGCCCAAATCCCTTCCTCGGCGTCCTCTTTCATTGGCTCGGCGGCCTGGCCTCGGGCAGTTTTTACGTGCCGTACAAGGGGGTGAAAAACTGGGCATGGGAAGTGTACTGGCTGGTCGGCGGGTTTTTCTCGTGGATCATTTGCCCGATTTTTCTCGCCGGCATTCTGACGCATGATTTGGCCAATGTCATTCTGCGGCAGCCAGCCAGCGTGCTGTTCTGGACGTACATTTTTGGCGCGATGTGGGGCTGCGGCGGGTTGACGTTCGGCTTGACCATGCGCTACTTGGGAATGTCGCTGGGCATGGGCGTGGCGCTGGGTTATTGCGCGGCTTTTGGGGCATTGCTTCCGCCTATCTTGAAAGTTTTCGCGCCGCATCTGCCGGGAGTCGATGCCAGCATTATCGAAATCGCCCGCTCCACTCCCGGCCAGATTACACTGGGCGGAATTGCGGTCTGTCTGCTGGGCATCGGCATCGCGGCGTTGGCCGGTTTTGCGAAAGAACGCGAAATGCCCGAGGCGGCCAAGAAGTCCGCCATCGCCGAATTTAATTTTTCCAAAGGCCTGTTGGTCGCGACATTTTCCGGAATCATGAGCGCCTGTTTTGCGTTCGCGCTGACTGCGGGGCGTCCGATCGGCGACGCCTCGGCGGCAGCCGGGACCTCGACGCTCTGGACGGGGTTGCCGAAGCTGGTGGTGGTTTTGCTCGGAGGCTTCACGACCAACTTCATTTGGTGCGTGCTGCTGAACATCAAGAATCGCACCGGGTACCAATACGTGGCGGCAGAATTGCGGCCGGAGAAAGCAGCCGCTCCCGCCGTCCTGCGCATACCGGCGCTGCGCAATTATTTGCTTTCCGCGCTCGCGGGGACAACGTGGTACTTCCAATTCTTTTTCTATACGATGGGCGAGACCCAGATGGGAAAGTTTAGCTTTGCCTCCTGGACCCTGCATATGGCGAGCATCATTATTTTCAGCTCCATGTGGGGCTGGATTTTCCACGAATGGAAAGGGTCAAGTCGGAAAACCCATTTGCTGATCGCCGGCGGCATTGCCACCCTGATTCTGTCCACGTTGATTATTGGCTATGGCACGTACCTCAAAAGCCTTGCCCCCTCTTGAACGAGAGTTACCTTCCATAAAATCGATGCGCTCGTGAGTGAGGCTTATGAAGAGATCGTCAGCGGCGAAACCTTGCGCCGTGCGCCGCCCGGCGCGCGTCATGAGCGCATTTGTCTCTGGCTCCATGCCGCGGTGGCGCAATATGTGGCGAGCCAGTCCCCTTCCCGCCTGCTGGCGCCGCGCTCCGTCGTCCAACTTTCCGCCGGCACGATTCTCCGGCCAGACCTCGCGCTCGTGACCGCCGCCACGGGAAAAATGTGGCTCGCGGGTGAAATCGTCAGTTCGGATGATCATCGCGCCGACACGGTGCTAAAGAAATCGCTTTATGAAGATTTCAAGGCGCCTCGGCTTTGGATGATCGATCCCCGCTATGACAATGTGGAAATCTACCACGCCACGCCTTATGGACTGGCGTTGAAAGGCATCCTGGCGGGAAAAGAATTTTTGCGGGAACCGCTGCTGCCGGGATTGGAATTGAAAGTGGCCGACTTGTTTGCGGCCTGACCCGGCTTACCAATTGCCGCCAGCATCGCCGCGGTCGGAAGCCTGGTATTCGCCCATGTTCTGGATGCCCTTCCAAGTGACGGACATATCGGCGCGGCCGATATTCCCGCCGCGCGCTCCCAAGGTCTGGCTTTTCGAAGTGGTCGGAGCCGCGCGGGTGGCGGTGGGCGTTTGCACGATATTCGCCCCGGTCATCGTGTGCGGCGCCATTTGCACGGAAGTGTTGTTCACTCCCACACTTTCGGAACTCCAATAATTGGCGTCCGCCAAAAGTTCATTCGTGCCCGGGCCATTCATCTTTGTGGTTCCCACCCAGTAATCCGGGCTTTTCTCCGTCGTGATAATGGAGTTGGCCAAATAGCTGTAGCCGATGATGTAGCCCTTGGCATCGTGGGTGGGCACTCCGCTGTAATCCACGTTGGGGCAATACAACACATTGGAAACGCCGCTGAGATAATCTCCCACGAAATTGGTGAAGACGGCGTCCGACAAACGGATCGCGTGATAGTATCCCATGTTATCCGCCGAGCTGGGGAGATTTTCCGCGCTGCTGTCCGCATACATGCGCAACGCCATCAACGTCTGGCGAAGGTTGCTTTTGCAAACAGCGCGGCTGGATTTTTCGCGGGCGCTGGAAAGAGACGGGAGAAGCAACGCCGCCAGGATGGCTGTAATGGCGATGACGACGGTCAGTTCCACAAGGGTGAAGGCCCTTTGTGCTAATCGTCCGTCGTTCTTCCGTTGAAAGACCAACAGCATAGATAGGTTTCCGCTCTAAAGGCTGATTGTGTTTAAAATATGAGCCGATTAAACCCCGATATCAATAAAAATCTTTGTAGGGAAAACCCCCGCTCCGAGGTGATCACGCAGCGGTGCGGTACGCCACACTGGCGCTTACGACGATGGATATAATGCTGATCATCGGAACCTCGCCATACATCATCCAAAGGGTTCCACCTGTGGCGGTCAGCGCAATGGCGGCGGCGATGGCGCCAAGGGTGGAGTCCCTGCCCTTGCCGAGAAGTTGCGCAAGATAGCCCGTCGCCGCGCCCACGCCCACGCCGAGCAAGGGAAAGCGGAAACCGGCCATGGCGAAAAATCCGTACATCAATCCGGCGGCCACCGCTGCACCCAAAAAAGCGCCGGCGACACCCATTCCCAGGTTAAACTGGCCGGCTGCCTTGTAGGCGGGGCGGGCCGCCACCACGCGCGCCGTGATGGGCGGAGGCGGGGCTAGCGGCGGCGCGACTTGGGCTAGTTGCGCATTGGCCAGGGGGGTGCCGTCCACGCCGCAGACCGGGCAATTGACGGCAAACGGCATTTGACCGCCGGCTGGTTCAACGTCGAATTTGTATTTCTGTCCGCAGCCGCAAAGAAGTTTCAGTTCCATAAAATGCGTGTTGGGTTGGCTTCGGTGGAACGATTCGCACCATACCGAACCGCGCCGGGCTGTCGAGCAAAAAGGAGACGCCGCTCGCATTGACTCTCGGAGGCGATGGGCTAAGTTGCGCGTGATGTCCGCGCCCCACGGGCGCATCCGCTTGCGCGGAGTGCGCCAGAATAATCTCAAGAATATCGATCTCGATCTTCCGCTGCGTCAACTCATCGTGATTGCGGGGTTGAGCGGGTCGGGAAAAAGTTCGCTGGCTTTTGACACGCTCTTCGCCGAGGGCCAGCGCCGGTATGTCGAAACCTTCTCGCCTTACGCGCGCCAATTCCTCGACCGCATGGACAAGCCGCAAGCCGACAGCATCGAGGGCATTCCGCCCGCCATTGCCATCGAGCAGCGCAATAGCGTCAAGTCCACGCGCTCAACCGTCGGCACCATGACGGAGATTGCCGATTACGCCAAAATCTTCTGGGCCTCGCTGGCGCAATTGCATTGCAAACAATGCGGGCAGGTGGTTCGCAAAGATTCGCCCCAAGCCATCTGGCCCGCGATCCTCGCGGCCTGGCCGGGGGCGGATGTGCTCGTGACGTTTGATCTTCCGTTGAGTGAAAAATTTCCGCTGGCCGAATCGCTCGCGCTGATCGGGCGCCAGGGCTATCGCCGACTCCTCGTAGAGGGCGCCATCATCAATCTCGAAGACGCGCCGGGCCGTGTCAAACAAACGGATTCGCTGACGGTGGTGCAGGACCGCGTGGCGGCCGCGCTCGCGGGCCGCCGTCGCTTCATGGAAGCCGTGGAGCAGGCGTATCATTTCGGCAAAGGCCGGCTCACGGTGCGGCTTCTCGCCGATGGGCGGGCGGCCGAGGCCAAGCCATTTTCCAACCGCCTCCATTGCGCCACCTGCGACATCGCATATCGAGAGCCGTCGCCCGCGCTGTTCAGTTTCAATCATCCGGTGGGCGCCTGTGCGGCGTGCCGCGGTTTCGGCCGCACCATCGCGATTGATTTCCAGGCCGCCATTCCTGATTGGGGCAGGACCCTGGCGGGCGGCGCGGTCAAGCCCTGGCAAACGCCGGCCAACGCGGAGTGTCAAGACGATCTTTTGAAATTTGCGCGCGCCGCCCGCGTCCCGGTCGATGTGCCGTTCGCCGAATTGTCCAAACCCCACCAGGAATGGGTGGTGCAAGGCGATCCGCATTACAATGCCGACGCCTCCCATCGCTGGCCCAAGGCGTGGTATGGCATCAAAGGGTATTTTCGCTGGCTGGAATCCCGCGCTTATAAGATGCATGTGCGCGTTCTGCTCTCGCGTTATCGCATTTATGAGCCTTGCGTCGAATGCCGCGGCGCCCGCTTTCAAGCGGAGACGCTGCTCTACCGTCTGCGGGACGCCACCCTGGCGCAGTTTTATCAATGGCCGATTCAGCGCGCCTTGGAATTTGTCGAGGAATTGATCAAATCCCGTCCGCGCGCCAAGGCGTCCGACCCGGTGGCGCTCGCGCTCGACGAGGCCCGCGCCCGCCTCGGTTATTTGCAGGCGGTGGGCTTGGGCTATCTCACGCTGGATCGGCTCACCCGCACCTTGTCCGGCGGCGAAACCGAGCGGGTCAATCTTACGGCGTGCCTGGGCTCGCGTCTTGTCAATACTCTGTTCGTCCTGGATGAGCCGAGCGTCGGCCTGCATCCACGCGACACCGCGCGCCTGGCGCGCATCCTGGAGCAGCTCCGCGACGCCGGGAACACGGTGGCCGTGGTGGAGCACGAACCGGGCATCATGCGCGTGGCCGATCAAATTGTGGAGCTGGGACCCGGGCACGGCGCCGACGGCGGCGCGGTGGTGTTTCAGGGCTCGGCGGCAAAAATCCTCCGCGCCAAAACATCTTTGACTGGCCATTACCTTTCCGGGCGGCGCCGCATTGCCGCGCCGCCGCCCCGGCCCGTGGACGCCGCCACTTCCTGGCTCACGCTGCGCCACGCCAGCCTGCACAACCTGCGCGATCTCACCGCGCGCATTCCGCTTGGCCGATTCGTATGTTTGACGGGGGTGAGCGGCTCCGGCAAAACCACGCTGGCCCGCGACCTGTTGCTGCCGGCCTTGCAGCGGCGCCTCTCGGCTCCCGCCGCCTTCAGTCAAGACGAGGATTCCGCGCCGGAAGCGGAGGCGGAGAATCTGGCGGACACATCCGGCGCGGCGTTGGGCCTGGAGTTGGAGGGATGGCGCGGGCTCGGGCAGGTTGTCTCGGTGGATCAATCGGCCCTGGGTCGGACGCCCCGCTCCAATCCTGCCGTGTACATCGGGGCGTTTGACGAGATCCGGAATTTTTTTGCGCAAACCGAGGCCGCGAAGCAGCGCGGGTTGAATGCCAGCGCGTTCAGTTTCAATTCCAGCCAGGGCCAATGCGAACGGTGCCGCGGCGTGGGATTTGAAAAAATCGAGATGCAATTTCTCAGCGACATTTTTATACGGTGCCCGGACTGCAATGGGCGGCGTTATCGTTCGCACATTCTCAAGGTCACGGTGGGCGGTTGGAGCATCGCCGACCTTCTGGAAGCGCCGATCGATGGCGCGTTGGAATTTCTCCAGCAGTTCCCCGACTCAACGCCCGGCCAGCGGGCGGCGGCCAGTCTGCGCCTGTTGCAGGAAGTCGGCTTGGGCTATTTGCGAGTGGGGCAGCCGATCAACACGCTTTCAGGCGGCGAAAGCCAGCGCCTGAAGCTCATCAGCCATTTGGCTAAAATTGACCAGGCCAGCCCGCAACCGAACCTCTTCGTGTTTGATGAGCCGACCACCGGGCTTCACTTTGCGGACATTGAGTTATTGTTGAAGGTTTTCCAACGGCTGGTGCAAGTGGGACATTCTGTCCTAGTAGTAGAGCATAATCTGGAGGTCATAAAGTGCGCTGATTGGGTGGTGGACATGGGGCCGGAAGCCGGTGACGCGGGAGGCCAAATTGTGGCTGAAGGGACGCCCGAAACCATCGCGAAATCGCCCCAAAGCCACACCGGCGCGGCCTTGCGTGATGTTTTAAGTCAAAAGTAATGTAAAAAAATTGACACATTTGCAAGCATCTATTGGAAAGCAATTTACACATTTTTTGGCGAGGCAATTGATAGGTGATTGCCTTCTATCCTTTGACAGAAACCCTGATATATGTACAGTATCCCCGCACGGTCTTCCGAGTTTCCGTAGGTCCCAGTAACAGAAACCGAAATACGACAGGAGACCAGATTTAAGCAGTAGATCGTAAGCGGCTGTCAAAAGCCGCCTATTTTTTAGTTTTAATGAACTGTACCTCGAACGAGGTGTCCGACTAATATGTTACGAAAGAGTGTCCATCGCCCTGCTCGCCCGAACCGTCCCAAACCGGTGGCGCGCAAGAAAAAAGCCGCCAAAGTGGTTCGTTTTACCTTTCGCTCCGAAGCGAAAGCCAAGGCGCGCAAAGGCGTCAAAGGCCGTGGACATTCGACCAATGGGCGCGCCGCTAAACCGGCGGTTCCCGCTCCGGTTGCTCCCGCCGTCCCGGCGGTCGTTTCGCCTGAGACTCTGTCCGTTGAATCGCCCTTAATTGCCGCCAAAGTCAAAGAGCTGCTGCGGCTGGCGCAAGACCAGGGCTACGTCACGTACGACGACATCAACGATGCGTTGCCCGATGAAGTGGTGACGCCGGAAATTCTCGACGCCATTTATTCCAAACTGCGGGGGTTTGAAGTCGAAATCGTGGAAGCGCCGGATTTGGAGCGCGTCAAACAGGCGCCCGAACCCGCTGAACCGCAAGAGGAGCCGGAAGAAACCGGACGCCTCGATATTTTGGATGACCCGGTGCAGATGTACTTGCGCCAAATGGGCAAAGTCCCCCTGCTCACCCGCGAGCAGGAAGTGGAAATCTGCAAGCGCATCGAGGAAGGGGAAACCGAGGCGCGCCGCATTTTGTTCGCGTTTGGATTCACGGGCAAGGAACACATCGCCCTCGCGGAAAAACTGCTTTCCGATCCGCCCCGCGAACGTTTTGACCGCGTGGTCGTGGATAAAAAAGTGGAGAGCCGCGCGACCCATTTGAAGTCGTTGCGCCGGCTGATTCGCCGCGCCCACGAATTGGACGTCAAGCTCGACAAAGCTTTCGACCATCTGCGCAGCGTTTCCAACAAAGCCGCCGTGGCCCGCGCCGAAGGCAACCTGAAGCGCCTGGACAAGACGCTGCAGGCGTGCTTCCCGAAGTTTTATTACAAGCCGAAGGTCGCCGAGGAAATCATGACCGTGTCCGACAACGTGGCAGATCAGATTCGCGCCACGTTGAAGGCCATTGAGAGCCTGGAACGCCATCGCAAGTCGGCTTCCACCACGGCGCATATCGCCGCGGAGCGCTCCAAACTGGCGGCGCTGGAGAAATTTGTGCGCATGCCGCACGCCCGTTTTCTGGCGGAGCACGGCGCCATGCGCAAGGCTGCTTCCCGCGCGGATGACGCCAAGTGCGAAATGGCCGCGGCCAATTTGCGCCTGGTCATTTCCATTGCCAAAAAACACACCAATCGCGGCCTTTCCTTCCTCGACCTGATTCAGGAAGGCAACATGGGCCTGATGAAAGGCGTGGAGAAATTTGAGTATCAGCGCGGCTACAAGTTTTCGACGTATGCCATCTGGTGGATTCGCCAGGCGATCACCCGCGCGGTGGCCGACCAGGCCCGCACGGTCCGCATTCCGGTGCACATGATCGAGGTGATCAATCGCCTCATGCGCGTGCAAAAACGCCTCATGCAGGAATTGGGGCGCGAAGCGGAGCCGGAGGAAATTGCCGACGAGCTGAACCTGCCCGTGGAGCGCGTGCGCGCCATCCTCAAGATGGCCCAGCAATCTGTCTCCCTCCAGGCGCCGGTCGGCGATGGCGACGACGCCAGCGTGGGCGATTTCATCGAGGACAAGAAGGCAGCCAATCCGTCTGACGTCACGAGTTACAGCCTGCTGAAAGACACCTTGACCGAGGTTTTGGGAACTTTGACGGAGCGCGAGCGAAAAATAGTTGAAATGCGCTTCGGCTTGGTCGATGGTTATGAGCGGACTCTGGAGGAGATCGGACGCCAATATAACGTCACCCGCGAGCGCATTCGCCAAATTGAAGCGAAGGCTCTGCGGAAGATGCGGCACCCGACGCGCCTTCGGCATCTGCAAGGTTTCCTCGAAAGCGAAGAGACCATTTTTCAGTAAGTTTAGAATCAACAAACCGAACTAGCGGCAGGGGCCGGCGTGAGCGCTACGCCGGCCCTTTCCTTTTCTGCTTCCGGCGTCCCGCGCCCTGTGCGCCACTCGTCCCTTGTCACGCTTGGCGCGCTGTCCTATAGTCGGCCCGTCCAATACAGCATCCGCCCATGAACATTTCTAAAACCTGGAGCGTTGGGTTGCTTGCCGCCCAACTTGTGTTGGTTTCCGCCCTGGCGCAGCCCGTTCTCATTCAGCCCGGCGCCGGCCCGGGCATGCTCAACACCGTTGGCAACGGCTTCAGCAATCTGCGCGTCACCCATCAGTCCCCCGACGGCACCGAGGCGACGCTGACCATGGAATATACCTATGACGGCAATAACGGCCCCACCGTGCGCCTCTTGCCGATCATCATCGATAAAGGCAAAAAGGACGTCTCCAAATGGTTCGGCGCCGACCCGGTGGTCATTGGCCAGGGACACGGAACCATTTCCATCAAGGTTAAATTTTTCAACGACGAACCCGGCGTGCCGCCGCAAGCCACGACAGACCGCATTCGCATTCTAATGCTGAACAGCGGCGGCCTGGCTGTGCTGACGCAAAGCCAATTTTCGCACACGATCCATTGGGGCAGCGCCGATGCGGTCCCGGCCCCGCCCATGGAAGTCGCCGAGGCGCCGCGGCCCACGGAAGATTTGGCCGAGCAAAAACGCCTCGCCGAGGAGCGCACCAAAGCCGAGGCCGAAGCCGCCGCCGCCGCGCGCAAGGTCGAAGAGGCCCGCCAGGCGGAAAAAGCCCGTCAAGCCGAGGAAGCTCGCCTGGCGGAACAACGCCGGATCGCTGAAGAAAAAATCAAGGCCGAAGCTGCCACGGCCGAAGCGGCGCGCCAGGCCGAAATCGCCCGCCAGGCGGAAGCCGCGCGCCAGGCGGAAATTGCCCGCGTGGCCGAACAAACGCGTCTCGCTGAAGAGCGTGCGCAGGCCGAAGCTGCCGCTGCGGAAGCCGCGCGCCAACTGGAGGAAGCCCGCAAAGCCGAAATCGCGCGGCAGGCGGAAGAAGCGCGGCTCGTCGAACAAAAACGTTTAGCCGACGAAAAGGCCAAAGCCGAAGCCGCCGCTGCCGAGGCCGCGCGCCAGGCCGAAATCGTCCGCCAAGCGGAAGCGGCGCGGCAGGCGGAAATTGCTCGCGTGGCCGAACAAAAGCGTCTCGCCGAAGAACGTGCGCAGGCCGAAGCCGCCGCCGCCGAGGCCGCGCGCAAATTGGAGGAAGCGCGCAAAGCCGAAATCGCGCGGCAGGCGGAAGAAGCGCGGCTTGCCGAACAGAAACGCCTCGCGGATGAAAAAGCAAAGGCGGACGCCGCCGCCGCCGAGGCGGCGCGCCAGGCCGAAATCGCACGGCAGGCGGAAGCCGCGCGCCAAGCGGAAATTGCCCGGGTCGCGGAACAAAAACGGCTCGCTGACGAGCGAGCCAAGGCGGAAGCCGCCGCCGCCGAAGCGGTTCGTCAAGCAGAAATCGCCCGCAAAGCAGAGGAGGCGCGCAAAGCCGAGGAAGCGCGCATTGCCGAGCAGCGCCGGATCGCCGATGAAAAAGCCAAAGCCGAAGCGGCGGCGGCGGAAGCCGCGCGCCAGGCCGAAATTGCCCGCAAGGCCGAAGAAGCCCGGCAGGCGGAAATGGCGCGCGTCGCCGAACAAAAACGGCTGGCCGAAGAAAAAGCCAAGGCCGAGGCCATGGCCGCCGAGGCCGCGCGTCAGGCCGAGATTGCCCGCAAAGCTGAAGAAGCGCGCAAAGTCGAAGAAGCGCGCATCGCCGAACAACGCCACCTGGCCGAGGAAAAAGCCAAAGCGGAAGCCGCCGCCGCGGCGGAAGCCGAAAAGGCGCGGCAAGCAGAGATTGCCCGCCAAGCCGAAGTCGCGCGGCAGGCGGAAATCGCGCGCCTCGCGGAACAAAAACGGCTCGCCGACGAGCGCGCCAAGGCCGAGGCGGAAGCCGCCGAAGCCGCCCGCCAATTGGAAATTGCGCGCAAAGCGGAAGCCGCGCGCCAAGCCCAGGAAGCGCAAGTGGCCGAGCAAAAACGTTTGGCCGACGAACGGGCCAAGGCCGAGGCCGCTGCCGCTGAAGCCGCCCGCAAGGCGGAAATTGCGCGCAAAGCGGAAGAAGCGCGGAAGGCGGAGGAAGCCCGGATCGCGGAACAAAAGCGAGTGGCCGAAGAAAAGGCCAAAGCTGAAGCCATCGCCGCCGAAGCCGCGCGTCAAGCAGAAATCACCCGTCGCGCCGAGGAGGCCCGCAAAGCGGAAGAAGCGCGAATTGCCGAGGAAAAAAGGCTCGCCGACGAGCGCGCCCGGGCCGAGGCGGCGGCCGCCGAAGCCGCGCGGCAGGCCGAGATTGCCCGCAAGGCCGAGGAGGCGCGGCAAGCGGAACTGGCGAGGGTCGCGGAGCAAAAGCGGCTCGCCGAGGAAAAGGCCAAAGCCGATGCCATTGCGGCCGAAGCGGCCCGCCAAGCTGAGATTACCCGTCGCGCCGAAGAAGCCCGGAAGGCCGAAGAGGCGCGCATTGCGACGGAAAAACGCCTGGCGGAGGAGCGCGCCAAGGCCGAAGCCATTGCCGCCGAGGCCGCGCGTCAAGCAGAGATTGCCCGCAAAGCGGAAGAAGCGCGCAAAGCCGAGGTGGCGCGGCTGGCCGAGCAAAAGCGGCTGGCGGAAGAAAAGGCCAAGGCGGATGCCATCGCCGCCGAAGCGGCGCGCCAGGCCGAGATCGCCCGCCAAGCGGAAGTGGCGCGCCAGGCGGAAGCGGCGCGCGTCGCGGAACAAAAACGTCTGGCGGAAGAACGCGCCAAAGCGGAGGCCATTGCCGCCGAAGCCGCCCGCAAAGCGGAAATCGCCCGCAAGGCCGAGGAAGCGCGCAAGGCGGAAGAAGCCCGGCTCGCCGAGCAAAAGCGTTTGGCGGACGAAAAAGCCAAGGCTGACGCCATCGCCGCCGAAGCGGCGCGCCAAGCCGAAATCACCCGTCAAGCGGAAGTGGCGCGCAAAGCGGAAGAAGCTCGTCTCGCCGAACAAAAACGTCTGGCTGAGGAGAAAGCGAAAGCCGAAGCCCTCGCGGCCGAGGCCGCGCGCAAAGCTGAAGTGGCGCGGCAGGCGCAGTTAGCGCGTCAAGCTGAAGAAGCGCGCCTGGCCGAACAGCGCCGCCTCGCCGAAGAAAAAGCCAAGGCGGAAGCCGCCGCCGCCGAAGCGGCGCGCCAGGCTGAAATCGCCAAACGCGCCGAGGAAGCGCGCCAGGCCGAGGCAGCCCGCGCGGCGGAACAAAAACGCCTGGCCGACGAACGCGCCAAGGCGGAAGCCATCGCCGCGGAAGCGGCGCGGAAAGCGGATGAAGCACGCCTCGCCGCCGCGAAAGCCGTGGCCGTCACGGCGGCGCCCGCCGCCAAACGCGCGTCCTACACGATGGCGGCCAACCTGCGCAGCAAAGTCAGCAATGTCGATGTTGTCAACCGCAGCATGGATCGCACAGAAATGACGATTGGCATTGAATATCAGTATGCGCGCGAGGACGGCTTGGGCTCGATGGGCGTGGATGTTTCCAGCAGTGATGATCCCGATGCGGGCGCTTATTTCTCCAGCTCCGTCACGGAAATTGGCCGCGGCAGCCGCAACTTCGTGCTGGTGCCCATCAAATTCCATCCGGCTGGCGCCGCCCTCAAACGGGCGTCCCTGCCTACGGATCGGCTCTGGGTCTATCTCACCGATGGCAACGGCCAGAAATCCTACATTTTCCAATGCACGATGGTGCTCGGTTGGAAAAACCCCGCCGCGGCCTCCGCCGGCGGGGTCGCGTCCACGCAAAATAATGTGCAAATGGAGTTCAAGCAAAACAACGCCTTTGGCGGCTACGTGACTGTCAAATACTTTGCTTCCGCCGCCGGCAAGCTTCATTTGCGCGTCTTCGATTCCACCAAGCCGCAATCGGGCGATTGGTTTGAATCTGAGGATGTCGGTGTGAAAGCGGGGCCGGGCTTTCAACTGGTCAAAACCGCTGTCTCCAAGGACGCGGCGGCGCCGGATTTGTTCAAGGCCGACACGATCCAGATTGATTTGGTGGATGAAAAAGGGAACGTCCTCGCCACCCAGAACCAGCATCTGGAAATGAGCTGGGCCAAGCCCAAATAATAATTCCAAATTCCCGGTCGTCCATTATCCTCGCGCTGCATGAAACATCGCATTGGTCTCATCGGCGGCAGCGGACTCTATCACATCGAGGGATTCGAAAACCAAAAATGGGTCAAAATCGAGACGCCTTTTGGCCCGCCCTCCGACGAATTCCTGACCGGCGAATTGGCCGGTCGCGAGGTTGTTTTCCTGCCCCGCCACGGACGGGGCCATCGCATCATGCCCAGCGAACTCAATCATCGCGCCAATATTTGGGGGATGAAAAAACTCGATGTGGCGTGGATTATCAGTGTCACTGCCGTCGGCTCTCTGCAGGAAAAATATCGGCCCTGCGACATTCTGCTGCCTGACCAATTCATCGACCGCACCAAGCGTTCCTTTGAGCACACCTTTTTCGGCCGCGGCATCGTGGGCCACGTGGCTTTCGCCGATCCCATTTGTGTGGAGCTGCGCAAGCTCCTGTTCAAGGCGGCGCAAGCGGAGGATCGGCGCGTCCACGACGGCGGCACGTATGTGAATATGGAAGGGCCCGCGTTCAGCACCCGCGCGGAATCCCTCAACAACCACGGGCTCGGCTATGACGTCATCGGCATGACCAATCTTGGTGAAGCCAAATGCGCCCGCGAAGCGGAAATCGCCTTGGCCACGCTGGCGATGATCACTGATTACGACGCCTGGAAAGTCGAGGAGGCGCATGTCACGGTGGAGATGGTCGTGGCCAACATGATGCGCAACGCCGAGCAAGCCAAGGCGATCATTCGCCACATCATTCCGCAAATTCCCGCCGCACCCGGGTGGCCCTGCCACGAGGCTTTGAAGAACGCCATCATGACCGACCGGAAATTCTGGCCGGAAAAGACCATCGCGGAGTTGCAACCGATTTTGCAAAAATATCTTTGATGAAAATCACGGATCTCAAGGTCACCACCGTGACCGTGCCCCTGGATGCGCCGTTGCGCCACGCCAATGGCTGTCATTGGGGGAGATTCGTGCGCACGATTGTCGAAGTCGAAACCGACGAAGGCATTGTGGGGCTGGGCGAAATGGGCGGCGGCGGCGAATCAGCCGAGGCGGCGTTTCGCGCGCTCAAGCCTTATCTGCTGGGCCACGATCCGGCGCGCCTGGAGGAATTGCGCTTTCGCATCAGCAATCCGACGGCTTCGCTGTACAACAACCGCACGCAAATGGCGGCCGCCCTGGAATTCGCGTGCCTGGATATTTTGGGCCAGAAATGGAACGTCCCGGTTTACGACATCCTGGGAGGGAAATTGCAGGACCGCGTGCCCTTCGCTTCTTATTTATTTTTTCGTTATCCCGACGCCAAAACCGGACGCGGCGAGGCGCGCAACGCCGAGCAACTGGCCGCCCTGGCTGTCGCCAATAAAAAGCAATTCGGCTTCACCTCGCACAAGCTCAAGGGCGGCGTCTTCCCGCCGGATTATGAGCTGGAATGTTATCGCGCGCTGGCGGCCGCCCTGCCCTCCGACCGCTTGCGCTTTGATCCCAATGGCGTCTGGTCCACCGAGCAGGCGATTCGTTTCGGACAGGCGATCGAAGGCTTGAACAACGATTATTTGGAGGACCCGGTTTACGGGCTCAACGGCCTGCGGCGCGTGCGGAGCATGGTGCGGATGCCGTTGGCGACAAACACGGTGGTGGTGAACTTTGAGCAATTGGCGGCGAACATCCTCCAGCCGGCGGTCGATGTTATTTTACTTGACACAACGTTTTGGGGCGGCATCCGCCCGTGCGTCAAAGCCGCGGGCGTGTGCGAGACCTTCCAATTCGGCGTGGCGGTGCATTCCTCGGGCGAGTTGGGCGTGCAACTGGCCACGATGCTGCATCTCGGCGCCGTGCTGCCGAACCTTACCTTCGCCGCCGACGCTCATTATCACCATCTGACCGACGATATTATCGTGGGCGGAAAAATGAAATACGAAGGCGGCGCGGTGCGCGTGCCGACGGGACACGGGCTGGGCGTGCGGCTGGACCGGGAAAAAATGGCCCAATACGCCGAGCTTTATCGCGAATTGGGCGGGTATCCCTACGATCAAGACCCGATGCGTCCCGGCTGGTGCCCCACCATCCCGAACAATCGTTGGGCCGATCCATTAGACGGTCGCACGCCCAAGATTTAGGCGTCAATATTTGCAAATGTCTTGCCAAAAGACGCGGAGCAGGGTTCGATCGGTTCAGACACCATTGCTCACATGAATGAGACCATTGAGCCTGAAGCCAAGCCCGCGAGCTGGCTGGACCTTCTGCTGGCGGCCATTGCCGTTCGCATCCCTTCCGGTTACGAGGATGAGGACGGATTCCATTTCGGCGCCGAGCCGCGTTAGCCGGGACGAATTCGTTGGTCAAACTGACTAAAGCCCTTAAAATAGGGTTTGAGTCATGAGACCGGAGACAGACTTTGTCCTGGAGAAGGCTGCCTGGCCCGCGCTGTTGCTGGAGGAAAGTGGGTTGATTTGCCGCGCAAACCAGGCGGCGCGCGACTTTCTTTCTCTGGGCGGCCGTGACTCTCGCAACCTGGCCGCGTTTCTCCGCAATGGTGAAGCCGCCGATCTTCCGGGTTTTCTCGCGCGTCAAGCCGAAGCCGGCAGCGGACGCATCAAACTTCGCCTGGGCGAAAATCACGACGAGGAATTCGTCTCGCACGTCACGCGCGTGCAGCGCGACCATTCCAACTACTTCGTCGTTCAGCTTTTTAAGGAAGGCGCCGCCGCCGTCTCCGTTCCCGTGGCTCCTGCGCCCAAACCAATCGCCCCTCCCCCTCCTCCGGCTCCAACTCCGGTGGCGCCGCCACCGCCTGCTCTGGCGGTTCCCGCCGCGCCTCCGTCAAATGCGGCCGATAGCAGCACCGCGCACAAGCAGAAGCTGGATTGCGCCCTGCAATTGGCGCGCTCCGTGGCCTTGGATTTCAATAATGCCCTGACGAGCATTCTCGGTCATGCTTCCTTGCTCCTGAGCAAAACCGAGCCCAATCATCCGTGGCGAAATTCACTCGGTGAAATTGAAAAGTCGGCCGCCAAAGCCGCCGAAATCGCGAATGATCTGGCGGCCTTCAGCCGGCAGGAAAAAGACACCCGCACCCAGATGTCGGGCAACGTCAATAGCCTCCTGGAGCGCACCATTGAGCTGTTCCAGAATTCGCGGCCCACGGCCATCACCATTACCCGCCAGTTGGAGCGCAAACTTTTTACCGCGAATTTTGACGAGGCGAAAATGCAGCAGGCGGTGGTGAAGATTTTCGAAAACGCCGTCGAATCCATTCCCGAGCGCGGCTCCATCACGGTGCAGACGCGCAATATAGAATTGACGGAGCCCATGCAGGATCGCACCGCCAAGCTCAATGCCGGCAATTATGTCTGCCTGGAAATCAGCGACGACGGCGCGGGCATCGCGGAAGAAGTGATGCCGCGCATTTTCGAGCCGTTTTTCACCACCAAAGGGGCGCGGCACCGGGGACTGGGGCTCGCGTGGGTCTATGGCATTGTCACCAACCACGGCGGCGGCGTGGCCATTTCCAGCAAAGCGGGGGCGGGCACGGCGGTGCGCGTGTATTTGCCGGCCAATCGAAAGCTGATTCGCGAGAGCATGGCTGAATATGGCGACCTCAACGGCACGGAAACCGTCCTGATGGTGGACGACGAAGATTTGTTATTGACAATGGGGCAGATGGTGCTCTCCTCGTTCGGCTACACGGTCATCACCGCCAACAGCGGGCAGAAAGCGCTGGAGCTGTTTGCCAAGTCGAAAAATAAAATCGACCTGGTGATCACCGATCTCGTCATGCCCATCATGAGCGGGCGCGAATTGACCGAGCAAATTCTCAAGCTCGCTCCGGAAACACGGGTCTTGTGGTGCAGCGGTTATGTCCGCTCCGCCAGCAACCCGGAAGAGGAGCGTTACCTCCAAAAACCGTTCACTTCCCAGGATCTTTTGCGCAAAGTCAAACAAGCGCTGCATGAGTAAAACTTTTTAAGGAAAATTGGACTGCATAAGTTGACATAATCCTCCAATGGGGCTTCAATGCAGGGATGCAGATTGAAAGTTTAAAAGTGTTTTGTGACCTCGCCGAGACCGAAAGCTTCACCAAGGCCGCCCAAATCAACGAAGTTACGCAGTCCGCCGTCAGCCAGCAAATCAGCTCCCTGGAGCGCACGTTCAAGTCCCTGCTCATCGAGCGCAGCAAGAAAAAATTTCGCCTGACCCGCGAGGGCCAGGTGCTGTACGAGTACAGCAAACAGATTATTTCCACTTACGACTCCCTGCAAAACCGCTTGCAGGAAATCAAGGACATCATTTCCGGCACCATTCGCGTCGCCACGATTTACAGCATCGGCCTGCACGACCTGCCGCCTTATCTGAAAAAATTTCTCAAAATGTTCCCGACGGTCAATGTGCATGTCGAGTATCGGCGCGCCAACCAAGTCTATGAGGACGTCCTAAGCAACGTCGTCGATCTCGGGTTGGTGGCGTTCCCGACGCGCGACGCCAAAGTCGAGACGGTGCCGCTGCGGAAGGACAACATGGTGCTCATTTGCCACCCGCAGCATCCCTTCGCGAAATCCAAATCAATCAAACTCTCGCAGTTGGTCGGCCAAAAATTCATCAGCTTCGAACCTGACATTCCCACGCGCAAAGCGATCGACAAAGTCCTGCGCGATCACGATATCGAAATCCAGACGGTGATGGAATTCGACAACATCGAAACGGTGAAACGCGCGGTGGAAATTGAAGCGGGCATTTCCATCGTGCCATCCGGCACAATCACGCAGGAAGTGAACAAGCAAACGCTGGCGGAGGTGCGGATTGAAGGCGTCGATCTGGTGCGCCCGCTGGCCGCGATTTACAAGAAGAACAAAGTCCTCTCGCCGGCGATGAAACAATTCCTGGCCATCCTTAAAGGCTAAAAGCCGCGAGGGCGGCGCGCACGCCGGCCACGAGCGCCTGCACGCGAATTTCCAAAGCGAAATCCGACGGCGCTTCGAGCGTGTAGCTGAGGCGCGTTTTGTGCGTAATCAGATACAACGCCTCGGCCCATTGCGGGCGCTCCTCGGGCTTGACGTTCGGACGAATGATGCCGCCGCTGGCTTCCCAATTCTCGATCAGGGAGGCGCGGTCGATCGGACAAACCTTTTCGACTGCGTCAATTATTTTCTCCGCCAGCGAGGGGCGGCCCTCCGGATTGAGCTCGTACACATAAAATCCGGCCGATTCCCAATCCTCGTGCAGGCAGATGGCCAAGTCGAACTTGGGCTGGCGCTCCAGCCATTGGGTATGGGCGCGAATTTCCGCCGAAGTCAAATGACGATAATCGCGGTTTAAATCCACGCCCAGCGCGTTCTCGCGGCGGTTCAAGGGAAAGCCGGTGGCATTCAGGCACGGGCAAGCCCACAAGGCTGCATCGTGCGGCCACGGGTCTTCCTCCAATAATTGCAGCAAAGCCAGCGGCCCGGCGGGTTCATCACCGTGAATGCCGGTGGAAATATAAATGCGTTTGGCTGGCTGTGGGTTTTCCCTGCGGTAGGCAATGAATTCGAGTTGCTGGCCGCCGGGCGCGATCTCAAACTGCGCTGCGTCCCGTGTCCAATGTTGAGCCCGCGCCGCCGCGTCCATGCGCTGCACCACACTGCGGATGTCGATCGGTTCCCCGTGGTAACCGCCCGCGTTTTTTCCCAACCGCGCCGCCACGCTCAAGTTTGCTCCTAGGATTGACTGGCGAAGTGGTCGTCCCAATCCGCGCTTAAGCCGAGATCCTTGAGCATTTGCAGGTCTTTCTCGACGGGCTGGTTCAACGTGGTCAAATAATTTCCCACCATGAGCGCGCTGGCGCCGGCGAGGAAAATCATGCTCTGCAAATCGCGCAAATTCATCGTGCGCCCACCCGCCACCATGATCTCCTGCCGCGGCAGAATGAACCGGAAACAGGCGATGGTCTTTAACGCCTCCATGGGCTCGATGGGCGGGACGTTCTCGAACGGCGTGCCCTTGATGGGATTCAGAATGTTGATCGGCACCACGCTGGCGCCGACTTCGCGCAAGGAGAACGCCAGGTCGCAGCGGTCTTCGCGCGTTTCGCCCATGCCGATGATGCCGCCCGAACAGATGCGAATGCCGGCGTTGCGCAAATAACCAATGGTTTCCAGACGCTCCTCGTACGAGTGGGTCGAGCATTGGCTGGGGAAAAAGCGCCGGGAAGTCTCGAGGTTGTGCCCGTAACATTCCAGGCCCGCGTCCTTCAGGCGATTGGCGACGTTCTGGCTTTTGATAATGCCCAGCGAGGCGTCGGGCCGCGTTTTTCCGGTGGCGGCGAGGTCGCGAATGCGATCGCAAACTTCGTCCAGCATCGGCCCTTCTTTCAAGCCGCGCCACGCGGCGACCAGGCCGACAGCCGTGACGCCATGACGATTGGCTTCCTCGGCGGCTTCCACGACCGGTTCCGGGTCCACAAAGCCGTATTTGGGGGAGCCGGTTTGATGAAAGGACGATTGCGCGCAGAAACTGCAATTCTCCGAGCATGAACCGGCTTTGGCGTTCACGATGGAGCAAAGATGGATTTTGTTGCCCTTGAAATGTTCGCGAATGCGATTGGCCCCCGCCATGAGGTCGAGAATATTGGCGCTGCCCTCCAAGGCGAAGAGCGCCAGGGCTTCGTCCCGCGAAATTTCGCCGCCCGCCAGGATGCGGTCGGTCCACTCTGAAATGGCAGCCGGGCGACCGGCGTCAACCAAAGTCTCGTTCATGGTTTACACAATAAACAGGAACGCGCGATGGGCAAGTTCAATCGGTCAGGAAATTGGACGCAAGTCAATGCCTTTGGGGTCAAAGCCAAAGCTTTTGGCCCATCGATCCCAAGGGGCGCGAATCCGCACCTGGCGTTTTTGAAAGGGGCAACGATACGACAAGGCCACCGCGCGCAGGGCGAGTCCGCGAGTGTCCTCCACTCCGTACAAACCGTCGCCGATGATCGGATAACCCGCTTCCAAGGCATGCACGCGGATTTGGTGAGTGCGCCCGGTGAGCGGTTGGGCCAGGACGAGTGTTCGATCGCGCACCGTCTGCAAGACGCGAAAACGAGTTTCGGCCTCGTTGCCCTCCCGATTGTCCACGCGCATGCGCCCCTCCATGCGTGGGTCGGGCCCGAGGCCCATCTGGCAAACCCATTCGGCCTGAGACGGCGCGCCGCGCAGCACGGCGACGTAATTCTTCTCGACAGAACGTGACTCGAACAAATCGCTGAGCGCGGTGACGGCGCCGGCGCTTTTCGCCAGCAACAACACTCCGCTGGTCTCCGCATCGAGGCGATGCACATATCGCAGAAATTTCAGATTGCGCGAGCGCGCCCAGAATTCGCGCTCTTGCAGCGCCAATTGCAAGGTGCGCGGCAGGTTGCGGCTGGTTTGCACCCAATCGTCCGGCGCCAGCATCCAACCAGGCGGCTTGTCCACGGCCATGGCGACGCGGTCCTCGTATAATATTCCCATTTCCGTTCCATCGGGCAGTGGAATGACATTTGGCGGCGGCATCGGGCGGAAGTTTGCTGTTACTTTTGAGCGTTGGCGAACATATATCTAAGGAATGCAGACCTCGGACGACATGCAGTTATTGCAGCAATATGCCAACAGCCAATCCGAGGAAGCCTTTGCCGCGCTGGTCTCGCGCTACATCAATCTCGTCTATTCCGCCGCCTTGCGGCAGGTGCGCAACCCGCATCAGGCGGAGGAAGTGGCGCAGGCGGTGTTTGTGATCCTGGCGAAAAAATCGCGGGCGTTGCGGCCCGGGGTCATCCTGTCGGGCTGGCTGTATCAGACCGCCCGTTTGGTTTCGGCAAATGTCGTCCGCGGTGAAGCTCGGCGCCGGCAACGCGAACAAGAGGCGTTTATGCAATCGACTTTACAAGACGCGGAACCGCCGTCCTGGGCGCAAATCGCGCCTCTGCTGGAGGAGGCGATGGCCAAGCTGGGCGAGAAAGACCGCAACGCCATTGTGCTCCGCTATTTTGAAGGCAAGGAGGTCCGCGAAATTGCCGCCGCGCTGGGCTCCACCGAAGATGCCGCGAAAATGCGGCTAAGCCGCGCGGTGGAAAAACTGCGCGAATTTTTTGTAAGGCGCGGCTTGCCCATTTCAGGCGTAGGCCTGGCGGCGATCATTTCGGAATTTTCGGTGCAAGCCGCTCCCCTGGGATTGGCGGGCTCCGTCACTTCAGGCGTGTGCGGCGGTTCTGCGCTCGCCGCATCGACCTTAACCCTCGCAAAAGGAACACTTACTATGATGGCATGGACGAAAATCAATCTAGGCATCGCGACCGTCGCGCTGGCGGCGGTCGTTTATCAGTGGCACGAAGTCTCGGTGGCCAACCAGAAAACCGCCGATCTGCAACAACAGCTCGTGCATCAAACCGAACTGGCGCAGACCCAACTCACCACGCTGAAAGAATTGCAGGAGAGCAACGCCGCGCTCAGTCAACAAGTGGAATCCAGCGCCCGCGAAAACGCGCGCCTGGCGGCGCCTCCCGCCATCAAGCCGCCCGCCGTCGCCAGCGCCGGGTTTAAAGCTCCGGCCGCAGGCAGCGGCCTGTCCAAAAGCAATCTTCTCGCCCAAATGTTCGGCGATCCCGCCATGAAGCAAGCCATGCGTGATCAGCAGCTTTGGATGACCAAAAAACAGTACGCGGCGTTCGTAAAGCAGGCAAACCTCACGCCGGAGCAAACGGACAAGTTCTACGGCATTCTCTCCGATTCGTTGTCGAGCAATTTGGATCGCAGCATGAGCATGTTGAACGGTGACGCCGCCGCGGCCAATGCGGTGAAGGAAGCCCAGGCGGCGACGGATGCGCAACTGCAGGAGTTGCTCGGCGACGCGGGATTTGCGCAATACAGCGAGTATAAAGAAGGCCTGACCGACCGCACCTTGCTCGATCAAATGATGCCGGACTTTGCCGACAATCCGTTGTCCAAGGACCAGCAAAAACAACTTCTGGCCGTCATGCGCGCGGCGCGCAACGATTCCACCCATATGCCCGGCCAGGCCGACCCGGCGCCGGACCCCACCGACCTGGCGGGTTCGGTGGAACACGCCATGGAGAAGATGGAACAAATGAATGCCACCGTCCTGCAGCAGGCGGCCGGCTTCCTCACGCCCGCCCAACTCCAAAGCCTGGGCACGTCCCAGTCCAATATGCTCAGCCTGCAAAAAGCCGGCATGGCGATGGCCAAGAAAATGTTCAGCGGGGCGTCCAACAGCGGCCAATAATGCCGTTCGTATTATCGCCGGGGAACCGTTAAACTCCCGGCATGATGCGAGCCGAAGCAGCCGGCAAGTTTAAGCTGGCAGCCATTGACCTTGACGGAACTCTTTTGGGGCCGGGCCAGGTGGTAAGCCTGGAGAATGCGCAGGCAGTGCGGCGGTTGCAAGAGTCCGGCGCCCAAGTGGTGCTGGCCTCAGGGCGGCATTATAATTCCATGCGAAAATACGCGGACGCGTTGCCGGGCATGCAGTGGATTGTCTCCTGCCAGGGCGGCGAGTTGTCTGATTTGCCGCGCACGACGGTGATCAGCCGCAAATTTCTTTCCGCGGATGAAGTTCAAAAGGCCGTGGACACGGGGACTTCCTTGGGATTCACCGTGCTGGCCTATGCGATCGCGGGCGTGTTCACGACTTCCCCAAGAAACACGGAGCTGGATTTGTATGCCCGGCTCGCGGGCCAGAGGCCGCTAGAAATTCGGCGGACGGAATTATTGACGCTGGACATTTTCAAGGTGATCTGGCTCGGAAAGCCGGAAGCGATTTCGCAGGCGGGCGGGGCCATGACCGGGCCTCATATTCAAGCCGTGCGCACGCAGGAAAGGTTCCTGGAGTGGATGCCGAGGGTGGTCTCGAAGGCGTTCGCGTTGCAGGCGCTGGCGGCGCGCCTGGGCATCGCCTCATCAGAGGTGGTGGCGTTCGGGGATGGCGACAATGACATTCCGATGTTTGACTGGGCGGGAGCCTCGGTGGCCATGCCGCATGGCTGGCCGCGGGCGCGGCAGCGCGCCGGATTCGTGGCACCCGAAGGGCCGGAGGAAAGCGCGCTGGCCCGGGCGGTGGACTTGATCCTGCGCGCGCCGTAGGGAGGCAGCGGAGAAGCCGGCTTACTTTTCCGGCAACGGCATTTCCTCGGGCGCGGCGTTGGTCTCGGCGCCAGCCGGCGCGGGAGCTTTTTTCTCCACCATCAACTGCGCGCGATCGCGGATCACCGGGTCCACAATCCAGTTATTGACAAGATACGTCCAGGGCGCGAGGCTTTGCTCCTGCTTAAGTTTCTCCTGCGTTTGCTTCAACTTGTCCTGAAAAGCCTGGTCGAGTTTCTTCTTGTCATCCGGCTTTTCGTCTTTGCCTGGAGTCCGCTCCGTGGCGGGAGCGCCGGTCACCGTGACATTAAAGTAGTAGTCGTTTTCCGGCGTTTTGGAGCCCACTTTCATGGCATAGGTGAAATGATCAAAGGTCTCGATGGTGACCGCCAGGGGATGATCCAAGCCCGTTTTAGCAGAGGCGGCATCCGCCACCACATCCACAAAACTCGGATAGCCCAGGGAGCTCGACAGAGATGTCACCTTGTTGGAGTCAAGAATTTCTCCGGGCTTCAAGTCGGCCAACACCCAGGGGCTCGTCTCGGTTTCCCGGGAAAGTTTCCAGGAATTGGTCGCGTTGGTGGAGACAAAGGATATGGTTTGCGGCTTTTCCACCTTGAAGAAATCCTTGTTCAGCCATTCCGTCGCCTTGGGCTCAACGCTGTTGAGCGGGTCGGAAATGGTGAGCACGGTCTTGGGATCGGATTTCAACATCACATAGCGCCCGTCGGGGTAGCCTTCATCACCCATCGGCCCGGGCATGCCGCCCTCGGATTTGCGCAGGTGCTTTTTGCCAATCAACAAGGCGTCCAGCGTCTTGCCCTGGCTGTCCTTGAATTCCAGCAGCGTCGCGGAATTGGAGCCCTTGCCCGGCTCTTCCAGCCGCATGCGCGCGAGTTGGGAGGCGCCGATGCCCTCGGATTGGCCGACCTTCAAATCGCTGATCTTGATGAGCAGTTCGCTGATCTGGCCAAAATTAGCGGGATACCCACCGCGCTCCTGCACCTTCCAGCCGTCATCCTTGCGCTGCAAATCAACCGCGTCGTCGCCCTGAATATGAATAGCGGCGACATCATTCATCTGAAAGCTGGGCAGTAATTTCTGCCCGAGTTTGCCGCCGGGTTCGGACCACGTTTCCTGATTATGCTTGACCAAGAGCAACCCCGCCCCGCCCAGCACGACGAGGATCACCACGAGTAGAGCCAGTTGATTACGATTCATTTTGCCGCTGTTTTTTTGCGTTTCACCACCGCCAGCACGACGCCCGTCAAGGCCACCAGCGCCGGCATCAAGCCGATGTTGATGACCTTCGTCCAGAACTCCAGGGAATCGGTGTCCCGGCGCAATTGCTTCTGAACGTCCTTGATTTGTTTATTGACCTGGCTGGCCGATTTTTGGAAATTCGCCAATTCCTGCTGCTGCTCCGGCGAGAGGATGAATTTCTGGCTGCCCTGCTTGCTTGCCTGGAGTTCGCTGACTTTGCGCTCGGTCTCGGCCTTCTGCGCTTCGAGCTCCTTGACCTTGTCCTCCCATTGACGGCCGGCCTTGGCCTCCATTTCGCGCAAACGCGTGAAGGGGCGGCTGATGCTGGCGCGGCTGCGCAGGCTGATCAGATTATCATCGCCGGACAGCTGCTCCACCATGCTCTGGAAGAAATTCAAATTCCCATTTACCGGACGCGGCACGCGATAGCCCATGAATTCCTGAATCTGGACACAGACCTGGTCCGCAAGCAGGTCTGAGTCGCCCACCAACACCACCGCGCCATCGGTTTTGGATTCTTTAAGCTGCGGCGCGGCGTTGGTGGCGGCGCTCTCACCCTTGGGCGGGCCGTCTGGAAAAGCCGTCTTGAATTTGCCTGTCAACCGCACGGCGAGCGCATATTCCACGTTGGATGGCTTGAAATCCTTCATGATCTGGTCGCCCGCGATGCTGGCGGTCATGCCCTCGACCAACTCCGATTCCTTGGTGGTGTGCATCAGCACAGTTTCCTTGAGGCCATCCGCCGGTTTGCCGGTAAAGACGCCGGCAAAAGGCAACACCACATTGTCGATTTCGCTGGTGACAATGTCATCGGGATTGATGCCCTCGCGATTGACGAGCAGCACGGCCGGCATTTTTCCGCCGTTCTGCGGGTTTTGCGCGGCGAAGGTGGTGTCAGCCGCCACTTTGTTCAAATCCATGTCGAGCCCCCACCCTTTCAGAAGTTTAGCCAGCGAAGATTGCCCGGAGCTCTCGCCTAAAACCTGCGCCATTTGATCATGCTTTTGGTCGAAATAAGCGTGCGGATCGACAAATGCGAGCAAGCGCCCGCCGCGCAAGACGAATTGATCGATTGCGTATTGCGCCGCATCCGAAATGTCGCGGGGCTGCACCACCACGAGCAGTTTGACATCATCATCAATCTTCGTGGCGGTCATGGGGATTTCCTTGACCGTAAAATCCTTTTTCAATTCGCTGACAAACACCCACGGCTCTTGCGGCTGTTGGCCCATCTGCCGCATCATCATCGGGTTCTGGGCCGAGCCAAAAATCGGCAGCGCGCTCATGATGCCGATGGTCGGCGGGGTGGGATTGATGACGCGGGCGATGGCGCGGGAGATGTCATACTCCAACTGCCGTTCCCGCTGCGGATCGAGCCAGGGCAAGGCGACTTTTTCATCCAGCATGCTGATGGAAAGGCCCATGTAAATTTTGTCCCCGCCCAAAATGGAGGTCATCTGCCCTTCCACACCATCCAACCGCGCCGAATCCTCGGCGTCTGAATCGGGCTTCGGATCGAGTTTTTCCACCACGAGCTTGCCTTTGGAAGCTTGGCGATAGGCGCTGAGCAAATCCTCCACCTGTTGCGCGTAGGTTTTGAGGGTCGGCGGCATTTCCGTGGAGCCCTGCGTGCAA
>DASZMX010000099.1:0-39538 GCA_035551475.1 Verrucomicrobiia bacterium
CCGTCATGCCCGTGCATTTGTTCGGCCAGACCGCCGACATGGATCCCATTCTCGACATCGCCCATGCTCACGGCCTGCCGGTGATCGAGGATGCCTGTCAAGCTCACGGCGCCTCCTACAAAGGCAAGAAGGCCGGCACGCTCGGCCTCGCGGGCGCCTTCAGCTATTATCCCGGCAAGAATCTCGGCGCTTTCGGCGAAGCCGGCGGCACCACCACCAATGACGCGGCGCTCGCCCAAAAAATGGCGGTCTTCCGCGACCACGGCCAGGCCAAGAAATATTATCACTCGCACATCGGCTGGAACGCCCGCATGGACGGCATTCAGGGCGCCGTTTTGAGTGTCAAGTTAAAGGGTTTGGAAGTGGCGAACACCCGCCGCCGTTCGCACGCCTTATTGTATGACCAACTCCTCGGCTCGCTTGAGGAAGTCATCACGCCCTTTGAGGCGCCGCACAATCATCATGTGTATCACGTCTATGCCGTGCGCGTGAAGAATCGGAACCAGATTCTCCAGGCTCTGACCGATCGCGGCATCGGCTGCGGCATTCACTATCCGGTGCCCGTGCATTTGCAGGATGCGTATCGTTTCCTCGGCTTGCGCGAGGGCTCCTTCCCCGTGGCCGAACGCTGCGCCGAAGAGTTTTTGTCGCTGCCCATGTTCCCGGAATTGACCTCCGAGCAAATTCACACGGTGGTGACTGAGCTCAAGAGTTGTCTAAGCGGGAAGCCCCGCCCTGCGGTCGCGAAATAATGGTCGAGGCCGTTGACCCGCTCGCCGACGCCGCCTGGGATGAATGGGTGGCGCGGCAGCCTGCGGCGGAATTTTTCCACGGCAGCGCCTGGGCGCGGGTTCTGCGGGACACTTATGGCCATCGCCCGGTTTATCAACGAATCCGGGACAGTCAGGGGCAGGCCGCCGCGCTTCCATTGATGGAAGTGAAGAGCTGGCTGACCGGGCGGCGCGGGATTGCGCTGCCGTTTACAGATTTTTGCAACACGCTCGGCGGCGGCCCGGCAGATCAGGCCGCCCTCCAGGCAGCCGCCATGGCCGAGGGGCGCCGGGCCGGCTGGCGTTATCTGGAGCGCCGAGGAAGCAGTGATGGCTGGCCCGATGCCCCGCCATCATTGTCATTTTGGGGCCACACCATCGACCTGACGGGCGGCCCGGGGCGATTGCGGGAAAATCTGGGCAGCGCGCCACGCCGGGCGCTGCGCAAGGCGGAAAAGGCGGGGCTGAAGGTCGAGTTTCGGACCGACGCTGCCGCGATGGGGTTGTATTATAATTTGCACTGCCGCACCCGCCGGCGTCACGGGTTGCCGCCGCAATCCTGGGGATTCTTCAGCCGCATCCAGCGCGGGATGGCTGAAACAGGAAGCGCGGAAATCGGGCTCGTGATGCAGGAGCGGCGGGCGATTGCGGGGAGCGTCTATTTTTGGGCGGGCAAAAGGGCTTTATATAAGTTCGGCGCGTCGGATCGCGCCGCGCAGGAAGCGCGGCCGAATAATCTCCTGATGTGGCGCGCGGTGGAACGATTTGCCGAAAAGGGCTTTGAAACGCTGCATTTGGGCCGGACCTCATTGTCCAACGAGGGTTTGCGCCGTTTCAAGCTCGGTTTTGGCGCCCGCGAAGAGAAGATTCATTATCACAAATTCGATTTTGCCAAAAACGCCTTCGTGCAGGACGTTGACAAAGTGGAAGGTTGGTATAATCAGATGTTTGCAAGATTGCCATTATTCGCCCTCAAGCTGGCGGGAAAATTGCTTTACCCGCACGTGTCCTAATTTTGAGAACCGCTCGGTCTGTGAGTGTCTAAAGTGTGGTTAGACCGATCAAATAAGGAAATTTCATGAACCAAAAGAAAACGGCACCGCAGCCAACCATAACGCTCGGTGACGTCTATTATGTAATCTTTCGGCGCAAGTGGCTGATCCTGACGATCAGCCTCCTTAGCATTGTCGCCGCCGTCGCCGTGTATTTGAAGTATCCCTTCCCTTACACGTCGCAAGCCAAGCTTTACATCCGCTACGTTCCCGACGCCGGCAACGATCTCATGGGCGAAGCGCAGGGCCGGACGATCGACAAACAGGGCAACAACGTTCTCAACTCCGAGTTGGAAATGTTGACCACTTGGAATCTGGCGGTTAAAGCCGCCGAGGCCGTCGGCCCCGCCCGCATCACGGGCAAGAAAAACCTCACCAACGCCGAATCCGCGGCGGGTTTCATCATTAATCACCTCCACGCCGATTTGCCGAAAAACGACGATGTCATCACGCTCACTTTCGATCACCCGGATCCAGCCGTCGCGCAGCCCGTCTTGACGGAGCTGATTCACGCGTACCGCAGCAAGAACCTGGACCTGTTCTCCAAAAACACCCAAAGCCAGGACATTCTCAGCCAGCAAGTGGATCTGGCCCGCGGCCGTTTGAGCGAAGCGGAGCGGCAGTATCATGAAAAGATGAACAGCATCGGCGCCCTCGACCTGGAGGACACCAAAAAGGAATACACTGCGCAAATCTCGCGCTTGAACCAGTCGTTGGTGGACGCCCAGGCCGAGTTGGCCCAGGCCCGCGCCACGATGGGCGAATTGCAGAAACATTTTCCGCAGGCGGCCGCTGTCAATACGAACCTGACCAACGTCGCCGCCACCGCCAACGCCCCGGTGCCCCCGGGCACCGTGCTGGAATATGATCAGCTGTGCAAAAATCTCGAGACCATGGAAGAGGAGCAGACCGCGCGCCTCGCGGTTTACACCACCAACAGCCCGCTGGTGCAGACGGCGGCCATCGGCATCGAACGCGCCCAGCAGCGCAAGGAAAAGCTGGAAACCGCCTGGCCGGCCCTCGCCGTGGCCAAGACCATCGAGCGCACGATGCCGTCCCTCGGCAACGCCACGCTGACCCCGCAGCAGCAAATGGATGACACCGTCCTCAAAGCGCAGGGTTATATCGCGCGCATCAACATTCTCAGCAACGCCCTCACTGAGGTCCGCTCGAACATCACCGCCATCAATCTGGCGGAGGCGCCCATCGCCGAAGCCATGCGCACCAAGGAAATCGAGGAAGCGAACTTCAAGCGTTTATTTGACAGTTATAACAAAGCCAAGCTGACGGAGGCGTACGGCCCGGGCCAGCTTTCCGGCATTGACGAAGCGGAAAGCCCCACGCCGCCTTCCCGCGATTCCAAGAAAATCATCAAGACCGTTGGCGGCATCATGTTCGGCGGCATTGCCTTCGCTTTCGCCCTCGCGTTCTTCATTGAGATGGGGTTGAACCGCGCCTTCCGTCATGCGGGCGAAGTCGAGTCCAAGCTCGGGTTGCCGTTTTTTATCTCCGTGCCGAAACTCAACGGCGCTCATCAGAAACGCCTCGCCTCCGGCCAGGTGCCGCTTCTGTGCGAAGGCGAGAAAGCGCCGGAAGCCGCGATGGCCGCGGCCATGGTCAGCGGCAACATCAACGGCGTCAAACAACAGGCCGAATTGCAGCCTTTCTATGAAACCCTGCGCGACCGGTTGATTGCTTATTTTGAGATGATCAATCTCACGCACAAGCCCAAGCTGGTGGCCGTCACCAGTTGCAATCATGGCGCGGGCGTCACTTCCACGGCGGCAGGTTTGGCGGCGTCCCTCTCCGAAACGGGCGATGGCAATGTGCTCCTGGTGAACATGAGCGCCCAGGGCGGCGAAGGCGAGGCGCATCATTTTTACAAAGGCCGGCTGTCCTGCGTGCTGGATGAGGTCCTGGACAAAGGCAAGCGCGACGAGGCCCGTGTGCAGGACAACCTGTATGTGGCCAAGGATTTTGCCGCCGGTGACGCGTTGCCGCGCGGTTTTCCCAAGCGCTTCAGCAACCTGGTCCCGCGCATGAAGGCGAGCGACTTTGATTATATTATTTTTGACATGCCGCCGGTTTCCCAGATCAGCATCACTCCGCGCCTGGCCCGTTTCATGGACATGGTGCTCCTCGTGATCGAGGCTGGCATCACGGATCGCGACGTGGCGCAGCGCACCGCAGCGATGCTTGGCGATTCCAAAGGCAACGTCGGCGTCATCCTGAACAAGACGCGCTCCTACGTGCCCCAGCGTCTCGTGGCTGATATTTAATCGTCTTCCGCCCTCCAGCCGCCACCCTCCCGTGGCGGCCCTTTTGTAACTTGAAAACAGGTTCGCTCCGCAACCAACTTTATTACGGCGTCAAGCCGCTGCTGCCGGCGGTCATGCGCCGCGGCATTCGCGGATGGTTTACGCGCCGCAAACGCGAAAACGTCGGCCATGTCTGGCCGATTCTTCCCGGGTCGGACGCGCGTCCGCCGGATTGGCGCGGCTGGCCGCACGGCAAGAAATTCGCCGTGGTCCTGACTCACGACGTGGAAGAGCAGGGCGGCGTGGATCAATGCCGCCAGCTCATGGAAACGGAAATGCGCCACGGCTTCCGTTCCTCGTTCAATTTCGTTCCCGAAGGCAATTACAAAGTCAGCAAGGAACTGCGCGATGAACTGACCCGCAACGGTTTTGAGGTCGGCATCCACGATCTGCAGCACGACGGCAAATTATACAGCGACCGCCAGGCTTTCGCGCAAAAGGCCCGCCGCATCAACACGTATTTGAAGGATTGGAATGCGGTTGGTTTTCGCTCCGGCTTCATGCTGCACAATCTTGATTGGCTGCATGACCTGGACATCGCGTACGACGCCAGCACCTTTGACACCGATCCGTTTGAGCCGCAGCCGGACTGCGCCGGGACCATTTTTCCGTTTTGGAAGGAAGCGCCGGATGGGCGCGGCTACGTGGAGCTGCCCTACACGTTGCCGCAGGACTCGACGCTGTTCCTTTTGCTCGGCGAAAAATCCCCGGACGTTTGGCTCAAGAAAATTGATTGGATCGCCGAACGCGGCGGGATGGTCATGTTGATTGTTCATCCCGATTATCTCGACTTCGGCCGCAATGGCACCAAAACCGCGGCCATTCCGATCCGGCATTACGAGACGATGCTGAAACACCTGCGCGAAAAGCACGGCGACACCTTCTGGCAGCCGCTCGCCCGCGACCTGGCTGGATGGTATCGCAATCAACGTATTCCGGGCTCGGCGGACGGTTCTCGTTCCGAGGCCAAACCTCTCCGCAAAAAACGCGCGGCGGTCATTCTTTATTCGTACTACGCCACCGATCCGCGCCCGCGGCGCGAAACGGAGGCCCTGGCCCGCGCGGGCATGGAAGTGGATGTCCTTTGCCTGCGCAAAGACGCTGACCTGGCGGCCTACGAGAAAATTGACGGGGTCAATGTGCATCGCGCGCCCCTGCGCCGCCGCCGCGCCGGCAAAATGACCTATGTGGTGCAATACGGGACTTTCTTTTATCACGCGTTGGTCTTTCTCACCCGGCGCAGCTTTTCCCGCCGCTACGACCTCGTGCATGTGCACAACATGCCCGATTTCCTGGTCTTCAGCGCCATTGTCCCCCGCCTGCTTGGCGCCAAAGTGATCCTGGATTTGCACGATCCGATGCCCGAGTTGCTGGGCGGCATTTACGGCTACACGCAAGGCGATTTTGCGGTGAAACTTTTGACGATGATTGAGCGGTTAAGCATCGCCTTTTCCGACCTGACGATCACGCCCAACATCGCGTTCAAGGATGTTTTCGCCTCCCGCAGCTCGTGCGCGGACAAGATCGAGATCGTGATGAATTCGCCCAGCCGCACGCACTTCGACGAGAAAAAATATCCCGCCCGTCCCGTGGCGTCCGGCGCCGGCTCGCCCTTTGTCATCATGTATCATGGGCTGCTGGTGGAGCGTCACGGCCTCGACCTCGCGATTCATGCCATGGCGCGTTTGCGCGACCGCCTGCCCGGCCTGCAGCTCCATTTTTACGGGGAGGAAACCGAATACGCCATTGCCATGGTGGCGCTGATCAAGGAGTTGGGCGTGGAAAACAGCGTCAAATACCACGGCTACAAATCCCAGAAGGAAATCGCCGAGATTATTTCCACGATTGACCTGGGGATCATTCCCAACCGCCGCAATCCGTTCACCGAAATAAATTTTCCGACCCGCATTTTCGAATACTTGACGATGGGCAAGCCCGTCCTGGCGCCCCGCACCAAGGGCATCTCGGACTATTTTTCCGACGGCCAGATTGTCTTTTTCGAGCCCGAAAATATCGACGATCTCACCGCCAAGATCGAATGGGCCTGCCGTTGTCCGGCGGAATTGCAAGCGGTCCTCCAGGCCGGGCGCGTGATTTGCGACCAACATGCGTGGGCCACGGAGGAAAAGCATTTTATCGGCTGCGTCAGCAAACTGCTGGCCCCGCCCGCGTGAACTAGAACTATGGCTTCCCTCAAATCCAATATCCAACAGTCCCTCAAGCGCGCTCATCTTTTGGGGCGTCTGCGGGAATCGTGCCTGTATGATCTTTATTGGAAATTCGCCGATCCGCGGGTCGTGGAGAAAAAAAATCGCGAGGTCCAATTCTATCGCGATCTGCTCGCGGGGTTCCCGCCCGGCGGCCTCATTTTCGACATCGGCGCCAACCGCGGCGTCAAGACCGGGATTTTTTTAAAGCTCGGCGCCCGGGTGGTGGCCGTGGACCCGGATGATTCCAACCAGAATGTTCTCCGCGAAAAATTTCTCGATTACCGGCTGTTCAAAAAACCAGTCACCATTGTCGGCAAAGCTGTCAGTGATAAAAATGGCGTGGACACGTTTTTCGTCGATGAGCCCGGCTCCGCCAAGAACACCCTCAACCATAAATGGGTGGAAATTCTCCAACAGGATGACAAGCGCTTCGGCAAGAACCTCCATTTCGACAACCGCAAGGAAGTCGTCACCATCACCCTGGACGACCTCATCAAAACCCACGGCGAGCCGTACTTCGTGAAAATCGATGTCGAGGGCCACGAGCCCAGCGTGCTGGCGGGCCTGAAACGGCCGGTGCCGTTCCTGTCCTTCGAGGTCAACCTGCCGGAATTCCGCGCGGAAGGCCTGAAGTGCATCGAACTCCTCGGCGCCGTCGCGCCGACCGGGAAATTCAACTATGCCGACGACCAGCTCAAGTTGGTTTCGCCGCAGTGGTTGAGCGTTGACGAATTTCGCCGCGTGTTCGAGCAATGCAACGACGAGTCGATCGAAATTATTTGGAAAACCGAGTCCCAAGGCGCGCGCTGATTTAAGGCCGTCCTCGGTTTGGAATTGCCATGCCCCCTTTCCTCGCGCTCCTGCTGACGTTCGCGTTGATCATTTATCTTTTCCGCCGTGACGCGGAGGAAAATGCGAACGTAACGAGCGCGCTTTGGGTGCCGCTCATCTGGCTGATGATTGTGGGTTCGCGGGCGGTTTCCCAATGGCTGTGGGCCTGCGGCATCCATGGTTTTGGGGCCGTCACGGTGGAGGAAGGCAGTCCGATCGACGCCTTGGTGGTGTTTATTCTGATCGTGCTGGGGGTGCGCATCCTGGTGCGGCGCAACATTTCCTTTTGGGAATTTGCCCGGCGCAACAAATGGATCGTTCTTTATCTCGCTTACTGTTTTATATCCATCGCGTGGTCGGAGCTGCCGTTTGTCGCCCTCAAGCGTTGGATCAAGATCCTGGGCCATCCGATCATGGTGCTGGTGGTCCTGACGGAGCCCGATCCCAAGGCCGCCGTGATCCGGCTCATGCAGCGCTGCGCCTATGTGATCGTCCCGTTGAGCATCACGCTGATCAAATATTTTCCCAACGTGGGCCGCGAATACGACCCTTTTACCGGGGCGGCCATGAACAGCGGCGTCACGATTCACAAGAACCTTCTGGGATGCGACTCGATGATTCTGGAGTGTTTTTTCTTCTGGCGCTGGCTGAGCGTCCGGCAGATGGAAAAAACGCCGGAGCGGCGGCGGGAGTTGATTTTGATTGCGGCGTTTGGCTGCATGATCGGCTGGCTGTTCAATCGCACGCACAGTTCCACGTCGCTGGGGGCATTCGCGGTGGGCATTCTCGTGATGCTCGCTCTCGGCCTGCCCAATTTGAACCGGGAAAAGGTGGGCGTTTACGCCTTGGTTTTTCTCGTTGTGGCGGGCCTCTCCGAATGGATGTTTGGCATTTCCTCGATGGTGATTCAGTTGTTGGGGCGCGACCCCACCTTGACGGGCCGCGTGTTTATTTGGCAGGAAACCCTGGCCCTGCAGCCGAATGCCCTTCTGGGAGCGGGCTTTGAAAGCTTCTGGCTGGGTGATCGGCTCGCCAAAATGTGGGAATTGCATTGGTGGCATCCCAACGAGGCGCACAACGGCTATCTTGAAACGTATTTGAGTCTTGGGGCCATCGGCCTGGCGCTATTGCTGGGCGCGATTGTGGTCGCCTTCCGGCACGCCAAGGATTGGCTGGTGAACGATTTTGAGCAGGGCCGTTTCCGTCTGGGGTTCCTGGCGGCGATCGTGGTTTACAACTGGACGGAAGCCGCGTTCAAGGGATTAAGCTTCATCTTTTTTATGTTTTATGTGGTCGCGATCAGTTACCGTAGCCCCGCCATCCAATCCGTAGGCGAAGCATCGGAATTGGAGGCCGCGGACGACGATGATTTGGTGGACGAACACAATCCTGCCATACGCGTCCGCCCCATTTGAACCTGCTGAAGCTCTGGAGCTTGAATGGCACATAGTTTGCTTATAAAGCAAATATCTGAATTAAGAATTCAACCAAAATGAAGACATGTTTTTCTGCCTCGAGCACGACCGCCGCCCGTCAGGCGGCGCTGCGCATCACCTTCACCCTTTTGGCCTTAGCGAGCTGCCTCGCGGGATCGGCCTCGGCAAAAAATATCATCACCGCCGCCAGCATCCAGCGCGATGACGTCAACGCCGCCGTGTCCAAGGCGCATGACGGCGACATTGTGCTCATCCCGCCGGGAATAGCCGACTGGACCAACTACATTTTGGTGCGCCCCGCCATCACGCTCCAGTTTGCCGGCATTGGCAAGAGCATCATTCTTGACGACATTGTGGCCACCAATAACGGGAATCCTTCCTACACGCAGTCCGCCATCACGCTTTGGCCCACCAACCTCAATGTTTTGACGCGCATTACGGGTCTCGAGGTGCGCGCGGGAACAAACGGGCGGCCGGCCAATTCGTACGAAAAGGGCACCTTCCAAATCCTGGGGGCCACCTATAACGCCCGCATTGACCATTGCCTTTTCACGAATGTTTCCAATGACGCCATCGAGCCCTACAACTCGGCGTGCCCCTTGGTCGATCACTGCTCGTATTATCAAAACAAGGTGAACGCCAACCAGCATTTCATCTACATTCAACATCACACCTGGGGCGGCGGGACTTACAACTATGGCGACGGCTCCTATGAGCAGCCAGCGACGTTGGGAACTTCCAACGCCGTCTATGTCGAGAATTGCGACTTCACCGGGCCCGGCGGAGGCGTTTATTCTTCGTGCATTGACAGTTGGGCCGGCGGCCGGTGGGTGTTCCGCTATAACACGCTGACGAACTGTTCCATCGAAGCGCACGGCACGGAGAGCGGCGGCGTCACCCGCAGCACGCGCAGCTTTGAGATTTATGGAAATTACGGGACTTTTCCGTCCCATTACCTGCTTTTCACGGAAATTCGCGGCGGCAGCGGCGTGGTCTGGAGCAACACGACCTTTGGCTACAACAACTTCGTCAATCTGAACACTTATCGCAGCTCCATCTACTATCAGTGGTGGGGCGCAGCCACCGGCACCAATAACCTGGATTTGAACCCGCCGGAAAACTCGGTCGGCCCGGCCATGGTGCTGACCCACGCGGGCACCAATGGCTCGATGAAACTGGTTGTCACCAATTATTTCGACAAGGATTTTCTCCGCGGATATTCGATTATTGACATGAACACGCCGGCGCCCTTCATGGGGCCGACCAACCAGCCGCGCTACGCTTGCATCAACTTCGGCCAGATTGTCTCCAACAGTTTTGCCAATGGGGTGACGACCTGCCTGCTTTTGCCCGGCAGCGGCGGATCCACGCAGACCTTGTTTCAGAATGGCGACCAAATCGCCTTTTACCTGCCCTGCATCATCGCCGTGGATATGCCCGGGGTGGGCCAGAGCGGCGTCCTGAGCCGCATTGCCAAGGGCACCAGCGCGGGCCAGCCTTTGAACTACCCCACCAATGTGGTCGAGCCGATCTATGGTTGGGGCAACACGCTCAACGGCGCCGATGGCCTGATCTACGCCGTCAACCCTGTCATCAAGGAAAACGTGCACTATTTTAATGACACGGTCATGCCCGGCTATGCTCCCTTCCGCTATCCCCATCCCTTGGCCTTGACGGGAAGCTGGGGCTCGCTCCTGCCGCCCACGAATCTGCGCGTGGTGCAATAAGCCTGCTGCCCGGCTGCTCCTAAAAATCTCTCATCTGTTGTGAGTTCGGATTATATCGCCGCGCCGGATGACCGTATTCTGGTCACCGGCTCCAACGGTTTCATCGGCGCCAAAGTCGTCGAGATCCTTTTGGAGTATGGCTTCACGAATTTGCGCTGCTTTGTGCGGCCCTCCAGCCGGTTGGGGCGGTTGGAGGCGATCCTGCGCCGCTTTCCCGCCGCCAAAGCCGAGATGATTTCCGGCGACCTTCTCTCTCGCAACGATTGCCAAAAGGCGGCGACGGGTGTTTCCCTGGTGTTCCACTTGGCGGCGGGTTTTGACAAATCTTTTGCCGGCGCCTTCATGGCTTCGGCCTTGGGCACGCGCAACCTGATGGAGGCTTTTTTAAAGGAGGGCAGCCCCAAACGCTTCGTGTGCGTCAGCTCGTTTGCCGTCTATTCCAACCTCACGCTCAAGCGCGGCGCCTTGCTGGATGAAAATAGCCCCCTGGAAACCGGCTCGCAGGAGCGCCATGACGCCTATGGGTTTGGGAAATTGAAACAAGAGCAGTTGGTCCAGGAATACGGACAGACGCGCGGTCTGCCCTATGTCATTCTCCGGCCGGGCGCGGTCTATGGCCCGGGCAAAAAGGATTTAACCGGACGCTGCGGAATCAACACGTTCGGCTTTTTCATTCATTTAGGCGGCGGCAATCAGCTCCCGCTGACCTTCGTCGATAATTGCGCGGAAGCGATCGTTCTCGCCGGCCTCAAGCCGGGGGTGAATGGGGAAATTTTCAACGTAGTGGACGACGAAACGCTTACCAGCCGGCAGTTTTTGAGGGCCTACCGAGATCGCGTCAAACCTTTTTTCTGCATCAGCCTGCCGTATGCGGCGACGCGTTTCTTCTGCGCCATGTGGGAGCGTTATTCGAAGGCTTCCCAGGGACAGCTTCCACCGGTGTTCAACCATCGCCGGTGCGCGGCGGAGTGGAAGGGCAACCGGTACACCAACCAAAAGCTGCACACCCGGCTCGGCTGGAAACCGCGCGTCAATCGAGCCCAGGCCATGGCGGCTTTCCTGGGGCAGTTCGAGCCGCGCTAACGTATGGATTTATTTCCATCCGGCCTGCGCCCAGCCCGCCTTTTTTTTCTGGCTCTCAGCGTCATTGGCCGCGCCCACGGCGCCACCGTCGCCGCGCGTTCCATGTCGCACGAAGACGTGGCGTCAGCGGTGGAGTCGGCGCGGGATGGGGACACCGTGGTGGTTCCGGCGGGCCGCACGGAATGGCGGAGCACGCTGGTCGTGGACAAAGCCATTGCGCTGCGCTTTGCCGGCATTGGTCAAAGTGTGATTGCCGACGACGTCATGGCGCAGCGTCCGGATGGCAACCCGCCGTGGAGCGAGGGCGTCATCACGTTCAACACCAAGCCGGGCAAATTTTATCGGCTGACCGGGCTGGAGATCGACCGGGGCGCGGCGCGCACCAACATCTATTTTCGCGGCAGCGTGCAAATGACCGGCGGCTCCGCGGAATTTCGGATTGACCATTGCGCCCTGACGCAAGTGTTGGACAACGGGATTTACATTGGCGACTCCGCCTGCGGCGTGATCGATCATTGCCTTTTTAACATGCAGGGCGGGCAGCATGGGGTGCTGGTCACCCATAAAACGTGGCGCGGCGAATCTTACGGCGACGGCTCCTGGAGCAGCCCGGCGGGCTGGGGCGGCCCGGGCGCGGTGTATATCGAGGATTGTGTTTTCACCAACGGCACGGCGCGGCCCTGGTGGGCGGTGGATTCCTGGGCCGGGGCGCGCTGGGTGTTTCGGCATAACCAGGTTTTTAACGCCAACATCACCACCCACGGCACAGAAAGCGGCGGACTCGACCGGGGGACGCGGACATGCGAAGTTTACCAGAACCAATTTTACGACGCCAACGTCTGGCCCAACGCGGTGGAGTTGCGCAGCGCCAGCGCCGTGCTCTGGAGCAACACCGCCTCCGGGCAGTATCGCACCTTTTGTTCCATCGATGACTACCGTTGCGGTGACAACTATAACTATTGGGGCGCGGCGGACGGCTTGAATCCCCTGGACAAAAACGAGCCGGGCCCGGCGCTGGTCGCCACCCATGCCGGCCCGAATGGATCGCCGCAGTTGGTGGTTGCGGGCGCGCAATGGAAGGAGAATCAATGGGCGGGTTACAGCGTCATCGATGTCAGCGAGCCGGGCATCACGAATTTTGGAACGGTGTCCTCTAACCTGGCGAACGTCGTCGGCTTTATACCCGCCGCGCGGCATCCGCATGTGGTCTTTAACACGGGAGACACCGTGAAGTTTTACAAAGTCATCGCCGCCCTCGACATGCCGGGCATGGGTCAATCCGATCCGTTGCGGCGCGATAAACAGGGCCACCCGGTGGGGCGTTGGCCCAACCAGCAAATCGAGCCGATTTATTCCTGGAACAACACGCTCAACGGCGCCGACGCCGGCGTGACCACGCGCAACGCCCTCATGCAGGCGGGCATCCATTATTTGAACAACACACCCAAACCCGGTTACGCGCCTTTCACGTATCCGCATCCCCTGGCCCTGGCGCCGTGAGCATGCTGCGGATTGCCATTATCGGCTGCGGAAAAATCGCCGATCAACACGTCCAGGCCATCCGGCGCCTGGCCGATTGTGAAGTCGTGGCCGCGTGCGATCGCGAATTGCTGATGGCCCGGCAGTTGGCGGAGCGATTTCAGATCCCCGCCACGTTCGCCGACGCCGCGCAAATGTTCCAAGCCACGGCGATTGATGTGGTGCATATCACCACGCCGCCGCAGAGCCACTTTGCACTCGGCCAGCAAAGCCTGGCCGCCGGGAAACATGTTTATCTGGAAAAACCTTTCACCGTCACCGCCGCCGAGGCTGAAACATTGATTCAATTGGCCGGCCAGAAAAATCTGAGAATCACCGCCGGCCACAATTATCAATTCACCCTGGAAATGCTCGAGATGCGGAAGCTCAAGGCGCAGAATTATCTCGGCGGCAAACCCGTCCATCTGGAAAGCCATTGGCCTTATAATTTAGGCGACGTCAGTTATGTGGCGCCGATTCTGGGAGATCGCACGCATTGGGTGCGCCAGTTGCCCGGGCAGCTCTTTCATAATTTGATCAGTCACGGCGTCTCCAAGCTGGCGGAGTTTTTGGACGACGGCCCGCTGGAAATCGTCGCGCGCGGTTCGCAAAGCCCGCAGTTGCGCGCCATGGGCGGAGGCGAAGTCTGCGACGAATTGCGGGTGTTGATCCGTGACGCGAGCGACACCACCGCATTTTTCTATTTTTCGACGCAGCTGAAGCCGGGTTTGAATCAGTTGCGAATTTGCGGCCCCGCCAACTCATTGCTGGTCGATCATGCCAGCGGGACGCTGGTGCGCTTTCCCAATCGCTCCTACAAAAGCTACCTCACGTTTTTCGGGCCGCCCTTCATGCAGGCCCGCGAACATTTTCGCAACGGCTTCGCCAATGTGAGGAATTTTCTGGGCCGCCGGCTGCACCAGGATTCCGGCATGAAAGAGTTGATCGGCCAGTTTTACGCCAGCATCCGCGCCGGCGCTCCCGTCCCGATTCCATACCGCGAAATTATCTTGACCGCCCGCATCATGGATGAGATTTTCGCGCAAGTGCATCCGCCCGCCCGGTGACATGAAATACGTTCTGATAACACCGGCCCGCAACGAGCAAGCTTTTATCGCCAAAACGCTCGAATCCGTCACCACCCAAACGCAAGTGCCAGAGCGTTGGATCGTGGTGGATGACGGCTCGACCGATCGCACCGCCGAAATCGTCACTGGTTACGCGCAGAAATTTCCCTGGATCAAATTAATGCAGCGGCAGAAACGCGAAGGCCGCAGCTTCGCCGCCAAGGCGGACGCCGTCAACGGCGCGCTGGCCGAGATGGAAAACCTGGCGTTTGACGTCGTCGGAAATCTCGATGCTGACACTTCGTTTGCGCCGGACTACATGGCGTTCCTCATGCAAAAGTTCGCGGACGATCCGCGTCTGGGCCTGGCGGGCACGCCCTTTACCCAGGACGGCGGTTACGATTCCACGCGCGACAGTTTTGAAGGCGAAAATTATGTCGCCGGCCCCATTCAACTTTTCCGGCGCGAATGTTTCCGTGAAATTGGCGGCTATTTCGGCAATCGCGCGGGCGGCGTCGATTGGATCGCGGTGATGACCGCGCGCCTCAAAGGCTGGACGGTCCGTTCCTTTGCCGACAAGCGTTACCATCATCATCGCTCCATGGGCACAGCGGAGCGCAGTGGTGTGGCCGCCCTGTTTTCCTACGGTGAAAAGGATTATTACCTCGGCGGATCGCCGATTTGGCAATTATTTCGGGTCAGCTATCGCGCGGTCAAAAAACCTTACATAATTGGCGGCGCCGCCCTGCTGTCCGGGTATGCCTGGGCCGCCGTGAAGCGCGCCCCGCGCTCGGTCACCCCCGAACTCATGCGCTTCCATCGCGCGGATCAAATGAAAAAATTGCGGGCGATTCTGCGTTCGCTGATGGGCTTCAAAAAAGTGGATAACTTCCGCCTGGAGTCCCCCAAGAAACAATCCTCTTAAATGTTGCAGGCAAGTTTAGACAATCCAGCGGCCAGCCAGGTGGGCGCGGTCCTGGACCGCTTCACGCCATGGCTCGAAGCTTATGGCGAAACCTCGTTCGACCATCAGTCGTTTTTCGCCGGCCCCATTGGCGGGCGCGCCAAAGGCCTTTACTATCGCCACCGTCTGCTGGGCACGGCCGCAGTGGCTCCGATGATTTTTTGCGAGGCCTTCTGGCCCTCGGCGCGCCGGTTCTTTTACAAACCCGTCCGGTTTCCCATTGCCGACGCGCATTACGCGATGGGTTTTGCCTTTCTCTTCGAAGCCACCGGGAAGGCCGAGCACTTGCAAAAGGCCATTCATTTCCTAAATGTGCTGAAGGAAAGCCGTTGCGCCGGGTTCAAGGATTACGGCTGGGGATATGCCTTTGACTGGGTCACGCGCAACGGCATCATCACCGCGCAAACCCCGCTGATCACCACCACGCCGTATGCCTACGAGGCATTTCTGGCGGTGTACCAGCTCGATGGGCAGGAAGAATGGAAGCGCGTGATGGAGTCCATCGTCCGCCATGCCACCACCGACATCAAAGATTTCGAGACTTCGCCCACCGCCAGCACCTGTTCGTATGGACCCTATGACAAAGGCGGCGTGATCAATGCCTCCGCCTATCGCTCCTTTCTTTTAACCAGCGCGTCGTTCGTGTTTGGCCGGGAGGAATATTGGAAGATCGCCGAGCGCAACCTTAATTTCGTCCTCGAAAACCAGAATCCCGACGGCTCCTGGCCTTATGCTGTGGATGGCGTGCGCGATTTCGTGGATCATTTCCACACCGGCTTTGTGATGAAGGCGCTGGCGAAAATCCACACTCTGACCCAGCACAAGGCCTGCCTCGCGGCGCTGGCCAAGGGCGTGGATTATTATCGCAAGAATCTTTTTGCGGAAGACGGTCTGCCGCGGCCTTTTTCCAAGGCGCCGCGTCTGACGGTTTATAAACGGGAGCTTTACGATTGCGCGGAGTGCATCAACCTTTGCCTGCTGTTGCGCGACCGTTTCCCGGAACTCGATGCGGTCCTGCAAACGGTGGTGTCGGGAATTCTCCGCGACTGGATCAAGCCGGACGGCTCGTTTCGCTCGCGCCAATTGCTCTTCGGCTGGGACAACGTCCCAATGCATCGTTGGGCGCAATCTCAAATGTTCCGCAGCCTCGCCTTCTACCTGCGCGAGGCCCGGCGGAGCGCCAGCGGAACTTAAACGACCATGTGCGGAATTTGCGGCCAGCTTAACTTTGCGAAAAACGAGCCAGTGTCCCAGGACACGGTGCGGCGCATGAATGGAACCATCGTCCATCGCGGGCCGGACGACGAAGGCTATTTTTTCGACGGCCCGCTCGGCTTCGGGTTCCGCCGCCTTTCTATTATTGACCTTGCCGCCGGGCACCAGCCGATGTCCGACGCCGAGGAATCCGTCTGGATCGTTTTCAACGGCGAAATTTATAATTTTCCCGAGCTGCGCGCCGAATTGGAAAAATGCGGGCACCGTTTTCGCACCCATTGCGACACGGAGGTGATCATTCACGGCTATAAAGAATGGGGGCAGGGCGTGGTCAACCGGCTGAACGGCATGTTTGGCTTTGCGCTCTGGGATGTCAAGAAGAGGCGGTTGATCGTCGCGCGGGACGCAATGGGCATCAAGCTGATTTATTACCGGCTGGCGGAGGGGCGGCTGACGTTCGGCTCCGAGATTCGCCCGGTGGCCGCCAGCGAGGGTGCGCGCCCCGAATTGGACCCGCGGGCGGTTGATTTATTCCTGCGTTTTCGTTACACGCCCTCGCCGCTGACGATTTTCCAGGGCATACGCAAGCTGCCGCCCGGCTACATGCTGGTGGCGGAGAACGGCCAGTGCCGCGAGGAGCAATGGCACCATTTCAAGCCGACCCCTTTTGCCCACGCCAAGGAAGACAGCGACGCCACGGATGAACTCCTCGAACTTTATCGCGGCGCGGTCAAACGCCATTTGCTCAGCGATGTGCCGGTGGGGATTCTTTTGAGCGGCGGCCTGGATTCGGGCCTGCTGCTGGCGTTGATGAATGAACACGGCAAGGACTGGCCTGCCTACACCGTGGGTTATGGCGAAAGTTATGACGATGATGAACTGGCGGACGCGCGGGAGAGCGCGGCTTTGCTGGGCGCGCGTCATATCCCGGTGATGCTCGATCAAAAGGAATTCGAGCGGTCCCTGCCCAAGATCGTCCAATGTCTCGAAGAGCCCGTGGCGTCCTCGTCCATTGTGCCGATGTATTTTGTTTGCCAGCGCGCGCGGCAAGACGTGAAAGTGGCCCTGATCGGGCAGGGGCCGGACGAATTATTCGGCGGCTACACGCGCCATCTCGGCGTGCAGTACGGCAGTTTTTGGCGTGGGTTGCCGTCGCCGGTCCGCACGCTCGTCGGCTCCGCGGCCAGCCGCCTGCCCCGCAATGAAACACTCAAGCGCGGCCTCTATTCGTTGGGCGTGGAAGACCGGCTGCGCCGATACCAGCATGTTTTTTCTCTGGCCCCGGCGGCAGCGGTGGATGGTCTTTTTCAGGACGGGCTGCTCCCGGACAGCGGCCACGAACTGGTGGATTACTGGCGCACGCTCGAACCGCAAATGGAGCATCTGGACGAACTGGGCGGTTTCCAGCTCCTGGAAATTCGCTCCTCGCTCCCCGACGAGCTGCTTATGTATGCCGACAAGCTTTCCATGGCCCACAGCCTGGAAGCGCGGGTGCCCTATCTGGATCGCACGGTGGTCGAATTTGCCCAACGGCTCGACGCGAGCTTCAAGGTGCGCCACGGCAGCCGCAAATGGCTGCATCGCCAAGTATGCAAGAATTATCTGCCCTCCACGATCCTCAAGCGCAAGAAGCGCGGGTTCGGCGTCAATGTGGTGGATGACTGGTTCCAATCCGCGGCGGGCGGACAGATTTCGGAGTTGTTGCAGGCGTCGGACGCCCACATTTACAAGCTCCTCAAGCCGGCGCGCGTGGAAAAGCTTTTGGCTGATCACAAGTCCGGGCGGGAGGACAATCACAAGCTGCTGTTCAGCCTTGTGATGCTGGAGCAATGGATGCGGGGCAGCTCAAGCCAGCCGGGGTGATTGCCGATGTCCCATTTGTGCGGCCTGACGCATTAAAACTTGCGTCCGGCGTTTAAATGCCTTAACTAGAATTTTATGCGGGTGTAGCTCAACGTTAGAGCGGCTGGCTTCCAGCCAGCAGATGGGGGTTTAATTCCTTCCGCCCGCTCCATTCTTTTCGCATGATCCAGCGTCAGACATTGCCTCGCGACGTTTCTTCCGTCGCGCGGGACCCGAAGGCCATCCTGGTCAATGGCCAGGAATTCGTGGTGTCAGGCAAAGCCCTCAAAACCGTCAGCCTCAAACGCGATTGGCACGAGGATTTGAAGGATCCGGCGGAAGCCGTCCGCGGATTGCAGGCTTTGCCCGGCGGTTACGATGTCTTGAAATTCTGGCAGCGCCTGCCCGACACGGAGCCGAAATATCCGTACTACAAAGAATTTCGCGACGTCGCCGCCATTCCTCTTTCCACCTACCAATTTTGGCTGGAAAAGCAGCTCACGCAGCGCGTCCGCAACAAAGTCCGGCGCTCGCTCAAGACCGAGGTCGTCTATCGTGAAGTCCCCTTCTCCGATGACCTCGTGCGCGGCATGATGGAAATCTTCAATCAATCGCCGCTGCGGCGCGGCAAGCCGATGCGGCATTACGGCAAAAGCTTTGAAACCGTCAAGGCTGAGATGGGCGCGGATTCCGAAGAAGCTGTTTTTATCGCCGCACATTTTCAGAACGAACTCATCGGCTTTATCAAATTCAGCGTCCTGGATCGTTACGCCATGCTCACGATGATCCTCGATAAAATCGATCATCGCGACAAGCTCACGATGAACGGCTTGCTTTCCAAAACGGTGGAGGTGTGCGTCGCGCGCAAAATGCCCTATCTCACCTACACGCTCTGGCGGCGCGGCGGCCATGCGCAATTTCAGGAAACCAGCGGCTTTGTCAAAGTCCCGGTTCCGGAGTATTTTGTTCCCCTCACCCTGAAAGGCAAACTCGCGCTCGGCCTGCGCCTGCATCAAGGCCCCAAAGGCTGGGTTTCGGACAAGGCGCGGCAGCGTCTGATCGATCTGCGCGCCAAGTGGTACGCCATCCGGTACGCCCAGAAAAAAGTTGAAAAACCTGAATCCTAAATTTTTGTGAACGGCCCCATTTTCATCATCGGACCGCATCGCAGCGGCAGCACCCTTTGGCATAACCTCGTGGCCACCCGGCCCGGCTTGCTCCGGCTGCCGGAGACCCGCTTCATGGGCGCGCCGCGCCAGCGCGATTTCCGGTTCTTCCTGCAAACGCAGGCGCGCGATCTTTCCACGGACGCCGCGATTGAGAGCATGGTGGAGCTGTGCTTTTCCCGCAAATCCGTGCCAGGCCTGGAGGGCGCCTTCTGGCGCTTCGAGAACATCGCCGCCGCCGACAACCCGGAAATGAAAAAGGAAGTTGCGCGCCGCATCAAAGCCTCGGACCGGAGCATTGGCGCGATCGCCGCGATTATTATTGAGGAGTTGGTGCGTTTCAGCGGCAAGACCCGCGCGTGCGTTAAATTCCCGTTGGAAGCCTGTTACATCCCGGAGTTGATTTCGTGGTTTCCGAATTGCCGCATCATGCACATCACACGCGATCCGCGCGCCATGGCGATGTCCAAATCCAACGATCCTTCCGGCACCGCCATCCGGGTTTGGGAGCATCCGCGCCTGGCGCCGTTCATCCGCAAATTCATGGTTTTGTTCGTGATCGCGCAATACAAGGAAAGCGCGCGCCTCCATCGCCGGTTCGAGCCCTTGCCGAATTATCGCCTCTTCCGTTACGAGGATTTGCTCGCCAATCCCGAGAAGACCTTGCGCGAGGTGTGCTCGTTTATTGAATGTGATTTCACGCCCGATATGTTGGAGCCGGAAAAGGGGCAGCACGAACATCAGCCCTCCAGCATCACCGGCAAGAAGCAGAAGGAATTCGATCCCAAAGCCGCCGTGCGCTGGCAATCGGTGATCCCGGCTTCTGACCGCTGGCTCATCACCACCATGACCAGCTCCAGCATGCGAATGATGGGTTACGATCCCGACACGCATCCGATTTTCAAGCAGGGCGCCCCCGCCCGGTAATTCCACCTTTCACCACCTCATGCCTGGAATAGCCGGATTTATCAGCCGCCGCCCCGCCGCGCATGGCCGGCGGATTGCCGAAGCGATGCTGGAGGCGATGCGGCACGAGAAATTTTACGCGTCCGGCACAGTGGCCGAGCCGGCGGCGGGCGTGTTTGCGGCGTGGGTGGCGCACGAAAACTCCTTCGCCTCCCGCCAACCCGTGGCCGAGCCCGGCGGCGATATCGTCCTGCTCTTGTCGGGCGAATGCCACCTCGATGAAGACACCCGGCAATTCCTCTCGGCGAAAGGGCGGCCGGCGGATGCTTTGGATCCGGCGTGGATCATCAGCCTTTACCAGGAATTGGGGCGGGATTTCGTCGGCAAGTTAAACGGGCTGTTCAGCGGGCTGCTGATTGATCGCCGCCTAAAACAGGCGCTCCTGTTCAACGACCGCTATGGGATGGACCGCATTTATTTTGCGGAAACCTCCGACGGTTTTTATTTCGCGAGCGAAGCCAAGGCCCTGCTCACCGTCCGCCCGGAGTTGCGTGAATTTGACCGCGACGGCCTGGCCCAGCTGCTGGGTTTCGGCTGCACGCTCGAGTGGAAATCCATTTTCCGCGGCATCGGCGTCCTGCCCGGCGGTTCGCTCTGGACGCTGGATCCCGGCCATTGCCAAAAGCGAAAATATTTTACGCCGGAAACGTGGGAAGCCGCCGCGCCCCTCACGCCGCCGGAATTTCAGGCCCGCCTGGAAGCGACGCTCAAGCGCATCCTGCCGTATTACGTCAAGACGAAGGAAAATCTCGGCATCTCGCTCACCGCCGGGCTGGATTCGCGCATGATCATGGCGTGCCTGCCGCCCTTGCCGCGCAAGCCGGTCTGCTACACTTACACCGCCGAGCGCGGGCGCACGTTGGATGACCGGATTGGCGCGCGCGTGGCGCGGGCTTGCGGATTGGAGCATCAGCTCTTGCGGTTGGGGGCGGATTTTTACAGCGATTTCGCCGCGCACGCCGACCGCACGGTTTATATCACAGACGGCTGTTTCGGCGTCACGGGCTCGCATGAGATTTATTTGTGCCGCCTGGCCCGCGGCCTGGCGCCGCTGCGCTTGACAGGTGTTTTCGGCGGGGAAGTGATGCGCGGCGTCTCATTCCTCAAGCCGGTGGGGCTCGCGCCCGGGTTGCTGGATGAGGATTTGAATCGGCGCATCGATGCCGCCGCCGGGGTGTTTGCGAATCTTAAATCGAACCCCTACACGTTTGGCGCCTTTAAAAACATTCCGTGGAATATCTACGGGAGCTGGACGGCCAGCCGCTCGCAAATCTCATCGCGTTCTCCTTATCTTGACAACGAGTTGGTGGCGCTGGTTTACCAGACGCCCGAGCTCTACCGCCGGTCGGCCCTGGCGGCGTTGCGTCTCGTGCATGACAACAACGCCGCCCTCGACAAAATTCCGACGGATCGCGGTTTTAAAGGCGAAGCGCGCGGGCTGCCCTTCTATTTGCGCCGCCTCGGCGCCGAGGTGACGTTCAAAATCGATTATATCCAGAACGAGGGCCTGCCCAATCTGCTGGCCCCGGCCGATTCCCTTTTCCGCGCGGTCACTGGCGCCATGGGCATTCGCGGCTTGCACAAGTTTCTGCATTACCGCAGTTGGTTTCGCGAGGAGCTGGGCTCGTATGTCCACGACGTTTTGACTTCCGCCGCGGTGCGTGAAAATCCGCTGTGGCGCGGCGGATTCATCAGTGAAATGGCGGCGCAACACCGCGCCGGCCGCAAAAATCACGTCATGGAAATTAACGCCATCCTCACGGTGGAGGCGATTGAGCGCCTGTTGTTCCGCGGCCTTCCCATCCCGGCGGGCATCGCGGAAGACCGGGCCGTCGCTCCTTCCCTGGCTTCGACCACTGCCTCTTTATGAATACCTTGATCTTGAAACTCGGCGCCACCGGCGATGTCGTCCGCACGACTTCCTTGCTTCACCGGTTGGAGGGGGATGTCACCTGGATCACCGCCGACAAGAATGTTCCTTTGTTGGACGGCGTGCGGCCGCGGCTTCAGGCGCTTTCCTGGGAGCAACGTGAACGCGCGCCGCGCGTCGAATACGATCTGATCATCAATCTGGAGGACACCGAGGACGTGGGCCGTTTTGCCCAATCATTCAAGGCCCGCCGCGTGTTTGGCGCGTGCTTCCAAAAGGACGGCGCCCTCGGCTACACCGACGATGCGCATGCGTGGTTTGATCTCAGCCTTATCAGCCGTTACGGCCGCAAAAAAGCCGATCACCTCAAACTGCTCAATCGCCGCACCTATCAGGACTTGATCTTCACCGGCCTGGGTTGGAAATTCACGGACCAGGACACGTATCAGCTTCCGCCCGGCGTCAAGACGGATTTGCATGGCGACGTCGCCATCGCCGCCGAATCCGGCCCGGTGTGGCCGATGAAGCAATGGGCCTATTACGATCAGCTCAAGGCGGAATTGGAGCAGCGCGGCTTGAAGGTGAATGTCCTCCCCAAACGCGCCACGCTGCTGGAGCATCTGGCGGATTGCCGCAATCACCGCTGCCTGGTGGGCGGCGACAGCCTACCCATGCACTTCGCGCTGGAGGCCGGGCGTCCTTGCACGTCCATTTTCAATTGCACCAGCCCGTGGGAAATTCACGGATACGGCCTGCAAACCCAGCTGATTTCGCCGCTGTTGGAGGAATTCTTTTACCGCCGCGATTTCGAGGCGCGCGCCACCACGGCCATTTCGCTGGAAACGGTTCTGGCCGCCGTCCTCGCGAATCTGGAGCACGCCGCCACTTTAAAATGACGCAACGCTTGACCACCTCCCGGGTGCGCCGGCTTTTGCAGCAGGCGCAGGCTCGCCGCATTCTTGTGCTGGGCGACGTTATGCTTGACCACTTTTTGTGGGGCCGCGTCGGGCGCATCTCGCCCGAGGCGCCCGTGCCCATCGTGGAGTTCGAGCGCGAATCATTCATCCCCGGCGGCGCCGGCAACGTCGCCCGCAATCTCGCCGACCTGAATGTCGCCACGGAATTGCTCGGCGTGATTGGCCGCGATGAAACCGCGGTGCGCCTGCGCAAGGTGCTCAAGCACGACCGCATTGGCTGCCACGGTTTGCTGCCCGACGCCGCCCGGCTCACCAGTGTCAAGACTCGGATTGTCGCGCATCGCCAGCAGGTTGTGCGCGTGGATCGCGAATCCCGCGCGGAGCTTGATCCCAAAATGACGCGGCGTTTGCTGGCCGCCCTGGAAACCGCTTTGGAGGGCGCGCATGCCGTGGTGGTGGGAGATTATGCCAAGGGCGTCGTCACCCAACCCGTGCTCGATGGTGTCAAGCGCTTGTGCCGCGAGCGCAAGGTCTGGCTCAGCGTCGATCCCAAGCCCGCGCATCATCTTGATTTGACCGATTTGTCCCTCCTCACGCCCAATCGCAAGGAAGCTTTTGAATTGGTCGGGCGCCCCGATCTGGCGCGCAAGGATTCGCCCTTGGAAGACGCGGCGCTGCTGGGCGTCGCGGAGGAATTGCTGGAGAAGTTGCGCCCCACCGTGCTGCTTATCACCCTCGGCGAACAAGGGCTCCTATTGTGTGGGCGCGGCCATCCGCCTTTCAGCATCCCGACGGTGGCGCGGGAAGTGTTTGATGTCTCCGGCGCCGGTGACACCACGATTGCCTCGTTCACGCTCGCCATCACGGCGGGCGCGACGCCCGTGGAAGCCGCCATTTTCGCGAATCACGCCGCCGGCATTGTCGTCGGCAAACTCGGCACGGCGACCGTCAAGCCCGACGAATTGATCGAGGGATTCCGCGCCCGATGACGTCCTCGCCTCCCGCTCCGCGCACCGTTTCCATTTTGACGGGCGGCGCCGACAAGCCGTATGCGCTTGGTTTGGCGGCCGCACTCATGGAGAAGGGCGTGGCGTTTGATTTTATTGGGAGCGATTACGTGGACGGCCCGTCGCTGCACGGCACGCCGCTGGTGAATTATCTGAATTTTCGCGGCGACCAAAATCCCAAGGCTTCCAGCCTCACCAAGGCGCTCCGGCTCCTCAAATATTATCTCGGCCTGCTCAAATACGCCGCCACCGCGCAGCCGAAGATTTTCCACATTTTGTGGCACAACAAATTTGATGTCTTCGACCGCACGCTGCTGCTGCTTTATTACAAGGCGCTGGGCAAAAAACTCGTCTTTACAGCCCACAACGTCAACGCCGGCCTGCGCGATTCGAGCAATTCCTGGCTGAACCGCCTTTCCTTGCAGGTTCAATACCGGCTCATGGACCACACGTTTGTCCACACCGCCAAGATGAAGGCGGATTTGTGCCGGGATTTTCGCGTGCCGGAATCCAAGGCGACGCTCATTCCCTTTGGCATCAACAACACCCTGCCCAACACCGCGCTGACCGGCGCGGAAGCCCGCCAGCGGCTCGGCCTGGGGCCGTCGGACAAGGTGATTTTATTTTTTGGCAACATCTGCGCCTACAAAGGAGTTGAGTATTTGACAGAAGCCTGGGCCGCCCTCGCGCCCAAATATCCCGAGGCCCGCCTGATTATCGCCGGGCGCCCGCGCGAGCAGGATGCCGCGTATTGGCGGGAGGTCCAGGCCGGGCTGGCTCGCGGCTCCTGGGGCGCGCGCGTCCTGGAAAAAATCGAGTATATTTCCGAGGCGGACGTGGAGGTTTATTTCAAGGCGGCCGACGTGCTGGTGCTTCCCTACACCTACATTTTTCAAAGCGGCGTGTTATTTCTGGGCTACAGCTTCGGCCTGCCTGTGCTCGCGGCGGACGTCGGCTCGCTCAAGGAGGAAATTGTCGAGGGTGAAACCGGCCACATTTTCCAGCCGCAGAACGCCGCCGATTTGGCGCGCGTGCTGGAGAAATATTTTCAATCTGATCTTTATCGCCAATTGCCGCAGCGCCGCCGCCGGATCCAGGATTTTGCCAACGAACGCTATTCGTGGGCGAAAGTCGCGGCGCTGACCACGGCGTGTTATCAAAGCCTCTTATGAACTCCGAAAAAGCGTTGGGCCATATTCATGCGTCCATGAAGGAAGGCGCGGAATTGCGCCTGAAAATGGCGCAGGATCTCGGGCCGGCAATTGTCGCCGCCGCGGAAATCATGCTGCAATGCTTGCGGGCGGGCGGCAAATTGCTTTTCTTCGGCAATGGCGGCAGCGCGGCGGATGCGCAGCATCTCGCCGCCGAATTTGTCGGGCGTTTCGTGCTCGAGCGCCGCGGCCTGCCGGCCATTGCCTTGACCACGGATTCCTCCATTCTCACCGCCATCGGCAATGACTACGGTTACGAACGCGTTTTCTCCCGCCAGATCGAAGCGCTCGGTCAGGCTGGGGACGTGGCGTTTGGCATCAGCGCCAGCGGCAACTCCCCCAATGTCATCGCCGCGATGGAACTGGCCAAAAAGCAGAACCTCAAAACCATCGGCTTGTCTGGGCGCGACGGCGGCCTCCTCGCCAAATGCGTCGATGTCCCGATCACCGTCGCCTCGTCCATCACGGCGCGCGTGCAGGAAGGCCACATCGCCATCGGCCATTTGCTCTGCGAACTGGTGGAGAACGAACTTCACGCCACCGGGATGAAGATTGCCCCGCGTTAGTTTTTCGGCATGGAACCGCCCATTGCAAAATCCAGCGCCGCGTCGGAATCCGCGGCGGAGGCTGCGGCCCATCAGCATTTGAGAACGGACCATTTAATGGCCAATCTCAAGGGCCGCACCGTGTCCAGCGGCCTGATTATTGGCGCAACGGTCTGCGCAAAGTTCAGCCTTAATCTGATCTACAACATGGCGCTGGCGCGCCTCCTCGATGCGGAGGACTTCGGGCTGGTCGCCATGGTCACGGCTTTCACGGGAATATTGCGCGTGTTCAAGGACGCCGGCCTTTCGATTGCCACGATTCAGCGCGAAGGCATCACGCAAGGCCAGGTTTCCAATTTATTCTGGATCAATGTGGCCGTGAGCGCGGCCATGACGCTGGTAATTGCCGCCGCGGCGCTGCCCATCTCGATCTTCTATCATCACGACTCCCGGCTCGTGGGCATCGGCCTGTTGCTTTCGACCACCTTTTTGTTTAGCGGCACCGCGGTGCAGCACGTCGCGCTGCTCAATCGCCAGATGCGTTTCCGCATGGTGGCCCTCATCGAGGTCGGTTCCATGGTGGTGAGCGCCACGGTCGGAATCACCATGGGGTTGCTCGGCTTTGGCTATTGGTCGGTGGTGGCCGGCATGGTCACGTTGGAGGCGGCGGCGCTGGCCTTTACCTGGTCGGCCTCGGGTTGGCGGCCGCAGCGGTTTAAATTCCGTCAAGGCACGCGACCCCTGGTGGCTTTTGGCGCCACAATGACGCTGGGAAATTTTGTCGGTCTGGTGGTTTCGGGATTGGACGTTATTTTGCTGGGTGAATTCTACGGCCCGGCGGCGGCGGGTCTTTACACCCGGGCCCAGGCTTTGCTCACGCGGCCGTTGAATCAGTTGCTCCTGCCGATGAGTTCGGTTTTTCTGCCGATGCTGGCGCGGCTCTTGCCGCAACCGGAGCGTTATCGCAGCGCCTTTTTGCGGCTCTACGACGCCATTGTGCTGGCCGCGCTGTTCGGCACCGCCATTGTCCTGCCGCTCGCGCATCCTTTGGTGCTGGTGTTGCTGGGCAAGAAATGGGAGGCGGCGGGGTCGATTTTCGCCGGGTTCACCATCGCGGCGCTTTATTTGCCCGTGGATATCGTCACGCATTGGCTCTACACCAGCCAGGGCCGGGGCAAAGCCGTGCTGGTTTCCAACATTTTGATTTCAATCGTGACCCTCTCCTCGTTTTTGATCGGCATTCCGTACGGCCCGGTCGGCGTGGCGTTTTCCTACTCCATTTCCGGATTTTTGCTGCGCATGCCCATCACGTATTATATCGCCGGACGCACCGGCCCGGTTCGCACGAAAGACCTCTGGATGACGTTCCTGCGTCATTTTCCGCTTTGGATTCTGATCTTTCTCGTCAGCGCCGGGACGCGCCATTTGCTGGACGCCCAGGCGCCGTTCATTCAGCTCGCGGTGAGCTCGATTGCAGGATTTGTCGCTGGAGCCGCTTTTGTCTATTTCAGCCCGCCGCAGCGGCGCGCGTTGGATCATTTGATTGACGCGCTCAAGGAAATGAAAAACAGAAAACGCGGCCAGGCAGCGGCGGCCGCCGCCGCCGCGCCGGCCGGCGAGGGGCCGAAATGAACTTGCCCGATCCCGGCGCCTCCCCCGGCGCGCCGCTGGACAGCAAATTTTGGGGCACGCTCACGCGCCAGCCGCGTTGGGGCCTGTCGTGGCGCGGACGCTTCGCGCTTCTGGCGATCATCGTGATATTGGGCGGCGTCTTCGTCCTGAAGGCGCATGATTTCCTCGCGGTGACCCACCGCGTGGACACGAACATTTTGGTGGTCGAAGGCTGGATTGAAAATTACGCGTTGCGCGCCGCCGTGGTTGAATTCACCAATGGCGGGTATCACCAATTATATACGACAGGCGGCCCGATTGTGGGCGATGGCGGATACAGCAATGACTATCGCACCTCCGCCAGCGTGGGCGCTGAGCAGTTGATCAAGCTCGGCATGCCGCGCGATCGGGTGCAACTGGTCGCCACGCACGAAATCGGACGCGACCGCACCTATCAATCCGCCGTGGCGCTGCGCGATTGGTTTCGCGCGCATCACCTCGAGGTCCGCAAATTGAACGTGTTGACCGAGGATGCCCACGGCCGCCGCAGCCGCTTGCTGTATGAAATGGCGTTTGGGCGCGATGTCGAAATCGGCATTATCTCCGAGGCGAATCCTGATTATGATCCCGCCCGCTGGTGGCGTTACAGCGCGGGCGTGCGCGAAATCATCAGCGAAGCCACCGCCTATCTTTATGCGCGGATCTTTTTTCATCCGCCGCGCCCCGCGAATTAATTTTGCGCCTTAATTATTTGTCCAAACCGCCGATCAAAGGAGTTACCGATGGATTATTTGTCTAAACTCGAGAATCAAAGCATTTACATTCTGCGCGAAGCCCAGAACAAGTTCGAGAACCTCGCCATGCTCTGGAGCATTGGCAAGGATTCCACCGTCCTGCTCTGGCTGGCCCGCAAGGCCTTCTTCGGCCACGTCCCTTTCCCGCTCGTGCATGTGGACACCACCTACAAGATCGACACCATGATCGCCTACCGCGATCGCCTCTGCAAAGAATGGGGCCTCCAATTGGTCGTCGGCAAAAACGAGGAAGTCCTGAAGAGCGGCGTCACGTTTCCCAACGGCAAAGCCACGCGCGTGGAGTGCTGCGGCACGCTGAAAAAGGACGCCCTCAAAGCGGTGCTCGACCAGCATCATTACACCGGCGTGATCGTGGGCGTGCGCCGCGACGAGGAGCCCACCCGCGCCAAGGAGCGTTATTTCAGTCCGCGCGACAAAAACATGGAATGGAACGTTGAGGATCAGCCGCCCGAATTGTGGGATCAATTCAAGACGGATTTCTCGCCCGGCGCGCACATCCGCATTCATCCCTTGCTGCATTGGACGGAGTTGAATGTCTGGGAATATATCGAGCGCGAAAACATCCCGATCATCCCGCTTTATTTTGACAACGGCAAAGGCGAGCGTTACCGCAGCCTGGGCTGCGCCCCTTGCACCGGCTCGATCAAGTCCCGCGCCACGTCCGTGCGCGAGATCATTGAGGAATTGCGCCTCACCAAAACGCCCGAGCGCGCCGGACGCGCCCAGGACAAGGAAAGCGAAGACGCCTTCGAAAAACTCCGCCGCGACGGCTATATGTGAGTGGGCGCCTTGACTTCAACTGATTTTACCAAAATGCAACCCAACGGATCTGCGGCCCCGGCCGAGCAATTAAAAATCGTCATCGTCGGCCATGTGGACCATGGCAAATCGACGTTTGTCGGACGCCTGTTCAACGACACCGGCTCGCTGCCGGAAGGCAAGCTGGAGCAATTGGAGGCCATCGCCAAACGGCGCGGCGTGCCCTTCGAATGGGCCAACCTCATGGACGCCCTCCAGTCCGAGCGCGACCAGAACATCACCATCGACACCGCGCAGATCTGGTTCCGCACGCCCAAGCGGCAATACGTTATTATTGACGCTCCGGGCCACAAGGAATTTCTCAAGAACATGATCACCGGCGCGGCCAATGCCGAGGCCGCCCTGCTTTTGATTGACGCCAATGAAGGCGTGCAGGAGCAATCCCGCCGCCACGGCTATCTGCTCAACCTGCTCGGCATCCGCCAGATTGCGGTGCTTGTCAATAAGATGGATTTGCAGGGCTATTCCCAGGAGCGTTTCGACCAGATTGAGCGCGATTATCGCGTCTTCCTGAAATCCGTGGGCGTGGAGCCCAAATGCTTCATCCCCATCGCCGCCAAGCATGGCGATAACATCGCCTCGCGCAGCGCGCAAACGCCCTGGTGGCAGGGCCCCACCGTCCTGGAAACCCTCGATCAATTCGAGACCGCCCAGCCGCCCACCGGGCAGCCGCTGCGTTTTCCCATCCAGGACGTTTACCGTTTTGACGAGCGCCGCATCCTGGCGGGCCGCATTGAATCCGGCACGCTTCGCGTGGGGGATCGCCTCGTTTTTTCGCCCACCAACAAGGTCAGCGTTGTCAAGACGATTGAGCGCTGGAACGCGCCGGTGGCGACGGAAGCCCTCGCGGGGGAATCCATCGGCGTCACCTTGACCGAACAAATTTTTGTCGCCCGCGGCGCCATTGCCGCGCGGGAAACGGAGCCGCCTTACGAATTATCCAAGTTCAAGGCCCGCCTTTTCTGGCTGGGGCGCGCGCCGTTTGCCCGGGGCAAAACCTACAAGCTCAAGCTCGCCACGCAGGAAGTGGAATGCGAAATCGATTCCATTGAGCGCCTGATCGATTCGTCCACGCTCGCCACCATTGAGCGCGCCGAGGCCTTCGTTGGGCGCAACGAGGTGGCGGAACTCACGTTGCACACCAAGCGCCCGGTCGCCTTTGATGTGCATGGCGACATCATTGCCACGGGGCGTTTTGTGATTGTCGATGGCTTCGAGGTTTCCGGCGGCGGCATCATTGCCGCGGACCATTATCCGCGCCGCACCGCCGACAGCCTGCAAAAGAGCCATAACATTTATTGGAGCCAGGGCAAGGTCGCCGCCGAACAGCGCGCGCTGCGCAACGGCCACAAAGGCCGCGTGGTCTGGCTGACGGGGCTTTCCGCCTCGGGCAAGTCCACCATCGCGGTGGAGCTGGAGCGGGAGTTGTTCAATCTGGGCCGCCATGTTTATATACTTGACGGCGATAACATGCGCCACGGCCTTTGCTCCGACCTCGGTTTCTCCGCGCGCGATCGCAAGGAAAACATCCGGCGCGTGGGCGAGACCGCCAAGCTTTTCGCTGAGGCGGGCGTGATTTGCGTGACGGCTTTCATTTCGCCCTATCGCGAGGACCGCGACATGGTGCGACGCATCGCGCCGGAAGGCAGCTTCGTGGAAATTTATGTCAACGCGCCGCTCGCGGTTTGTGAACAGCGCGATCCCAAGGGCCTCTATGCCAAGGCGCGCGCGAATGAAATCAAGGATTTCACCGGCATCTCGGCGCCCTACGAAGCGCCGAACCAGCCGGAACTGGAGTTGCACACCGACCAATTAAGCGTCGCCGAATCCGTGGCGAGGATCGTCGAGTTTTTGCAACGAGGCGACAAAGTGTCCGACGCGCCGCAAATATGAAGGTGGCCATCGTGGGATTGGGCTACGTCGGTTTGCCCGTCTCGCTTCAGTTCGCCCGCTCGGGCGTCGAAGTCCTCGGCCTGGACATCGACCCCGTAAAAGTCGCGGCGCTCAAGCGCGGGCGGAGTTACATCCGCCATATTCCTTCCGCCGAAATTGCGCGGTGGGTGCGCGCCGGAAAGTTCACCGCCACGACCGATTTTAGCGCAGTGCGCGCGGCGGACGCGGTGATCATTTGCGTCCCCACGCCGCTCGGCAAAAACCGCGAGCCGGATATTTCCTACATACTTGACACTGGTCGGAGCATTGCTCCCCACTTGCGGAAGGGCTGCCTGGTCGTGCTGGAGTCCACCACGTATCCCGGCACCACGGAGGAGCAGTTGCGCCCCGTGCTGGAGGCGGGCTCCAGGATGAAGGCGGGGCGGGATTTCCACCTGGCCTATTCGCCGGAGCGCGAAGATCCCGGCAATCCCGCCAGCCAGGTCGCGCTGATTCCCAAGGTGATTGGCGGATTGACGCCGGCTTGCCGGGCGCGGGCGCAGGAGCTTTACGGGCGCGCCGTGAAAACGCTCGTGCCGGTTTCTTCCTGTCGCGTCGCGGAAGCGGCCAAGCTCACGGAAAATATTTTTCGCAGTGTGAACATCGCGCTCGTCAACGAGTTGAAGGTCGTTTACACCGCGATGGGCATCGACATTTGGGAAGTCATCGCCGCCGCCAAGACCAAGCCGTTTGGCTACATGCCGTTTTATCCGGGGCCCGGCCTGGGCGGGCATTGCATCCCGATTGATCCGTTTTACTTGACATGGAAGGCGCGGGAATACGGCCAGCACACGCGCTTCATCGAGCTGGCGGGCGAAATTAACGTCAGCATGCCGGAATACGTGGTCAACCAGGCGGCCGCCGTGCTTAACCGCCGCCGCCAGGCGCTGCGTGGCTCGCGAATTTTGATCCTCGGCCTCGCCTACAAGGCCGACGTCGATGACGACCGCGAATCTCCGAGCTACGTGTTGCTCAATCTTTTCCAGGCCCGCGGCGCGAAGGTGGCTTATTACGATCCGCATGTCCCGGTGATCCGGCCCACGCGCGAACATTCTCATTGGGCGGGGACCAAGTCTATTGTGTGGAACAAACGCGCCGTGGCGGCGTTCGATCTGGTGGTCATTGCCACGCGGCATCAAGCCGTCAATTATAACGAATTGGCGCGGTGGGCGGGCGCAATTCTGGACACGCGCAATGCCATGGCGGGGGTCAAGACGAAGCCGAACCAGGTGTTCAAGGCATGAGCGCCCCGGAAACCTGGCTCGTCACGGGCGCCGCCGGTTTCATCGGCTCGCATCTCGTCGAGGCGTTGCTGCACGCGGGCCACACCGTGCGCGGCCTGGATAATTTCACGGCGGGCAAGCCCGCCAATCTGGCGCCGTTCCGGTCTCGCAGAGCGTTTACGTTCGTGGAAGGCGATATTCGCGATGGCGCGATTTGCCGCCAGGCCGCGGCGGGCGTTTCGGTGGTTCTGCATCAAGCGGCGCTCGGTTCGGTGCCGCGCTCCCTGGAAGATCCGGCCACCACGCATGACGTCAATGTGACGGGCTTTGTCAACATGCTCCTCGCCGCCCGCGACGCCGGTGTGCGCCGTTTCGTGTATGCCTCCAGCAGCGCGGTTTACGGCGACGCGGCGGACTCTCCGAAAACCGAGGCGCGCCTGGGCCATCCGCTTTCGCCGTACGCGGCCACGAAACTGGCCAATGAAATTTACGCCGGCACATTTGCCCGTTGCTACGGATTGGAAACCATCGGCCTGCGGTATTTTAATGTTTTCGGCCCGCGCCAGGATCCGGCGGGCGCGTATGCGGCGGTCATTCCCGCCTGGATTTCCGCCCTGTTGCGCGGCCAGCCGGTTCAGATCAACGGCGACGGCGAAACCAGCCGTGATTTTTGTTATGTCGCCAACGTCGTGCAAGCCAATCTGGCGGCCGGCGCGGTGCGCGCCCCGGAAGCTGTCAACCAAATCTACAACGTCGCCGTCGGCGCGCCCACCAGCCTCAATGAGCTGTACGCGCTGTTGCGGGAAAAGCTCACGCCGCGTTTTCCGCGCCTGGCTGCGGCGCCCCCGGTGCATGGCCCCTTTCGCGCCGCCGATGTGCGCCATTCACTGGCCGACATTTCCAAGGCGCGCCGCCTGCTGGGCTACGAGCCGAGCCACACGCTCGCTCAAGGCTTGGATGCAGCGTTGAATTGGTATATTGAAATGCTGTAAACTATTCCCTCTGATGAAACAGTTTGCCACCATCACGGTTATTGGCCGCGACAAAAGCGGCGTCATCGCGCGCGTCACCGGTTTTCTTTTCGAGCAGGGCGCCAATATCGAGGGCTTGGAGGAGCAGGTCACGCGCGGGCAATTTTCGATGACCATCCAGGCCTCGTGGCTGGCCAAAAAATGGGATGAACCGCGTTTGCGCGACGGCTTGCAGAAGCTTGCCGCGTCGTTGCGCATGGAGATCGGGCTTAGTTTTGTCGAGGCCCATCGCCGTCAGCGTTTCGCGTTGCTGGTCACCCGCGAACCGCACGCCATGCAGGCCATACTGGCCGAATGCCGCGCCGGGACCCTCAAGGCCGAGCCTGCGGTCGTTATTTCCAACCGTTCCGATCTCGAACCGCTGGCCCGCCGTCACGGCCTGCCCTTCGAGCGCGTGGGCTGGGAGCATCGCAACGAGGCGGAGGTCGCCGTCTTGAAATTGCTGGAGAAGCACGCGGTTGATTTCGTCGTGCTGGCGCGCTTCATGAAAATTCTCTCGCCGAATTTCGTCTGGCGTTACAAGAACAAGGTCATCAATATTCATCCTTCGCTTCTACCCAGTTTTCCCGGGCCGCAAGCCTATCGCCAGGCCTACGAGCGCGGCGTCAAAATCGTCGGCGTCACCGCCCATTTTGTCACGATGCACCTGGATGAAGGCCCGATCATCGCGCAAGGCAGTTTTGCGCTCCGGCCTTCGCTGACGCTGCCGGAAATTGTCGCCGAAGGGCAGAAGCTCGAATCCAAAGTCCTCGTCAAAGCCATCAAACTTTACCTTCGCAAACGCCTCGATGTGTTCTGGGGCGTGGTCAAAGAAACTTGAGCATTCCAAATTACTAATGAAACTTACCATCATCGGCACGGGTTATGTGGGTCTGGTCACCGGAACGTGTTTCGCCGAAGCCGGCCACACCGTCATTTGCGTCGATCGCGACGCGGAAAAAGTCAAGCTGCTCCAGGCGGGCGGCATGCCCATTTATGAGCCGGGGCTCGACGAATTGGTCAAGAAGAACGCCGCCGCCGGCCGCCTCCGTTTCACCGCCAGCACCCAGGACGGCGTCGATAATTCGGAAGTCATCTTCATCGCCGTGCCCACGCCGCCGCAGGACGACGGCTCCGTTGATCTGAGCTTCATCGAGGGCGTTTCCCGCGAAATCGCCAGCGCCATGACTTCCTACAAAATCGTCGTGGACAAAAGCACCGTCCCCGTCAAGACCGGCGAAAAAGTCGCCGAGACCATCAAACGCTATTGCAAAGCGAAGGTGGATTTTGATGTTGTCAGCAATCCCGAATTTCTCCGCGAAGGTTTCGCCGTCGATGATTTTATGAAGCCCGACCGCGTCGTCATTGGCGTCGGCTCGCCGCGTCCGGTCGCCGCGATGAAGCAGGTGTACGCGCCCTACAACGCGCCGATCATCGTCACGGACATCAATTCCGCCGAGCTGATCAAGCACGCGGCGAATTCCTTTCTCGCGTTGAAAATTTCCTACATTAACGCCGTGTCCGTCCTGTGCGAAGCTTCCGGCGCGAACGTCCAGGAAGTCGCCAACGGCATGGGCATGGATGCCCGCATTGGCCGCCGGTTCCTCGACGCTTCGCTCGGCTTCGGGGGCAGTTGTTTCCCCAAAGACCTCAGCGCTTTCATTCAAATTTCCGAGACGCTGGGTTACAATTTCGGGCTGCTCAAGGAAGTCCAGCGCATCAACGCCGAGCAAATGGATCGTTTTGTCAAAAAAATAGTTGACACGATGTGGGTCCTCAAAGGCAAGACCCTCGGCGTGCTGGGCCTGGCGTTCAAGCAGAACACCGACGACGTCCGCATGTCGCCCGCCATCGACCTTTGCCTGCGCCTGCGCAAGGAAGGCGCTGCGTTGCGCGTCCACGATCCGAAGGCGATGGAAAAGGCGCGCCCGATTCTGCCCGGCGTCACTTACGTCGATAACATGGACGACGTGGCGGACGGCTGCGACGCGCTGATCATCGCCACCGAATGGCCGCAGTTCAAACAGCTCAACCTGGAGCGCGTGCGCAAGGCGCTGACGCATCCGATTATTTTCGACGGACGCAATATGTTCGAAGTCGCCGAGATGGAGCGGCTCGGCTTCCTTTACAAGAGCATTGGCCGCGGCAAGGCGTAGGGTCGTTTTTCGCGACGCATGAACATTTTGGTTACGGGTGGCGCGGGTTTCATCGGCTCGCACCTTAGCCAGCGCCTGTTGCGGGACGGCCATGCCGTGTGGGTGTTGGACGACCTGAATGATTTCTATGATCCGGCGTTGAAGCGCCGCAACCTCGCGGAAATTCAAACCGAGGGCCGCCCGTTTACGTTTGTGCAGGGCGACCTGTCCGACCGCGCCACGGTCGAGAAAATGTTCCAGGCGGCGCGCTTTGAGCAGGTGATTCATTTGGCCGCGCGCGCCGGCATCCGGCCCAGTCTGGAGCAGCCCGCTCTTTATCAGCGCGTCAATGTCGAAGGCACGACGCATATTCTGGAGGCCGCGCGCCAGCACGGCGTCCGCAAGCTCATCCTCGCCTCATCGTCGTCGGTGTACGGCGTCAACGCCAAGGTCCCATTTGCCGAGAATGATCCCATCAGCACGCCCATTTCGCCTTATGCGGCGAGCAAGCTGGCGTGCGAGGCGCTCGGGCATGTTTATCATCATGTGTATGGGCTCGATGTTTCCATGCTGCGCTTTTTCACGGTCTATGGGCCGCGGCAGCGCCCGGATCTTGCCATCCACAAGTTCGCCCGGCGCATTGCGGCGGGCGAGCCCATCGATGTTTTTGGCGACGGCTCGACCGCCCGCGATTACACGTATGTCAGCGATATTGTTGACGGCATTGCCGCGTGTGTGACGCGCACGTTTGGTTTTGAAATTTTTAACCTCGGCGGCTCGCACCCCGTCCCGCTTTCGCAATTGATCGCCGTGCTGGAGCAAGCCTTGCAGAAACGCGCGGTTCTGCGCCATCTGCCCGAGCAGCCGGGCGACGTGCCGCGCACCTGGGCCGACGTGGCCAAAGCCGGGCGCATGCTCGGCTACAAACCGCAAGTGGGCCTCGAGGAAGGCATTGGCCTCTTCGTGGCCTGGTTAAAACGTTATGGTTGAACTCATCGATAAAGTCTGCAATCTCGCGCGCGAGGCGGGCGAACGCATCATGCCGTTCTACCGCGCCGCGCTCACCGTCAAGTCTAAGGAAGATCGCAGCCCCTTGACCGAGGCCGACCTGGCTTCGCACCGGTTTCTTGTCGGCGCCTTGCCTGACCTGCTGCCGGGCGTCCCGGTTATTTCGGAGGAATCCGAAAACGCCGCGTCGGCCGCGCTGCCCGCGCGCTTCTGGCTGGTCGATCCGCTGGACGGCACCAAGGAGTTTTTGAAGGGCACAAATGAATTCACGGTCAACATTGCGCTGGTGAAGGATGGCCATCCGATTCTGGGCGTCGTGTATGCGCCGGCGTTGGATTTGACTTATTATGGCACGCTGGTCACGGGCGCGTGGCGCCGCGTGGGCGCGCAGGCCGCCTCCCGTTTCACCGCCCGCCGCGCCAATCCGGCGGGCCTCGCGATCGTCGCCAGCAAGGACCACGCGGGCCCGCTCGTGGCCGATCTCCTGAAAAAATATCCCGCCGCCAGCTTGCGTTCCATGGGAAGCTCGTTGAAGTTCTGCCTCGTGGCTGAAGGCTCGGCGGACATTTATTTGCGTGATGTTCCCACCATGGAATGGGACACCGCCGCCGCGCATTGCGTGGTGGAGGCCGCCGGCGGCATCATTTGCCTGCTCGACGGCAGTCCGTTGGTGTACGGCAAGCCCGGCCTGAAAAACCCTTCGATTATCACGCTGGGCGATCCCTCCTTGGCCCGGGTCGTCACCTCGCCATCCCCACCCGCCACCTGATTCATGTGCGGCATCGTTGGATACGTCGGGCGCAAGGACGCCTGCCTCATTATAATTGACGGACTCCGCCGTCTGCAATACCGCGGCTATGACAGCGCGGGTTTGGCGGCGCTGTGCGACGGCTCCCTCGCCATCCGCAAGAAGAAAGGCAGCATCGATGAGGGCCTGGCGCCGTTGCTTGCCGGCCAGCCGGTGCGCGGCTCCCTCGGCATCGGCCACACTCGCTGGGCCACGCACGGGCCGCCTTGTGACGAAAATTCTCATCCGCACCTCGACCAATCCGGCCGCCTCGCCGTGGCTCATAACGGCGTCATCGAAAATTACGGCGCCCTCAAACAACGGTTGCTGAAAGCGGGCCACGTTTTTCATTCTGAAACCGACACTGAAGTTCTCGCGCACCTGATTGGCGATTGCCTGGCCAAACGCCGCGCCGCCGCGGAGACGGGGCCTGCGGCGCTCACCGCCGCAGTGTGCGACGCGTTGCGCGATGTGATTGGAACGTACGGCCTGGTGGTGGTTTCCGCGGATTGCCCGGACACCATTGTCGGCGCGCGCCGCGGTTCGCCGCTCTTGATCGGCGTTGGTGAAAACGAAAATTTCCTCGCCAGCGACGCCAACGCGATTGTCGCCCACACCCGCCAGGTGGTTTATCTCAATGATTACGACGTGGCCACCGTGACCGCTGCGCGGTTTGACGTGCAGAATCTCGGCGCCGACACCGCGCAGGTGCAGATCAGCAAATTGGAATTTGCCTCCGAGGACGCCGAGCGTGGTGAGCATGCGCATTTCATGCTCAAGGAAATCATGGAGCAGCCTCGCACCGTCGAGAACGCCCTGCGCGGCCGCATCGATGTCCAGGGCGCGACCGCCAAATTTGGCGGCTTGAACATGACCGCCGCCGAGCTGCGCGCTGTCAACCGCATTGTGATCGGCGCCACCGGCACGAGCTGGCACGCCGCCCTCGTCGGCGAATATCTGATCGAGGAACTGGCGCACATGCCGGTCGAGGTGGAATATTCCCACGAATTTTATAATCGCAACGCCCCGTTGGAGCGCGACACCGTGCTGCTCGTCTTGTCGCAATCCGGCGAAACCGCCGACACGCTCGGCGCCTTGCGCGAGGCCAAGCGCCGCGGGCACCGCGCTCTCGCGATTGTCAATGTCGTGGGCAGCGCCATTGCGCGCGAATCCGACGGCGGCATCTATATGCATGCCGGTCCGGAAATTGGGGTGGCGTCCACCAAGGCGTTTGTCTCGCAGTTGGTCATTCTCACACTCCTCGCCGTGCATCTTGGGCGGATGCGGATGCTTTCCGCCCATCGCGCCCTGGAAATCCTGCGCGGGCTCGAAGCGTTGCCCCGCCAGATTGAAGCCATTCTTGCGCAAGGCCCGGCCCTGCAGAAACTCGCCCTCAAATACGCCAACGCGCGGGATTTCTTTTACCTCAGCCGCGGCTACAATTTTCCCATCGCCCTGGAAGGGGCGCTCAAGCTCAAGGAAATTTCCTATCTCCACGCCGAGGGCTATTCGGCCGCCGAGATGAAGCACGGCCCCATTGCTTTGATTGACAAAGGCACCCCCGCCGTCATCCTGGCCCCGCAGGATTCCATGCACGACAAAACCATGGCCAACCTCGCCATGATCAAGGCCCGGCAAGGCCCCATCGTCCTCCTCGCCACCGAAGGCGACACCCCGGCCGCGGCGCTGGCGGACGACGTCATTTACCTGCCCCGCACCCTGGAGCCATTGTACCCCATTTTATCCATCATCCCGCTCCAACTCTTCGCCTACCACCTCGCCGTCGCCCGAGGCTGTGATGTTGACAAACCCCGCAACCTCGCCAAGAGCGTCACGGTGGAGTGACGGTTGCCAAACGCTTGAGTTAGTTTAGCCGGGGGGATGAAAAAACCCCTTAAAGACGGTAATGTGTGAACCCGAGAACAAACCCGTAATCTTGACCTCCTTCTTCCGCAGAGAAGAAGGCGCTGATCGCTCCAAGTCTCTGAAAGCCACAGGAAGGCCACGCGGTTCTTTAGCTGTCCTGGTCCAGCGTTCGTTTAGATCACCCTTCACGCCTGGAATCCTTCAGGGACTTCAGCCAAACTTCCAGCTCTTGAATCTCGGAAATCTTTTCGGCGGCTTGCTTTTTCCATTCAGGCCATTCTTTCTGAATAAAATCTGCCAATGGGCCAGGACGGTTCCGCCACAAATCCGCTGGGATCGCATCTTGAAAATCGATTCCATGTTTTATGGCGGCTTTGATTCCAAGATCGTGACCGGAGTTTGTTCGCATGCGGTTGGCCCAGCGTAAAAGCACTTTTTCCGTTCCGCCTTTCATCGTCAACTCGGTGAGGTACTGGCGCAAAATTGCGATGGAAAGGCGAAGGTGCTTCAGGTCTTGCCTGTCTCCTGCATTCTGCGGAAGAGTCATGAGGTTGACGGTCTTGCTTTCGACGCAATGCAGGGGGTGTAAAAGTTTGAGGTCTATCTCTTGCTCAAAT
>DASZMX010000100.1:0-44476 GCA_035551475.1 Verrucomicrobiia bacterium
AGCGCCGGCGGGAATTGTCGTGGCGCCAATGATGAGGGGCTTTTGCGTGGTCAAAAGGTTCACGACCGCCGCGCCGCCGCTTTTGAATCCATTCCTTTTCGCCGGCGCAGAACGCGGGCGCTTATTTTTTCCAGCGCGCCCTCCGCAAAGGGTGCGTGCCGTGCGATTTTCGTCACTTAAGTGACGGAGGCGCCGCCATCCAGGCGTTGGAAGAAGCGCAAAACCGGGGCGAGCGGCTGCCGGATTTCATTTTCCTTGATCTTAAAATGCCCGTGCTCAGCGGCTTTGAAGTCCTCGCCTGGCTGGGGTCCCGCGCCATTCTGGACAGCTCCACCGTCGTCGTCCTCAGCGGCTCGAACCAGGAGTCGGACAAAATCCGCGCGCTCAATCTCGGCGCGGCCGGTTATCTGGTCAAACCTATTTCTCCCTCCAATCTCGCCGAGTGGCTGCAGCGGGAGCGCGATCCCCAGGCCCAGTGAACGCCGATCTCTCACCCGAACTGCAAAAGGAATTGCTCGATGACTTTTACGCCGAGGGCGAAGAGCATCTCAAGCGCATCCGCGAGGCCCTGGTTCTGCTGGAGGATTCCATCGGCAAAGCGCAGGCGGATTCGGCGATCGTCGAGGAGCTGTTTCGGAATTTTCACTCGTTTAAAGGCATTTCGGCGATCGTCGGACTGAGGGCCGCCGAGGAGTTGGCCCATGCCTCCGAGGATTATTTGCGCGAATTAACCAAGGGCCGCACCACGGTCAGCTCCGCCGGCCTGGATCTTCTGATGGGCGCCGCGCAAAAACTCGAGCAAATCATCGTCGCGTTCCGCGCCCAGGCGCCGACCCCCAACATCGCCGGTCTGCTGGCGTCCTTCAAAACTTTGACAGGTTCAGCGCCCGAAGCCCCGGCGCCAGCGCGCGAAAGTCTTCCCACCGCCGTCACGGCCGGTCCTGAAGCCCAGGCGGATGAAGCCACCGCCCGAGGCTTGGTTATTTGGCGCTGCACCTTCATTCCTACCCGCGAGTTGGACGCCCGCGGGGTCAACGTCAACAGCGTGCGCGCCCGTCTGTCGGCCGTGGGAGAAATCCTTCGTGCGACTCCGCAAGTGCTCGGCGCCGGGCAGATCGCTTTTGAGTTTTTAGTCGGGATGAGGGAGACGCCCGCCAACATCGCGAAGTGGGACGCCGACGGCATCTCCGCCGAACTGGTCGAGTCAGCCGCCTCGGAAGCGCCGGCCGCCGCGCCGACAGCGGCCATCGAACACGAGCCGGACGCCAACCCTTTTATCGCGCCGTCCCACGTCGTGCGGGTGGATTTGAATCGCCTGGACGAGCTCATGCGCATCACGGGAGAATTGGTGATTCATCGCTCCCGTTTTGACGATCAACTCGCGCAGGCTTCGCGGTCTTCCGCCGGGCTGGACCCGCGCAGTTTGCAGGAGGTCAACACCGCTTGGGCCCGGTCTCTCCGGGAATTGCGCGAAGCCATCATGCGCGTGCGGTTGGTGCCGGTCGCGGAAATTTTCGCGCGGATGCCTTTCGTCGTGCGCGATTTGGCCCGGGAAACAAAAAAACAGGTCCGCCTGCGTCTGGAAGGCCAGCAGACCGAACTTGATAAATATTTGGTCGAACGCCTCAAAGATCCTTTGTTGCACCTCGTGCGCAACGCGTTCAGCCACGGTGTGGAGTCACCCGAGGAGCGCCGCGCCGCGCACAAGCCGGAGGAAGCCGCGATTTTTCTCCGCGCCTCGGCGGTCGGCGATTCCGTGCTCATTCAGGTGGGCGACAATGGGCGTGGGATTGATCCACAAGCCGTCGCGCGCAAGGCGGCGGCCCAGGGCATTCCGGTGCCGGACAATCTGGATCATTCCGCTTTGTTGAAAATTTTGTGCGCGACCGGTTTTTCGACGCGTGACGATGCGGACATGGCGGCGGGCCGGGGAGTGGGCATGGCGGTGGTTTGGGATACGGTGCGCGAACTTGGCGGCAGCATCAGCCTGGAAACAGAATTGGGGCGGGGCACGCAATTCACGTTGCGCCTGCCGCTGACACTGGCCATCGCCGAAACGTTTATCGTTTCCGCAGCGGGGCAGACCTGCGCCATTCCTCAGACCTATGTCACGGAGATTTTGCACCTGGCCTCCGACCAAATTCGCACGGTCAATCGCGTGGAACTGGCGCCCTATCGCAGCGGGTTGCTGCCGGTGACCCGGCTCACCTCGCTTTTTCATCTGCCTGCTTCCGCGCGCGCGCAGCATTGCCTGCTGGTGTTGCATTCCGACCGCGGCAGCAGCGGTTTGATTGTGGACAAGGTGCATGGCCAAAAGGAGGTCGTGGTGCGCGCCATTCGCGATCCTCTCGGGCAGACTCCGGGGATCATGGGCGCCACCGAATTGGGCGATGGCCGGCCCGTCCTGATTCTGGACGGCGCGCATTTGACCAGCGGCGTGGTGCGGCCCGATTTGGCGCCCGTTTCCGACACGCCTTCCTTTACCGTCGATCATGGCAACTGAAATGAACAAATACATCATTTTCGAAGTGGGCAACGCGACCTATGGCGTTTCCACCGAACAAGTCCGGCATGTCGAGATGGTGGATCATGTCACGGTGGTCCCGAATGCCAATCCCGCCATTGACGGGGTGGTGTTTTCCCGCGGCCAGGTGATCCCGGCGTTGAATCTCCGCACGCGTTTCGGCTTTCCGCGGCAGCCTTACGATATGCGGACGCGGCTGGTTTTCGTGCAGTTGCGCCATCGCGTGGTGGGATTGATCGTGGACAGCGCCCGCGAATTTTTGGCCATCTCCGATGACATGATTCGTCCCATCGAGCAGACATTAACGGGGATTAGCGGAAATTATTTGAAGGCGGTGGCCGAAGTGAAGGATCGGGTGATTCTCTTGCTGGAATTGGAGGCCGTCCTGGATGTCGATCAACTGGAGCCGGCGCCCGGCGATTTGCCGCCGGCTGCTTCCGAGGCCCTGACCGAAGCTAAAGCTTAAAACCATTTTATTTATGCCTAAACCCAAGTCTGATTCCAATCTGAAACCCGCCGCCAATGGGCGCAACCATGGTCCAGACGGAGGCAACGACCTTGCCGCCATCATGAACCGCGTCTCCGCTGGAATCGTGCAGGAGAATCGCATCCTCGACGAGATCGCGGCCGAAACGGACGAATTTACGGGCACGTTGATGGAAACCGCGGCCCAAGCGGAATCGGTCACGGTGTCCGCCGAGGAAATGACCTCTGCGGTCAACGAAATTGCCGCGTCCATGGAGCAGGTCACCGCCAACACCGCCCAGGTGGCTACCGCCGCCACGCAGACGACTGCCTCGATCAAGCAAATGTCCCAGTCGATCCAGACGGTGACGGTGGATGTGCAGGAGATGGCCACCTCCGGGCAGGAGGTCACCACGGCCATGACCGAGGTGGCCGCGTCCATTAAACGCGTCAACAAAGACAGTGAAGACCTGGCCACCTCGCTCACCGAGACGGCGACTTCCATTGAGGAGATGAGCCGCTCCATCGCCTCGGTCGCGAAAAATGCGGAGGACCTTTCGGTCGCCGCGGAACAAACCTCATCCTCCATCAACGAGACGGCTGCTTCCATCGAAGAAGTGGCGGGCATGTCCGAGAGCTTGAATTCGGCGGTGGAGGAAACCGCCACGTCCATCGAGGAAATGGCGCGCTCCATTCAAGGGGTGGCGCAAAACAGCGAGCGCATCACGCAAATGGCCACCGACGCCGCCACGGGCGCGGCGGAAATGGACCGTTCCAGCCGCTCTGTCAACGAGATTGTCAAACGGACGGAGGAAATCAGCGGACGCGTCGCCCGCCAGGCGGACGAAGGCGGCCAGACCATTCAGAAATCCATCGAAGGCATTGCGCGCGTTTCCGAGGCCATGAGCCAGGGCGCTTCGGTGATGCGCGAGCTGAACAAGCGCACGCGCGACATTGGCGGCATCGTCAATACGATTAATGTCATTGCCGAGCGCACCAATCTGTTGTCCTTGAACGCCTCCATTGAGGCCGCCCGCGCCGGGGACGCCGGCCGCGGCTTTGCCGTGGTGGCGGAGGAAATTCGCAATCTGGCCGACCGCTGCGCCAAGGCGACGGCGGACATCACGGAAATTGTCCGGGGCCTGGAAGATGCCACGCGTGAAGCGACCGAATCTGCCAATCAAGGCGCCCGCGTGGCGGAGGAAAGCAACCGTCAGTCCGAAGCGGGGCTGGCGGGTTTGAAGATTATTTTGAACGGCGTCTCAGAGAGTTCATCGCTCGTTTTGCAAATCAGCCGGGCCACGCAGGAGCAAATCACCGCCGTCAAAGGCGTGAGCGACGCCATTTCCTCCACGGCCGCCCAAGCGCGGCAAATTGCGGTCGGCTCGGCTGAACAAGCCAAGGGCGCAGGGCAGATTGTCCAGGCGACCAATCATATGCGGAAAGCCGCGCGGGAAGTTTCCCAAGCCATGGGCGAGCAGGGGCGGGCGGCGCGGGAGATCATCAAGGCCGCCCAAACCACGAACAACGTCGCCGAGCAATTGCGCAAGGCCATGAAAGAGCAGGCCCTCGGCGCGGCCCAGATAGTTCAGGCCGTCGCCTCCATGCGCCAGGGCGCCGCCACCACCTCCCGCGCGTTGAGTGAACAATCCACTGCCAGCGAGCAGGTTTCTCGCGAGTCGGATCGATTGGCCGCCCAGATCGCCCGCATCGGCAAGGCGATGGCGTCACAGACGGTGGGCGCCCAGGAGATCACGTCGGCTGCGGATGGTTTGCGGGTGCAAACCACCCAGGCAGCCCGCGCCATGGAAGAGCAGGCCAAAGGGGTGAAAAACGTCACCACCGGCGCCGCCAATGTAACCCGGCAAATGAAGCTGATCACCGCGGCCAATAAATCCCATTCCAGCGGGGCCGCTGCTGTCACCGGAAAAATTCGCGAGCTTCGCCAACTGGCCCGGGCCAACGCCGCGGCCCTGGATGGCGCCACCGCGGTTTTGCCGGCGGCGCCGCGGTCTCCAACTCCCGCCGCCAAACCATCCACCCGCAAACGCCCGTCGCCGGGATCGGCTCCTGGCGCGGCCGTTTCCCCGGCTACTTCCTAGGCGCGCGTCATGTCTGTTGCATCTGGGTCCTTGACGCTGGTGGCTCCTCCGGGAGTGCCGCTGTTGCTCAGTTCGCTTGTCCATGAGCGGATTGGCATTCATTTTGAGGCCGACCGCTGGGATGTTTTATTGGAAAAGCTGGAGCCGGTCGCCTTGTCGCGCCATTGCGCCTCGTTTCTCGATCTTTACTATCTGCTCAAATACGAAGAGCACGGGACAGAGGATTGGGAGCGTGTGATGGACGCCCTTTCCGTGCCTGAAACCTATTTTTGGCGCGAGATGGCCCAAATTCATGTGTGTGTGAACACCATTGCGCCCGCCTGGTTTGCCCGCACTTCGCTGCCCTTGCGGATTTGGAGCGCCGCCTGCGCCACCGGCGAGGAGGCTTATTCCCTCGCCATCGCGCTGGCCGAAGCCGGCCTGGACAGGCATCCCATCGAAATCCTGGCGAGCGACTCCAGTTCCATGGCTCTCGAAAAAGCGCGCAGCGGCCTGTTTCGCGAGAAATCCTTCCGCGCCCTGCCTTTTACTTTGCGGGAAAAATATTTTCTGCCGGAGGAGGGACGCTGGCGGATCAAGCCCGAAATAGGCGGCCGCGTGAGCTTCCGGCGCGCGAATCTTCTGGCGGCTGACGAAGTGGACATTCTGGCGCGCTGTCCAGTGGTCTTCTGCCGCAACGTCTTTATTTATTTTTCGCCTCATGCGATTCGCCAGACTCTCGCCATTTTTGCGTCCCGCATGCCGGTGGGAGGCCATCTGTTCGTCGGCGCTTCGGAATCTCTTTTGAAATTAACCGCCGACTTCGAACTGCGGGAGTTCGGCGACGCTTTTGGCTATGTCCGAATTTGACCCGCCGCCCAATTCCATGCTCGTGCGCGTTTTGATTGTGGATGATTCCGCTTTCGTGCGAAAAGTCGTGCGCGAAATGCTGTCGCGCAGTCCGTTTATTGACGTTGTGGGCATGGCGCACGACGGGGAGGAGGCCCTGGAGCTGGCCGATAAACTGCGCCCGGACGTGGTGACGTGCGACTTGACGATGCCGCGCATGGGCGGGGTCGAATATGTGCGCCGGCAAATGGCGGCCCGGCCCGTGCCTATTTTAATGTTGACTGCATCGCCGCAGGACTGCGCGGAGGCCTTGGACGCGCTGGCGGCGGGCGCGGTGGATTTGGTGCAAAAGCCCACGGCGCAGGCCACCGACCAACTGCTGGCGATGCGTGAAGAATTGGTCGAGCAGGTCAAGGCGGCCGGACGCACGCCCGTGGCCCGGTTGCGCACGCCGCCGCCTTCCCCGAAGAACGTCGCCGCGCCCTCCCGGCGCGCGGGAAAAGTTGACGTGGTCGTGCTGGGCATTTCGACGGGCGGACCGCAGGCCTTGCGCTATCTCGTGCCGCAATTTCCGCGTGACTTTCCGGTTCCCATCGCTATCGTTTTGCATATGCCTGTGGGTTATACCGCGATGTTTGCGGAAAAACTCAGCGAGATTTCCAAGTTGAATGTCAGGGAAGCTCGAGACGGTGAAGAATTGTTGCCCGGAACCGCCTTAATCGCACAGGCGGGCCGCCATTTGCTCTTGAAGAAAGATCTCTCCGGGGCGCTGGTCGCACAGTTTGCGACGCAGCCAGCGGACAAGCCGCATCGCCCCTCCGTCGATGTGCTTTTTCAATCCGCGGCGGAAAGCTGCCGCGCGCGCGTGCTCGGCGTCGTGATGACCGGCATGGGCGACGACGGCAAACAGGGCGCCGCCTGGGTGAAAGCGCAAGGAGGCGCTATCTTGACGGAAGCGGAGGAAAGTTGTGTCATCTACGGCATGCCACGCAGCGTGGTGGAAGCCGGCTTGAGCGACGCCGCTTTTTCATTGTCGGAAATGGCTGAAGGCATTAGCAACCACTTATGAAGGCAAAGATTCTCGTCGTGGACGATTCAGGTTTGGCCCGGCGCTTGACGCGGCAGATGCTCGAACAAATGGGCCATGCCGTGGAAGAGGCGGCCGATGGCGCCACGGCGTTGGAACGGTATGTCATCAATCGCCCCGATGTCATTGTTCTCGATATGGTGATGAGCGGCATGTACGGCTTGGAGGTGTTGATCAAATTGCGCGAGTTAAATCCGCAATTGCCGGTCATCATCGCCACGGCAGACATTCAAAAATCCACCCGCGATCAGGTGCGGGAGGCGGGCGCCGCCGCCATCGTTAATAAACCCATCAAACGGGAAGAACTTGAGGATGTGATGGCGAAAATTCTGGCGGGAGGCGTCGCATGGACTTAAATCCCACCCAGAAAGACGCTCTCACGGAGTTGATCAACATCGGCTACGCGCGCGCGGCGGGCGCCTTGTCTGATCTGACGGGCCATCGCATCACCCTGGAGGTGCCGCACGTCGCCATTCACAAGGTTTCAGAAATCACGCCGATGCTGCAAAAGGTCATCGAGGGCGAAGTTGCGAGCGTGCACCAGGTTTTTGGCGGGCCGATTTCCGGCGATGCCATCCTTCTGCTCGACAAGGCCGCCGCGGTCCTGCTCAATCGCCTGCTCACCGACCGCCCCGAAGCCAAGGAATTGGACGGTGCGGCGTGCGAGGTCATCACCGAAGTCGGCAATATCGTGCTGAACGCTTGTCTGGGTGTTTTTGGGAATTTGCTGCAAGTGCAAGTGGCGTTCACCGTGCCGGATTTGCGCATTGAAAGCGTGCAGCAGGTGCTTTCCTCCATTACGGTGGAAGACCAGGAGCTGCAATTTGCGCTGATGATCCACACGCGTTTCTACCTGCGCACGAGCAATGTCAGCGGTTATTTGGTGATGATTCTCGGCGTGACCTCGCTGGAGCGCCTCATCCTCGAGTTGAAGAAATGGGAAGATCGGCAAGCCGGCTAATCCGACGCTCTTTCCTCGCCTAGCCATGGAGCAAAAGCACGACTCAAGTCTTGGCCCGCAAGAAGCGGCGATGATCGGGTGGATTCACGATTTCGCCCCATACGGAGTCATCACGACGGATTGCGCCTTTCGCATCCAGAGCTGGAATCATTGGATGGAAATCCACAGCGGACGCGGTTCGGGCGAAGTTGCGGGGGGCGAGTTGTTCAAGCTTTTTCCCGAACTGATTGAGCGCGGATTTGTGGCGCGCTTTAATCGGGCGCTGGAGGGCGAAGTCAGTGTGCTTTCCACGGCCTTGCACGGCTATCTCCTGGCCTTGCCGCCGGTCATGCGGGACAGCGGGTTTCACGAGATGCAACAGACGGCGCGCGTGGCGCCCTTGCGTTATCAAGGTCAGACCGTCGGCACCATCATCATCCTGGAAGATGTCACCCAGCGTGAGTATCAATCCTCCGTGTTGCGCCGCCAGCATGAGCGTGACAATATCCTTTCCTGGGCGCTGGCGCATTTGCTCGAATCGCAGGATCCGCGCCGCAGCATCCGTGAACTTTTTTTCAAGGTCGCCGAGCAATTTGACCTCGAAGCGTACCTGCTTTACATGACGGAGCCGGACGGCGCGACGATCAAGTTGCAGGCGGCGGGCGGCGTCTCGCAGGAAGCCCAGGATCAATTGGGCCGCCTCACGGCCTCCAGCGCCTTGGGCCGCCGATTGCTGGGCAGCCGCCGCCCGGAGGCGTTGGAAGATCTCCAGCAAAGCACGGCGGAAGAGTCGATTTTGCATAGCTTCCTCGGCTTTCACGCGTGCGCCATTATTCCGCTGATTGTCGGCGACGAATTCCTGGGCGCGCTTTGCCTGGCGACGCGCATTCGCGCGCGGCTGCAAGAGGGCGAACTCGATTTGCTGTCCACGATTGGCCAATACCTCGCCGTCGCCCTGGGCAAGGAAGCCACCAATCTGAAGTTGCGTTCCGCTCAATCCAAGTTGAGCCATCACGCGCAGGGGCTGGAGCGGATCGTGGATGAGCGGACGGTGCGTTTGCGCGAGATCATTTCCGAGTTGGAAACCTTTTCCCACACTGTCGCGCACGATCTGCGCGCGCCGATTCGCGCCTTGACTGGCTACTGCCAGGTGTTGATCGAGGATTTTTCCGCCAGCCTTCCGGCGGAAGCGCGCGACATCATCGACCGGCTCCACGGGGCCTGTCAGCGGCTCGATGTGCTGACGCAGGACTTGCTCGAGTTCAGCAAAATTTCGCGCCAGGAAATTCAGCTTGCTCCCGTGGACCTGGATTCCGTGCTGTCTGAGGCGCTTTTTCTCAGCCTGGCCGAGCCCAGCTCAATCACGGTGCGGCGGCCGCTATTTTCCGTGGTGGCCCATCGCACCCTGCTGCAGCAGTGCCTTTCCAATTTAATTGACAACGCTGTCAAATTTGTCGCCAAGGGCGCGCGTCCGCAGGTGGCCATCTGGACGGAGTATGTCTGGACGGAGACGGATCCGGCCGCGGCCCCGCGCCAGCCTCCCTTCAGCCCGGCGCGCCAGACCAGCCGCAGCGTGGACGATTCCCCGGCGCCGTCCCGCAAAGTGCGCATCATGGTCGAGGACAAAGGCATCGGCATTCCGCCGGAGGCGCACGGAAAAATCTTTGGCATATTTGAGCGCGGCGCCAGTTCCGCGGCGTTTCCCGGCAGCGGCATTGGTTTGGCCATCGTCGCCCGCGCCATGCAACGCATGGGCGGCGCGTGCGGCGTCGAATCCGAAGTGGGCGTCGGGAGCCGATTTTGGCTGGAACTGCCGTCGGCTTAAAGATCCGCCAGAATATTCCAGCCGCCTGTGTCCAAAAACGGAATATCGCTATTCTCGAAGCGGATGTCGTAACGTCCATCCTCCCGCAAGCCCGGCGCCGGATCACCCAACCGCAACGCCAGACGCCAGCGGCCGGGCGGCAACGGAATGGCGCCATGCAGCATGATCGTTCCCGCCCACGGGCCCCATTGCCGCGGGTCATCCGTCAATTCCACCGTTCTCACTTCGTGGTCGCGGAGCAGCGCGGCCGTCACCACGCGCGGTTGCAGCGGCGAGGCGAAGCCGGCGTTGGTCAGCGTCAAATCGAAATATAATTTTCCCCGCCGGGCGGCGCACCGCAAATTCTCCGCCACAAGCCGGTAGCCGATGCGCTGTTCCAGGAGCAGCCCGGCGTTTTCCCCGTGGTATTCCGACGCGCGCCAGCGCTGCAAGGTCTGGCGCTGATATTCCGCGTTGAGGAAGGTCAAGTGCAGCAATTCCATTTCGCGCATCACCTCGGCGATGGGAGTTTGCCCGGACAGTTCAATTGTTTCGCCGCCAAACGGCACGCTCCGATCGTGCTGGTTGCACCATTGCAATTCACGTTCGCGGCTCCAGCCGTGCGCCACGTACGTGCCCAGGTCATCCGGCAGGGCCATGAAGGAATCGTCATGCCATCCCACGCGCGCCGCGTCGATTTCGTTGGGAAAAATATCGCGGATAAACATCGGCCTCCGCACCTGCACCGTCACCGGCGCAGGCAGGGCCGCGAGCCATCCCACCAGCACCGCGCGCCGCGCCTCGAGGCTCGGCGGGTCACCCCAATTCGATCCATGCCACTCGCCCCAGGGCCCCAGGAAGCCCGCCTGCACTGTCAACAGCACATCGGCATTTTCCGCGAGGACCGCGCTGATTTGCCGGATGTGCCCCAAAATCCGCCCCAGGTCCTTCGGGTCCGCCCGGTAATCGCGCCCGGTAAAGCCATAGGCCGCGCGAAAAATCAACTTGACACCCGCGCGCCGCGCCTCTGTCATGCGTCCGTGCAGCTCCGCCAGCTTCTCGGCGGTCAGGGGACGATCCTTGAAGGCGCGCAAGTCGAGCTCGACCATGATCAGCCGCCGCCCGGGCGCCGGATCCCGGGTGTAGAAGCCCCGTTCGGGATTGGGAAAATTCACCGCGCCTTCGGTGAAAGTTCGTTCGATGGGCGCCGCGCTCATCCGCAGCGCCAGCAAAAAGAAAAAAACAGTTTTAATCATCGCGAAGTGCGATAACATACCCGATGTGTCAAGACTGGGTCTGCTTGCCCTTCTGCTCCTGGGCGCGGCGTCCGCTCGCGCCGGCCGTTATCATATCGACACCTGGCAGACGGACAAAGGCCTCCCGCACAGCTCGGTGACCGCCGTGGTGCAGGCTTCCGATGGCTATCTGTGGGTGGCCACGCAAAACGGCCTCGCGCGCTTTGACGGCGTTCGTTTCCGGGTGCTTGACGAAAACAACACCCCGGCCATGAAGAACAGCCGGCTGGTGCAACTCTTCGAGGATCGCACGCATGCGCTGTGGATCGGCGCGGAGCAGGGGGAATTGATTCGGCAAAAGGACGGTGTTTTCACGTCCTACACCCTTCCCGGGAAGGGCACGACGCACAATTACGTCCGGACATTTTGCGAAGACTCGAATTCTCTCTGGCTGGTTTCCTGTGAATGGCAGTTGATTCATCTGGAACACGAGCAATTCACGGTGCCGTCCGCTTCGTGGAACTTGTCCGGCCGCCATGCCACCGCGGTGACGGCCGATGCGCGCGGCCAGATTTGGGTCGGCACCGAACGCGAGCTGGCGGTCCTTCAAGGCGGCCAATTCGTCACTGTCTGGAGCCAAACCAACGAGCCGAATTTCCAGGTCGAATTCCTCGCCCCCAGCCGCGACGGCGGTTGCTGGGTGGCGGGCAACGGGCGATTGCGCAAATTCTCCTCGCCGCAACGCGAGCAAAATCTGGCGGGTTTCGACTGGAACAACCGGCCCGTGTACGATCTGTACGAAGACCGGCAGCGCCGCCTCTGGATCGCAACCTTGGGCAGCGGTCTGTTTCGTTATGACCCGGATGGCGCGGTGCTCCATCTGACCACGCGGGAGGGATTGCCGTCGGATTTTGTGCGTTGCGTCACGGAGGACAAGGAAGGCGATATTTGGATCGGCGCCGAGGGCGGGGGCCTTTGCCGGTTGAAGCCCGCGCTGTTTGAAACCTTCGACACCGCGCAAGGCCTGGCCTCTTCGCAGGCCATGTCGGTTTCTGAAGGGACCAACGGGATGTGGGTTGGCAGCAACGGCGACGGACTCGATTACTTGACAGAGGGCGGCGTGCGGCATTTTGGGCCGGAGAGCGGATTGAAAAATGGCCATGTGTGGGCAGTCGTCCAGGATCCGCGCCACGTCTTGTGGGCCGGCACCTGGGACGGGCTGTATAAAAACGACGGCACAAAATTCATCGGCTTGTCGGACGGTGCGACGGTGGGCTGGCAGGTCCTGGCGTTGTACGAGGATCACCACGGCGATATGTGGGTGGGCCAGCAGGCGTTCAATGGCGTGACGCGATTGCATAACGATGAACGCACCGTTTTTCGCGTGCCAGGCGCATCCCCGAGTTTCGATGTGCGGGCCATGGCCGAGGATCGCAACGGCGCCTTCTGGATTGGCACAGCGGAGGAGGGGTTGTTTCGCATGCAAGGCAGCAACTTCACGCGTTTCGGCAAGAGCGCCGGGCTGCGCAGCGAGGCGATCTGGTGCCTGCACACCGATCACGAAGGCAATTTGTGGGTGGGAACCTGCCGCGGCGGGTTGAGCTTGTGGCGCGAGGGGCGCTTCGTCACCTGGACCGCGCAGGAAGGCCTTGTCAATAATGTTATTTGCCAGATTCTGGAGGATGACGATGGCAATTTATGGCTCGGCTCCTACGGCGGCATTGCCCGGGTGCGCAAGGAGGACTTGCGGCGCAGCGCCGCCAGCGGCGCGCCCAAAATCCAATGCCAGCGCTATGGCATGGAAGACGGGCTGCCGAGTTTGGAATGCGACGGCGGCTTTCAACCCTCGGGCTGCCGTTCCCACGATGGCCGGCTCTGGTTTCCCACTGTGAAAGGGCTGGCGGTCATCGACCCGCGGCACGTCTCGAAGAACCCGCTGCCACCGCCAGTATTGACAGAAGAGACGTTGATCGACGGCGTCGCCGCCGCGCCCCCGGCCCCCGGGCGTCAAACCGTGGTGAAAGCGGGAAGCCAACGCGTGGAATTTCATTTCACCGCCCTCAGTTTCGCCGCGCCGGATGAAGTGCGGTTCAGATATCGGCTGGAAGGGTTGGAAAATAACTGGGTGGAGGCGGGCGGACAGCGCTCCGCCAGTTACAGCCACATTCCGCCGGGCGCCTACGTTTTCCACGTGATGGCCTGCAACAACGACGGCGTCTGGAATGAAACCGGGGCGAGCCTGCCGCTGCTGGCCCTGCCGCATTATTGGCAGACGGGCTGGTTTTTCGCGATAACCGCGCTGCTGGTGGTGGGAGGAGCCGCCAGCGCCGCGCGCTATGCCGAGGGCCGCAAGATGCAGCGCCGCGTGGAATTGGCGGAGCGCGGGCGCGCCGTGGAACAGGAGCGCACGCGCATTGCCAAGGACATGCACGATTCACTCGGCGCCAACTTGACGGAGATTGCGATGCTCAGCGAATTGGCCCAGAGCCCGGAAGCGCGGCCGGAGCAGGTGACGGATGACATCCGGCGCATCACGACCCGCGCGCGCGAGCTGACGCGTTCCCTCGACGAAATCGTCTGGGCGGTGAATCCCCAGAACGACACGCTGGAAAATTTCGTCGCCTACACCTGCACGTTTGCGGAGGATTATTTGCGGCTCGCGCGCATCGCCTGCCGCCTCGACGTGCCGGAACGCCTCCCTGAAATCAGCTTTGCCACCGATTTGCGGCACAATCTCTTCCTGGCGATCAAGGAGGCCGTCAATAATATAGTCAAGCATTCCGCCGCCAGCGAGGTTTGGATCAAGGTGAAAATCGCGCCGCCCCTGTTCGCCGTCACGATCGAGGACAATGGCCGCGGTTTTTCTCCGCCCGCGGCTTCGGGGCGCAATGGTCTGGTCAACATGCGCAAGCGCATGGAAACGATCGGCGGCCGCTTTCAACTGCGGAGCGAACCGGGGCTCGGCTCACGGCTGAGTCTGGAAATCGATTTAAGGAATTGAATGCGCGCGCCTGCTCCCATCTTCGCCGCCGCGTGTTTTGTCCTCCATTTGAACGACTTTGAAGCCGCGCGATTTCGGCCTACCCTGCGGCATGTTGCAGTCCCAGCAGGCGTGCCTGGAACCGGAGGTCCAGATGACGCCGATTAACGTTTCCATTGTCGAAGATGACCCCGGTTTGCGCGAAGGCTTGCTCCGCCTGCTCAAGCAGACGCGCGAATTTCGCTGCCTCGCGCATTATCCTGACGCGGAAATTGCCCTTAAGGAAATTCCCCAGCTCAAGCCGGACATCGTGCTCATGGACATCAACCTTCCGGGAATGAGCGGCGTGGAATGCGTGCAACGTCTGCACGCGGTGGAGCCCGCGCTGCGCATCGTGATGCTGACCGTATATGAGGATCCCGACCAGATTTTCAAGGCGCTTACGGCCGGCGCGGTGGGCTATCTCCTCAAGCAACGTCCTTCGGCGGATTTGCTGGATGCCATTCGTGACGCGCACCAGGGCGGCTCGCCCATGAGCAGCCAGATTGCGCGGAAAGTCGTGCAGTTTTTCCATTCGGGCAAGGCCGCCGGCGGGGAAGCGGGCGAGTTGTCCACGCGCGAGCAGGAGGTGCTGAACCTGCTGGCCAAGGGCTACCTTGTCAAAGAAATTGCCGACCAGCTCGGCATTAGCTTCGTCACCACCCGGACTTATATCCGCCGCATCTATGAAAAGCTGCACGTGCATTCGCGGGCGCAGGCGGTGGCGAAGTTCATGCGGCAGGTGTAGTGCATTTGCGCGACAAGACACTTTTCGAATCCTTGCTATAACTGAATATCAGCCGAAAGACATTTTAACCCCTCCATAATGTCCGGCGTGACTGCGAACAAGTTTAACTGAAACACGATGAACATCATGAACGTCCAAAAAACCATATTGGCGCTGATCGCGGGCGCGGCCCTTTCCGGGCAGGCCCAGACCTTCCGCCATATCACGATTGATGGCGACACGAGCGACTGGAATGGCATCGCGCCTTCCTACTCTGATCCGCAGGACAGCACTAATTCGCTTGACTACAGGGACATCTACGTCGCCAACGATGAGGATTACCTTTACATCCGGTTCACGATTTATCCGTCGGCCAATGCGACGTATATGAACCAGCAATTGTCGTACAACAACCTTTTTATTGACACGGACAACAATTATTACACCGGGTTCATCGCCGGCGGCCAAATTGGCTCCGAGCTGCTGATTCAAGGCTCGTCTGGCTATCAGGAAGTCACGGGGGTCTTTAATGCGGGCTCAATCGACAACCTGGGCTACGCCTTCGCCCCCACGCCGGATGGCGTGGCGTCGGATTTTGAAGTGCGCATCTCGCGTCACGCGCTGAATCATTCGGATGGCAGCCCGGTTTTTGCCAGTCCGCAGATTGCCTTGATGTATGAGGCCGAAACGACGACCTACAGCACGGTGGAGTTGGCGCCGGATTATGGCGCGTATCCGCCGCTGGTCTATACCTTTGCGCCGACACCGGGAACGTTCAGCGGCACGGCGAACTTGCTTGCGGTGTCCGATCCCTGGCAGGTCAACGACAGCGGCGCCGATCTGGGCACGAATTGGTCGAGCCCGGGTTATGATGACACGCAGTCTGGCTGGAGCACAGGGCAGGGGTTGTTCGGCTACACCACCCAGCCAGGCGCCTATCCGCCGATTCAGAAAAGCCTCGCCACGGGGAAAAACACCTACTATTTCCGCACCCATTTTCAATGGAACTACGATAGCTCCGGCGCCGCTTATGTCGTGACCAACTATTTGAGCGACGGCGCGGTCTATTATTTGAACGGCACGGAAATTCATCGTGATCGCATGCCTTCCGGCGCCGTCACGGCCGCCACGGCGGCGACGGGCACGAACTCCCCCGCCGGCGCCCCGGACGTTTTCGGCCTGCCCGCTTCGATGGTTTATCCCGGCGACAACGTGCTCGCGGTGGAAACCCATCAGGCTCCCGCCAGCGCGAGCGACATGGTGTTTGGCCTGTCGTTGACCGCGGAAAGCCAATTTCCTCCGATTATTGTTGACCCTTCGCAGCCGGTGGACCGCACGGTGGTTTCCGGCGGCTCGACCACCTTCTCCGCGGAAGCCTTGGGCGAACCAATCAACTATCAATGGCTGAAAAACGGCGCGCCGATTTCGTCAGCCACCAACGCCACCTTCACCATCAACCCGGTGATGTCGGCGGATGCGGGCAGCTATGCCTTGCAGGTCAGCAGCGCCACCGGCACGAACACCTCGCGCGCCGCCGTCCTTACGGTGACGCTGACGCCGGTGAGCATTGATGACCCGACGCAACCGGCGAACCTCACCCTGGTGCAGGGAACGACCGCCAATTTCAGCGTCGCCGCCTCCGGCAGCGAATTGCGCTACCAATGGTTCGACGGCACGAGCCTCATCCAGGATGCCACTAACGCCTCGTATAGCATTGCGGCGGTCGCGGCTTCCGACGATGGCTCGTATCACGTGGTCGTGAGCAATAATGTCAGCTCGCAAACCAGCCGGAGCGCGGTCTTGAACGTGCTGGTGGACACCACGCCGCCGACGATCGTGAGCGCGGCGGCTTCGCCGAACCAGGTGATCATCACCTTTTCCGAACCGGTGGATCCAGTGACGGCCAGCCATGCCGCGAATTATCACGTGAGCGGGTTGACCGTTTTGTCCGCCACGGTGGACACCAATGACGCCACCCGCGTCATCCTTGCCACCAGCGCGCAAACGCTGGGCTCGGCGTATGTCCTGAGCGTGAGCGGGGTGCAGGACCGGTTCAACAACGCCATCGCGCCCAACAGCCAGGCGGCGTTCAATTCCAGCATTATTATTGACGGTTCGTTTGATGACTGGGCGGGGATTGCGCCGGTTTACAGCGGCCCTCCCGGCAGCACGAGCGCGACGGACTTCAAGGACGTCTATATTTACAACGATGCGGATTACATCTATTTCCGCCTCACGACGTGGGAGCCCACGACGTTCATGGTTTACTACAACAACATCTTCAACGATGGCGACGGCAACACCAACTCCGGTTACATCAGCGGCGTCGGCTCCGAAATGCTCATCCAGGACGGCAACGGTTATCAGGAGAAAAACGGCGCCTTCAACGAAGGTGGAATCAACGATCTCGGCTGGCTCTCCGCGCCGGACACGGGGACGAACTTTGAATTCCGCATCTCGCGCCACGCCACCTATGCGACGGACAATGGGCTGGTATTCACGACCAACACGGTTCATTTCGTCTTCGACGGCGAAACGACCAGTTACGCTTCGGTGAACCGCGCGCCCGCCGTGGGCACCATCGCTTACACGATCGTGGAGCCGCAGGCGCTGCCGCTCGGCGCGCTCTCGGTCAGTCCGGGCGCGGGCTCCATCAGCGTGAGCTGGCTCGGGGCCGGCACGCTGCAATCGCGCGGGTCGCTCACCAGCGGTTCGTGGACGAACGTCACGGGAAATCCCAATCCCTACACCACGCCCACGACCGGGACCCAGCAATACTTCCGCTTGACGAAATAATTGACAAAGGAGGGCCGGAGCGTTCCGGCCCTCCGCTCTTTTTCCACACTCATGAAGAATCAGCTTGCGCGGGGAATTCGGTCGGCCAGGAGGGCGTTCACTCTCATCGAACTGCTGGTGGTCATCGCCATCATTGCGATCCTGGCGTCGATGCTTTTGCCCGCGCTGGCCCGCGCCAAGAGCAAGGCCCAGGCCGTGAGTTGCATGAACAATCTCAAGCAATTGGGCCTGGTTTATGCGATGTACACGGGCGATTACAACAAAGCTTTCGCCTACGACATCTACAAGCTCTGGATGGGCACCATGCTGCAATACAGCGCCAAGGTGGACGGCGTGCGGCTCTGCCCGAGCGCCAATCGCACCAACTCCGCGCCGGGCACTTCTTCCAACACCAAATACGGCAGCGCCGACCAGGCGTGGTATTGGTACTCCGGCCCGCCGCCTCCCGGATTGCAGGGAAGTTACGCCTATAACGGCTGGCTTTACTCGGATTCTTATGCGCTCGGCGGCATTGACGCCACCATTCTGGCAAACAATCAATTTGGCAAGGAGGCCAACATCCGCCACCCGAGCAACACGCCGGTGTTTGGCGACGCGGTGTGGACCGACGCTTGGCCCCTGACGACTTCAAGTCTTGCCGCGCCGATCAACTTATACAGCGGCAACGGCGCGGACCAGAATGGGATTGGGCGCTTCGCCATTGCGCGCCACGGCGGTTCCGGGCCGGCCTCAGCGCCGCGCGCGCTGCCGGCGGGGGCGAAAATGCCTGGGGCTGTCAATATTGTTTTTTCCGATGGCCACGCGGCTTTGGAGAAGCTGGATTTCCTGACGAACCTGAGCTGGAACTTGAATTGGCCGCAATGACCTTCTGCCGCGGACTTCTTTTGGCGGCGCTTTTTCTGGCGCAGGCCCTGCCCGCTGGCGCGCGGGGTCGGATTCCGGGGGTGACGGCCGCGACGCCCTATCTCATTTATTACGGGAATTGGGATTCCGCCAAAGTCAGTTTTGCGCAGAGCAACTACAAGGTCGTCATCCTGCATCCCTCCAGCAATATCACCCCGGCGCAAATCGCGGCGATCAAACGCGGGCCCGATAACATTGCGGGCACGGCGGATGATGTTTTGGTTTTTGGCTACGTTTCCGTCAGTGAGGACGCGCGCCCGACCGCGCCGGTGACGGGCGACGGTCTCGGCCCGAGGGTCGATCCGCGCACGTCGGACACTGTGCCATTGTCAACCATTACCAATGTTCTCGGCGATCCGTCGCCCGGCGGGGTGGGGTATGCGTCGTATTACCTGGACGTGAAAGCCAATGCCGACGGCGTCCCCGACCGCAATCCCACCTATGGCGGTTGCTATGTGAATCCCGGCGCGCCGGCGTGGTGGCCGACGCTTAGGAACATGACCAAGGCGGCGGACGGGTTGTCCGGCATGGATGAGATTCTCACCACCACCACCGGCAACGCGCTGAATTGCGACGGCCTTTTTTTGGACACGCTCGATACGCCGGCGCCCAATAGTTTTGGCGGCACGAGCTTTGAATGGACTGCGCCAGGCATGCAGAGTTTCCTGCAGCGCATCAGCACGAATTATCCGACCAAATGGATTATCGGCAATCGCGGCCTGTTTTTTTACGATCCCGAATTCAAGCAGTATCCCTACACCTTGCGCCCCTATGTGAACATGGTGATGTTCGAGAGTTACTTTACCGACAGCGATAATTCCCAGCAGATCAGCCCATGGTTCCCGGAAAACAAGTATGATTACGCGCCGAAGCTGAACGCGGAAGGCAGCCGGGCTGACGGTTTTAACGTCATTGCGCTCGACTATAATCATACGCCTCCCGCGCCCGCCGATGTCATTGCGCAAAGCTACGAGGAAAGCATGGGCGTGCAAGGCTGGCTGCTGTATCGCACCAATCCCAGCTTGAACGACACCTTTAACACCGGCGCAGCCTCGTGGGCTTCAGACAACCCGGACACCAATGCGCCCGTGTGGGACAGCACGGCAGGGCAATCTTCCACGCAACCGCCGCCGCGCGTCGGTTTGCAGGAAGCCGTCGCCGACACACAAAGCGTCGTGCTGCGCTGGGACGTGGCGCGCGATCAAACGGAGCCGGTCGTCTATAATGTTTATTACACGACCAGCGCCGTGCTCGATTTCAGCGCCGCAACCAAACTGGCGCATGTCACCACCTCCATACCCACCAATTACCTTACGGGTGTGGGGGCAGGACGTTATCCCTTCGAATATCGTGTTACTGGTTTGACCAGCAACGCCACGTATTTATTCGCCGTGCGGGCGGAGGACGGTTGCGCGCCGCCGCACGAGGAAACCAACGCTGTGATCTTGCCTGTCACCCTGGGTTCCGCGGCGAACTCTTCCGCGTATCGTCACGTCAGCATCGACGGTGATTTCTCGGATTGGACCAATGTCCCTGTGCTCGCGACCGCCGACCCGTCGGCGGCGCCGGTTAGCTTCACGGGCGTGGCGCTGGCCAATGACAATGATTATTTGTATGTGCGTTTTACACTGGCGGCGGCAGCCCGTCCCTTCTCGGACTTCAACACGCATGTTTTTATTGACACCAGCAATGCGGCGGCCGGGTACGTGGCTTCCGGCACGACGATGCACGCCAAGTTCATGATCGAGTCAGGCTCCGGCTATGACGAACGCAACGGATCGTTCAACGCGGGCGTCGTCAATGGGGTGGGCTGGGCGCTTAGCCCGACTAATGCGGGAACCAATTTCGAACTGCGCATTTCCCGCCAGGCTTATTACAGCGATCTGACGCCGGTTTTTTCCAATGCAAGTGTGCGCGTGCTTTTGCAGGATAATCGCGGCTCCATTCTGACCACGGCGGGCATTCCCTACACCTTCGCCGAGGGCGGTCCGTATGAAGATTGGCGCGCGGCGCATTTTACGGCGGCGGAATTGGCGGATGCTTCGATTAGCGGCGACGCCGCCGATCCAGACCATGACGGCATTCCGAACCTGGTGGAATATGGCTTTGGCCTGGACCCAAAGGCGGTCGATCATCCTGATTTGCCGCGCGCCAGCATCGCGCTCACCAATGGCGCGGATTATCTCGATGTGCAATTGACAGAGCGCAATCCGCCCTCGGACGTGCAATATTTGCTGGAGCTTTCCTCCAATCCGCTGGCCTGGACCAATGCTTCCAGCAATTTTTTCCCCATCAGCTCCCTCGACGAGGGCGGCGGCCTGTCGCTTGTCACGATGCGGTGGCAGACGCCGATCACCAACGCCGCGGAGGAATTTGTCCGGGTGCGCATTCAAAGATAGCAAAATGGAGCGCCACCGACTAACCGTAGCCTATGCATCTTGAACTGATTGACTGGATCATCGTGGCGGCGACGTTGGCGATTTGCTTTATCCCGGCGCTTTTCTTCGGCAAACGCGCCAGCCAAAGCACCTCGGAGTTTTTTGTCTCGGGGCGATCCGTGCCGTGGTGGCTGGCCGGATTGTCGATGGTGGCGACAACTTTCAGCAGCGACACGCCCAATTGGGTGACGCAGCAAGTGCGGCAGTACGGCGTGGCGGGGAACTGGCAATGGTGGGCATTCGTCTTGACAGGTGTGTCGACCGTGTTCTTCTTCGCGCGCCTCTGGCGGCGCTCGGGCGTGATGACGGATTTGGAATTTTACGAACTGCGCTATTCCGGCAAGGCGGCGTCGGTCGTGCGGGGATTTCGCGCGATCTATCTCGGGTTCTTTTTCAATTGTTTCATCATGGGCATGGTCACGCTGGCGGCCTGCAAGATTGCCAATATCTTATTTGGCCTGCCGCCGTGGCAGACCATCCTGGTCTGCGGCATCCTGAACGTGATTTTCGCCGCGCACTCCGGGCTGTGGGGCGTGCTGGTGATCGACATGGTGCAGTTCTTTATCAAGATGACGGCGGTCATCGCCGCGGCGTATTTCAGCTTGAAAGAAGTGGCGCGGCGCACCGGCGTGGGCGAAAGCGCCTGGGCCGGCCTCCACAAGCTCGTCGCGACCCTGGGCTCGCAACAAGTCAACCTGCGCGATGGCGTCCCGGTCATGTCGGCCATCGATGGGCATGGGCAGCCCGTGCTGAATTTTCTGCCAAACTTCTCCATGTGGGAATTGGCGTTGATGGTGTTTCTCGTGCCCATCGCCATTGGCTGGTGGGCCAATTGGTATCCGGGCGCCGAGCCGGGCGGCGGCAGTTATATTGCGCAACGCATGCTGGCGTCGAAATCCGAGAAAGATGCGCTCGGCGGCACGCTGTTTTTCAACTTCGCGCATTACGTGGTGCGCCCGTGGCCCTGGATTTTGACGGCGCTGTGTTCGATTATTGTCTTTCCCGAATTAAAGGACATCCAGGCGGCGTTTCCCGCCGCCGACCCCCAGTTGATCGGGCACGACAGCGCCTTTCCAGCCATGTTGAAGTTTCTGCCCGTAGGCTTTGTTGGGTTGATGGTCGGCGGTCTTATCGCCGCCAATTCCTCGACCATCCTGACGCACCTGAATTGGGGCTCGTCTTATTTGGTGCACGATTTCTATCGTCGCTTTATCAATTCGACGGCCGGGGAAAAACATTATGTGAATGCCGGGCGGCTTTGCACATTGGGCCTTTACATCTGCGCGGCCTTTCTGAGCCGGTCGCTTAACTCGGCGCAGGACGCCTTTGAAGTGCTTATTTCCATCGGCGCCGGCACCGGGCTGCTTTATTTGCTGCGCTGGTTTTGGTGGCGCATCAACGCGTGGTGTGAAGTGGTGGCGATGATCAGCTCCTTCCTGATCTCAGCCGCGTTTTTCGTGTTGAAAAAAACAGGCCATCCGCTGCCGTTCGCGCCAGGAATTTTGTGCTCGGTCGCCTTCACGACGGTGTGCTGGATGGTGACGGCGTTCGTCACGGCCCCCACGAGCCGCGATCGTTTGATTGACTTCTATCGTAAAGTGCATCCGTCCGGGCCCGGTTGGAGAAATATTCGCATCGCGGCGGGTGTGACGGAAGCGGAGGCGGCGCAGCATGGCGATCACATGGGGATGGCGACGGCGGGCTGGGTTTCGGGATGCGCTTTGATTTGGTCGGCGCTGTTTGCCACGGGCGATTTTCTGTACGGCCGGAACGTAGCCGGCATTGTGCTGGTCGTGATTTCCGCTCTGAGCGCCGGGATGCTTTTATACGTAATCAGCCGGTTGTGGCCTGATGACCGCAAGGCAGGCGCATGAGATTGCAGTGAATATGAAAATGACCGTGATAAAATGGATGGGCGTCCTGCTGGCGCTGGCGGCCCATGCGACGCAAGCCGCGTGGACTTTGGAGAACGATCAGATCTCCTGGCAATGGCGCGAAACCAACGGCGCGCTGCGGTTGGGCGCGGCGCGCGACGGCATCAACGGCGTGTCGCTGCCGCTGGATGGGGAATTGTTCCGCATCGAGTTGGGTGACGGCACCGTGAAAAGCGCTTCGGATTTTAAGCTGGAGGCGCCGCCGGTGATCGAGGATCTGGCGGTTTCGCTGGATTCGCCCACAGCCGCGAATCATTTTCCCGGCCGGCAATTGGTGGCAAAATTATCCGCGCCCGACGCGCATTTGCGGGCCGAGTTCCGCGCCATTTTGCGCAACGGCTCAAGCTATGTCCGCCAGGAACTGCGCTTGCAGGCGGTGGACACCAATGTGGCGGTCGGTGAAATCGTTTTGTTTGACGAGAAAGTTGCCGGCGCCAAAACCATCGGGACGGTGGACGGTTCGCCGGTGGTGGCGGGGACATTTTTCTTTGGTTACGAACAGCCCATGGCGCGCAACGTGGTGGATGAGCAGGGCGGAGTGCGATGCAGTTTCGTGCGCAATGCGCTCTTAAAAAACGGCGAGACGCTCACGCAAAGCTGGGTCGCCGGCGTGACGCCGCGCGGACAATTGCGCCGGGGCGTGCTGCGTTACATCGAGCGCGAGCGCGCGCATCCCTACCGGCCGTTTCTGCATTACAACTCCTGGTTCGACATCGCCTGGGACAAGCAGAAATTCGACGAAAGCCAGTCGCTGAACGTGATTTCGCAGGTGGGCAACGAGCTGGTGGTCAAGCGCGGCGTGGAATTGGAATCTTTTCTCTTTGACGATGGCTGGGACGACAACCGCACGTTGTGGAAATTTCACAGCGGTTTTCCCGATGGCTTTACGCGCTTGAAACAAACCGCCGCCGATTTGCATGCCGGCATTGGCGTCTGGCTCTCGCCCTTTGGCGGTTACGATGTGGCCCGCACGCAACGCGTCGAATACGGACGGCTGCAGGGCTTCGAGACCAACGCCAGTGGATTTTCGCTCGCGGGGCCGAAATATTACGAGCGCTTCCATGACATCTGCATGAACATGGTGCAGCAATATGGAGTCAACGAATTCAAATTTGACGGGCTCGCGGCGGGGGCGTCGGCCAATGGCCTGGCCCGGGACGGCGATGCCATGCTGCGTTTGATCGGCGATTTGCGGCACGCCGAGCCGAATATATATATCAATCAAACCACCGGGACGTGGCCCTCGCCTTTTTGGCTGCTCTACGTCGATTCCACCTGGCGGGGCGGGGCGGATCATGATTTTGCGGGTGAAGGGCCGGCGCGCGAACGCTGGATTACCTATCGCGATTGGCAGACTTACAAAAACGTCGTGCAACGCGGACCGCTTTATCCGCTGAACGCCCTCATGCTGCATGGCGTGATTTTTGCCGTGAACGCCAAGGACCTTACCAATGCCGTGGATGGCGAATTTGCGCACGAGGTGCACAGTTTTTTTGGCGCGGGCACGCAATTGCAGGAGATGTACATTACGCCGCGCCTGCTGAGTCAGCGCAATTGGGATGATTTGGCCGAAGCTGCCAAATGGTCGCGGGCCAATTCCGATGTCCTGGTGGACACTCATTGGATCGGCGGCGATCCCGGCCAGGGAGAGGTTTACGGGTGGGCCTCGTGGTCGCCGCGCAAAGGGATTCTGGTCCTGCGCAATCCCGCCGCCAAATCCGCGGTCTTCGATGTCGATGTGAAAAATGCCTTTGAGCTGCCGGAGAAGGCGCCGCGCACGTACACGATGCGCCCCCCGTGGCAGGCCGACCGGAACGATCCGCCCGTGACCTTGCAAGCAGGGCAGCCCCATCGGTTCGTGCTGCCGCCGTGGCAAACGCTGGTGCTGGAGTCGAAATGAATTTGAAGCACGATTTGCGGTCCGTCGCGCGACAGTTTCAGATTCGCGGCGAATTTGTCCAGGCCGAGCCCTATGGGACCGGCCATATCAACGACACCTACTCCGTCGTGTTTCGGCAGGGCGGGGCGACGGTGCGTTATATCGCCCAGCGCATCAATCATCTGGTGTTCAAAAACCCGCCGGCGTTGATGGATAATATTCAGCGTGTCACTTCGCACATTCGCGCGAAACTGGCGGGTGAGCCGGATTTGAGCCGGCGCGTCTTGACCCTGATTCCCGCGCTGGATGGCGCCTGTTGGCATCGGGATGCCGAAGGGAATTATTGGCGCTTCTATATTTTCATCGAGCATGCCATGGGATGCGAAGCGGTGGAAACGGCGCAACAGGCATTCGAAGCCGCGCGGGCGTTCGGTCGGTTTCAAGCCCAGCTCTCCGACCTGCCGGCGCCGCGTTTGCACGACACCATTCCGGATTTTCATCACACGCCCAAGCGCTACACGAAATGGCAGGAAGCCGTGGCGTCGGACCGCGTCAATCGCGCGCGTCTGGCGGCGGCGGAAATTGAGTTTGCGCGGCGGCGGGAGCCGATGGCGGGAGCGCTGGTGGCGGCGCAACTGCCGGAGCGCGTCACGCATAACGACACCAAGCTCAACAATGTCATGCTGGACAACGCCACTTCCGAGGGCATCTGCGTCATTGATCTTGACACGGTCATGCCGGGCCTGGCCCTCTACGATTTTGGCGACATGGTGCGCACCGCCACCAGCCCTGCGCGCGAAGACGAGCGCGATTTGTCCAAGGTGCGGATGCAATTCCCGATGTTTGACGCTTTGGCGCGCGGCTATCTCGCGGCCGCGCGCGGCTTTTTGACCAAGGCCGAGCGCGATCTGCTGGCTTTTTCCGGCAAACTGATCACGTTTGAAATCGGCTTGCGGTTTCTCACGGATTTTCTCGAAGGCGACGTCTATTTCAAAGTCCATCGCGAGGGCCACAATCTCGACCGCGCCCGGACGCAGTTCAAATTGGTCGAATCCATCGAGCAGCAGGAAGAGCAAATGAACGCCGCCGTGGCGCGCGCGTTTGCCGCGGCCTAATCCCATGAAGATTCTTGTCACCGGCGGCTCCGGGTTTATCGGCAGCCATATTGTCGAACATTTTCAAGGCCGCGCGGAGGTCCGGGTCCTGGACAATTTGCGTTCCGGCCATCGTCATAATTTGGCGGGGCTGGAATGTGATTTTCGCGAAGGCTCCATTTTGGATCGGGCGGCCGTGCGTTCCGCCCTGGAGGGGGTCGATTACGCGTTTCATCTGGCGGCGATGATCAGCGTTCCCGAATCCATGCAGAAGCCCATCGAGTGCGTGGAACTCAACGCCCTCGGAACCCTTCTCGTGCTGGAAGAGGCGGCGCGGGCCGGCGTCAAAAAACTCGTGTTCAGCAGTTCGGCCGCGATTTACGGCGACAATCCGGTGACGCCCAAGGTGGAGACGATGGTTCCCGAGCCCAAGAGCCCTTATGCCGTCACCAAATTGGATGGCGAATATTATTGCCGCATGTTCACCGCGGAAGGGCGGCTGGCCACGGCTGCCTTGCGTTACTTCAACGTCTTCGGGCCGCGCCAGGACCCGCGCAGCGCGTATGCGGCGGCCGTGCCGATCTTCGTGCACCAGGCGCGCCGGCATGAGCCCATCCGCATTTTTGGCGACGGCGGCCAGACGCGGGATTTTATTTTTGTTAAAGACATTGCCGCGGCCAATGCGCATTTCGCCCTGCATGACTCCGCGACCGGCGTGTTCAACGTCGCCTACGGCGGCCAAACCTCCGTGCTGGAGCTGGCCCGGACGATCATTCAGTTGACAGGATCGCGGTCGGTGATTGAGCACGCGCCGGAGCGCGCTGGAGACGTGCGGCATTCCGTGGCCGCGATTGACCGGCTGCGCCAGACGGGGTTTGTCCCGCAGGGAAGTTTGGCGGAGGGCTTGCGCCTCACGCTGGCCTGATTTACGCTCGCCGCCCGTAAATGGGTGCGACCATGAGATCTCTTTTTTGCGCTCTATTTTTGATGTTGAGTTGGACCGCGCGCGCGGCGACGAATGACACGCCGCACGTTTATCCCAGCGGCTTCAGCATCGCCTTGAAGCTGGGCGGGACGTTGTTTGAAGCGCTGCCGCCCGAATGGCAGCAAATCGTCAGCCCGGCGCCGGTGGTGCTGGACATGAGTGATACGCCGATGGTGGCGCCGGTGGCGCAAAAGGACGACGATAAAACCACGCGCCAAGTCTCCGCTTCGCTCGGTTTCATTGACCTGCTGAATCATGTGGCCCACGCGAAGGCCATCGATCGCATCGAGCCGGGTTATTTCCAAAAATATGTGCTCAACCTCTCGCGCACCGACACCAATGGCGCCGTGCCCGAGGTGCCGAACATTTCCGACAACCGTTACTGGACGGAATCGGTGATGAACGATCAACTCAGTTTTTTTAACCAGATGTTTGGGCTGACCATTGCGATCAATCTTTCGCATCATTACCTGGGTGTTTACGACCGTTACGCTACGCAACTGTCGGGAGCCAAGCCAACGCCCATCAATAAACTGCTCACACCGGAGGAATGGAAGGCCGCCTTTCGCGCCGGCGCTTTGAATTCGCTGAATTGCGCCTTGGGTGTCGATGGCGTGCATGCGCTCCTGGACGCGTTCGACAAAATGCCGGCGCGCCCTCCCTGGACAACTTTCATTGTGCCGGCCAACGCCAGTATCCGGCAGCTCAACGCGGATTTAACGCAGTACGAAGCGGATTTTTTTCACGGAAAATTTCACTGAAAATAGGCTTGTTATCCTGCGCCTCATCAGGCAGAAAATAAGGAACCCCCCAACCAAATCCGCCTCGGCGCGGACAGAGAAGGTTTCTATGGCTGAGAGCAAACCAGAAGAAAATTGCGCGTTGCTGGAAAAGCAATTGCGCCAGAAAACAGCGCAGTTGGAAGCGGTGACCAAGGAGTTTGAGCAATTCAGCCACTCGGTTTCGCACGATTTGCGCGCGCCGTTGCGGGCGCTGGAAGGCTTCGCGCAGATCCTGGTCGAGGATCACGGCCCCAAGCTGGACGCGGAAGGCCGCCGCTGTGTGGACATCCTCGCCGCCAGCGCGCACAAAGCCACTCTGCTCCTGGAAGATCTGCTGCTGTTGTCGCGTCTTTTTCGCAAGCCCTATGCGCCCAAACCAGCGGTCATGAAAGACATCGTGGCGCAACGCGCGGAGGAGTTGCGCGCCGAAGCCGGTCCCGCTCAAATCAAGGTTGGCGCGTTGCCAGACAGTTGCGTGGATGGCGACCTCGTAGGCCAGCTCTGGACGATCCTCCTGGAAAACGCCATCAAGTTTAGCCGGGCCCAGCCGGCCCCGGTGATTGAAGTTTTTGGCCGCGAAGAGCCTGAGCGCATTGTTTACGGCGTGCGCGACAACGGCATAGGTTTCGATCCCAAGTATATCGGGCGGCTGTTTGGCGTGTTTCAACGTTTGAACGGCGATGCTGAGTACCCGGGGCGGGGGATTGGCCTCGCGATGGCGCGCCGCATCGTGGTGCGTCATGGGGGCGAAATATGGGCGGAAGGCCAGGCCGGCAAAGGCGCCACGTTTTCCTTCGCGTTGCCCAAGCCGGGTTGAGGCTGGCGGCGTAAATGAGAAGCATAGAGGAGTGGATTTTTGCCCATCCTTGGGCTATGATTGCTTGGTTCAATTGACAGTTGTCATGTTTCTTGCAAGGAGGCTGTATGAATAAGATCGCCGAGGCTGACGAGGCCCCAGCTTTGTCGCGTCGTGAAACCCCGGCGGCGGACGCAGGGCGCCCGGTGGGCCTGCGGGTTCTTCTGCTGGAGGACAATCCGATGGATGCGGAACTCATCCTCCGGGAGTTGCGCCGCTCCGAAATCGCAGTCCTCGCCCATTGCGTCGAATCCCGCGCGGACTTCATTCAAGCCCTCGCCGATTTCCAGCCGGATATTATTCTCTCGGATTTTTCCATGCCATCGTTCACCGCGATCGAGGCGCTGGAAATATTGCGCGACCGCGCGGAAAATCCGCCGTTCATTCTCGTCACCGGTTCGCAATCCGAAGAGGTGGCCGTGGAGTGCATGCGCGAAGGCGCGGACGATTATATTTTAAAGGCCACGCTCAAACGGCTGCCCTCGGCCATGCTCAACGCCATCCGCAAGCACGATTCAGAGCGGGAACGGCGCCAGGCGGAGGCGGAAGTCGAAAAGCTCGCGGCCTTTCCGCGGGTCAATCCCAATCCCATCTTCGAATTGACAGCGCGCGGTGCCTTGACCTATTGCAATCGCGCCGCGGAGGAAATGGCGCGCGCCGCCGGCAAGTCGCCGGAAGCGATTTTGCCCGAAGACATTCGCCTCGTCATTCAGGAAGCTTTGCGCACGGGACGAAGCGACCTGCGCCGCGAAACCAACACGGATGATCGTGTTATTTCCTGGTCGTTCTTTCCCATCCGCGCCAGCCAGGTGGTGCATTGTTACGCGGTGGATGTCACCGAGCGCCTGAACCTGGAGGCGCAATTGCGCCAGTCGCAAAAAATGGATTCCGTGGGCCAACTGGCCGCGGGCATAGCGCACGATTTTAACAATGTCCTCACGATTGTGCGCGGTTATTCGCAATTGCTCCTGGAAGACAAGCAGCTCGAAACGCACATCCGGGAGCCGCTCGAACAAATCGCCGTCGCCACCGAACGCGCCACTAATCTCACGCGGCAGCTTCTGATGTTCAGCCGCAAGCAAGTCATGCAGCCCATGCCGCTGGACTTGAACGATATCGTCCGGTCTGTCACGAAAATGTTGCGCCGCATCCTTGGCGAAGACATTTGTGTCCACTTTCATTATTCACCGCATTTGCCGGCTATTTTTGGCGACGACGGCATGATCGAACAGATCATCCTTAACCTCGCCGTGAACGCGCGGGATGCGATGCCGCGCGGCGGCAACCTCACCATTGGCACCAATACGATTGACATCACACCGGAGCACACGCGCGTCAATTCCGAGGCGAAAGTTGGGCAGTTTGTTTGCCTGCGCATCAGTGATTCCGGGTCGGGCATTCCGGCGGAAATTTTGCCGCGCATTTTTGAGCCGTTCTTCACGACCAAAGGCGTGGGGAAGGGGACCGGCCTCGGCCTGGCCACGGTTTATGGCATTGTCAAACAACACCACGGCTGGGTGGAGGTTTTGACCGAGCGCGGCCGAGGGACCACCTTTCGCGTGTTTTTGCCCGCCAGCGCCAGCGTGGCCGATGCCGGCCAAAGCGAGCTCGAGGCGCACGAGGATTGTTACGGCTCGGAAACCATCCTGGTGGTGGAAGACGAGCCGGAGCTGCGCAACATGGTTTGCGAAATTTTGCGGCAGTACGGTTACACCACGTTGTCCGCCGGCTCGGGCCCCGAAGCCGTTCCCATCTGGCGCCAGCACGCCGCGCGCGTCGATCTGCTTCTGACGGACATGGTCATGCCGGGCAACATGAGCGGCAAAGAGCTGGCCGAGCGGCTGAAGGTGGAGAATCCCCGCCTTAAATCCATTTTCACGAGCGGCTACAGCGTGGAAGTGATGGCCAACGATCTCGGCATGAAACGCGGCCTCAACTTTTTGCAAAAGCCCTATCATCCGCGCGCCCTGCTGAAAGTAGTGCGCGATTGCCTCGATTCTTAACCGGCGGCGGCGCGCGCCTTGGAAAATCCGTCTGGCGTAATGGCTTTCAGCCGTTATTCTTCGGCATTGGCCATGACGAGCGCCCAAACGCAGACGGTGGACTTAAGCATCGTAATCCCGTGCTTGAACGAGGCGGAGACCATCGGGCGTTGCGTGGAAAAAGCGGTCTTGGGAATGCAACGGGCGGGCGTTTCGGGGGAAATCGTGGTGGCGGACAATGGCAGCTCCGACGGCTCCCGGCAATTGGCGGAACGGGCGGGGGCGCGCGTTGTGCCGGTGGCGGAAAAAGGCTACGGCAACGCCCTGCGCGGCGGCATTCTCGCGGCCCGCGGCCGCTGGATCATCATGGGGGACGCGGATGACACCTACGACTTTTCGCAAATCCAGGTGTTTGTTGACAAGCTGCGCGAAGGCTGTGACGTCGTGATGGGATGCCGCATGCCGCGCGGCGGCGGCACGGTGATGCCCGGCGCCATGCCGTGGAAAAATCGTTACATCGGCAACCCTATTTTGTCGTTTATCGGGAAATTGCTTTTTCGCACGCCCATCAATGATTTTCATTGCGGTCTGCGCGCATTTTCCAAGGACGCCTTTGCGCGGATGGATTTGAAGACCACCGGGATGGAGTTTGCCTCGGAAATGGTGATGAAGGCTTCACTCGAATCCATGCGCATGGCCGAGGCGCCGGTGACGCTTTACCCCGACCCGCGCAATCGCACGCCGCATTTGCGCCCATGGCGGGATGGCTGGCGCCATTTGCGGTTGATGCTGATTTTTTCGCCGCGCTGGCTTTTTCTCATGCCGGGACTCGCGCTGTGCGCGGCGGGCCTCGTCGTGGGCGCGCTGACCTACCAACCGCTGCGCGTGGGGCCGATGGTGTTTGACGTCGGCACGTTGACGGTCGCCTGCATGTGGGTGATTATCGGCATCCAGTTTATTTCCTTCGGTTGTTTCACCAAAGTGTTCGCGATTGCGGAGGGGCTTTTGCCCGAGGATCCCAAATTTACGGGCGTGTTCCGCTACATCAATCTGGAGCGAGGCATTGTCCTGGGCGCCGCGATTGTGGCAGTTGGACTAGCCATGTTGATTCACGCGTTGCTGGCCTGGGAAAAGACTGGCTACGGCGTGCTGGATTACGGGCGCAATTTGCGCCGCCTGATTCCCGCCGCCGCGCTGATGGTGATTGGCGTGCAGACTATTTCGGCCAGTTTTTTCATGAGCATTCTCGGGTTGAAAACGCGCACGCGCCGGCCGCCGGGCGCGCGCGACGAGAAATGAAAGCCGCGGATCGCATCCTGCAAAAATGGCGCATTGCCAAAGCCGCGCCTCATATCCCGCGCGGCGCCCGGATCCTCGACATCGGCAGCGCCGACGGCGCGTTGTTCCGCGCCTTGGGCCACGCGCACGAGTCAAGCATTGGAATCGATCCCACGCTGCCGCGGCACGCCGCCGTGGGCCGTTTTCGCATGATCGCGGGTTACTTCCCCCAGGACCTGCCGACGGCTGAACCTTTCGACGTCATCGCCATGCTCGCCACTCTGGAGCATTTTCCTCCTGCCACCTACGAGGAGCTTGGCCGGGGGTGCGCCCAATACCTCAAGCCGGGAGGAAAGCTTATCATCACCGTGCCTTCCCCGGCGGTCGATGGCATCCTCAAAATCCTGCATGCTTTGCGCCTGATCGATGGAATGTCCCTCGAGGAGCATCACGGCTACGATGTCAACCATACGACACGCATTTTTGCGGAGGAATTTTTCATCCTGCGCCGCCGTGCGGCCTTTCAACTGGGACTGAACAATCTTTTTGTGTTTGAGCGCCGAACCTGAACCAAGCCTATGACAGAATCCAGCGCCGATCCCTCTCTCTCCGCCTCAATGGAAGCGCGGTTCGCCGCGCTGCGGCGTTATGTGCCGTTGTTGGTGTGGATCATGGCCATCGGCACAATCCTTTTTATTCCCGCCAAAATTATTGGGTACGGCTATCTCCCGCCCGACGATGCCCTCCGCCACGCCGCGCAAGGCGTCAGCGGCAAGCCGTGGTCGGAGGTCATGGTGCTGCGCGAGCCGTTGAAAGTGGATTTTCAATACGGTTGGGATCTGATCCAGCGCGTCTGGCACCGATGGTTCGACGCCGGCGCCGAAAGCCTGGTGGAAATTTCCATCGGAACCCTGTTTGTGCTGGTCAGCGCGGTCGTGCTGGTTTGGCTGCGCCGCCCTGAAGCGTGGCTGGGAGCGCTGTTTCTTAATTGCCTGGTGGGCAATCCGGTCAATCGATTCTTCTTCGGGCGGCCTTATTTGGTCACCATTGCCGCCGGGTTGTTCATCTTGCTCGCCTGGCGCCGCTCCGGTCCGGCGGGTCCGCGCTTGCGGGATGTGGCGTGGATTGCCGCCGCCATTGGGCTGGCCTGTTATATTCATGGCACCTGGTATTTATGGGTGGTTATGGTCGCCGCGTTTTTTCTGGCGGGCCAGATTCGCTGGAGCGTGGCCGTGGGCTGCGGCTGGCTGCTCGGAGCTGTGCTGGCGGGGGTCGCCACCGGCCATCCCATTGATTATTTGACAGGGGCGGTGCAAGTGGCGTTGCGCGCGGTGGGGAATTTCACCACCCAAACCATGGCCGCCACGGAATTGCAACCCGCCCTGAATTTCAATCCCGCCCTGGTGCTGGGCGCCATGCTGATGGCGCGCGGCTTGATTAAAGCGCCTTGGCAGCCCTTGCGCCGCGACCCGGCCTTTTGGCTGGCGGTAATCGGCTGGATTCTGGGGTGCGGCGCCGGGCGCTTCTGGTACGACTGGGGCATGGTCGGCCTGCTGGTCGTCATGACCACCGACCTGCAAACCCTGCTCGAAGCCACCATTGTCTCGGACTCCGTCGAACGTCTGTTGGGCGTCGGCGCGCTGGCGCTGGGAGTTTATGGCGCTATGACGGCGGATGTGGGAGGCCGCTGGACGGCAACGCTGCACGACCAATATTTGACAGAGAGCGATCCCACGTTGACCGAGTGGTTGCCGGGCAAAGGCGGCATTTTCTACGCCAACACCATGCGCCTGTTTTACCAAACGTATTTCAAGAATCCCAATGCACCGTGGAAATATGTGCTGGGCTTTGAGCCGACGCTCATGCCCGACGACGATTTTCTCGTGTATCACCGCATCATGTGGGATTACGAGGATGACCACGCCTACGATTCCTGGGTGAAAAAAATGCGCCCGATTGACCGCCTGGCCGTGATCGGCGCCAAGCCCCACATTGACGCGCTGGAGTGGCATTACACTCGCGCAGGTTATTGGCTGGGCCGCCTCCCCCTCACCAACGCGCCTTCCCTTACGGAACCCAAAGCGGTGAAATGAACCGGGGCTTAATTTGAGCGGCAGGAGCAAGGAGCTCCTCTCGTCAATGCATTGATGGCTCGTTAAGGCGTGCCCCGATTGAGCGCTATGGCTGCGGCGCTAGGGTTGGTGGCGCGCGCGCCGAGCGTTCCAGTTCAAATCCGAAGGCGCCAAGCGACGTGAAAGGTCGCGCAAGATCGCAACGTAAGGCAGAGGCATCAAGGAGGGACTATGGAGAATTTCAAAGTAATCTTAGTTGGCTTGCTTATTGGATTGGGCCATGGCGTTTTGGCGCAGGACGCCCCGATAATCGTCACGCCACCAGCCAGTCAAGCCGTGCTCCATGGTGAGACGGCCACCTTCGACGTCGCGGTTTCCGGGGCGGGGCCATTCACTTTCCAATGGCGGCACGATGGGGCGGAACTGCCGGGCATTGTCATCACGGCGGCTGGCAATGGCGTGGATGGCTACTCTGGGGATGGAAGCCCCGCCACCAATGCCAGCCTCACTGCGCCGGTGGGCGTGGCGGTGGACGGCCTGGGCAACTTGTATGTCGCCGATTCCCTTAACAACCGCGTCCGCAAAGTAGCCACGAACGGCGTCGTCACCACCGTGGCGGGCGATGGCACGAATCGTTTTTTCGGCGACGGCGGCGCGGCCACCAATGCCAGCTTGAACAGTCCCTGGGGCCTCGCGGTGGACGTTTTCGGCAATCTGTTTATTGCGGACCTCGGCAATGGCCGCGTCCGCAAAGTAAGTGTTGATGGCATTATTACCACGATTGCCGGAGGTGGAACCAATGATCCCGGCAATAACGGTCCGGCCGTTGCTGCCCGGCTCGCCCCACGGTATTTAACATTGGATAGGTTCGGCAATTTATTCATCGCGGAAACCGAGAACAATCGCATCCGGGAGGTGGGAACCAATGGCCTTATCACCGTCTTGGCGGGAAACGGGACGAATGGTTTTTCCGGAGACGACGGGCCGGCCGGGAACGCCAGCCTGAATGCTCCACGCGGAATAGCTATAGACCAGATGGGCAATCTGTTCATCGCTGACAGCGGCAACAACCGGGTGCGCGAAGTCGGAACGAATGGCCTCATCCAAACTGTGGTGGGAGGAGGCTATAATCGCGATGGTAATCCAGCATTGGGCGCCTCGCTCAACGATCCATGGGACGTGACTTTGGATGGTGTCGGTGATTTGTTCATTGCGGATTTCTTTAACAACCGCGTCCGCAAAGTTGGAACCAATGGCATCATCACAACCGTGTTGGGCAACGGGCTGCAAGGTTACTCGGGAGATGGCGGATGGGCGACCAACGCCGAATTAAACGGTCCCGCCGCCCTGGCGACGAGCGCGTCGGGAAGTTTATTCGTCGCCGACGCCAACAACTATCGCGTGCGCCAACTTTTGGGGCCGACGCTCTGGCTGAATAATGTTACAGCCGACCAGGCTGGGAACTACGATGTCGTGGTGATGAGTCCCAGCGGCAGTGTCACGAGTTCTGTCGCCGTGCTGACTGTGCTCCTGCCCCCCGCCGTTACGCAGCAGCCCATAAGTGAGCCGGCAGGAGTCGGCGGGGCTGTCGGATTTAGCGTGTCCGCCACGGGGACGGAGCCCTTCCACTATCAATGGTATTTAAACGGATTGGCCCTTGCCGGACAGACTAACAGCGTCCTGGGACTGACGAATGTGGGATTCGCCGATGCCGGCGGCTACCAAGTGGAGTTGACCAATCTCTACGGCTCGGCCACCAGCAGCGTGGCCACTCTCACCGTTGGACTCCCTCCGTCCATCAGTACGCAGCCGACCAACCAAACCGCTGTGGCCGGCGGGGCAGCCGCCCTTAGCATCGAGGTCTCCGGCGCCGGCCCCTTCACTTACCAATGGCAACTTAATGGAACAAATTTACCAAATCTCATCACGACCGTGGCGGGCAATGGAACGAATGGCTTTTCCGGGGATGGCGGCCCGGCCACTAACGCCGAACTGAATTATCCTGCCAGCGTGGCGGTGGATGGCGCGGGCAATCTGTTTATCGCGGATTTCTATAACAATCGCGTCCGCAAAGTGGCCGCCAACGGCGTCATCAGCACGGTGGCGGGCAATGGCACAAACGGCTTTTCTGGGGATGACGGCCCAGCCACCAACGCCGAGTTAAACTATCCTGCCAGCGTGGCCCTGGATGGCGCAGGCAATTTGTTTTTCGCGGACTACGGCAACGGGCGCATCCGGGAAGTGGGAACCAACGGCATCATCACCACGGTCGCGGGCAATGGAACCAATGGCTTTTTCGGCGATGGTGGCCCGGCCACCAACGCCGCCTTAAACTATCCGCTGGGCGTGGTGGTGGATGGGAGCGGCAATTTGTTCATCGCAGACAGCCAAAACAATCTCGTCCGGAAGGTGGAAACGAACGGCGTGATCACCACGGTGGCCGGCAATGGAGCGCCAGGTTACTGGGGTGATGGCGGCCTGGCCCAGCACGCCAGCCTGCAAATTCCCACCGGCGTGGCGGTGGATGGCGCCGGCAATTTGTACATTGCCGATAATTACAACCAACGTATCCGCGAAGTGGGAACCAACGGCATCATCATGACCGTGGCCGGCAATGGAGCTTATAACTTCTCCCACGGCTGCCCCGAGTGCGGCCCAGGAACTTTCTCTGGCGACGGGTGGGCTGCCACCAACGCCGGATTAAACGCTCCGTCCGGCGTGGCCACGGATGGATCCGGCAACCTGCTGATTGCCGATTTGCTCAACGATCGCATTCGCCAAGTCACACCCGACGGCATCATAACGACCCTTGTCGGTGATGGGCCTCGCCACCCTGATGCGAGCTATCCCAGCGCCGGGTTCGCCGGCTTTGGCTACTACTCCGGTGATGGCGACTCGGCTGCCAATGCCGCGTTGAATGCCCCCTCCAATTTGGCGGTCGATACTCTTGGCGATTTATTTATTGCCGACTTCGGAAACCAACGCATCCGGGAAGTTACCACCCACAACGCGCCAAGCCTGGAGCTTAATAATCTCGGCGCCAGCCAGTCCGGGAGTTACGACGTCATCATCACAAGTCCGTTTGGCAGTGTCACGAGCAGTGTCGTCTCGATCACGGTGGCCTCACCGTCTTCGTTGCGCCTCACGCGCACGGGGACAAACAGCCTGCGCTTGGATTTAACGAGCGCGCCTGGGCAGACCAACATCCTGGAGGAGGCAACGGGTTTGGAATCTCCCCTCAATTGGCAGCCGGTTTTTACCAACGTGGGAGATGCCGAAGGCCACGGGGCCTTTACCAACGCCGACCTTTCCGCGCACCAAGCCCTTTTCTATCGCCTGGCCAATCCGTAAGCGTTTCTTGCCGGGGCACGCGCTTGGCCTGAAGGCCGGAGACTGGGTGATGTTCCCGTCTCATCCCAAAATGCCGCACAATTTCGCGTGACATCAGGAGGGCGACGTTTATATTTCAGCGTTTGACGACCCTATCGTCTAGCGGTTAGGACACTGCCCTTTCACGGCGGTGGCACGGGTTCGATTCCCGTTAGGGTCGCCATTTTTTTCCTCAAGGCACGAACACAATCCGGTAAAACCGTTGGGCGTTCGTGAGCGCGTCGGTGATGCCGACGGGGCCGAGACCGGCGTTGGTGGGCGGGCCAAGATTCGTCCAAACCGCGGCGGACAAGGCGTCTTTGAACTGCACTTGATACTTCGAGCCGGGGCTGGCGCTCCAGTCAAATGTAATTTCCGGCGTTTGCCCGGGCGGATCTGAAACGGTGGCCGCTTCCAGCAGGGGGAGGGGAGTCACGGTGACATCGTCCACGCCAAAAAATCCGGCGTCAGCTCGCGCGCCGATGGTCACGGCGCTGGCGGCGTTGGTGGCGGTGACAACCCATTGCAGATTGGTCCAACCAGTCGCGGTTAAGTTTGTTTCATCCGCGATGCCTCCGCCATTCCAGGCCACGGACAGTTCGAGCGGGGCGACTGGAATGTTGATCCACAGTGAAACGATATAGGCTGTTCCCGGTGTGGTCGGAACGATTTCGGTAAGATAACCCAAGGCGTTGGTGGCCGCCAATTGCGCGCCAAATATTCCGCCATGGACGGAAACGGCATTGCTCTGAACGATGAAATTTTGATCATTGCCGGAGAGGGTCCAGCCCGTGAAATCCCCCGTTTCAAATCCGCCGTTGGCAATCAAAGGCGGCGCGGCCAAACTGAGCGTGGCCAATCGGCTGGTGATCGAGCCGCCGGCGTTCATCAGCGTTACCGCGTAGGAGCCTGCGTTGGTGGCGGCGAGGTTTGTCAAACTATAAACGGCATTGGTGGCTTGGAGGATCGCCGCGCCGTTAAAATACCACTGGTACGCAAGCGCGGTGGAACTGGCCGCCGCCACGCTGAAGCTGACGTTGTTTCCGAAATAAGCCACCGCGTCGGCGGGTTGCGCGGTGATTTGCGGCGGCGCGGGCACGCTGAAACGATATACGGTTCCGGCATTATGCGTTCCGCCAAAGAAAGTTGTGCCATAATAATAGCCGTCGCTGGCGCGCACCGGCGCGGCCTCGGGATAAGCGCCGTTCGTGCCGGTGAACCAGAAGATCGGCGTGCAAATTCCGTTGGTGGTAATCTTAAAAATGCCGCCCGCGCCGCCGGGACCGCCATTCTGCGCCGCGCCGAAGAATCCGCCGTCGCCACTGGGGGTCAGCCCGGCGTTTAACAGAGCCCCGTCCGCGTAATTGAGCGAAAAAATATTCGTGTAAGTCCCGTTGGCTGCCAGGCTGAACACGTCGCCAAACCCATTGTTTCCGCCGAGATATGTTGTCCCATATAATTTTCCATCCGACCCCGAAGCGAGGCTGGCCAGCGGGTTGGCGCCGTCCACGCCTGAAAAATCATGCAGCGTGGCCAAGGCTCCATTGGTGTTGATGGCAAATAAAATGCCCAGCCCAAAAGCTCCGCCTTGATAGGTCGAGCCATAAAATTTTCCGTCGGGTCCCAGCGTCAAACCAGCAATGGGAATCGCTCCATCAGTGAAGCTGCTAAAGGCATACAGAGGGGTGACCGCGCCATTGGTGCTCGCGGCGAAAACGGTTCCTTCACCGTACACCCCGCCATCGGCGCCGGAGCCATAGAGGCGGCCGTCGTTGCCTAAAGTGAGCGGGGCGTTGGGCGAAGAGCCGTCGTCGCCGCCCGTAAATTCATGCAGCGCAGTCACGGCCTGGTTCGTTGCCACGCGGAAAATTGTGCCAAGCGCGCTGTCGCCGCCGGCGGCCGCGACGCCATAAAGATTCGGGTCTGCGCCCGCTCCCTGGGTCAAGGCGGCGTAAATATTTGCGCCGTCCGAGCCGCCCGTGAACGAATAAAACGTGGCGAATCCGCCATTCGTATTGACACTGAAAAGCGCGCCGCCGTTTTCCGCGCCGCCATTCACCGTCGTGCCATACAAGTTGCCATCGCGCGCCTGCATCAGGCTGGCATTGGGATTGGCGCCGTCGCTGCCTTTGAACGAATGCATGATTTGCAAGGCATAGCCCGGCGCGCTCAGCGGCGAGACCGTCACGACCGCGTTGGAGCTTTGCTCATAAAATAAGTCGTCGGACACAATCACGGAGTAAGTCCCGGCGTCGCTCGCGGTGCTTTGTTGAATGGTCAAAACGGAACTGGTCGAGCCGGAGATGCGGGCGTTGTCGGCGAGGGCGGCGCCATTTTGATACCATTGATAGGTGAGGGGATAATCACCGGCGGCCTGCACGGCCAGCGTCACGGCCGAACCCGCGAGGATGGAGGCATCCGACGGCTGCTGGGTGATTTCGGGAGTCGAGATGAGCACTTGCACCCGCGCCGGAGCGCTGGTGACGGAACCAAACGCATTGCTGATCACCACAGAATAAATGCCGGCGCTGGCTGCGGCGGCGTTGGTGATGGTCAGGACGCGTGTGGCGCTGCCGATAACCGTCGCGCCGTCGATCAAATTGGTTCCATTCCTGCGCCATTGGTAGGCAGCGGGACCGGCGCCGAAAGCGGCCACGTCCAGCACGCCTGTCCCGCCGAGATCAACCAATAAATCCGCAGGTTGACTTGTGATTTGCAACGGGCCCGAGAGGCTTACTTTGAAGATGGAGCCGAAGCCGTCGGCGCCGCCCGCGGCCGCGGTGCCGTAAAGGTCGCCTTGATATTGCAGCAGGGTTCCGGTGGGCTGCGCGCCATTGAATCCATCCAAGGCCGCCAGCGTCACGAGGGCGCCATCCGGGGAAATTTCAAAGACCGTGCCCGCATTGTAATTCCCCCCGGCTTGCGTGGTTCCATAAAGATTTCCATCCGCTCCCAGGAGCAAGGCGCCGAACGGGTTGGCCCCATCCGTTCCGCCGGTGAAATCATACAGCACCACGCCTGACCCGTCGGGCGACAATTTAAAAATCTCGCCCTCCCCATAAAAACCGCCGGCGTAAGCCGTGCCGTAGAGATTGCCCTGCGCATCGAAAGTCAGGCCCGACGACGGCTCCGCGCCGGTATAGCCATCGAAGGTGATCCAGGTGCGGAGTTGGCCGGAGGGTGTGATTTGAAAAATGGTCCCCGCTCCGTACGCGCCGCCGGCCTCGGTTGTGCCATAAAGATTATGAGAAGCATCCTCCACGAGCGATCCGGTGGGCTCCGACCCGTTGAGGCCGTCGAATGAAACAATAGTTGACAACGATCCTCCCGTCGTGATGCGAAAAAGGTTGCCCTGCCCAAAAATGCCGCCAAGGACTGTCGTGCCATAAAAAGCGCCGTCATGGGCCTGGAACAAACTGGCGACGGGCTCATTGCCATTCTCACCGGATAAGGACGCCAGCGTGGTGAGGAAACCGTTGTTGCTCACGCGAAAAATTGTGCCGCCGCCACCCGTTCCACCCGTCGAGGTGACGCCATAAAGAAAATTATCGCTGCCCAAAGTCAGCCCGGCGTACGGATTGGCGCCATTGGCCGAACTAAATGAAACGACCACCGACGGCGTTCCGCCGGGCGCCATTTTAAAAACGTTGCCGTAGCCGCTTGCGCCGCCGGCCAGCGTGGTGCCGTAGAGCAGGGTGGGCAAGCCGTGGTTGGTGGTGAGCCCGCCAAAAGGTGTTTCGCCGGAATTATTTCCCGGAAACGAATACAGCGTGGATAAAGTGACCCCGGGCGCCGTGATGCTATTGACGCTCAGCGTGGCGGTGGCGGAATTGGTCCCCAGCGCATTGCTTGCCACCACCGTGAAACTCCCGGCCCAGGTCGGCGAAATATTGGCGATGGTCAGCGTGTTGCTGTTGGCGCCGCTGATCGTCGAGTTGTTGCTTAAATTGGTTCCGTTAAACTTCCATTGATAGGCGATGGGCTGCGTGCCAACGGCCAAGGCCGAAAACTGCGCGTTTTCCCCGGGCAGTAGCGTGAGGCTGGCGGGCAACTGAGCCATAACCGGGCCGGACGGCGTGAGGGTCAAGGTGGCGTTGCTGCTCGTCGCGATGCCGGCGGCGTTGCTGACCACCACAAAGTAAGAGCCGGCGTCGCCCAACGTGACGTCCGCCAGAGACAGGGTGGCGGTCGTCGAGCCGCTCACATTGTTGGAGTCAACTAAAGGGACGGGGAGCACGCCATTGTCGCGCCACCATTGATAGGCCAATTGCGCGTTGGTCGCCGCAGCCACGTGAAAAAAAGCTGATTGGCCTTCCAGCAAAATCTGGTTGGTCGGCGGCGCTGTAATGATAGGCACGGATGCGACCAACAGGCTCACGGTCCGGCTTTGCACATAATGATCGTTCAGATTGGTGAACGAAAATGTTGCCAGATAAATGCCGAGATCGAGGTTCGCCACATTCGCCCTCGGCGTAACGGTAATGGGAATGCTGCTCAACGCCGGGACAACTCCGCCCGCCGGCGCGAAATCAAAGAGCGAGGAAGTCGTGCCAGCTGCCCAATCCAGCGCGTTGGTGCCGCTGTTGGCAATGGTGAACGTCAGTGTGGCCGGCCCGAAAGGCCCGCCGAGCGGCCCCGCGAACGGCTCCGGCTGCACGGGTGTGACTTGCATTGTTTCGGGCAGCCCCAAGGCATAAAGCAGGTTGCTGCCGTTCGGCGTGCCCCAGCCGGTGCAAAGGTCGTAGCCCGGCACAGCAATAAATTTCGTGGGTGTCAACGGGCCTTCGTTGTTGCCCACCGTCGTGTCATGAAAACGCGCGCCGTAAGTCGAGCCTTTGCCAAACGCATAAATCGCCGGATTGATAAATCCCACGGCGGGCAAACCATTGCTGGCCGCCAACTGATTCGCCAGCGCTACGTACGCGGCCCACAACGGCGCCGCGCAACTGGTGCCGCCGAAGGCCAATTGCTTGCCATTGTCACCCACCGAAAAAACCTGATCCGCCACCGCCGCCACATCGGGAATGTTCCGGTGCGTGGTGGAACCTTGGTTCAATGTCATGTCGATTCCCTGCTGCCAGGAGGGAATGGAAAATGACGCGCTCACGCCGCCGCCAGTGCCTTCACCGCCGCCCCAATTCCACACGGTTTCAGAAGCATACGCGCCAGCGCCGGAAGTCATTGAAAGCGTTGTTCCACCCACGCAGGTTAAATACGGCACATCCGTAGGAGGAGCTGTCGCTCCCGGATACGCATCGCTGTCGCCCGCCGCCTGGAAGAATGATTGCCCCTGCGCATTAAGTTGCTGAAAAATCTGGATGATGGCAGCGTCGGTGGCGAAGGTCCACGAGGAGCTTAACTGCCGCGCCGTGTCATCGTTGGCCATTTGGTTAAGAATATCGCGGCCATCGATGCCCTCGTACACGATCACTTCGGACAATCCCGGCGCCATGGCGATGACCAGGTCAATGTCCAATGAAACTTCCTCCGTGCCGTTGAGCGTCGCGGGCAGTCCCGGGGTGTTTAAGAGGACGTTGGTCACGGGCACATGGGACAGGCCAGCCTGGTCTTCGTATGCGGGAATGTCCTGGGGATAATAACCATCAAACTCCAGCAACCCCACCTTTTCGCCGGCGCCATTCCAAGTCACGCCGGGCGCATAAGCCGTCCGGAAATCCTGGCCTATATAATTCCCGCCCGGCCCCGACCCGTTCAAACTTTGTGGCTTCGCCTGATTCGTGCGCAGCGGTTGCGGCTTCAGCAAGGGACGGGGCACAGCAAAATTATCCAGGCCCGCCACGCTCAAGACGGGCGTGGGCAGATCGAGCGTCGGCGGAACATTGGGCGCAAAAAACGTCCTTTGCTCGGTGGGATGCTGATACTCCGTGAGAGTCAAGTGAAAGGCCTTGTTGATCGCCGCGACCGGCCCGCGCACATCGACCAGCGTGCGGTTGGCATGGGTGTGCGTGACCCGCAGGCCGTTGCTTTGCGCAAAGGCGATGACCGTCTGATAATCCGCCTCGGCCGGCCCAAATTGCTCGGTAAACTGCGCGGGGGTTAGATAATGCCGATAATTCGGGCTGGCCGGATCGGAGATCTGCTCAAGCAAATTGGTCAACGCCGCGCGATTGCGCAATGGCAGGCTGATCACCAGGTCCAATTGGCGGTCGGCGGGCAGTTTTCCAATGACGCTGGCCGTCGCTACGGCATCAGGAATGCGTTGATCAAGCAGTGGCCGCGGCGCGGCGTCAACCACGAGGATAGCCAGGAAAAATGAGAGACCTGCCAGAAAGTTACGAACCGTTGGTTTCATCAATAAAGCGGCGAGAATCGCGCCCAACGATTCTCAAGACAATTGTGTCCTACTAAACCCTACTTTTGCCCTCAGGGCAAGCCCCTATCGGGCTTTAATGCGGCTCAAAATCGACGCTTGCCAATCCCGAGCGTCGCACGTAATATCCCCAACTCTTTTTGAGGCGCCGGGTGTTCTGGCGATTTGGAAGCGATAATTTTTATGGCAGTTAGAATTCGCATGAAGCGGGTCGGAGCCAAGAACTCTCCGTATTTCCGCATTGTGGTGGCCGATTCCCGCAGCCCGCGGGACGGGAAGTTCATTGAAGAGATCGGCACGTATCAGCCTCTGAAAAAGGGCGACAACGTCAAGCTCGACCTGGATCGCGCCAAGTATTGGGTGAGCAAAGGCGCGCAGCCCAGCGAAACCGTGGCCAGCTTTATCAAGCGGCTCGGCTCGGCCCCAGCGGCGGCGGCGTAAGATTTTGGCTCCATGCAAGCCTTCCTCGAATACGTGGTCAAAGGTCTCGTCAGCAAGCCTGACGCGGTGACGGTCACGCCCGTAGTGAAGGATGCCTTGACCATTTACGAGTTGCGGATGCATCCGGACGACGTGGGCAAGGTGATCGGACGCCAGGGGATCACGATCAATGCGTTGCGGTCGTTGCTATTGGCGGGCAGCGCCAAGAAAGCGTTGCGATGCACCTTGGAAATCGTGGAGGAGCCGCCTCCCCCGGCGGCGGGTTAGCTTGAGAATCGACGCGCTCACTTTGTTCCCGGAGATGTTCACGGGACCGATGGATGTGAGCATTATGCAGCGGGCGCGCCGGAACGGGTTGGTGGATTTGCGGGTGCATAACCTGCGGGACTACACCCACGATAATTATAAAACGGTCGATGATCGGCCGTTTGGGGGCGGGCCGGGAATGGTGCTCAAATGCGAGCCCATTTTTGAAGCGGTCCAGGCGCTGGCGAGCGAGCGGACGCATGTGATTTTATTGTCCCCGGCGGGACGGGTCTTTGACCAGCGGATCGCCGAGGACCTGGCCAAGCGGCCGGAGTTGATGCTGATTTGCCCGGCGTACG